>JASMKH010000001.1 GCA_030749435.1 Phycisphaerales bacterium
TTGCCAGCCTTGAGTTCGGTGTGGCCGTGCTTGGCTGCAAGTTGATCGTGGTCATGGGGCACTCAGCGTGCGGTGCTGTGGATGCTGCGTTGGAGCATCGGCACGACACCAATGCGTTGCCTGGAAACCTCCCAGCTTTGGTTGATCAGATCGTCATTCCTTGTACGGTCAACGCCGACCCGAAGGCGCCTGGCGCACTCGATGCTGCCATTGCGTGCAATGCCCGCGAGGGAATTGGCGGTCTGCTGCGAGGGTCCAAGATTCTTTCAGATGCCGTCGAGGCCGGAACGCTCAAGTTGGCTGCAGGCGTGCAAGACCTCAAGACCGGCCGATTCACGCTGGTCGATTAGAGGCGCTGGCTGATTGCCGGGGCGGCGAACACCGCCCCGGATGAGATTCACTGGCATACCCCACTCGGGAGCCAGGCACGGATCGCTCGGGCGGGCCCCTCTGGACTGATGCTTCAGGCAGGGGGGCCCGTATTCCATGCCTCCGTGAAGATGGCCCATGCCTTCCACGCGCGCCATACCGCGCCTGACCGGCGAGATGATCGGCACGGCGAGATGATCGGCACGGCGAGATGATCGGCACGGCGAGATGATCGGCGCGGCGTCTGCGGTCTCCCACTCTCTGACTCTCCCCAGCGCGCGAGCGCATGCACACGGATACTGCCGTGACGCCATCTGCCTTGGCTCCAATGTCATCGATGATTGGAAGCCTCCCCGGGTGCATCAGAAGGCCGTTGACTTGGCAGCGCTGGTCTTGGCCACCATCGAAGGATTCCGCTGAGGCTCCGGGCTTCTGGACGACCGCCTCAACTGGGCCTCAGTCTCCATCGCTTGAGGCAGCGTTGGCTCCACGAAGCGACTGACAGTGCCTTCGATGACGAGCAGGTACCCCGAACTGTCTCCAGCAATCCCCTCCCGTCCAAGTGACAGCTTCGGGCCTCATGCGCTGAAACCCGAGTCCTGATTCAATCCGAGAACTGGGAAGTCGTGTCCATGGCCTGCACTCGCTTCGATGGAACCGCACCGAGGCAGGCGGCCGACGGCCCGGGCGCGCAGACTGGACCTACACGCTCCGCTCCAGCATCTGACGCATCACCGAGAGCGTGGCATCGCTGACATGGTGTTCCATGCCTTCGGCGTCGCGGGCAGCATTGGCGGGGGGGACGCCGATGTGCAGAAGAAAGTCGAGAAGGAGCTGGTGCCGCCTTCGAGATCGTCTCGCCATCAATGAGCCTTTGGGTGTGAGCGTGCAGGGACCGTAGGGCTCCTTGTCGATGAGCCCCTCGGCTGAGAGTCGCTGCAGAATACGTGTGACGGTGACGTGGCTGACCCCCATCTTGGCCGCGAGGTCCTTCACGCGGCACGTGGGCTGGGACTTGAGAATGTCATCGATGGCTTCGACGTAGTCCTCCGCCGTCTCGCTGGCATGGTCCTGACGCGTTTTCGCGAATGTGTTGCTTCTTCGTGACATAGGCGGGCTCCTGCCTGGCCGCTGGTTGACGATGCTGCATACAAAGTGTAGCATTTGCTACGAGCCCGTAGCAAGGGCTACACTTCAGAAAGGACAACCGCCATGCATCGCTGGGCTGCACTGTTCGGGGCCTTGGGGATCGCGGGGGCACTTCAGGCCGCCTCGTTGGACATCGTTGCAACCACCGGCATGGTGGCCGACATCGCGCGGCACGTGGCGGGGGACCGGGCCAGCGTCGTGAACATCATGGGCGAAGGGGTCGATCCCCATCTGTACAAGCCGGTGGCATCCGATGTGCGGCGGATCATGGCTGCGGACGTCGTGCTCTACAACGGACTGAAGTTGGAAGGCCGGATGGGAGACATTTTCGAACGCGCCGCAGCCAGAGGACGCTTCGTCCGCCCGGTTGCCGCCATGGTCGACGAGGCCTACCTGCTCGAGCCGGCGGATGAGCCCGGACACCCTGATCCCCATGTCTGGATGGATGTCAAGGCGTGGATGGCTGCGACGGAAGCGGTGGCCATTGCGCTGTGCCAGGCTGATCCGCAGGGTTGTGACACCTACCGACACAACGCCGAGTCTTATGTCGCCGAGTTGTCACGCCTTGATGCCTATGTACGCCGCGTTGTCGGCAGCATTCCGCAGGGGCAGCGCGTACTCGTGACGGCGCATGATGCGTTCAACTACTTCGGCCGCGCGTACGGTCTTGAAGTCATGGGCATCCAGGGCATTTCAACTGAATCAGAAGCAGGCCTCGCAGATGTGACGGGTCTTGTTGACACGCTTGTAGAACGCAAGGTCCCTGCGGTGTTCGTCGAATCAAGTGTTCCGGACAAGTACGTGCGGGCGCTGATTGAAGGCGCCGCGGCACGCGGGCATCAGGTCATCGTGGGTGGAGAGTTGTTCTCGGATGCAATGGGCAAGCCTGGAACCTACGAAGGCACCTATGTCGGGATGATCGACCACAACGCGACGACGGTTGCAGGTGCGCTCGGGGGTGAGGTTCCTCAGGGCGGTTTCAGCGGGCCTGCGTCGGAGGCAGGCGAGTGATCGATGGATCGTCCTCCCAGCAACCCGGTGACGGTGGCCCGAGGGGCCGAGCACGACCCGGACGCTGCGCTCTCGATTCATGATCTGACCGTGGCCTACGATCGGCGGCCTGTGCTGTGGGATGTCGATCTCGATGTCCCAGCCGGGTGTCTTGCCGCCATCGTCGGGCCCAACGGGTCCGGAAAGAGCACGCTGATCAAGGCGTGTCTGAACCTGCTGCCTCGTGTGTCGGGTGACGTGCGAGTGTTCGGCGCATCGGGGCGGTCTTCACGTCGCCGTGTCGCCTACGTACCGCAGCGGGAGACGGTCGATTGGGACTTCCCGGTCAGCGCGCACGATGTCGTGGCCATGGGAACGTACGGGCGATTGGGTTGGCTGCGACCCGTCGGCAAGGCGCAGAAGCGGGCCGCAATGCGGGCGCTCGACCGGGTGGGGCTTGCCGACTACGCGGGCCGGCAGATCAGCCAACTTTCGGGTGGGCAGCAGCAGCGGGTGTTCCTCGCCCGCGCCCTCGTGCAGGAAGCGGATCTCTACCTCATGGATGAGCCCTTTGCATCGGTGGACGCTGCGACGGAGCAGGCCATCGTGGAGGTTCTTCGCGCCCTCCGCAACGACGGCGCGACGCTCGTGGTGGTTCACCATGATCTGCAGACTGTTGCGGAGTACTTCGAACACCTCATCCTGCTCAACATGCGTGTCGTGGCCAGCGGCCCGATGGAGGCGACCCTCACAGCCGAGAACCTCCGGGCCACCTACGGTGGCCGACTGACCCTGCTTGAACAGGCCGCCACGGCACTCGGGCGGCTCTCAAGGGATCGGTGAGCGGGATGCTCCTCGCTACAGCGCTGTTCGATGTGCTGCTGCTGGCCGATTGGAACACGCGAGTCGTCGTCATCGGCACCTCCATGCTCGGTGTGGCCGCTGGGGTGGTCGGTTCCTTTCTCGTGCTTCGCAAGCGGGCGCTGCTCGGTGACACGGTGAGCCATGCCATGCTTCCCGGTGTGGTCGGCGCGTTTCTGATCATGCAGGCGTTCGGTGGCGGCGGCAAGAACTTCGGCGGGCTGCTCCTCGGGGCGGCGCTCGCTGGCGTGCTTGCGGCATGGGCAGTCCCAGTCCTGCGGCGGGCGACAGGCCTCAAGGATGACGCGATCATGGGCGTGGTCCTGGGTGGTGGCTTCGGACTCGGCATCGCGATGCTGGGCGTGGCGCAGGCCGTGCCGGGAGGGAACCAGGCCGGTCTGGAGTCCTTCATCTATGGGCGAACCGCCTCCATGGTTCAGAGCGATGCGATCGGAATCGGGGCCACCGCAGCCGTGACGCTCGTCATCGCGATTCTGCTCGCCAAGGAGTTTCGGCTGCTGTGCTTCGACGAGGCGTTTGGCAGGGCGCTTGGGCGAAGGGAGGGATGGCTCGATCTCGGGTTGATGCTCCTTGCCGTGACGGTGACTGTCGTCGGACTGCAGGCGGTCGGCCTCATTCTCGTCATCGCGCTGCTCATCACTCCCGCGGCCGCCGCCCGATTCTGGACCGACGAGTTCCTTCGAATGATCGCGATTGCGGGTGCGCTCGGGGCGGTTGCCTGCTGGATCGGCGCGTCCATCAGTGCGCTGGCACCGGACCTCCCTGCGGGGTCGATCATCGTATTGACGTTGTCCTTTCTGTTCGGCATCTCGATGCTCATCGGTACGAGGCGCGGTGCGATCAAGCGACTCCTGCAGCGCCGCGATCTTCGACGGCGGACCGGCCAGCAGCACCTGCTGCGGGCGGCCGCCGAATCGATCGAAGCGAGAGACGCCGATGGGTGGGCGCTCAAGGACTTGATGCCGCTACGGAGTTGGTCAGGCGGCCAGTTGCGGTCGCTGCACCGCCGGGCGGTGCGGCGAGGTGATGTCGTCAGGAGCGAAGGCTGCTATGCATTCACGCCAACTGGGCGAGCCGCGGCGAATCGAGTCGTTCGGAATCATCGGCTCTGGGAGCTGTTCCTGATTCGGTACGCCGACATCGCGCCCTCGCACGTGGACCGGGATGCCGATCTGGTCGAACATGTGCTCGGTGAATCGCTGGTCAGTGAACTGGAAGCCATGCTTGGCGATGGCTGTGGGGGCCTCCGGAGCCCGCATGCAGTGGGGACTCACCATGACGCTTGACTACGACGGCTGGATCATCCTGATCGGTGTGCTCGTCGCTGCATGTTGCGCGATCCCGGGGAGTTGGTTGGTCGTGCGGGGGATGGGCATGATGGGCGATGCTGTGTCGCACGCGGTGCTGCCGGGTATTGCCATCGGCTTCCTCGTCAGTGGAACGCGGTCGGGGGCGTGGATGTTTCTGGGTGCGGCGATCGCCGGCATCCTGGCGGCCGTCATAACTCAGGTCGTTCACCACTGGGGTCGGATTGAGCGTGGGGCAGCGATGGGACTTGTATTCACCACCTTCTTTTCGCTCGGGCTCCTCCTGATCGTGCAGTCGGCGGACTCGGTCGACCTTGACCCCAACTGTGTGCTGTATGGCGCTATCGAGCTCGCGCCGCTCGACACAATCTCGATCTCTGGCATGGACGTGCCACGGATGCTGATTCCGCTGGCAGCCGTCCTGATCGCCAACGTGGCATTGACGGGCATGCTGTTCAAGGAGTTGCTTGCTGCGGCATTCGATCCGGGCCTTGCGACCTCGCAGGGGTTCGACTCGCGGTGGCTGCACTACGGCCTCATGGCGTTGACGGCGGCGACCTGCGTTGCGTGCTTTGAGGCTGTGGGGAGCATCATCACGGTCGCCCTTCTTGTGGCGCCGCCCGCGGCAGCACTGCTGTTCATCCGCCGAATGAAGTGGGTCATCGTGCTGGCGGCGCTGCTCGGTGGACTCGCGGCGGTGATGGGGCATCTGGCGGCGTTGACGGTTCCCGGGTGGATTCTCGGTGGGAATGTCGATACATCGTCCTCGGGAATGATGGCGGTTGCATCGATGGCGATCTTCCTCGCTGCAGCGATGTTCGCACCAGGCCGAGGCTCGCTCGCCCGCCGCTGGGCGGCGCGGCGTGATGCGATGCGGGTTGCCGTCGAGGATGCGCTTGGACTCCTGTTTCGACTGGAGGAACGTGCAGTCACCATGGACCGCGACGAGGTCGAAGGCCTTCTTCGATCCGATGTCAGGATCGGTGGCAGATTGGCGGCCGTGCTGGCGAGGCTTCGTCGAGGATCTCTGGCGGAGCTGCGCGGAGGGAATTGGAAGTTGACGGTCTCGGGTCGATCCGAAGCGCAAAGCCTGGTGCGAGCGCATCGACTGTGGGAGACGTATCTCGCTGGAAGGGCGAGCATCCCGTCGAGCCATCTGCATGCCGCGGCCGAGCGCCTGGAGCACGTCACGGATCCTTCGCTGGCGGCGCAGTTGCAGCGTGAAGTCGGGGACACGCCGGACGATCCACACGGGCGTCCGATCCCACCGGCCTGAGCGCCGGGTCAATCCTCCTGTCGTGTCCGCCCCGGGTGGGCTCACGTTGTAGCATGACCGCCCATGGCACGCTCTTGGAAGGTCGCCGAGAAGGGATACGACGAGGCACTTGCATCCGACGATGCCGCTCGAGGGCTGTATCGATCGGTGATCGAGACACTGAGCCGCTTCGACGAGCGTGAAATTCTCAGGCGGGAGGAACTGCAGGAGGTGTCGCTTGTCAATCAGGGCATCACCTTCACCGTGTATGGCGAGGAAGAGGGCACTGAGCGGACGTTTCCCTTTGACTTCGTGCCCCGCATCATCGGTAGTGACGAGTGGGAGACGCTCGAGAGGGGGCTCATTCAGCGGGTGACGGCAATCAACCTGTTCCTTGAGGATGTCTATGGGGATCAGCGATGCCTGCGCGAGAACATCGTTCCATTTGATCTGGTGCTCTCTCGGAGCGACTTTCGGCGGGAGCTCATAGGAACTCGGCCGCGTCATGGGGTCTTCACGCACATTGCGGGGATCGACCTGCTTCGCGGCGAACAAGGCGAGTTTCTCGTTCTGGAGGACAACTGCCGGTGCCCCAGCGGCGTCTCATACGTGCTTGAGAACCGGAACCTGCTCTCACGGGTGTTCCCCGAGATTTTTGCGAATTACGGAGTCCGCCCGGTGGACACCTATCCGCAGATGCTCCTTGAGACCCTCAAGTTCGCGGCGCCCCGAGGTCGCGAGCGTCCGTCGGTCGCGGTGCTCACACCTGGTCTGAACAACAGCGCGTACTTTGAACACTCATTCCTGGCACGAGAGATGGGCGTGCCACTTGTCGAGGGGCGGGACCTCATCGTCGAGAACGATCAGGTCTCGATGCGGACGACCCGAGGCCGGCAGCGGGTGGACGTGCTGTACCGCCGTGTTGACGATGCCTTTCTCGATCCCGTGGTGTTCAATGCAGGGAGTCTGCTCGGGGTTCCGGGCCTGATCCACGCATGGCGGGCCGGCAACATCACGATTGCCAACGCGCCTGGGGCCGGCGTTGCGGACGACAAGTCGATCTATCCCTGGATGCCCGATCTCATTCGGTTTTTCCTCGACGAGGAGCCGCTGCTGGCGCAGGTCCATACCTACATCGGTCGCAAGACTGAGGATGCCGCCTACATCCGCGACAACCTCTCTTCGCTGGTCGTCAAGTTGACCGATGGGGCTGGCGGGTACGGGATGTTGGTGGGGCCAACCGCCAGTGCATCGCAGATCGCCGAGTTCGCGACGGTGTTTGATGCCAACCCCGACGCCTACATCGCCCAGCCACTCGTGGAGTTCTCCTCGCACCCGACCTGGACCGGGAACGGGTACGCGCCGCGTCATGTCGACATGCGGCCGTTTGTCCTCTTCGGAGAGACGATTCGGGTGCTGGCCGGTGGCCTGACACGAGTCGCGCTTCAGGAAGGGTCGTACGTCGTCAACTCATCACAGGGCGGCGGGAGCAAGGACACGTGGGTGCTGGCGGAGGAACTCGTTCGATGAGCGTGATGTTGTCGAGGGCTGCCGAGAACATCTATTGGATGGGCCGGTATCTGGAGCGGGCGTCCAACCTCTGCCGGATGTTGCAGGTCGCCGAGCAGTTGACCGTGGAGATCCGCGGCCTGGCGCCGGAAACCGCCGTGGAGTTCTGGTCCGAATTCACCAATGTGTACCGTGGATCGCCAGCTGTGACCGGTGATGTTGATGAGATTCGCATGGCGGGGTTGCACAACTGGCTGCTCGGACAAGGCAACACGCTCTCCGTCGCGACCTCGATGCACAATGCGAGAGAGAACGCCCGGGCCATTCGGGAGTACCTGACGCGGGAGGTCTTTGAGCAGATCAACGAGTGCTGGCTGCATCTGGACGCTGGCGTTCGCGGCGAGGCGAGCCCCGATGTGCTGCTTGGCCAAGTCCAGCAGGCGGTGTTCGGCATCGGCGGCACGATCGGCCGAACACTCATCCGGGATGAAGCCTGGGTTTTCCTCGATCTCGGTGTGATGCTTGAACGTGTGTACCGCGTGCTGATGCTTCTTCGTCACAGGCTTCCGCCGCTCATGGCGACGCCCAACGACATCGACATTCCGGTGCATCATGCGCTGCTTCGGTGCGTGCTTCGGTCGGCAGGGTCGCTTGAGAATTACCGTCGCGTCCATGGCGCGGGCTTGACGCCTCGCCAGGTGTGGAGTTTCCTGTTCTTCGACTCCCAGTCGCCGCACAGCGTGGCTTTCGGGGTGTCGAATCTGGAAGGGGACCTCGGGGAGATCGAGCGGGGCGGCGTGCTGACCGACGCGGCCCGGCAGGTCGGTCGTCTCTCTTCGCAGCTGCGGTATGAGTCACAGGATCTTCTCGGCCGACATGACTTCGCCGCGGTGTGTCAGGGGCTTGCGAGCGACATCGAACGGATCCATGAGTCGCTGACTCGACTGTACTTCACGGTGTAGGAATCCATGCTTCTCGGTATCGAACATCATCTGCGGTTTCAATACTCCGCCTTCGTGCGTGAGTCTCACATGGAGGTTCGCGTTGAGCCGCGGACCCTTCCCGGACAGGCCGTCCACGATTTCGACCTGGCGATCGGCCCGCACGCTCAGCCGAGTCGGCATGAGGATTGGATGGGCAATGCGCTCCACTGGTTCTCAATCACGGACTATCACGATCGGGTCGAGGTGGCATGCAGGACGCTGGTCGAGACGAGCCCACCGGATCGAGACCCGCAGACGCTGGACGTGCCGATTCGAGGTCTGCCGCTGGAACGGGGAACCTGGGACTATCTTCAGTTCGGTGGCCCGGTGATCCGAAGCGAGCGACTCCAACTGCTTGGGGACGAGCTGCAGCTTCCCGACTGCAAGACGGTGGGGTCCGTGGTCGGCCGTCTGGCCGCAGGGCTCAAGGACCGGGTCGCCTACCGTCCGCTTGTGACACACGCCCACTCGACCAGCGAGGACGCGCTCAAGGCAGCGGCGGGTGTGTGTCAGGACTTTGCCCACATTGCGTTGGGGCTGCTTCGACTGAAGGGCATTCCGTGCCGCTATGTGAATGGCTACCTGCACGTGGACAACGGAGGATCGCCATCCGAGAGCCATGCATGGATCGAGGTGTGGGCGCCTGAGCGTGGCTGGATCGGTTTCGATCCCACACACGCGTGCGGCGTTGACGAGCGATACGTGGTTGTCGCCTATGGCCGCAGTTACGCTGACGTGCCTCCCAACCGCGGTATCTTTCGAGGGGCGGCCGATGAGTGCCTGTCGGTCGAAGTTCGGACAAGCCCGGTCGAGCGCCGCGAGCGTCACCATGCAGGAGCGCCGCTCATCATGGATGTTCCGGTGTTTTCGGAGGCGCCAGATCAAGTTGCAGTGCATGAGCAGCGTGGTGACGAGGCGGCGGCGCAGCAGCAACAGCAGTAAGGTCACCGGGCGGCGCAGTTTCTTCAAGCGCAAAAAGACAACCGCCCCCCGCCGCAAGCGGCGGGGGGCGGTGTATTGACTACGACAACATCACTCCGTGATGCAGTAGTTCAAACTGAAGACCTCGGCGGCCCAGCCCGAACCATCGTCAAGTGCCGAGGATCCGGCACCGGATGCGGACGAGGACATCCAGAGGAACCAGCACTCGCCTTGACCACCACTGGTCGATGCGGCGCTGACCCAGTCGGCACTGCCGCCATACCCCATGTCGAACGTCCATCCGTGCAGGGCGTAGGCGCCTGCATAGACGAGGTCCGTACCGAAGTAGGAGGCGCCCGTGCCGGAGGCGACCTCGGCGCCAGGCAGCCCGCCGCCGTCGGACATCAGCGACCAGGTCATGCCGATGTCGCCGGGCGTCGCGCACTCGCCCCAACCGCCGCTGTAGACGAGGCCCAGGCCATAGAGCGTGCACTCCGAGACACTCGGCGCCGAGATGCTGGCGGCTCGGGTGTAGCCGGAGCCGGTATCCGAGGTGCCCGCAGTCCACGACTCGTCGATGCCCAATGGGTCCTCGCCATTGCCGGTCGTGCAGGGCTCGAAGGATGCCGGGCAACTGTAGGTGTCGCAGGACTCGCCCGAGACATAGGTGCCGCCGAGCGAAGCGCAATCGGTCGGATCGAGGTCGCCGACGCAGTCGGTGAGCACGCAGCACGCCGCGGCTGGTGCGTCGGCACCAACAAGCATGACCGAGTACAGATTCGTACCCATGGCGCACGTGTTGTCGCCGCCGTCGAAGTCCTGGCCGACCCAGACGGAGTAGTTTCCGCCAGCGGGCAAAGTGACTGTCACGGCGCCTTCCTGATTCGGAGCGAGGACCATGTAGTCCACGAATGCGAGCGCGTCATTGTCGACGATGCCCATGACCAGCGCGCTGTCGCCACCGCCACTGATGGTCCATTCGCCACCACCCGAGTTGTCGAACAGGTACCAGTCGGTGTCGCGGTAGGTGAGATCCTCACCGGCGTCACCGCATCCAAGGCAGGTGAAAGTAGACATATATCCGCAGATGGTCTCACCGTTGGCGATGGCGCCGAATGATGGAGGATCAACGTTCATGCCACCGTTCGGGTCGCCGTTTGGATCGGATGTGTCTTCCTGACATGGGACACCTTCGTCCGTCGATCCGGCGGGGCACTCGCTCCATCCGCAACTGGTCGTCGCACAATCGGTGCCTGCACCCATGTACGTCCCGCCGAAGTCAGCGCAGTCGGTCGGATAGAGATCATCGATGCAATCGATCGCGCTGATGCAGCACGCGCCGGGTGAGGGCTGTGGACAATCCGCAGCGGCGCAATCGATGTTGTCGCCAGCGTAGGTGCCACCGGCGTCGGAGCACTCTGCGGGCGTTCCCTCGGTGCAGGAGCCGTCGATGAAGCAGCACGCACCAGCGTGGCAGTCGTCGGCGCAAGTAGAGCCCTCGCCGAGCCAGTCGCCAGCACAGTCATCTTCGACCATGTCGTCGTCGCATCCGGCCAATCCCATGCAGCAGGCGCCGCGGGGTCGGCAGTCATCACCGAAGGCGGCGATGACGGTCAGGAGGTCGTCGACATTCACGGTGCAGTCACCGTTCGGCAGCGGGAAGCAGTCGCCCGTGGGGCGGAAGGAGCCGTCGCCGGTCTGCCCGAATGTGCCGACCGTTGCCAGGACGTCATCGACACCGACGATTCCATCGGGCTCGCCGGAAGGTCCGCTGACGTCTGCAGGGCAGGCCGGCAGCGGCGCGTCGCACGGGTCGGCGCTTCCGGACATGACTCGGAACGCGAGGTTGCTCGCCGTCACCTGCATGTTGCCGGGCATGCCGAAGCCGCCGCCGGGGTTGGCCTGCCAGCAATTCAAGTCGCCGATGAAGGTGATCGGAATGCCCGTCTGGCCGTTCACTCCGAACTCATTCATCGGAATCATGGTGACGTACTGCGTGCCACTGGCAATTGCCCAGCTGCCATCGACGGTCAGCATGTCGCCGTAGCCGGTTCCGGACCAGCTTGGATCGACAGAGACCCCGGCATCAGACGATGCGTAGCCGACGAGGTTCGCGGCAGCGTCCTCGACGGCCATGTAGAAGTTCACCTGAACACCCGAGACGGCGTCGATGCCGGCGTAGCCGTTCCATCCGGATACGATCGCCGAGACGGACCCGGCGGCCGAGCCGCTGGCATTGTCGAAGTCATCGATGGCGGCGATGTCGTAGACCGAGTAAGCCGCTTCGAAATACTGCGATGCAAGCATGTTGCTGGTGTCGATGTCGGATCCCGACAGGTCGCCGATCTGATCCATCAGGGCCGTGCCGGCCCCAGCGGATGTGATCATGGCGGCAGCGCCGAGCAGTGCCGTAGTGCTATGCATTTGTAAACGCTCCTTATCTCTTTCTCTACCGGAGAATGCGTGCCCGCCCTTGTGGCGGGTGCAGGGCTCTGGGCCCCCGCCTCCAGTCTATCGGCGGCCGGGCACCGCACAAGGGGATTACACCCGCTTGGTGGGAGATCTGGGGGTGGTTCGTTCCTGAAGGGGCTCACAACACGGTTCCCGTCCATTCGGTGCGGTCCAGGAGGGGGGCCCGGGGTCGTCAGGAAGCGTCCTGGGTGCAATTCAGCGCGGACCGGAGCGTGGCGTAGCGGGGTTGAAATCCCTGTTCAGCCAGCACAGCGGGTTGGCACCGCTGGCTTGCCAGCAGCAACGCTCCGGCCATCTGCCCCATTCCCATCCGCAGCAGCGGGGCAGGCGCGGGAAGGAAGGCCCTGCGGTGGCAGGCCCTGGCAAACTCCTTCGTGAATGCGCGGTTCGTGACGGGATTTGGGGACACGGCGTTGATCGGGCCGCTGAGCGCGGCGTCGCAGCAGGACCGCAGGAGCACTTCGACCAGATCCGAGAGGGCAATCCAACTGACCCACTGGGTCCCGCGGCCGAGGTGGCCGCCAAGACCCATCCGGAAGATCGGCCGCATTCTCGCAATCGCGCCCCCCTGACCGATCACCATTCCGATTCGAATCAACGCCACCCTGAAGCCTGCGTGCGTCAGGCTGCCGCTTGCATGTTCCCAATCCGTGGCGAGGTCTGCCAGAAACCCCGTGCCGGTTGATGATTGCTCGGTCAACACCTCGTCACCACGGTCCCCGTAGATGCCCGTCGCTGACGCCTGCACGAAGGCGGGTGGCGGCCGCTCAAGTTGCAGCAGGGCATCGCTCAGGAACCTGGTCGCGTCCACCCGGCTGGATCGGAGCACCGCCTTTCTCCGGCGGGTCCATCGGCGATCGGCGACGCCTGCCCCGGCGAGATGAACCACGGCGTCGAGCCCCTCCAGTCTGGGGTCCGGCGTGAAGGGCTCACCGGGGTGCCATTGGATCTCGCCAACATTCGAAGGGCATCTGCGAACCAGGCGTATCACATCGTGGCCACGGCGGTGGGCTGCAGCGACCAGCGCGGTTCCAACGAAGCCGGAACTTCCGGACACGGCGAGTCGGAGCGGCGGCTTGGTGCTCGATGGAGTACGCGAGGGCATGGCTGGCACCATAGCCGTGATGCAGGATCTGGATGAGCGTTGGAGATGTGGAGCGGCGCAGCAGGGGCTTCTCAGGCGGCGCGATCATTCTCCTCGTCCTGCATCTCCTTGAGCTTCTGGAGACCTCGGTACTTCCAGTTGTTGACGGTCGACACCGGGACGCCAAGTGACGCTGCGGCCTCCTGGTAACTCAATCCATTGCATACGACGAGGCGAACGGCTTCCCGCTCGCTCGGCGAGAGTCGATCAAGCTGCGCGGTCAACGTTCGGCCAAGTTCAGGTGCCGGCTCGGCGTATGGTGCCGACTGCCGCTTGCCCCGGGGTTCTGCGTGGGCAGCCTCGAGGAACCGTTGGAAGCGGCGTCCGCGGTTGTACCGCCGCTTGATGAGATTGTCCGCGATCTTGATCAGGTAGCTGACCGAGATCTCGTCCAGTTGCTCAAGATGTCTGAGTTGCAGGAGTTTGGCGAAGACTTCCTGAGCGATGTCTTCGGCACTCTCTGCGGGAAGTGACTTTCTGGCAAAGCAGAAGACACGGGTGTAATACCGGTCGAAGAGGTCGAGAACAAGGTCGGCACGGTGTTGGGTGATGGGCACGGTCGTACTCCTCGTTGCGGCTCCCGTTGGCAAGTCATGGCCGGTCGGGGCTGGGCTGCGATGAGGGCCGCCCCTGCACACGCTGCAGGCGACGGTTGTGGCGATTGACGCCGGGGGGCTGGCCGGGGTAGGGCCGGATCCGAGTTGACTGAGCGGCGTCGGGCTTGCGTTCAGTCGTCCGGGGGTCAGACCTGTGGGGCTCCTTTCCGAATCGGAGGTTGCTGCCGGGAATGGGGCTGGCCACACGCCAGATCCTCTATCAGAGAAGTTCGCCCAGATCCGAGCCACGGTTCCGAAAGTGGATCAATTTGTCCACCTCTTACTATGTGAGAGAACATATAGCCGTGTGCCGTGTTCTCACTTTCCTGAAAGATCGTTCGAGATGTGGACGCTGCGGTCCCTATAGAAGGACTTCGTGATGAAACAGACAGTTGTGCTCGGTGGAGGGATGGTGGGGGCCGTGATGGCCATGGATCTGGCCGCGGACCCGGGGCGGACCGTCACGCTGTGTGATGTCGATGGAGACCGCCTGCGTGGGGTGCAGGACCGATTCCCGGCCCTGCGAGTCCGGCAGGCGGATCTCTCTGACCAGGCGATGGTCCGGGAGTTGGCCTCCGAGGCCGATCTTGTCCTCGGGGCGCTTCCGAGCCGGTTTGGGCTCGGGGCCCTCCAGGCGGTGATTGAGACCGGGAAGCCCTACTGCGACATCTCCTTCATGCCGGAGGATGCCTGGAGGCTCGACGAGGCCGCGAAGGCCAGTGGGACCATCGCCGTGGTTGACTGTGGGGTGGCTCCAGGGATGAGCAATCTCCTTGCTGGTGTGGCCGCCAGACGCCTCTCGCCGTGCCGATCGGTCACCATTCGGGTCGGCGGCCTTCCGGTCGATCGGCACCTGCCCTGGCAATTCAAGGCGGCGTTCAGTCCCTACGACATCATTGAGGAGTATGTTCGGCCTGCGCGGATTGTCGAGCAGGGGCAGGTCCTCGTGCGGGAGGCACTCTCGGACCCGATCCTGATCGACTTCCCCGAGACCGGGACGCTGGAGGCCTTCAACACCGACGGATTGCGAAGCCTGACGGAAACGCTGGATGTCCCCAACATGCTTGAGCAGACCATGCGGTATCCCGGGCATCGTGACCTCGCGTGGGCCCTGCGTGAGACCGGCCTCTTGAGCGACGAGCCCATCGACGTGGGCGGGGTCCGCGTGTCGCCTCGCGAAGTCACGTGCCGAGCCCTCTTCCCGTTGTGGACCTACGAGGAGGGCGAAGGGGACTTGACGGTGATGCGGGTCGAGGCTCAGGGCGATCTTGACGGGATTCCAACCAACATGCGGTGGGATCTCTACGACGAGATGGACCCCGAACGCGGCTGGTCAAGCATGGCCCGTACCACGGCCTTCCCCGCCACGATCATGGCTCGCATGATCGAGTCGGGCATCGTGTCAAGGCCGGGCGTTCATCCGCCGGAGTGTCTGGCGGGCGATGATCGTGTGCTGGAGACGCTCTTCAGTGAGTTGAGCGCGCGTGGCGTCACCTACCGCGCGCACGTGGAGCCGATACCCCGCGGCTGACTTGAGGTGCCAACACCTCCGCCCAGTCCGGCGTGGACTCGCCGAGCATGTCCTCTGCAAGAATCGCCGCCGTTCCGGTAGCGAGCGTGAGCCCCATCATCCCGTGACCCGTGGCGATCCATGCGTTTGGTGCCGCGGCGCCGACAACAGGCAGGCCCGAGGCGGTGCACGGCCGCAGGCCACACCAGGGCTTGCCCGCCCGAGCGAGGGCGGCGGCCGGGAGAAAGGCTGCGGTTCCGAGCCGCAACTGCGAGAGCCGCGATCGATCGAGCCGATGATTGAACCCCGAGAGTTCAAGCGTCCCGGCGATGCGGACCTGCTCGCCCAGGGGCGTGACGGCGATCTTGGCTTCCCGGAGCACACCTGCCATGGTTGGTGGGCGCGGCATGGTGAGCATGAGGTGGTAGCCCTTTGCCGGCTGCATGCGGATCAGCACGCCGAGTTGCCGCGCGAGTGGCCCGGACCAAGCGCCGGCTGCGAGCAGCAACTTGCCCGCCTCAACCGAGTGGCCACGGCGGGTCGTCACCCGCCACAGTCCCTCCTTGCGACGCATCGACGTGGCGGCGTGCCCATGCTGCAGCACGCCGCCAAGGTCGCTGATACGTCCGCGAAGCGCCTCGCACAGGCACTCCGGATCGACACACATGCCCGACTCGTGGATGACCGCGCCCCGCACCGCTTCGTCCCACGCCGGGTCACGCGTCCGCAGTTCGCGGCCGCTCAACTGGGTTGTTTCAAAGCCGAGCTGCGCCATCCACGCTGTTTCGGCCTCGGCCTCGCGTTCTCCCTGCGCCGTCCGCCAGAAGTCGGTGAGCCCCGTGCCCGAGAGGGTGGCGTCAGGGCCGAGGTCCTCGGCGAGCGTTTCGAAGCACTCCCGGCTGAGCCGGGACATGGCGCCGAGCACCCGCATGGAGTTGCGGTAGTGGTGTTCGCGGCAGGCGAGCCTGAATGAGAGGAGCCAGCGGGCCAGCGGCAGGCTCGGCCGAGGCGGAATGAACAAGGGGCTGCGGCGATCAAGCAGCATGTGGAGCGCCTGTGGAGGAATGGCTGGCGATGGAATCGGGGGATGCCCCGGGGCGATTTGCCCCGCATTGCCTCGCGAGGCGGTGACCCGATCGGGCCCGGCGTCCAGCACCACGACCTCCATCCCGCGTTTGAGCAACGTGTGCGCGGTGGTGAGTCCGACGATGCCTCCGCCGATGATGACGACTCGATCCACGTGCGGTCTTGTCACGGGTGGCATGCTATGTCCAATCAGCTGGCCTCGATCCGAGCGGGTGGTTCTGCAAGGGCCGAGACAGTACGGTGCCGTCGTGAGACGCATCAGGAGGACGGTATGACGATCGGTATAGGCATCCTTGGCGCTGGCGCGATTGCACAGGTTCATGCTCAGGGCATCGCCGATGCGGGTGGGCGGCTGGTCGGTTTCTGTGATCTTGATCAGAAGAAGGCCCAGCAGGCCGGTGGCCAGTGGGACGCGCAGGCATGGTCGAGCGTCGAAGCCATGCTCGGCTGCGACGAGGTCGAGGCGGTGGTTGTCGCGGTTCCCAATGCTGCGCATGCGCCAATGGCGATTGCAGCGATGGAGGCTGGCCGCGACGTGCTTCTGGAGAAGCCCATGGCGATGGCCGCAGCAGAGTGCCGCGACATTCTGGCTGTTCGGGATCGGCTCAACCGCCGGCTGCAGGTGGGCTTCGTGTGCCGGTTTGCCGCGACGGTCCAGGCAGCGCGGCGGCACATCGACGCCGGGCGGCTGGGGCGGATCTACCACGCTCGCGCCGTCATGCTTCGTCGACGGGGGATTCCGGGTCTTGGGCGGTGGTTCACCGATCGCGCACGCTCCGGGGGTGGCGTCATGATTGACCTTGGTCCGCATCTGGTCGACCTCATTCTGCACCTGTGCGGACGCCCGGACGTGTCCCGGGTCAGCGCCTCGACGAGCAGTTGTTTCGGCCACCCTCCGAGGGGGTACCGATTTGCAGAAATGTGGTCCGGGCCGCCCAATCTGGACGGTGTCTTCAACGTCGACGATTCCGCCTCGGCCCTGCTCAGATGTGCGCACGGTCCGACCATCATGCTCGAGACTTCGTGGGCCTCCCACCTTCCCGACGGGGCGATTGCCGACGGTGTCACCCTGTTTGGCGAGGAAGGGGCGGCGCACTTCGACATCTGGGGCAATGCCGTGACCTTCGGCACGCAATTCGATGACGAGGTGGTCGATGTCACTCACCCCATCGGTGCGGATGAGGGATGGGGGACGGCCTTCCGTCGCGAGCATGAGTGTTTTGCCGCGTTCTGCGCGGGCGGTGATCCCGGACCCAGTGGTGAGGATGGACTGGGCGTGCAGCGGGTGCTTGATGCGATGTATCGCTCGGCTGAAGAAGGGGTCGAGGTCGAGGTCAGCCGCTGAGTTGACCGAGCAGGACCACGACGTCGTATCCCGCGTGCGCGATCACGGCGACGGCGAATCCACGGAGCACGTAGAGCGTCCCAAGATAAGCCCCAGCCAGGGTGACGAATGCGATTCCGCCAGCAGGAAGCGAGGCGGGATCGTGGTACATGGCGAAGGCGACCGACGTGACGAGGACGGCAGCGATGGTGCCGGTGGCAGCCTTGGTCTTCATCACATCCACCAGCAGCCAATGGACGGCGGCGATGCCGATCATGCGGAACAGGAGTTCCTCAGAGAGGCTCGCTCCGATGGCGATGGCGACCGCGTCCATGATCGAAGCCGGCTCCAGTGCCGTGGCGCTCAACGGGTAGGCCTGCAGCGTCCCCAGAAACGCCGCGGCCGCGAGCAGCGGGGCAGTTCCGATGACGCCCTCGAAGAACAGTTGGGCAGGTGCGGCGGGGGACAGGCTCCAGCGGTCCCGGACAAGCAGATGCCACGACAGGAGCGTTGTGAGCACCAGGAGGCTCGTGGCGTGCATGACGAAGATTGGCGAGAGCCCGAAGAAAGAGAGGGCGTTACCAATCTGTGTATGCGCCAAGATCCGTGACGCCGACGAATCGGTGCCGTCGATCAACAACGCGACCTCGAGAAAGACGATGAGCGGCAGCAGCGTGGCCAGCGTCGGAAGCGGGCGGTGCCCCGGCGGTGTCGGTGGTTTCTCAGGAGGTCGCACACGTGGAGTGTCCCAGATGCGCAGCGACCCGGCGCGGGGCCGGGTCACGGGGTACGGCTCGGGGTGTCCGTGAGGTCAGCCGGCCAGCGATGCCTTGAGGTCGCGGAGCCTGCGGGAGAGGCGGCTCTTGCGGCGAGCGGCGTGATTCTTGTGAATCGTGCTGGTCGTGGAGACTTGATCGAGTTCCTTCTGGACCGCGCGGAATGCGGTCTCCGCGGCCTCGACGTTGCGGTCGTGCACTGCGGTCAGAAACTCCTTGGTGCGATCCTTGAGAACGCGTTTACGCCACCGATTGCGGGCGCGTCTGGCGTCATCCTGTCGCATCTGCTTCTTGCGGGCGGGGGTATTGGGCACCGAATCGTCTCCAGGTCTGTCGGACGCCATCCCCTCACCTGAGGGGACCGGGTCGGAATCGGGAAGTATCTCAGCCCCGGCCCTCCACGTCAACCACCATGGGGCTTCGGGGGTTTCGCTCCGTGGCGGCCGCAGGGGGCAGCCGGTACCATGCCCCGCTCCCCAGCGGGTGTAGCTCAATTGGATAGAGCATCGGTCTACGAAACCGAAGGTTGCAGGTTCGAATCCTGCCACCCGCGTCTCCACTCGCCCCCAATGACAGCGACCCCGTCCCCGGACTGCGGGGAGGGGGTCGCATCGCACATGAGCGTGGATGGCCCTGGTCGATCGTCCTCACCCGTCGATCGGGCACTCCTTGCCGTAGTGGACGAGGACTTCCAGAAGATCGAGCACCTCGACGACGTAGTCGCCATTGACATCCTCATCACAGAGGACCGGGCCGGGCGGGGGGGGCGGGTCGCCGTCGACACCGTCACAGTTGCCCCACGTATCGATCACGCGGATGAGATCATGGAAGTCGACTCTCATGTCGCGGTTGACGTCGGGGTTGCAGTAGAGGCATTCCGCGTCGTCGCTGAATGGCTCCAGTTCGAGATAGGGATCCCACCAGGCACTCGCATCGCCCCAGACTGCCGAAGTCTCGTTGCAGGCGAAGGCGGAGCCGCCCACGCCGTCGTCATCCAGATCGAAGAATACGGGGTAGCCGATCATGTCATCGGGGTAGCCCGGATGGGGACCGAAACTGATCATGTCGGAGGCATCGGAATACTCGTTCATGCTCTGAATGTAGACTCCACCGCCCGACCACTCGCCGACGTTGTTCTGGAACGTGCAGTTGTCGAACCATGGCTCGCATGAGTAACCCGACCAGACGCCGCCGCCATAGCGGGCCGCCGAATTGGCGGCGAAACTGCAGTTGATGAATGCAGGGTTGCTCCCCTCGACGCCGAAGGGGTAGGGGAACGGGATGCCGATGGGAGTCGATCCCGCACGGTTGACGACTGCCACGCCACCACCGATCTGGCCCGTCTGGTTGCCCGTGAATGCGCAGTCGACGAGCAGAGGCGCTGACCGCTCAGCAGCGTACACGCCGCCTCCCCCCCAGTTGGCGGTGTTGTTATCAAAGCGACAGTTGTCCATGATCGGCTTTGCGCCGCTGGACATGAAGACGGCGCCGCCGCTGTCCGTGGCCATGTTGTCGAGGAAGGTGATGTTCGAGAAGGTCGGGCTGGATGCGGTCAGGCGAGCGGCGCCGCCGCGGGCTCCATGGCCCGATGTGAGCGTCATGTCCTCGAAGAGCGTAGTCCCCATTTCCCCTCGATTGCACACGATAAGCGTGGTTGCGTCTTCGCCGTCGAGCACGGTCTCACTCGGTCCGGCTCCCCTGAAGATCAGGGCCTTGCCGCGGGGGTTGATGGAGACCGGATAGGTGCCAGCCGGGAAGTCGATGATGTCACCGTGGTGGGCGGCAGTGATGGCGTCATCCAGGGCTGACTGAAGCGCGGCCGCATCAAGGTTTGGATCCATCGGCAGAATGACCGGTGGGTCGTTGACCTCGCACGTGTCGGGTGTGCCGTTGCCGTTGTCATCCTCACAAGTTGGTGCCTGACACGAACCACCTTCGTCAATCACGGGACCAAAGTAGTTCAGCGGCACGTTGCTGCACGCGATGGTGTTGAGGATGGTGGGCTCCGCGCCGGCTCCAGCGAAGATGCCGCCGCCGTCCCCGGCCATGTTGTCCCTGATGATGCAGTCTTCAATCCGAGGGAAGGAGCCGCCACAAAGGATGCCGCCGCCGACGTCGTTCATGATGCCGGCGTAGGGCCCGGCGTAAGGGAAGCCATTGAGTGCGTCGATGAACACTTCAGCCCCCGCGCCTCCCGCGATGGTGAATCCGCGAAGGATCGTGGTGTCCCGCTCGCCGCTGGTCATGGTGACCGTGGGAGCCGACCACTTCCAGTCCGGCCAGTTGTCATCGTCGTCGACGTCACCATCACCGTCCGAGTCCCAGTTGTCGTCGCTCGGCGCTTCAATGACGGTAGCGCCGTGCGATGGATCCCTGGCCTCGATCGTGACGGCCTTGCCCTCAAGGTTGATCGTCTCCAGATAGGTTCCGGCGGCCACGCGAATCGTGTCGCCCGGGCCAGCGGCGTTGATTGCCGCCTGAATGGTCTGGAAGGGGTCGGCCGGTCCGACGTTCAGAGTGTCGATGTTCTCATCGCACTCCGAGGCGACGCCGCAGTCGACAGCCACGCAACCGGGAGCCAGCGGGTGGCGGTCTACCCGGCCATAGATGTTCTTGGAGAGAATCGGAAGTTCAGGGATTCCCATCATGGCATTCTCAGCCTGGTAATTCCCGCACAGGGTGCCGCCGATGAGGTCCACAATGGATCCCTCCGAGGCATAGACTCCGCCGCCGAGATAGAGCGCCACGTTGGCGTTGATCTCAGGCAGGATCATGGTGACCGTCGCGACGGGGGCCGCGTAGATGGCACCACCCCGAACGGCTGCATTCCCGGTGAGGATGGTGGGGAAGGTCGGCCCGGGGTCGTCCCAGAGGTCGAACAGGGTCGGTTGATAGTCCTGCACCGTCAGCGTGGCATTCGTGTGCACGTAGATGGCGCCCCCGAGCCCGTAGTTCTCCCACGAGTAGTCGCATCGATTGTTCTGGATGATGCAGCCCTGCACATCGACTTCACCGGCGAGCACCTGAATGGCTCCGCCGACGTACCAGTCGAGCATGTCGTCCGGCGGCTGGTCGAGCTCGATTGCCTGGGGAACACCGTCCTGAAGCGTCAGGCCGATCAGCGTGATGACCTGATTCTCGCCCTCAAGTTTCAACAGAGGCATGGCGCCCTGGCCCGCCAGAATGACGTTGTCGGGGCCGAAGACAGACTTGATGGTGAGGCTCTCGATGTCCTCCGGGATGGTCATGACCGCGACTTCATCGAAGTCCTCGAAGTACGTCTCGTCCGTGCCCCCGTCCACGCAGTCGCACACCATGATCGTGTCGCCGCTTGCCGCGTCGTCGATGGCTTCCTGAATCGAGGAGTACTGGGCGTTTTCGCAACTGCCCATCATGTCATCCAACTCCGGAGGATCATCGACGTGCTCGTCATTGACGTACAACGTCTCGGACATGGCGGAGGAGGCCGTCAAGAGCGCCACCAGCAGGGCGAAGCCGACGCCCGGGGCAGTGGCTGGTCGGCGGCCGGTCGCGGCGGGGAGGCGAGGAGTACTCATCTCGGTCAATCTCCAGAGAAATGCGGCTGCTTCACATCGAAGCTGCCGGAAACCGGGCGCTCAGGTCTCTCGAACCTGCAGCGTACCAACACCAACCACCTGAGCGAAGGCGCAGGTGATCTCCCCCCGCGGGCCGATTGTACCGGCGGTTTTCCCGCAAGGTTGGCTGCTTCGGCAGGACGGACCCTCGTTTTTTGTACTGAAACCAGTTCTGATGGGCCCGGGGCCGGGCCGCAGATCGCCGCGGGGGTGCACGCCTTCCTTCCCCGGCGTTGTGAGCCCACTGCGGCGGGGACTACTATGGCCTCAGCAAGGAGGCGGTGGCGATGAGACGACTGGGTTTGGCGGTCATGGCGATTCTGGCGGGTTGCCACGCCGGAGGGACGGCAGATCAGCATGTGGACCTTCGGGTCGGCGGCGTGGCGACCGTGACCCTGCCGGTGACCGCAGGAACCGGCTACGCATGGGCGATCGACGCGGGCAGATCGACCGGCGCCTCGCACGTCGTCGTGACCGGCGGCGAAACGAAGGTGCCCGGCGACCGGGTGGGTCGCCCGGGCGAGCAGTATTGGCAACTCCAGGGTCACTCAATCGGGGATGCGGACATCGTCTTTGTGTATCGCAGGCCGTGGCTGAAAGATGCTGCGCCTGTCAAGTCGACCACTGTTCGGGTCGAGGTTCGTTGATTCACAAGCACAGGGGCAACGGGGAGGGCCGATATACTGCGCGGCGTTCTTTTGTATGACGGCACACCCCATGAACCAGATTGATCCGACGACCGAGTCACGCTGTGAGACCGAGGCCGTGCCGCTGCCGCCGACCGAGGTGCTGCTCGAGTGGCTGCGTGACATGATGCTCATCCGTGAGTTTGAGGTCCGGTCGATGCAGGCGTACCAGAATCGGCTCGCAGGCGGCTTCCTCCATGTCTACAACGGTCAGGAGGCGGTGGCCGTGGGGACGATTGCGGCGGTCAATCCGGACGATCCGGTGATTACGGCCTATCGCGACCATGGGCACGCGTTGGCCAGAGGCATGAAGCCCGAGGTGGGCATGGCCGAACTGTTCGGTCGCATTGGCGGGTGCGCCAAGGGCAAGGGCGGGTCGATGCACTTCTTCGACGCCGAGCACCACATGTATGGGGGCCATGGCATCGTCGGTGCGCAAGTGCCGCTCGGGGCCGGTCTGGCATTTGCGACGAAATACCGCGACGAGGTCATCGACGGCGGCGCGAGCAGTCACGTCACGCTGTGTTTCATGGGGGACGGTGCCATCAATCAGGGGGCTGTGCACGAGGCAATGAATCTGGCGGCGGTGCTTGAGCTGCCGGTCATCTTCATCGTCGAAAACAACCTCTATGCGATGGGCACTGCGGTCGAGCGATGTACGGCCGCGGGCAGCCACCTGATCGAGCGGGCCCGCGGCTACGGCATGAACGCCGCGTGTCTGGAGGGCATGGATGTGCTTGACGTCTACCGTGGCATGAAGCCGCTCGTCGATCGCTGCCGCGAGACGAGCCGCCCCTGTTGGGTGGACATGCGGTGCTATCGATTCAAGGGGCACTCCATGTCCGATCCTCGAAAGTACAGGACGCACGAAGAGGAGGAGCAGTGGGAGGACCGCGACCCGATCGAGCGGCTGGCGGCCTGGCTTGTGGACCGCGATCTGTTGACGGGCGAGGCGTTCAAGCGTCTCGGCAAGGAGATTCGAAGCGAGATTCGTCAGGCGGTGAAGTGGGCCGAGGCCTCTCCGCCGCCCGGCATGGAGGAGCTCTATCACGACGTGTACGCGGAGCGGTGGGGGCCCTACACGGGCACCAGCATGCCGGAGTTCCTCCAGCGCAGGCGGAATGATCAGGAGGCTTCCGGTGCGTGAGATCAGTTTCCGAGACGCATTGCGAGAGGCCATGACCGATGAGATGCGTCGGGATGAACGCGTCTTCCTGATCGGCGAAGAGGTCGCGGAGTATGACGGGGCCTACAAGGTCAGCAAGGGCATGCTTGCCCAGTTCGGCCCGAAGCGGGTCATTGACACGCCGATTTCCGAGAGCGGGTTCGCTGGCCTGGGCATTGGCGCCGCCATGATGGGGCTGCGGCCGATCGTCGAGTTCATGTCGTGGTCGTTCAGCTTGGTGGCCGCTGATCCGATTCTCAACAACGCGCCCAAGATGCTCTACATGAGTGGCGGGCAGTTCGGGTGTCCCATCGTGTTTCGTGGAAACGACGGTGCGGGTGGGCAACTCGGATCAACGCACTCATGGTGCGTCGAGTCGCTCTACGCGAACGTCCCGGGACTCAAGATCATCATTCCGTCCACACCCTATTCGGCCAAGGGGCTGCTGACGCAGGCGATTCAGGACGACGATCCGGTGTTCTGTCTGGAGAGTGAGCGGATGCTCGCATTGACAGGAGACGTTCCTGAGGAGTCCTACACCATTCCGATCGGGTCCGCCGACATCGTTCGGCCGGGCTCGGACTGCACGATTGTGAGTTTCGGACGGCCCGTACACTTTTGTCTGGAGGCGGCCGAAGCACTCGCCAAGGAGGGGATCGACTGCGAGGTCATTGACGGCCGGTCGATCAAGCCGCTGGACATCGAGACCTTCTCCGCCTCGGTTCGCAAAACCAATTACTGCGTCGTCGTCGACCAATCGTGGGCCTTTGCCTCGGTCGGTTCCGAAGTGGCTGCCGAATTGCACCGCTTGTGTTTCGATGATCTGGATAATCACGTCCATCGCGTTCACAGTGACGAAGTTCCGGCACCGTACGCTCAGAATCTTGAGCAGGAGATGCTTCCGAACGCCCGAAAGATCTGTGAAGCAGTCCGCAGTGCCACCTACAACGCCTGAGCACGACGTGCCTGTCGAGAGGCGAGACGCCAATGACCATTGACATCACCATGCCGCGGCTCTCAGACACGATGGAGAAGGGGACCGTCATCAAGTGGCATGTCGGACCGGGAGACGAGGTGACCGCCGGAGACGTCATCGCAGACATCGAAACCGACAAGGCCACGATGGAAATGCAGTCCTTCGATGACGGCATTCTGTCCAGTATCGTGGTGGATGAAGGCGTTTCTGTGGACATCGGCACGGTGCTGGCGGTATTGGCCGAAGAGGGCGAGGAGGTCGCTGCGACCCCGGCGAGTGCTGGAAGCGAACCGATCGCTGCGGCCACCGAGCCACCGGCAACCGACGAGCCCCACCGCATCACACCGGTAGCGCGCCGGCTTGCCGAACAGTACGGCGTCGATGTGGCGACCCTGCGAGGGTCGGGTCCATCCGGGCGCGTCATCAAGCGCGATGTCCTGGCGGCTGCGAAAACAACCGACGAAGTCAGGGCAGCGGTACCGCCCTCGGCGCAGCGCGAGTCTCCGCCGGAGGTCACTCCGACGCCGGTGCCGGTGCCTGCTGCATCGATTCCAGCCACGCGGGTGGATCCGGCACCGCAGGCGTTGGCTCACAATGATCGCCGAGCGCCCGTCACCAGCATGCGACAGACGATCGCTCGGAGGCTGGTCGAGTCCAAGCAGGAGATCCCCCATTATCAGGTGTCCATGGTCTTCGCCATGGATGCCATGATGGCGATGCGGCAGCAGCTCAACGTTGAGTTGGCCGATCAGGGTGTCAAACTCTCCGTCAATGACTTGCTCGTGCGGGCCTGCGCCGTGGCCATGCACCGCAACCCGCTCATGAATGCCTCATGGGACGAAGACGCCATCGTGTATCACGGCGACGTCAACATTGGCATTGCCGTGGCGCTGCCCGAGGATCGTGGGGGCGGTCTGGTGGTTCCGGTCATTCATGCCGCCAACACCAAGAGCCTGCGAGTCATCTCCGCAGAGGCTCGAGTGCTGTCGGAGAAGGCGCGTACACGGGGACTGTCGATCGAGGAGATGGAAGGCGCCACGTTCACGATTTCCAATCTCGGAATGTTCGGCGTTGACGCCTTCACTGCCATCATCAATCCACCCAACAGCGCGATTCTCGCGGTTGGTGCCTCGATTCAGAAGCCGGTTGTCCGAGAGGGCGAACTTGCAGTCGGCTGGGAGATGAACGCGACATTGAGCAACGACCACCGCGTCGTCGATGGCGCCACCGCGGCGCGGTATCTCGCGACGCTCAAGGAACTCATCGAGCACCCCGCAGCCATTCTGGTCTGAGGATCAGTTCGTACCGGCAAGTTGCCGCATCGTGCGAACAAACCCGCGGGCGGTGGTCTTGAGGCTCATCATGGCGATCGCGGCCCAGCCCACGGCGGCGATGATCCCCGAGACGACCAGCAGCCACTGCCCGCCGCCCGCCCCAAGCGGCGAGCCGCTCAGCATCGCCGGGCCGCTGATGGCCAGCACGATGCTGGCGAGCGGGCTTGCGGACACGAATGGTGTGACGCCCCAGGCGACGGACGTGCCCGGCCCCGAGACGCAGGGAATGAGCAGCCCGGCGGCCAATCCGGCGATCACCGTTGAGGCCAGCATCGCATGGCTCGAGCGGCGGCTCCTGACCGACCAGTGCAGGCCGATGGCAATGCAGAAGGCGAGAAATGCAGGAAGCGTGAGGGCAAAGCCGATCAACCCCCCCCACGACGCCACCGGCTGCAGCCCGGTGGGCGTCTGCAGCGCGAAGGCGGCTTCCCCACGGCTGGCAGCCAGCACACTTGCGGTCAGCACCGCCGTCGTGAGCGGCGCGAGCAGGAGCGGGGTCAGAAGCCTGCCGACGCCGATCAACTTGCCTCGCAGGTATGGGGTGGACTGAATGGGCGTGGTCAGCAGGAGATCGAGCGTGCCGTCCTCACGGTCGCGGGTGATGGAAGTCGAGGCCGCCGCGATCGCCGCGAGGATCACCACGCTTGTTTCAATGAGGAGCACGATGAGGATTCCCGATCGCGCCGTCGTCGGCAGGATGGATCCACCGCCGGCGAGCGAGAGCAACACCACGGTCACGGTGAGCGCGGCGGCAGCCCATCCCCATCGGGCGGTGTCCTCAAGCCTGCTGCGGGGGCGTCCGCCGGAGGCCCGCCAAGCAATCGGATTGAGCCCGACCGGCCGCGGGCGGCGTACCAGTCGCCGCCGCGACGTGCTGCCGCGGCCCATGAGCGGGCCGAGGGTGCGGACGCGAAGGATGGCCCACCCGATGAGCAGCAGGGTGGCCGCGCCGCACGTGGCGAGGTAGGCGGCAAGGGGCTGACCAAGCCAGAATCGGACGAGCCCGGAACTTCCCAGGGGGGCGTTGGCGACGTATCTGGCTGGCCTCAGGAGTGACTCCAGGACGAGGAAGGGATTGAGCGGCGTGGCCCAGGTCGTACCCGTGGCACCGAGTACGCCGGGCACCGGCGAGCGAAGGCTCCCATCGGCAATCCAACTCAATGCCAGCGCCACAACGATCCCGGTGTAGAACCAGAGCACAGCCCGCCTGCCTCCGGTACGGCTGGCCGAGAGCATGACGGCAGCAGCCCCGACGACGCAGGCGGTTCCGGCAGCAACGGCTGCAGCGAGGACCACTGAGCCGGGATTGACGCCGCCCAGAATCTGGAGACTCAGGAGGATCGGCAGCCCGGCCAGAATCAGGGCAAGCACGAAGAACACGCGGCCAGCCAGATTCCCCACGACGATGCCCATCGAGGACATGGGCGTGGTGAGCAGCAGATCCCAGGTCCGGGGGGAGGACTCCTGCTGAATGGCGCCCGCCATGAAGATGGGAGTCACGAGGCAGATGAGCGCGATTTCGACCAGGGTGGTCGCCTCAAAGATGAAAGCGCCGGCCATCGCCAGGCTTCGCAGCGAGGCATCGCCTCCGAACCCGACCGTCGCCAGGAGCGAGAGGGCGGCGGTGGCTGCCAGCACCGTGAGAAACAGCACCCGGATGAACTGGTGCCGCTTCCGCCGTGACGCCGTGACCACGATTCGCTCCACGAGCGGCCGGAAGTGTGTCTGTGTGATGGGTTTGGGGACTGGCATTGGGGGGGCACGGGGCCTCAATCCATCGGGATCAAGGGTGCAGGGGGGGCATTGGACGACTGACAGGGCCACAGGTCTGGCGTTATAGTGGGTTCTTATAACGAGTGGTGGCGGGACCCTGCCAAAGTGCAGCCAACGCCACCTGTTTCACGGCTGGCCACGACACGGGCTGGACCGATTCACTCGGCCGATGGGCCGACACCGATTGCCATGCAACGGTGATAGATGAAGTGTGCTTTCGGGATGACCACTGTCATCCACCTCCCGGGGTCCGTGTGGGCACTCCGCCCACGGCACAGATCGGCCGACGTCAGGCCGATGATCGGTTTGGTGCCCGCCGCTCCCTGCCTGGAGCGGGGGGGGCTGGCGAGGTATCTCGCACGTGTCAGCATGCCCTGAAGGGCATGCGGAGAGTGGCTGGTCGGTGCTGGGAGTGTTCCTGATGCCGACGTTGGATGTGACTTTCGCGGTGCCGACACTGGTGGGCGGCGGGCTTCACGCTGGGGGAAGCGGCCGGATCCCGGACTCCCTGCCGTTGCTGCTGGCGTTCGACTGGACCGCGGCCTTCACGCTGCTTGCCGGTGTGCTGGTGGGCGGGGTCTGCGGCGCCGTCGCGCTGAAACTGATTGCCGGCAGCGTCGTGTCGGCTGCTCGAAAGGAAGCCGAGACCGTCCGGTCGGCCGCCGCATCGGAAGCGGAGGCTGCCAAACAGAAGTCCGAATTGGACGCCGAGCGGGCCGCCAAAGATCGCCGCGAGGAGGTTGACCGCGAAGTCGCCGAGGCGCGAAAGGACATCAAGGCCAATCAGGACCGACTCTCGAAGCGAGAGGACAGTCTCGACGAGAAGACCGAACGGTTGGCCGGACGCGAGTCGTCGCTGGACAAGCGTCAATCCAAGGTGCAGTCCCGGGAGGAGTCTCTGG
The DNA here is from genome assembly GCA_030749435.1 of Phycisphaerales bacterium. Classification (GTDB taxonomy): domain Bacteria; phylum Planctomycetota; class Phycisphaerae; order Phycisphaerales; family SM1A02; genus UBA12567. Next base: position 28,706 of record JASMKH010000001.1, read on the forward strand.
AGAAGCGGGCCGAAGTGGTGGAGGCGCGGGACTCCGAGATCACCGCCCGGCTCGCCGAGGTTGCGGAATTGAGCCTGGAGGATGCTCGAGCGGAGGTGCTCGAGCGCGTTGGACATGAAGCCGAGGAGGAATCCGCCGCCTTGAAGCGGCAGATCGTCGAGGCCGCCGAGAGTGACGCAAAGCGGCAGAGCCGAGAAATCACGCTCATGGCCATTCAACGATTCGCAGCTGAGCATGTCGCCGACTCGACGGTCAAGTCCGTCAAGATCCCGTCCGATGACCTGAAGGGCCGCATCATCGGGCGTGAGGGGAGGAACATCCGGGCGATCGAGCGGGCCACCGGCGCCGACATTCTGGTCGACGACACGCCGGGCGTGATTTCGGTGTCGTGCTTTGATCCGATTCGCCGCGCGATTGCCGGCGAGTCGCTGGCCCGCCTCGTGGCCGACGGCCGCGTCCACCCTTCGCGGATCGAAGAGATCGTCGCGGCGGTCAAGAATGACCTTGAGGAGCGGATTACTGAAAAGGGAGGTGCGGCGGTCGTTGAGGCGAAGATGCGTGGCCTTCACCCCAAGGTCGTCGAGGCGATGGGGAAGCTGCACTTCAGGACCAGCTTCGGGCAGAATGTCCTTCGGCACTCGATTGAAGTCGCTTTTCTAAGCCAGTGCATCGCGGACCAGTTGGGACTCGACGGCGCGATTGCGCGGCGATGCGGCTTCCTGCACGACATCGGCAAGGCCATGGACCATGAGATGGAGGGTGGACATCCCGCAATCGGGATGGAGTTCGCGAGGCGGTTCGGCGAGAACCGCGACGAGGTGCTCAACGCCATCGGGGGGCACCATGGCGACATTCCCGCGACGAGTCCATACACACCGATTGTGATGGCTGCGGATGCCGTTTCCGGCGCGCGGCCGGGGGCGCGGCGTGAGTCGATGGAGTTGTACATCCAGCGATTGAAACAACTGGAGGACATTGCCCGCGAGAGTGGGGCCGTGCGTGAGGCGTATGCCATCCAGGCGGGCCGCGAGGTGCGGGTCGTCGTCGACTCCGGCAAAGTCAATGATGACCAGGCGTTTGTGATCGCCGACAAGATCGCCAAGCGGGTTGAGGATGAGATGACGTTCCCGGGTGAGATCAAGGTGACGGTGTTACGAGAGACGCGAGCCGAAGCGACGGCCCGATGAGCCAGGAGGCGGAAGCCCATGCCAATCAAAGCAACTGAACTGAGAAAGGGTCAGGCGTTGATCTACGAGGGACAACTTCAGGTTGTTCTTGACACTGATCACGTCAAGCCTGGCAAGGGGCCTGCCTACGTGCAGGCGAAGATGAAGAATGTGGATACGGGAACAATCAAGACGAATCGCCTCAACTCAAGTGACAAGCTTGAGGACGTGTCGATCGACCGCCGCAAGATGCAGTACCTCTATGACTCGAGTGGTCATGGCAAGGGACCGTTCGTATTCATGGATGGCGAGACGTTCGATCAACTTGAAATCGATGGGGAGTTGCTGGGCGATTCGAAGAACTGGCTGATCGAGAGCCTGGAGTGTGTCGTCACGATCTTCGACGGCCGGGCCCTGGGTGTGGAACTTCCGGCTGCCGTCGAACTTGAGATCACCGACACGGCGCCTCAGCCCAAAGCGGCTACCGCCACCAACCAGTTGAAGGAGGCGACGGTCGAAACGGGGGCGCGGGTTCGAGTCCCACCATTCATCGACACGGGTCAGCGGGTCAGGATCAACACCGAGACCGGTGAGTACCTCGGCAAGGCCTGATCAGGGTCGTGCAGCGACTCTCCGAGATCAAGGCGTTGCTGGCCGAGCGTGGACTGAGCCCGCGCAAGCGGTTCGGGCAGAACTTCCTCCACGATCACAATCTGCTTCGGCGACTGGTCGACGCCTCGAATGTCGGTCCCGGCGATCTCGTGCTCGAGGTCGGCCCCGGTACTGGAACGCTGACCGAGGCGATTCTTGAGCGGGGCGGCGATGTGATCGCGGTCGAGATCGATGACGGGCTTGCGGATCTGATGGCCTCCCGGTTCGGCGATCGCATCACACTGGTGCGAGGCGATTGCCTGGGGCGTGGACGATCCTTGTCGGGTTCGGTTGTCGAGGCAATCGGCGGTCGGCCGTTTCGTCTTCTCGCCAACCTTCCCTATCAGATCGCCAGTCCCCTGATGGTGGAACTGCTGTTCGAGGACCATGGGTGCATCGGCCAGTGTGTCACTATTCAGAACGAAGTGGCAGACCGGCTGCTCGCTGCTCCCGGATCGTCGGCATGGGGTCCGCTGAGCATTCTGGTGCAGTGTTCCAGCGACGTCGAGCGAATTGCCACGCTGGGGCCGGGCTGTTTCTGGCCGCCGCCCAAAGTGACCAGCGCCATGGTCCGCATCACACCACAGCGGCGACCGGCGCTCGACCTGCGGTCCTTCGCCACATTCATTACAAAGCTCTTCTCGACGCGCCGGAAGCAACTCGGCGGCGTGGTGGGCATCGCGTGCGTGCGGGCAGCTGGCATCGAGCCGACACAGCGATGCGAACGGCTCGATATCGATTCACTTGAGCGGCTGTATCGTGCAGTGCGCGATACGGAGGCCTGCTGAGGGGTCAGAACTTCGTGTTGCTCACCTGCAGGCCAGCGGAAGTTTCATCCTCGATCTGGTCATAGTTCACATAGAACGTCAGATCGAAGTCCGGGAGCACCCGTGTCAGCCGACCAGTGACCGACTGGAAGTCATCTTCGGAGAAGTTGTATTGGGGCGTGAGTGAGGCCTTGTAGGACTTGGAGAGCTCGTAGTTGACCGCGAGTTCAAGCAATTCACCCAGCGCGTTGGGCAGGTTGTTCGGAAAGGCGTCGGCGTAGTCATCAGGCACCTCGAAGTACCGGTAGGAGACGCCTGTTGACATTCTGGGTGAGTGATCGAAGTCGAGACCGATCGCATAGCGGGTGAATCCGTCGAGGTCGAGGTCCCACGTGCCTTCCCCGACGAGCGTGATGGCCTCGGCTGGCCTGAAGTCCAGCGAGCCCTCCACGAAATTGCCGAACGAAGACCACAGCGGATTGGCTTCATTCCATCGCGGCGTATACCAGCGGCGGGTTGCGTCGCTTGTACTGAACGTGGCGGCCACAGAGGTGGTGAGCCAGTCCGCGTCGTACCACCGTCCAGCGCCTCCGCGCTGCGTTTGAATCCGGTTCCGAAGCCCGAACTGCATCGCTCCGCCTCGCGCGGTCGCATCGACCAGCGGGTCGTAATCCGGGACGTCCAATGGGTCGAAGTTTGCGGCAGAGATCCAGGTCCGAACCCATGGATCAAAAAGCACGCGGAGCCGATGGAGTCCGAGCGTGTCGTTGTCGACGCCGTTATAGACCCGTTGGAGTGTGGTCGTCGCGTGGAGCCCAACGCCGCCGATCCCACGCATGTCCGAGTCTTCGCCGGGCACCGTCGTGTCATTCTGAATGAAGCCCTGAAGCTGGGCCGACGCGAACGGGGTGACCTGAAACGCGCCGTAGGTCAGGGGCATGGTGACGTGGTGCATGCTGTTGATGCGGGTAAACCAGCCGTCGCCGATTCCTCGCTGCGCCAGGGCAGTGGCGATGTCATCATTGGGGTTGAACACGACACCCGGGCCACGGTACGCGTTGACGTTGATGCCGTTCTCCGAGGCAGTTCCCTTGGGGATGATCGCCCTGAAACGGCTGAACGAAATGTCGCCGCTGTAGGTCAGCGTCTCAAAGAGGTCATCACCGAACCGGCGATAGGTGGCCTTGGGGAACTCGTCGAGCTGGAATCCCTGCGATGCGAGAAGCCAACTGTTCGAGATAAAGTCATTCAGGGAGTAGTCGATCAGGGCCGAGAGCGAGGCGTTCCCCTCGTCCTTGGAGAGGTACAGGCTGGTTTCATACTCGCGGCGTTCCCGGAAGTTCGTCTTCTGCCATGAGTTCATGAATACGGCGTCCGAGATCCAGGAGGCCTGCGCCTGCAGTTTCCAGTTGTTGCCGAGGTTGACGATGTCTTCGAAGAGCATGTAGCCACGCCATGTCTTCGGAACCTGTTCGGTCAGGCCGGTGCTGAGCCGCTCGTCCTTGCTTGTGTCGTCGTGGATCCCCCACATCGAGAGTCCCCCGCGCTCACCGGGGCGATTCCACTGCCAGTTGAGCCCCAACGCCGGGCCCCGCTTTGAGTAACCGGAGGTCTCAAGGAGCAGGCGGTCTTCCGGGAGCGGATCGAGTCCGAGCAATGCCGGCAGATCCCACTTGAACTCGATGCCAACACCCTTGTAGTTCTCAAAACTGGTCGACTGGCCAGCCAGCGGCATGCGATCCGCATAACCCTTGAAGTACGGCCAGTAGAAGAAGGGCACGCCACCGGCCCGGAGTGTGTTGTGCTCGCCCGTGACTTCGATCTTCGTTTCGGTCCGCGTGCCGTCATCCTGAATTGTGCCGGGAATCTGACGAATCGTCGCGGTGGCGGCTCCGATCGACAGCGTTGGCGTTGCGAACGAGGAGGCTGACAACTGCACACCGCTGCCGGACCACTGATCTGTGGCAAGTTGGCGCAGCTCATCAGCCCGCGCGAACACCGGTACCCGGCGTTCACGGTCGTATGTTCTGAGCACGGCGTCGAGCATGACGGCTCGGTCCGTCACGAAGTCGTAGTACATTCGCTGGGCGCGGACCACGTAGTCTTCCCGATCGGACTCCGCAACGACGGCACCCTCCAGGTAGATTCCTCGGACGTCTTCCGCGGACATGGTGCCTGCGGCTTCGGTCAACCGGGTCGGGCTGGCATAGATGACCGCGCGTTCGGCCGACAGCCGCAGGGCCCCGAGTTCGTCGTTTCGGTTCGCGGGCCGGTAATGGACGACGACGTTTCCGTCGATCAGAATCGTGGACTCAATCTCGCCCGCGTCGACCGTGACGTGATTGGCGCTGAACGCGATCGTGGCACCCGGTTGCCGAAGCCAGCGTTCCTCGACGGTCGCTGGAACAAGCGGATTCTCGATCGCAGCGGGGAGTGATCCGCCGGGGACGGGAACAAAACCAGCCTGCGGCGCGGGCCGATCGACGATCACCGGATGGTCCTCAAGGATCGGCGGTTGGCGTTCCAGACCGGCGACGTACGCGGCCAGCCGATCATCCGCCTGCTTGACGATGTGCCCGAGCGATCGCGGCTTGCCGGGGGTCATCATCGCCGTATCAATCACGGTCTCGCCGCGGACGGACCCCACAATGAGCAGATTGCGACCTGTCGGGGCGTGGCCGATGCCCGACGAGGCGGCGCTCGATTCGGGAATCCAAAGGGCGACCTGCGTGACAAGCCCGTCGCTGCTCGGGATGCGATCCAGCCAGAGCACGAGACGCGGGCCTTCGAAGCGCCAGCCGGCGATTTCGATCAGGGCGTCGCCCTGGACAACGAGCCGCTGGGTACTGCCGTCTCGCCAATGCCACCCTCGCATGCACCGGATGGCGATGTCGCCTTCGCGTGGTTCGACCGGCAGCACGAGGCCGCCGAGTGAGTGTCCGGTATGGGCGGGAATGGGGGGAGGCTGCGGGGTTCTTGAGGCGGCCGCAGCGAGTGCGGGTGCGAGCAGCAGGGTGGCCCACGCCGCCGCATGGGAACACAACCGCAGAATGGGTGATGACGCGTCCTGCACAGTGCGGACGATACCCCGTGCCAGCAGTGGCTGCCACCTGCCGGCGAGCGTCAGGAGCCCGCTAGGCCTCTGAGAACATGGCCTCCACGAAAGCCGCCGGGTCAAAGGGCTCGACATCCTCCGGTCGCTCACCCAGTCCGACCAGTTTGACAGGGATTCCCAGTTCTCGGGCAATCGGAACCAGAATGCCGCCCCGGGCCGTTCCGTCCAGTTTGGCCAGAAAGATGCCGGTGACGTCGATGGCTTCGCTGAATCGCGTCGCCTGCACCATGGCATTCTGCCCCTGCGTTGCATCGAGGACGAGCAGCACTTCATGCGGCGCTCCTGGAATACGTTTGGCCAGCACATCCCGGATCTTGGTGAGCTGCCTCATCAGGCCCGACTCGGTATGCATCCGCCCGGCAGTGTCCACCAGAAGCACATCGACTTGCCGTGCCAGGGCCGCTTCGACCGCGTCCCATACGACTGCGGCGGGATCGGCACCCTCGGCGCCGCGGACCACGTCAACACCCAGCCGCTCGCCCCAGATGCCAAGTTGCGCCACCGCGCCCGCTCGAAATGTGTCCGCAGCCGCCAGCAGCACCGATCGGCCATCCGCTCGAAGGGCGTGGGCGATCTTCGCGACGGAGGTCGTCTTGCCGACGCCGTTGACGCCCGCGACGAGAATGACCAATGGCCCGGTCTCGGCCACGGCCAACGGCGCTGCAACGCCGAGTTTCGCCTGCAACTGCGTCTTGAGAAACTCGATCGCATCCTCGCCCCGTTCCATGCGTCCCGCCTTGGCATCGGCGCGAAGGGCGGACACGAGTTCCTGCGTCGTCGCGGTCCCGACGTCAGCCTTGAGCAGGTAGGTCTCGATGAGTCCGATGGTCTCTTCGTCGAGCTGGCGGCCCCGCACGACTCTGGCGAGTGACCCGCCAAGCGCCTCACGGGTACGGTCGAGGCCCCGCCGCAATGCACCGAACGTCGCGCGCAGAAGCCCCATCAGGACGGCTCGCCGGTGGTTGTTGACGTCTCATCAGGTTGTGCCTCGGCGGCGTCGTGCCACAATCGATCGAGCACGCCGTTGACGAAACGCGGTGAATCGGCCGTACTGAACTCCCGCACCAGTTCGATGGCCTCGGTGATCGCGACCTTCGGAGGCACGCGGCCGGACGTGATCTCGAACGCGGCGAGCCTGAGAACGCATCGATCGACGAGCGGTTGCCGGTGCCGGGGCCAGTCTGCAGTCAGCGGCGCGATCAACGCATCCATGTCCTCGCGGGCGGCCCACGACTCGGCCGCCAACGCCATGGCGGCGTCGGCCAGACGCTCATCGATCCCGCCGCCCAGCAGCCCATCCCGGACCAGATCGGGGTCGCCCTCGCGGCCGGCGTCGAACTGGCACAGCGCCAGCAAGGCACCCCGGCGGATCACATGATGGTCGTTCATTCGGATGGCCCCCAACGGAGCCGCGCCATCTCGTTGGCCTGCAGGATCGAAGCGAGCATCGCCTCTCTGCCCTTGTTGCCGTGGGAACCGCCAGCGCGTTGCCGTGCCTGTTCGATGGTGTCGCAGGTCAGCAGTCCCATTCCGACGGGAACTGCTGACCGAGTCGAGAGTCCTGCCAACTCACCGCACGCGGCGCCGATGATCCAGCGATCGTGTGAGGTGTCACCCTTGATGACGCATCCGAGTGCCACGTAAGCGTCGGGTTGTGGATCCAGCCGCTGCTGCATGGCAGCGAGGGCCGAGGGAAGCTCCCATGCACCGGCGCACCGCATGAGGGAGAGGCGATCGATCGAGCCGCCGGCCTCAAGAAAGGCCTCGCGGGCGGCGGACTCCAACGCCCTGACGATCTCATCGTGATACATGGCTACCGCGACGGCGACTCGGAGCTTTGATGCGTCATGGCGTGTGCGGTCTTGGAGATACTCAGGCACGGTGCGTGGATCCATCGATGGGGACAACTTGATCCCGAGCGGGCTATCGTACCGCGAGCGGGTGCGTGCCTGCCTGATGGAGGACAAGACGCTGGCCAGATTGCACGATGGTCATACCCGGGGCACGATCATGTTCGGCGCCGCCTGCGATGCGGTGCTGGCGGTGATCGTGACCGGCTCGCTCGGCGGGGGCCAGGACGGGCAGCTCAGCCTTCTTCCCGCGAGTCTGGCGGCGGCGACGGCGGCGGTATCGCTTGTCGTGTTTGGCGGCGTCCTCAATGACCTGCTCGACTACCGGAGGGATGAAGTCCTGGGTGGCTCAAGTCCGGTGCCAGCCACCGGGCCTGCAATCATCGTGCTGGTGGGCTCGCTGCTGCTGGCCATGTTCGCGGCCTCGGTGCTGGGCGGCGACGCTTCCTTCGTCATGCTCGTGCTCGCCGCGTTGCTGCTCTTTCATACGGCCGTGTCCAGGTTCATCCCGGGTATCGGTCTGTTGGTGCCGGGGGCGCTCCTGGCGGGGGTCATGCTCATCCCGGATTGGCGAATGCCCCTGCCCTCGGCGGTCTGGATGCTCATGACGATCATCGTGGCGACTTCGGTCGGCGTGCACATCCTGGCGGACAAGCGTCCGGTGCTCTCGCTTCGTGCCGTGCCGGCGGTGATTGCCGGTTGGGTTGTGATGTCCGGCGTCATCCTGACCCTGCAGGCGGGCCGCGGGTGGGCCATATGGCCGGAAGATGTCTCGATCGCAATGGTGCTGTGGCCGCTTGCCGCGCTGACCTTGCTGGGCGCGGTGGTGCGTTGGAAGATCGCCACGGCCTCGTCCAGACGGTCTGCCGCCGGCAAGGTCGTTCGCTATGTGTCGCTCTGGCAGCCGATGTTGGGGGCCAGTTGGTGCGCCGCCATCGGCGCCTGGACCGCCGCGACGGGATTCGTTCTCGTGGGTGTGGCTGGCCTGCTGGTCATCGGCGGGTTTCGCGAGTTCACCGGCGTCTCAGGCAAGGATCCCGGTTGGCGGTGAGTCAGTCGGCCGAGGCCTGCAGCCGGTCCGGGGCAACGCCCAGATAGGGGAGGACGCTGTCGACGAGATCACGCACGACCGGGCCTGCGGTGGACCCGCCGTACCAGCGGCCCAGCCCGCGATCGGGATCATCGATGATGCACAGCACGACGAGCCGCGTGTCAAGGGCTGGCGCGCCGGCGATGAAACTCGAGACGTACCGATGTTCGTGGTACCCGCCTCCCTCGGCCTTGGGCAGTTGGGCGGTGCCGGACTTGCCGAACATCGAGTACTGGTCCGATTGCACCCGCTTGCCGGTGCCTTCACGCATCACCAGTTGCATGGTGGCTCGAGTCAGGTCGGAGATCCCGGGGTCAAACACCGGAACCGACAGCGTCGCGGCCCGATCATGGACGGCCTGAATCGTTGCCGCAGGCATGCGGCCCTCGGACGCGAAGGCGGAGAATGCCCGCGCCATCTGAATCGGCGTGACTGCAATCTCGTGTCCCATTGCCACGGACGTCTGGGTGTAGTTCGACCACTTTCCGGAGGGCGTCACGATTCCGATCGTCTCGCCCGGGATGCCGCATCCCGTCGCATGTCCGAAGCCAAGTTGCCCGACCACCCTGCGGAGCGACCCGTGCGACATTCGCTCGGCGACGATTGCCATGCCACTGTTGAGTGAATGGACCAGCACATGCCGCCACGAGGTGGGACCTCGGTCGTGAGCATCGCGGATCCGCCTCCCAAATGAAGTGCGGTGTGGTCCGTGTGTCGGCGTCGGCAGCACTTCATCCGGGGTGGCCAGTCCGGCCTGCGTGGCGGCAGCCCATACGAATGGCTTGAAGGTCGATCCCGGTTCATACGGATCGCTGACGCACCGATTCCGTCGAAGATGCGGATTCAGATGCTCGGTACGCCGATCGATGTCTGCCACGGCGAGCAACTCACCCGTCGCGGGGTCCATGATGACCACCCGGCCCCCCGCAGCGCCGTACGCTGCGACCGCCTCTTCGAGTCGCGATTCGGCCATGCGTTGGATGACCAGGTCGATGCTCAAACGAACCGTCTCACCGTCTTTGCCGGGCTCGAATCCGTCTGGTGGGATCCACATCGTGCGTCTGCGGACATCCCGTACGCTGACGATGCGACCTCGTGCCGAATCGAGTGATGTGTGGAGGGCGTGTTCAAGTCCGGAGAGACCGTCGTGTTCGAAGCCCACGGTTCCGACGAGGGACTGCGCTGTGTCGGAGAGCGGGTAGTGTCTGACGGCCCGCCGCTCGAGCCCGACACCGGGGATCCGCTCGACTCGAAGCCGCTCAACCTGCCAGTCCTCAAGCAGCCCCGGGAGCGGGATGTACCGTCGATGCAATCGGCCCGAGAGTCTTCGCTGCACTTCGATGGCGGACACACCGATAGTCTGCTGCACTCGCACACCGAGCAGGGCCGGGTCTTTCGCCAGGGCCGGATCGATGAACGCCCGCCAGCCGAGCGACGTCGTGGCCAGCACGCGGCCTCGGCGGTCCAGCAGGTCGCCTCGGCGGACTTGGGGCGTGCGGACACCGAGATCCTCGGCGACTGCGGCGGCCAGTTGATCCCCAGGCCGGTGCTGGAGTTGCCACACCCGCACCGGGATGCACAGCAGCCCGATCGTCGCTCCGATAGCGAGTGCCGTCGCCCACGATGCGATCCGCAGCCGCTGAGGCGCCCGAGTCGATTCCACATCGCCGCGGTCAGTCATGGGCAGCATCGGGGGGGGGATCGGCGGGCTGTGCCAGGGCGGACCGGAGATCATGATCGTCCGGAACCCCGAGCGATGCCGGTTGGATCATCTCTGCGACTTCGGCGCGGGCACGCCAGAGCGAGGTCTCATCGTTCGACATCCGCACGTGAAGCATGCTCATGTCATGCACCAGCGCGATTCGCTGCTGGCGAAGCGACAGCAGCACCAGACCGATCAGGCCGGTTGTCAGCACTGCGGCGATCAGTCGCCGGGTCACGGTGATGCGTTACCGCTGGCTGTGTCGGGGTACCGAAGCTTGATCCCAATCCGCAGATCGTCCGCACTGGAGATTCGGTCTCGATTGAGTTCGAGCAGCCGGCTGGTATGACGCGCTGACCCCATGAGTTGCTGGGCCAGTTCCGAGAGGGTGTCGCCGGGGCGGACTTCGTATTCGCGGATGGTCCGAGATGTCCTGATGGCCGCGGCGGCCTGTGGCCCCGTGGCTTGCGGGGGACTCGGGGCGGCTTCGGGCTCGGTGCCCAACAACGAGGAAGGGGGAATGATGAGTCGGAGCCCTTCGCGGAGGTCATTCGGATTCGGCAGGCCGTTGTGGACGGCGAGGTCGGTGGCCCGACGCCGATCACCGTAGTGCTGTGCCGCGATGCCGGAGAGCGTGTCTCCGGCGGCGACGATGTGGACCGGGTGGGTCAACCCGCGATTGGTCGGAAGCGAGGCGGCCGCGTCGCTGGCCTCCGCCGCGGGCGCAGGTGCGGGCGACGGCGACGTGACGAGGGGCAGGTACTCGATCGTTCGGTGGTCGTTGGAAGCGGTGGGGTCGATCACCGCCAGGCTCCCGGGGGCGCCGCGGGCGACTTCGGCCAGATGATCCGACACGAGAATGCCGACGACCAGAAGCAGGGCGAAGCCGATGATGATGGCGAACTTGTTCTCCTGGGTCATGTCCACGCATCCATGCGAGGGGGCACTCCGCTCTGCTGTGACCGGCACCCTGCGTCCTTGCAGGGACCAGGTCAGTCGATTGTCGACCGGATGACCCGGAGTCGCGCCGAGCGGCAGCGTGGGTTCCGATCCTGTTCCTCCTGCCTCGCCTGAACCGCACCAGACGAGACATCCACGGCGAGCCCCTCGCGGACGAGCGACGCGAAGCACTGCTTGACCGGCCGGTCCTCAAGGCTGTGAAAGGCGATGATGCCGATCCTCGCGCCAGGCCGGAGCCAAGCTACGTCGCCGTTCCTCAATGCCCGCGTCAGTCGATCCAGCAGCGTCTGCAGTGCTGCGAGTTCATCATTGACCGCGATCCGGATCGCCTGAAACGTCCGAGTCGCGGGATGCTGGCGCGAGGTGCGGGCTCGGACGCCGTAGGCTTCGCGGACCAGTGCCGCGAGTTGCCCCGTTGTTTCGATCGGACTTCTGGCGCGTTCAGATGCAATCTTTTGGGCGATCCGGGCCGCGAGCGGCTCTTCGCCATGGTGCCGGATGATCTCGGCGAGGTCTCGCTCCGAGAGCGAGGCAATCAGCGACGCTGCGGTGGTTCCGCTGGTGGGATCGAGCCGCATGTCGAGCGGGCCCTCTTCAAGGAAGGAGAATCCGCGGTCCGGATCGTCCACCTGGTTGGATGCGAACCCAAGGTCTGCCAGCACCATGTCCGCAGCGCGTCCCGAGGCTTGCAGAAACTCCGGTGCCCGAACAAAGTTGCCCTGCCTCGTGTGATGCGTGACGCCTGCCGCCGCCAACCTGGCCGAAGCGGCGCTCCGATTGTCCTCATCGAGATCCGTTCCGACGACACACACGTCCCTCGACGCCGAGGCAATGGCCGCGGCATGCCCGCCCCGCCCCAGCGTGCAGTCGAGCAGTGTCTCACCGGGAGTCGGTGCAAGCAGCGATACCACCTCCTCCAGGAGGACCGGTACGTGGTCGGAGTCACCGCTGCCGCGCATGAGGTGCCTGCTCACATTCCCAGCAGGAGCCGCTCGGGCGACTCGATGCACTCCTTGATGTGGACCAGAAAGCCCACAGCCTCCGACCCATCGATGATTCGATGGTCGTAGGACACGGCCAGATACATCATCGGTCGAAGCGTCACAGTGCCAGGCGCCTCCGGGTCTTCCACGGCGCGGTTGGAGATTCGGTGAAGCCCCAGAATCGCGGACTGTGGGGGATTGAGGATCGGGGTCGACATCATCGACCCGTACACGCCGCCGTTGCTGATGGTGAAGGTGCCGCCCATCAGGTCGTCCATGCCAAGCTGGCCCGCGCGGGCCGCTTCGGCCAGACGGGCGATTTCCGACTCGATCTCGGCGAATCCGAGTCGGTCGGCGTTGCGGATGACCGGAACGACCAGGCCTCGGTCCGTACCGACAGCCACCGAGAGATCGACATACTCGTGATACTCGATCTCTTCGCCGTCGATCCAGGCGTTGATCGCGGGAAAGGCCTGCAGCGCCGATACAACCGCCTTCGCGAAGAAACTCATGAACCCGAGTTTGACTCCGAATCGGTCGTGGAAGTCGTCCTTGTGCGCCTTGCGAAGCCGAATCACTTCCGTCATGTCCGCTTCGTTGAACGTCGTCAGCATCGCCGCGGTGTGCTGAGCCGTGACGAGGCGTTCGGCGATTCGTCGCCGCAGCGGCGACATGCGTTCGCGTCGTGTACCGCGCTGACCGATCTGGTCGATCGGGGTCAGCGGCTCTGGAGCCGGCGTCGTCTCGGTCGGCCTCGCGTTGGCGGCGGAGCGCACGTCGGACTTCATGACGCGGCCTGCAGGGCCGCTGCCATGCACGGTGCTCAACTCAACGCCCTGATCGCGGGCGATCCGTTTTGCCATGGGCGTCGCTCTGGGGGCGGGTACCTCTGCCGAGGCCGCGTTCTCCGTGGCGACCTCAACCTGAGCAGCCGGTGAGGGCTCACCCGCCGCGGGCTCGGGACGCGGCGCCTCGCTGTCGATGCGGCCAATCACCGCGCCGACGAGCAGGTCCGCTCCCTCGTGTTCGCTGATCTGGACGATTCCGCTGACAGGTGCTGGAAGTTCCTGCGTCACCTTGTCGGACTCAATCTCAACGAGCGGCGCGTCGCGATCGATCCACTGGCCGTCCCTGCACAGCCACCTGCCGAGCCGAACCTCCGAGATGGACTCACCCAGACTTGGAATGACGATGTCCGTGCTCATCCGTGCTGCTCCACGGGCAGGGGAGATCCCCGACCGGTATCAAGTGCCGACTGAATGATCGCCTGCTGTTCGTCCCGGTGCAGCCGGGACGAGCCGACGGCGGGTGAGGCATTGGCCGGTCGACTGACGATGTCCAGCCGACGACCAAATCGTTCAGAGAACGTGTCGGCGATCCAGGTCCAGGCGCCCGCGTTTCTCGGTTCCTCCTGTACCCACGTCCAGTGTCGCACATGCGCATACTTCTCGAAGAGCGACCTGATGTCCGGCTCGGGGAACGGGTACAACTGTTCGATGCGGATGACCGCGGTATCGGCGGCATGAGGTCCGTCCACCCTGGCGGCGTTCAGGTCCAGCGCGACCTTTCCGCTGCACAGAATGACATGATTGACGCCCGCTGCCTCGACGCCGTGGTCGTCGAGCACGGGCTGGAAGTGGCCGCTCACCAGGTCGGACACCTTGCTCGTCGCGCTCCGGTGCCGGAGCAGGCTCTTGGGCGTCATGACGATGAGCGGCTTCCGGAAACTGCGGAGCATCTGCCTTCGGAGCAGATGGAACATCTGGGCCGGCGTCGTGGGAACCGCGACTTCCATGTTGTCATCGGCGCACAGTTGCAGGAACCGTTCCAGCCTCGCCGACGAGTGCTCGGGCCCCATGCCTTCGTACCCGTGCGGCAACAGGCATACCAGTCCGCTGTGCCGCCTCCACTTACGTTCCGCCGAGGCGATGAACTGATCGAAGTACACCTGCCCGACATTGGCGAAGTCGCCGAATTGCGCCTCCCACAGCACGAGCATGTTGGGATCGCCAAGCGAGTAGCCGTATTCGAATCCGATGCATCCCGACTCGGTCACGGGTGTGTTGTGTACACACATTCGGGACTGGCCGGTGTCGATGTGATCAAGCGGTGACCATGCCGCGCCCGTGACAGAGTCGAAGAAGATCGCGTGGCGGTGGCTGAACGTGCCTCGCTGGCAGTCCTCGCCGGTCAACCGAATCGGATGCCCCTCCAGCAGCAGACTGCCGTAGGCAAGCAGTTCGCCCATCGCCCAGTCGAGCGGCCTGTCATCACTGACCGCGGTGGAACGCTCCGTCAGGAGTCGTTGCAGTTTTGGATGCGCAGTGAAGCCGTCGGGGACTGCGGCGAAAGCCCCGCAAACCCGGTCGAGCGATTCGCGCCTCACCGATGTGTCAATGTGTGCTCCGCTCCACGACTTGGAGAACCCTCCCCAGGTCGACTGATCGTCGAAGGCGGGAGGCGTGGGGCGAACCGGCGTCGCCCGGATCCGCTGCTGGGACTCATCCATGATCTTCAGCAGTCGCTGCTCGGCCTGGTCCGCTTCCGACGGGTCGATGAGGCCGTCCGATTCCAGCTTCAATGCGTAGTGTTCGACCGTCGCGGGCTGATCTCGGACGGCCGCGTACAGTTCCGGATTGGTGAATGCGGGCTCATCCGTCTCGTTGTGTCCGTACCGGCGCCATCCCCAGAGATCGATGGCGATGTCATCGCCAAAGGTGTGCCGCCACGCTACGGCGAGCCGAATCGCCCGCAGGCACTGGTCGGGATCAAGCCCGTTGACGTGCAGGATGGGAATGTCCTGCCCCCGAAGTACGTCGGTGCAGTAGACGCCCGAAAACGCTTCGTCGTGTTCGGCGGTGAACCCGACCTGATTGTTGATGATGATGTGGATGGAACCGCCGACGTCGTAGGGCTCCAGTCCGGCCATATTGGCCAATTCCTGCACGACGCCTTGCCCGGCGATCGCTGCGTCGCCGTGAAGCAGGACGGGAAGGCACTTGCTTCTCGTGGTGTCTCCCCGCAGTCGCTGCTTGGCTCGGACACGTCCGAGGACGACGGGGTGCCCCCATTCCAGGTGAGATGGATTCGAGGCCATGGTGAGGTGCATGGCGCTGCCGCCGGCGGTCATGATGTCGGTGCTGTAGCCGCGGTGGTACTTGACGTCGCCGCCGCTCTCGACGAAGTCTTCGGTCCAGGCCTCTTCGAATTCGGTGAAGAGTTGGTCGTAGGACTTCTCGAGGATGTTGACAAGCACGTTGACCCTGCCCCGGTGGGCCATGCCGAAGGCCACTTCTTCGACGCCGTTCCCGGCGGCGGACTCGAGGAGTTCGGTGAGCATGGGAATGAGCGTTTCGCCGCCTTCAAGGCTGAACCACTTGCTTCCGACGTAGCGGCGCATCAGGAATCGCTCGAGTCCCGTGGCGCGTTGCAGGTCCAGCAGCGTGCGTCGGCGAACATCATCATCCAGCGGGGTCTGCGCCTCCGGCGACTCGATGCGGTCACGCCACCATTCCCGCCGCCGCTTGCAACGGATGTGCTCGCTCTCGACGCCCATTGTCCCGCACCAACTTCGCTTCAACCATGCCTGAATGTCACGCAGCGATGAGGGGCAGGGCAGCGGCAGGGTGTCCGGATCGAACTGTGCATCGGGGTCCACGCCGCCTGACTCGATGAGGTCGAGCCCCGCGTCGGTCGTTGGCCGCCGCTGGAGTGGGTCGATGTCGGCGGCGAGGTGTCCCCATTGGCGGTAGGAGGCAATCAGTGCCCGGACTGCGGCCTGCCCGGATCGTTCGCTCGCAGGACGCATCACCGAGGCCAGGTCAAATCCCTTGAAAAAGTGCTGCCAGGATGCGGGAACGTCCTCGGGTCTCCGCGACCATCGCCGGTGCAGGTCATCAATCCACGCGGCATTCCAGCCGTTGATCCCCTCGACGGCAGGCGGGGGGACCTTGAGCGGCTGACCGGCCGGTGGCGAGGATGATGGGCACTTGTGTTGTGGATCCATCGTCGAGCCGTCCCTGGGCGCACCATTGGGGGAGAGGCCGGACCGGAGCGGTGCCGGCAAGACCGGAGATTGTACCCCACCCGCGGCTGGCGAAGGGGGTCGTGATCAGCGCAGGGCGACCGGATCCACGTCGATGACCAGTGAGGGATCTCCCAGGGCTTGTGCCTGGAGGGCATCGTGAAGCCACCGCTGCAGCACCTCCGCCGTTGGGGCGGTGAGCAGGATCTCCAGCCGGTGCTGGTTGCGAATCCGGGCCAGCGGACATGGCATCGGCCCAAGCACATCGACGCCCTCCGGGGCCAGGACGCGGAGTGTCGCTGCGACCTGTTCGATCGTCGCCTCACAGGTTGCGAGGTGCTCGTTGCGTGCGATGACGCGGGCCATACGCGTGACCGGGGGAAGCGCCGCGTCGCGGCGCTGGGCGAGTTCCATTTCGAGAAACGACTCGACGTCGCCGCTGGCGGCCATTGCGATCGAGGAGGCGTCCGGATCGAGGGTCTGGATGACCGCGGTTCCCGATGCCGCGCCGCGACCGCACCGCCCTGTCACCTGAGCGACCAGTTGCATGGTGCGTTCGGCCGCGCGGAAGTCCGGCAGGTGCAGCGCCGTATCGGCGTCGACGACTCCGACGAGCCGAACGCCCGGAACGTCCAGGCCCTTTGCGATCATCTGCGTGCCGAGCAGAACCCGAATGTCTCCTCGCTGAAAGTCGGACAACACCTGATGAAACTGATCGGCCCGCTGCATGCTGTCGGAGTCCATGCGGTACAGAGTCTCGCCGAGCGTCAAGTCCGGCCTGATGGCGAGCACCTCTTCTTCGAGCCGCTGCGTGCCCGACCCCAGCCGCATGGGCGTGCCTCCGCACTCGGGGCACGCGCGGGGGAGGCGAACTTCCCTGTGGCAGTGATGGCATCGCAGGAAGCCGCCCGTGGGGATGTCTCCGGCTCGGTGGTAGACCATCGCGACATCACAATGTTCGCACTCAAGCACCCATGCGCAGGCGCGGTTGCCGCACGCGATGTGGGTTGCCCACCCGCGGCGGTTGAGCAGCAGCAAGGCCTGATGTCCCTGCTCAAGCGTGCGAGAGAGCATGCTGCGAAGCGTCGGTCCAAGGGCGCCCCGATACTTCGGGTCATGCCGGCGTTCTTCGTTCATGCTGACGATCCGCGCGCGTGGAATCGTGAGCCCTGGTGCGCGGTCGGCGAGCCGGTGCAGCGACCAGTCGGGGCGCGTGGCGGCGTTTCGCCAACTCTCAAGCGACGGCGTGGCGCTGCAGAGGAGGACCGGGCACTGCGCCAGGTGGGCCCGCCGGATGGCAACGTCGCGGCCGTGATACCTGGGGTTCGAGTCCTGCTTGAACGAAGCGTCATGTTCTTCATCAACAATGATCAGACCGAGTCGCTCGGGGGACACGGGAGCGAACACCCCGCTTCTGGCACCGAGCACGATTCGGGACTCGCCGCTTTGAATCGCCTCCCAGTAGGCATGTCTGGTGGCGGCGGGGAGGGCCGAATGGACGAGCGCTACTGACTCGGCGGGGAACCGGCTGGCGAGTCTCGTCGCGACCTGTGGTGTCAGTGCGATTTCCGGAACGAGCACCAGCGCGTGCGCTCCGCGTTCGAGCGTCCGCTCGATCAGTCGCAGGTAGACCTCGGTCTTGCCGCTTCCGGTGACTCCGTAGAGCAGGTGCGACGAAAATCCGTCGCCAAGCCGGTTCGATACCTCGTCGATGATCTGCTGCTGCGCGTCGGTTGGGGTCGGCGGGGCGGCCACGTCGAGATGGCGCGGCGACCACTTTGATTCGATGGACGTCCTGCGGTGTTCTTCCAGAAGACCTCGGTTGACCAGCGCCGTGATGGGGCCGAATGTGGCGACGCCGGCGAGTTCACGCAGGCGGGTTCGTTCAACTGGAATTGCCTCGGCGGGCAGCGAGCGGATTGCCTCGAGGATGCGCTGCTGCGCGGGGCCAAGTTTCGGCATCTCGCTCGGGGTTGGGGCAGGCGTGTAGTACCGCCGCTGCATGCGTCCCGTCTGCCGGCGTACAGGGGCGGGCATCATGCCGGTGAGGGTCGGTCCCAGTGGGGCGAGGTAGTAGCGGGCCATCCAGGCGCCCAGGTCAATGAGTTGTTCGCAGAGTGGTGGGCCGTCTCGGCGGGCCAGGATGTGTTTGGCACGCGCCGCATTGTCAGGTGGCGTCGAAGTCACCGGGCACATGACCCAGCCGGAGGTTGGTGTGTTTCCTCGTCCAAGGGGGACCGTGACGGACGCTCCGGGCGCCAGATCCGCCAGTTCGGGCGGGACCGCATAGGAGAGCCCGGTCCCGGCGACATCAATGGGGCGATCCACCGCCACGCGGGTCCAGCCGGCAATCGGTTCTGGGAAGAGATCCTGCACGCCGGCATTGTCTACACTTCCGCTCATGTCTGACGCGAACCCAACGGCAAGACTGGTCCTGGAGGACGGCGCCGTGTTTACCGGCCGCCCCTTCGGTGCCCGGGCGACGGTCTGCGGCGAGGTCGTCTTCTCGACCGCGATGACCGGCTATCAGGAGTCGCTGACCGACCCCAGTTATCGAGGGCAGATTCTCGTTTCGACGCCGCCGCACGTGGGCAACTACGGGGTGTGCGGCCACGACGTTGAGGCCGGTGAGCCACAGATCCGAGGCTTTGCAGTGCGTGAGATGGCTTCCCTGCGGTCGAACTGCCGATCCGAGGAGGACCTTCCAGCCTGGTTGGAGCGGTTCGGGATTCCGGGAATCAGCGAGATCGACACGCGGGCGCTGGTCAGACGCCTTCGGGCCGCGGGCGTGCTCCGCGGCGTGCTGGCCCTCGCCGACGACCGGAGCGACGCCGAACTGGTGGCCGCTGCGAAGGCCCTGCCTGTGATGGCAGGGCAGGATCTGGCAACCCAGGCCGGGGCCAATCCGCCTTCCTCGTGGGGAGAATCGCTGGATCGCTGGTGGCCGGGGGCCGGGCAGCCGCCCGCGGGCCCGCCGTATCGGGTGGTTGCCATCGACTGCGGCGCCAAGCGGAACATCTTCCGGCATCTGGTGGCGGCAGGGTGCGAGGTTCTGCCGGTCGCGGCCGGAACCTCGGCGGAGGCCATTCTGGCCATGGAACCGGAGGGGGTGTTCATCTCCAATGGCCCGGGCGACCCGGCGGCGGTCACCGCCGTCATCGAGCCGGTGCGAGCGATGATCGGCGAGGTTCCAATGTTTGGTATCTGTTTGGGGCACCAGTTGCTGGCCCTCGCCCTCGGGGCGAGGACGTGGAAACTGCCGTTTGGGCACCGCGGCGTCAATCAGCCGGTCCGTGACCTGGAGGCCGACCGCATCTTCATTACGAGTCAGAACCACGGATTCTGCGTCGATGCCGACTCGCTGGAGGCCGCCGGGTGTCTGGTGACCCACCGCCATCTGAACGACGATACGGTGGCCGGATTCCGACACGCCACGCTTCCGATCCGGGGGGTGCAGTTCCATCCGGAGGCGTCCCCAGGACCTCACGAAGCGGCCTGCCTTTTCAAGTGGTTCAGTTCCACGATGGCGACCCGGAGATCGGCTGGCGCAGTTGCAGGAAAGGCCCCCTAGGACTACCGTACGCCCTCTCGGCGCTGCTGGCGAATCGGAATCGCCGGACGTGGCCGGTGATCCTGCAGTCAGCCATCAGAGGCTGGTCGTGGGGGGTCAGTGCGTTCCGAGATTGAGAGTGGAGACCACGCATGAAGTGCCGCCTGATGGGGCGTATCCGGATCTGGACTTTGGCCACAGCAGCGACCGCGGTGTCCGCGACTGGCCTGCTCGCAGCCGACGGCGATGCGCCCGGTGAAGACAACACGGAGCACGTTGACCTTGCCACGCAGCACGCTGCGAAAGTGAACGCTGCGTTGCTCGCCGCCCGCCGATTGGAGCGGGAGGGGTTGTGGCGGCAATCGGCGGCCAAGTACTCCGAAGTGCTGCAACTCATGCCCGGGAATGAGCAGGCCAGCCGCGGCTATCAGCAGGCCATGGCAATGCTCGACAGCGGCAGCATGCTGACCGGCTCCGAGCACGGCGGTGCAGCTTCGGTTGAACAGCAGTATCAGGAGCAACGATCCCGCGCCACCGTGGAGTTCGAGGAGGGCTATGCTCGAGCGAACCAGCTGATGGCACAGGAGGACTTCGCTGGTGCCGACCGCGCCATCCTGACGGCGCAGATCAAGTTGCGTCAACGCAAACAGTACCTCTCGCAAGGCGAACTTGAGCAGATGAACAAGCGAGCCGAAGACCTGATTTCGGTCATCGGCGAGGCTCGGGTCAACGCGCGGCTACTCGCCCAGCAGGCTGCGACGCAGGAAGCGGAGCAGTCGCGAACCGCTGAGATCCACAAGGCGGAGACCGAGAAGGCGAAGATCATCACCGAGAACCTCATTCGGGTCCGTCATCTTCAGGCCGAGTTGAAGTACCGGGAAGCCCTGCAGGTGCTCGATGAGATTCTGTTCATCGACCCCCAGAATCCAGCTGCCCTGGCCCTGCGTGACGTGATTCGAACCACCGATATGTATCGCCGGTTCAGTGACTATCAGCAGCAGCGGGCGTTTGGCGAAGCCGAGCTTTCGCTCGACCACCAGCGACTGCAGCAGATTCCGGCTCGCAACCTCACCGGCCCCGGCGACCGATCCATCAGCGGGCTGATGACCTACCCGGAGGACTGGCCACAGATCAGCCATCGACGCGGAACGGACGGCGGCTACATGATGCCCCCCGCGGACCGGGCGGTGTTTCGGAAGTTGCAGGAGATCAAGCTTCCCTTCACGTTCCCCCCGACGACCACGTTCGAGTCTGCGCTGAACATTCTGTCCGAAGCGCTCGGTGGTATGCGGATCTACACCGACTGGAAGGCCCTCGAGGAAGAGGGAATCTCCACGGATACCGAACTGGAACTGGACCTCAACGAGCAGCCGATGGACATCGTGCTCAGCCGCCTGCTTCAGCAGGTCGGCGATGAGAATACGCACCCCGAATGGGACGTGCAGGACGGCATGCTGGTCGTATCGACCAAGGCTGCGCTGCAGCGACGGGTCATTCCAATTGTCTACGACATTCGTGACCTCGTCATGCCCATCCCGAACTTCAACAACCCGCCCAACCTGAATCTGGGTGGCGGCGGCGGTGGCGGCGGTGGCGGCGGCGGTGGCGGCGGTGGCGGCGGCTTCGGCGGCGGCGGTGGCGGCGGCGGCGGCGGTGGCGGCGGCGGTGGTGGCGGCGCTGGCGGCGGTGTCTACGGCGACTACGACGCCGACGAAGAAGAACTGCTGAACAACCTCATCGAGATCATCAAGAAAAACGTTGATCCGCCAAGTTGGTTCGAGGAGACCATCGGCGATCCGATGCTCTTCAACCGCAACCTGGTCGTGCGGCAGACCCCCGCGAACCACATCAAGATCGGGAAGTTGCTCAGGCAGCTTCGTGAGGCCAGATCCGTGTTGATCAGTGTGGAGGCGAGATTCCTCCGGATTCAGACCGACTGGTTTGAGGAGATCGGGGTTGATCTTGATCTGTACTTCAATACCAACAATGGTCTGTGGAACAGCCTCAGAGATCAGAACTCATCGGCCAACCTGAGCGACTTCTTCTTCACCGACGGCGCCAATGCCGGGCAATTGAAGCCCGCGGTGCTCTGGAGTTCGGTCAATCAACTCGACGACAACGGAAACCCGGTGGCGCCGCTCAATACCATCAACTACGGCGCCCAGGAGGCTGTGCCGACCGCCGATGGAGCGGGCGTGCAGTACATCTTTGGCGGCATTGGTGGCGACGGCCAGCCGGTGCGGCTTGGTGCCGACCAGACCGGCTGGAGCCCCATCGGTGTCGTCAACAACAGCCTGAGCATTGTCGAGTCGATTGCTTCCGGCTCGGCACCCATCTTTGGGCAGCAGCTTCTGGGCGACGCCCCCGCGCTGGGGTTCGGGATGAAGTATCTCGATGACATTCAGGTCGACCTTCTGGTGAAGGCCACGCAGGCCGACGAGCGGTCTGTGCAGTTGTCCTCGCCGCGTCTGACCTTCTTCAACGGTCAGGGTGCCTGGATCTCGATCACCACCGAACAGGCCTATGTGCAGGGGCTGACGGCGGCCTCCGGCAGCGGCTCCGGCGCGTTTGTTCCGCAGGTCGGGACAATCAACACCGGTGTCATGCTGCACATCAAGGGTGCTGCTTCGGCTGACCGTCGCTACGTCACAATGAACGTGAACTTCCAGAAGTCAGAACTCGACGGCATCGCGACCGCGGCCACGACCGGTGCGGCCGGAGGTGGCGGCATCGGTGGCGGCGGCGCGGCGAACTTTGCCGGACGGATTGAATTGCCGACGATCTCAGTCCAGCAACTTCGTGTCACGACCTCGGTCCCGGACAAGGGCACGGCCATGCTCGGTGGCTACCGAACCAGCGAGGAGTTTGAGACCGAGGCGGGCGTGCCGCTGCTCTCCAAGATTCCCTACATCAACCGGTTCTTCGCCAATCGAATCACGGCGACCGAAGAGAACACCATGCTCATCCTGCTGCGTCCGGAGATTATTCTGCAGCACGAGAACGAGGATCAACTCTTCCCCGGTCTGAGCGAGTCGCTGCGTCTCGGGTCCGCCTATTCGCCGTGACGCCATCGCGTACCCTCCGCGAGTGGCAGGTGACACTCCGCTCCGGACGCGTGGATCTGAGTCCTACCCCGAGGAGGCCCTTCGTGTCCGATACGTTTCGACATGTTCGAGTTCGGGATGAGGGCGGCGTCACCGAGATCACGATGCTGGATCAGCACATCCTCGATGAGTTGGTGATCCGGCAGATCGGTGAGGAGATCGATCAGGCCATGGTCGATGCTTCGTCTGCCAACATGGTGTTGAACTTCGAAAGGGTGGATCACCTTTCTTCCTCGGCGCTCGGACTCCTGATCACCCTGAACAGCCGGCTGCAGGATCGAGACGGTGGGCTCTGCCTGATACACATCGCCGCACCGATCGCCGAGGTGTTCCGGATCACCAGGCTTGATCAGGTCCTGCGCAGCGAGGCCGACTTCGCATCAGCGAGGTCCGCACTCCTCAGCGAGGGGTGAGGGCCTTCGTGGAAGCCCAGAGAGACACCTCGCCTGCGCACGCTGCTTCCCCAAGCGTGCTGGGGCATCATGCCGCGGTGCTGAGTGCCCAGCAGCCAGCCTGGTGCTGCACCGCGGCGGCACCGCGTTTCGGCGGTCCTCCCCCCAGGTGCGGTGGCTCGGGTGCTCCCTGGGTGACGAACGTCGAAGGTGGCCGTTGGGCATGACTGCCTCGTCGCCATGGCGCGGTGTGTGGGCGGTGTCTGGCGAGCGAGAGGCATGCCAGCGGGTGCTGGATGAGATTCTGGGCGCCATGAACGATGCGCGGATGGATGATGCGGTGGTCTTCGCGGTGCGGCTTGCGACCGAAGAGGCGCTTGCCAATGCCGTGCGGCACGGCCACGGTGGCGATCCCTCCTTGTCGCTGCGGGTCGAGGCCGAGGTCTCGCCCCAATCGGTCATGGTCTCGGTGCAGGACGCGGGACCAGGTTTCGACCCTGCCTCGGTGCCCGACCCGACCGCCGACGAGAATCTGACGATTGCATCGGGCCGTGGACTGGCCTTGATCCGGGCATTCATGACGGAGGTGGAGGTGCCCCCTCCGGGCAACCGCATCGTCATGCGGTGGCGCGGGTCCTGAGCGTCCGGTCAGGCAAGGCCTCGAATCCGGCGTTGGTGCAAGGTCGATCGCGGCGCGATGACCAGATCCGCTGGTGGCCGATCGCTTTGAACTTTCCACCCTTCCGAGAAGGCCGCCGCCGGACATGGCCCCGGGATGCGAGCAGCCGGAGGTGGGTGCTGCGGGAGGCGGGCATGTCCGCAAAATGCACAAGGCCCGCAGACGCGGGCCTTGTGGAAGGCATCGATGGCTGAAGTTGTGTGGAATCAGTTCGGTCGATCAGATCCGGTCAGGCCCTGGACTTCGACGAAGTCGAGGTAGTAGTGGTAGTCCTCATCAGTGATTGCACTGGTCATGACTCGGATGTACATCCGATTGGTGCCCGGTTCCAGATACCGGCTGAGTCCTGCCGGAGCGCCCGGCCACGGCTCGGCGAGCCACGGCTGCGGATCATTGTCTGCCGGGGTCTGGTCTGGTGTGAATTGTCTCCACGCCTTGCGGGAGAAGTCGTACACATAGACCTTGAATCGTCCCGCCTCATCCGGGCCAATCCGGTTCGTATACACGCCGAAGCCGTCCGTGGCGATCATCTCTTCGCCGATTGCGCACGTGAGCAGAATGTCCGTGAAGTCGCGGTGCGAACTGTAGTAGATCGCTCCAGGCGAGTAGAAGTCGATCGCGGGGTAGCCCGGTCCCGTCTGCTCGCTGCTCATCCTGACCCACTCGTCGTCTCCCTCAAGCGCCAGACTGAATCGCGAGCCATCCTCGAGCACGCCGGAGACGATGTCCATCCGAACGATCCGGAATGGAATGTCCTCGGAGAAGTCGGCGTCCTCCGGAGTGACGAAGGCCAGGTTCTCAAGGAATCTGCCAAGTCTTGGAATACGACCCACCGACCGTGTCTCGGGATTGGCTTCGTCCAGATCCCAGGTAAACGTGCCGCCGACATTCCCGGGCGTGTTCAGCAGTCCAGCGGGCTGTCCGCCGGCATTGCCATACACGGCCGTGTCGAAGAGGCGGCCCTGCAGCACGCTCGGAATCAGTGGATCGTCGTACCACGTCTTGCAGAAACTCTGGGCACACGCGACGCTCGCAGCAACTTGTGAGGCCGCGGCGACTGACCCGTCCAACTGGGCTCCGAAGTCATTGGTGTAGGACCGCGCGCGGCCGGTTTCCGTGAGCTGGTAGACGCCGCTGTCCGGATCGGCCGGGTCGACTTCGGCCGCTCCGTCGATGGTCAGCAGTGTCAGGTTGGCATTGCCGCCGGTTGTCGTGACGGCACCGCCCCAGGCGCACACATTGGGAAGGCCATTGAATTGCCCGGAGACGGTGTCCCGCGTGCTGTAGTTCGAACTCCACCATCGCAGGTACTGGTCGTCGCTTCCCGGTGCCGCACCGCCGACGACGGTCACATTCGCGATTCCCGGGAAGTCGGTGTCCTCTGGCAGCGCCACGGCACGGTCTCCCGCGGGCACGATCACGCTGATGTCGGAGGAGGCTGCCAGGGACACGAGGTCAGCCACTTCGGGGTCGTCCAGAAGGAAGCCGGTTCCGGCGGTCGACTCGAAGGCGAGCAGGAGGACGTCACCGGAATCGAGCACCGAGAGCGCATGGAGGAATGCATCCTCCAACCGCTCCTGCGGACCGAGCCCGGGTGCGGGGACCGCGCGGGTCGGGAAGAAGTAGGTGGTCGCGTGGTGGGCCATGCCGGTGACGCCGAGCCCATTGTCGGTCGCTGCCAGCACACCAAGTACGGCGGTGCCCCGCGCGGCGAGCGTCGGGTCGCTGAAGTCGAGCGTCACCGCGGGAAGGCCCATCTCGGGGTCGGACCCCTCAAGGATCACATTCCCGAGATCCTCGTGGACGGCGCCCTGAACCGGCCCGCCCAGCGGTGGCGCCCACGTCTGCAGCCATGCAGACTCGGCAAGCACCGCGATGTTGACGCCCTCGCCGTAGGCATCGATCTCCTGTCCCGTGGACTGGGAGAGATAGGACATGCCGGAGGCCCAGGTCTCGAAGAAGTCGGTGTTGCCGAACTCAAAGGGGTCGCCTGCGGGCCACATGCCCATGCCCTCAGCCCTGTAGAAGGGGGCGGGGCACATCTCGTAGATGTTCTGGTGGGGGGGGACGCACTCACCGACGGGCGTCGTCGCCTGCGGGTCTGACCATGAGAATGGTGCATAGATCAACTGGCGGAGCGCGTCGTTGCCGCTCACATCGCTGCCGTCGGGGCCCTCGATGTACTCGGTCGATGCGGTACTCGGCGAGCCAGCCCGCTGCTGGTACGCATCCGCTCCGGCGTGAAGTTGAAGCGGGAAGAAATCGGGGGTCGTGTCCGAGGATTCGACGGACGGATAGCACAGTTCCCGCGCCTTCATGGCCATGTACGGCGTCCACTGACCGGCAAGGGGTGGCAGCGGATCATCTTCATCGAAGTACATGTGCGCGAAGTTGATCCACTCAAGATCGCTGTACTCGTTCGCCGTATCGATGGCGTCCTTCTCCTGCAGCATGGTGGCGATTACCCGCATGCAGCAGTCGTAGTCCTGGCACCCGATGAGGACATTCTCGTCGTCTGCAATGGCATCCCAGGCGCTCCGTCCGCTCAAGGAGCCCGGAACATTGCACTGGCCCGCCGACGAGAAGATTCCCTGGCAGCGCGGCATGAACTGGTAGAGTCGCCCTGCCTGATCGCGAACCTGCGCGTAGTCGCTGTACGCGGCATTGTCTGGTGGCACCGGAAGCGGGGGCGCGAGCGAATTGAGCAGCGAGGTGTCAGCCACCTCACAGGTGCCCTCCACGTAGGAGGGATCGATGTACGTCGGAAGGACGGCGTCGAGGTACGGGTTGATGGTGACGTTGCGGGGGTCAGGGTTGTACTGCCCGGGCGTATAGAGGATGGAGGCGGCCGGGGCTCCCGCAGGCCAGACGTAGGTCGGGTCATAGGGGCCGTCCTCGGAGACCGGCCAACTTGGCGCCAGGAATGGCGTGATGCCACGGCACGTGTACGCGTCGTACTCGGTTTGTGGCGTGCCCTGATCTAGCAGGTACCGATCCACGGCGACCTGAACGCACTCAGAGTCCCATGTCGTGTGCTGGCCGGCTTCGCCGCAGCAACCCGGGAGCACGGTCTCGACGTAGTCGCAGCACGTGTCGTCATTGCAGTAATTGCCGATATAGCACTCCTGCTCGCCCTCCAGTTCGGGCGTCTCGAGCAGGGTCGGGAACTGCATGCTGTGCGGGAAGAAACAACTGCCCCGCGTCGGGTCGCCGCTCTCGGGCTGGTCTGTCGGGATCAGATAGGAGAAGACATAGGCGTCGTAGTCTTCGGGCTGTCCGCCGGCGGGGGGAATTGCCCCGGCTTCAGCCATGTCCCCCTGGTAGATCCAGGTTGTGGCGCCCGCCGCGGGCGACTGCAGGTATCGCGCGTTGGGACTGTCGACCGGGTACGGAGTGTCTTGTCCGTAGTCGAAGAGATGGGTGCTGGCCGTCCAGCGGTTCCAACCGTCGTTGAATGGATAGAGTTTCTCGGCCACGACGCCGCCTGTGGTGTTGCCGGCGTTGTTGTCGACCTGCCACCCATACACCCAGGGGTTCCACGTGGGGTAGACCAGCCAGAATGGCGCGTGGGGATCGTCGGGATTGTCCCACGGGAAGGTGACTCCCCGCTGTGTGGCCAATCCGAAGTTGGGCGTGTTCTCGAACTCGGTGCAGGTCGGGGGAAGACCGAACTCCACCGCATGTCCGTAGAACCCGGGATCAAAGATACCGACCGCATCACCGGTGGCGTGCGCGGGATACAGCCCCTCGCTGCCGTCCATCAGGGGGAACCATTCGAGGAAGTCGGTCTCGGTCAACCCGAGGGTGACGCCGTCGTTGAACCACCGCAGGGGGTCCCAACCGGTCCATTCTGCGTAGGTTCCGATGTATTCCCATGGAGGAACAATGTACTCCGGCGAGTCACCTGGACCGCACAGTGGATCGATGGCGTCGGAGCGGCCGGGATTCTGCGGGGGGCACCACGTCAGGAAGGCGGGCGTTACGCCTCCGGGGTCGGTCGCGTCGCCGCAGTCGTTGAACGGACAGGTTGTTGAGGGGGGCGTAAACCACAGGGTCCACGTCGGCCGCCACTGGTTCTTGTGGATCCGGTGCACGAGGTTGCCATCGACATCCAGCTCCAGCAGGGACGGGTCCAGCATGTTGGCGAGCCAGAGCGGGTTCGGCTCCCCCTGCAGGTTGAGTCCGAGGTTCCAGGCCTCTTCACGACAATCGAGTTGACTGGTGATGATGATGGCGCCCGTGTTGTCCATGCAGCCGCCGAGCACCGTGGTACTTTCAATGCAGCGTCGGTCGCCATCGAACAACAGCTTCGGGAAGCTCGACGCATTACTCTCGTTGACATACCCCTCCCACACGCCTTCCAGATCCTGGCATCGCTGCTCAGCAGTGGAGGAGTCGTTGTTGGTGACCAGCCGCGAGGTTCCGATGACACGCATTTCGCCGGGCTTCAAACGCATCCAGGGGTTTGTGTAATCCCACGGATTGCCCTCGGTGGCGTCCCACGGGAACGGGGTCTCGCCGATGGGCAGCAGCCCCTTGCCCTGCCACTGCGGCATAAAGTCCACCTGCCCTGAGCGGCCGATGCCTGTGTATTGCCACAGTGGCAACGCCTCCATGTCGGGCTGCCACCAGCGGCCACCGGCGTTGGCGGGGGCCCAGTTCTGGACGAATGTTGGTACGCCGGGCGCGTTCGCGGTCCCCGCGTCGGCGACGTTGCATGCTCGGAACTTGTCGTTGGTCGTCGACGCGGGGTCGGTGTCTTCGTAGTCTTCAGTCGTGACCGTGTCGACGGCGTCTTCCGTGAAGCAGCACATGCCGAATTGAAGGCGGCAGACGTCGCAGTTGGCATAGGCGCGAGTCCACGCCTCCCAGGTCCACGGATCGCCGACGGAACCGGGGACCACTGGCTCGGGATCGCCCGGTGTGAAGGTTCCGCTCCAGATTTCGTCGCAATCATCCACATAGGTGTCGGATCCGCCGCGAAGCACGGCCCCCGCGACTCCGCTGTCCGTGCAGCAGGCACCGTAGGCGCGACACGATCCGGGACCGGTGCCGTCCTCTGAAAATTCGATGGTGACCAGTTGAGCCCAGTCTTGCGGGCCGGTGAAGCTCTCCAGAAGATCGCGGGCAGCCTCCTGGGCCAGGGCTTGGCATGCCGCCTCGTCGACGATGTCGTTCTCGAAACCCATCAGGTACATTGGCCCGAAGACCTCTGCTTCCCGCACGCTCTCCACGAAGACCTGGAAGCAGCAGGAGTTCGCTCGCGAACCGCCGCGGGCGGGGGCGTCATGGGGGTCTTGCTTCACGCTGTGGGCGAGCGTGGCCGCTTCCCGGTCCGCGATTCCCTGAAGCCGCAGCCTCGCTGCAGCTTCGAGGCCAGCAATGCGACCCTGTTGAATCATGGCCTCCCGCTGACGGTCGAACTCCTCCGCAGCCTCGAGTGTCGGGTTGCCAGCGATGGCGCCCGACCACTGGTTGTTTGCGGACGCGCGATCAGTTCGCTCGGGGCGGTGCCGGATGATTCGGGTTGCGGGTTGAGGTGCCTGCCTGGCGAACGTCACGAGTTCAAATGCGTCGAGCCGCGAGAGTCGTCCGGCGACGCGGCCCATGGAGTTCGCTTCGCCATTGACCCAGAACGTGGCGCCGACGTCGGCAGTCGAGTTGCCGCTCCGCAGTTCGGCGCGCTGGCGAAGTTTTTGAATCGTTGCATCGGGCAGTGTGGTTGCCGGTGCCAGTTGCACACCCAGTGAGTCAAGCAAGGTGTTGACGCCCGTCAGGTCGCGTCCCCGCAGGGAGATGAGTTGGCCGTTGGGCAGGATGCGTGCGCCCAGGCTGCGATCGAGCCGAACCTTGAGTCGGTGATTGTTCAGGTCGGTGGGAATGGTGAGGTCGCGGAGCGTGGCTGCGTGGGGAGTGCTGGGGGCGGCTGCGTGCGGGAGGGCAGCGACGCGAGCGTGCGCAGCAGCGTCGACCGGCCTTGCGGCCATGACGCTGCCAGCAGCAGCCAGTGACATCAGGGAAAGGACGGTGAAGCGTACGCGGCGACGTGTCATCATGGATCGACTCATCTCTCGGCCGGAACGGCCTGGTTCAATCCCCGGGGCTCATTCCCAAGGCGTTCTCAGTCCGATCTGCCCCACAACGCCGGAGCGTGCCAGATCGGTGAATGCGGTCTCACGACACGCCGTTGCCTGACCGCCTGTGCGGGGGGGCCAACTCGGGCGTAACGACCACCCACTCCGTGCCCTGTGCGGACAGAGAATGGAGCCCGGAGTATATCCGCCAAGGCTGGAGGAATGGCGATCAATACCCCCCCCTGAGGCCGGGAGGAGGGGATTCTCCGCAGTTCCGAACATGCCGGGCGAACCGTCCGCACCAAGCAGGGAGGCCATCGCAGCGGGCGGGCCGCCGGGATGGTGGGTGTCCGGCAACGGCTGACAACGGCTGTTGATGGGTGTCCAGCATTGGGTCTGGGTTGATGGGTGTCCAACAACGGCTGCCGGGATGGTGGGTGTCCAGCATTGGGTCGCCGGGTTGATGGGTGTCCAACAACGGCCGCCGGGATGGTGGGTGTCCAGCATTGGGTCGTCCGGACCAAGCAGGGAGGCCATCGCAGCGGGCGGGCCGCCGGGTTGGTGGGTGTCCAGCATTGGATCAGCTTGACGCAGATTGACGCAGCACGCACCGGGGGGGCACGCCTTGGCGGCCTGCGGAGGGGTGTGTCCTCCGGACGGCGGGCGAGGTGGCCCTGCGGGAGGCATCGACCGATCGATGGCCAACGGCAGATTGCCCCACCTGCCAATGAGCGACGCCCCCTCCCGGAGGGAAGGGGCGTCGATTGGGTGTGATCTGTCGGACCTGGCCAGCCCGAAGCGGGACGCGTCCCGCCGAGGTCAGCCGCCTGTTGGCGGGTCCTCGCTCGAGCCAGCGGCGATCGCCTCCATCGCGGCCGCTTCGGCGGGCTCGCTGGCTGTGCCGGTCATCACGGTCGGCGGCTCCGCCCCGAGCGCCTCAGCACGCTCTGCGGCCGCTTCCATCGCGGCGCGGGCATCGTCCTCTTCCGTGGTCGGAGGCTCGGCAAGTCGCTCGACCTGCATGTCCGTGTAGGTTCGGAATCCGGTGCCTGCGGGGATCAGGTGGCCGAGCAGCACGTTCTCCTTGAGCCCCCGCAGTTCGTCGACGGCACCTCGCAGCGACGCCTCGGTGAGCACCTTGGTGGTCTCCTGGAAGGAGGCACTTGAGAGGAACGAGTCGGACTGCAGCGAGGCCTTGGTGATGCCGAGCAACAGGGTCTGGCCTGTGGCGGGCTGAGCACGCTTGGTCTTCGCTGGAGCCTTGCCCTCGGCCTCGGCGATCGCATTGACTTCCTTGACCTCCGCGCGGTCGACCAGATCGCCGACGATGAGCGAGGTCTCGCCCGCATCTTCGATTCGAAGCTTCGAACTCGTAGACTGGTTGAAATTCCGGAAAGCGTGTCGATCGATGATCTCCTCAGGGAGCAGACCCGTGTCGCCCGCACGCTTGACCAGAACCTTTGAGAGCATGCACGAGAGGATCGTCTCAATGTGCTTGTCCGAGATCGGAACACCCTGAGCTCGGTACACGTTCTGGACTTCATCCAGCATGTAGTTGAAGACAAACTCTTCACCCCGGATCGACAGAATCTCCTGCGGATCGAGGGGACCTTCGGTCAATGGGTCGCCCGCCTCGACCCAGTCGCCGGCATGCACCAGCAGGTGCTTGCCCTGCGGAACGTGGTGATCGATCTCTTCCTGCACATCGGTGATGACTCGGACGGTCATCTTGTTCTTTCGGACATCGTCATGCAGTTCGATCGTCCCGGAGACCTTGGACATGATCGCCGGATCCTTCGGAGTTCGCGCCTCGAAGATCTCCGTGACGCGAGGAAGACCACCCACGATATCCGCCGAACCGGCGACGTCCTTGGGTTGCCGGGCGAGCATCTCACCCTGACTGATCTTCTGGCCCTCTTCCACTTCGATGCGGCACTTCGCCGGAAGGTGGTGGAAGTCGAGGATATGACCGTCCTTGTCCTCAATCAGAATCTGCGGATGCATCTCGCCCGTGTGCTCGATGACGATCAACTCGTCCTGATCTGCGCCCTTGGCGGCTTCCTTGCGAATCGTCTTTCCGATTTCGATGTCTTTGAAACGCACGATGCCGGATTCCTCGGCGAGGATCGGCGTGAGGTGAGGATTCCATTCGACCAGAACCTGACCCTTGGTGAGTGTCTCGCCGTCCTTCGCGTGGATGATGCCACCGTAGGGAACCTTGTACTTCTCAAGTTCCCGTCCACGGTCGTCGAGCACCGCGATCTCGCCCTGACGCTTCAACGCCACGAGCCGCTTGCTGCCATCGATGTCGACTTCGACTTCTCGGCACTCCCGCAACTGTGCGGTGCCGGAGTGGCCCGCCCGATAGGAGGTCTCGGTCAGACTGCGTGATGCAATGCCGCCCGTATGGAAGGTACGCATGGTCAACTGCGTGCCGGGTTCGCCAATCGACTGTGCCGCGATTGTGCCGACCGCCAGACCACCTTCGACCAGCTTTCCGGTCGACATGTCCATTCCGTAGCAGCATGCGCAGACGCCACGGCCCGTGTCGCACGTCAAGGGGCTGCGGACCTGAACCGAGTTGATGCCAAGCTGTTCAATCTGTTCGGCGATCTCCCCGGTGATGACGTTGTTTTCCTTGACGATGACTTCATCGGTCAGTGGATTGATGATTGTCTGCCGACTTGTTCGGCCGGTGATGATCTCTCGGAGCGGCACATCGACTTCCTCGCCCTTGTAAATGGCACGCTTTGAGATGCCTCGGCGGGTGCCGCAACTGTGCTCGGTGACGACGACCGCTTGGGCGACGTCGTACAGCTTTCTGGTGAGGTACCCCGAGTCGGCAGTCTTGAGGGCCGTGTCCGCCAGGCCCTTCCGGGCACCGTGGGTGGACGAGAAATACTCCAGCACGTTGAGACCCTCGCGGAAGTTCGCGCGAATGGGCGTCTCGATGATCTCGCCGCTGGGTTTGGCCATGAGGCCGCGCATTCCGGCGAGCTGCTGCATCTGACTCACATTGCCTCGAGCGCCCGATGTGGACATGAGGTAGACCGGGTTCAGATACGCGTGCCCCTCGGAGCTGTCGATGGGAACTTCCTGAAGCGATGACATGTCGCGACGATCGTTCTTCAGCGTCTCGACCAGTGCCTTCGTGAGTTCCTCCCGGCAGTGGGCCCAGATGTCCAACAATTGATTGTGCCGTTCACGCTCGGTGATTGCACCGGCGCCATAGGCTCGCTTGACCGCGTCGACCTTCTTCTGCGCCGCACCAAGCAGGTCGGCCTTGGAGGCCGGAATCCGCATGTCGGTGATCGCGATGGACAGGCCGGAAGTCGTGGCGGTCTTGAACCCGATTTCCTTGAGGTCATCGAGCAGGGTCAGCGTTGCGGCCCGGCCGCAATACTTGAACGTGTCGTCAATGACGCGGCTGCAGCCCTTCTTGCCAAGCGTGCAGTTGTAGAACGGCATGCCGTCAGGAAGAATCGCGGCGAATCGAAGCCTGCCGACCGTCGTGACAACGCGGCCACTCTCGCCGATGGGCTCGACGCCACCCTTCTCAGTCTTGACCTGACTGTTGAATCGTGGAAGTCGCACCACGATTCGTTCGTGAAGCGAGATCTGCTTGTGCTCAAGGGCCATGAGTGCTTCGGCCAGATCGCGGAATGCGTGAAGCTCGTGTTCCGGTCGCTTGTCTTCGTCTCCCATGTGGGTGAGGAAGTACATGCCCATGATGATGTCCTGGCTGGGCGAGACGATCGGGTTGCCGTTGGCCGGCGAGAAGATGTTGTGCGTTGAAAGCATGAGGACATGCGTTTCGACCTGCGCTTCGAGGGAGAGCGGGAGGTGCACTGCCATCTGATCGCCGTCGAAGTCGGCGTTGTAGCCGGTGCAGACCAGCGGATGCAGGGTGATGGCGTTGCCCTCGACGAGCACCGGCTCGAATGCCTGAATACCCATGCGGTGCAGGGTGGGCGCACGGTTGAGCATGACGGGATGCTGGTAGATCACCTGCTCGAGAATGTCCCACACTTCGGGGTCGCGGCGCTCAAGCATCCGCTTGGCCGACTTGATCGTATCGGCGAGCCCGTGCTCCTTGAGGCGTCGAATGATGAAGGGCTGATACAACTCCAACGCGATCTTCTTGGGAAGACCACACTGGTGCAGCTTCAGCTCAGGGCCCACGACGATGACCGATCGGGCTGAGTAGTCGACCCGCTTGCCGAGCAGGTTCTCGCGGAAGCGGCCCTGCTTGCCCTTGATCATGTCGGTGAGCGACTTGAGTGGCCGGTTGCTGCTGCCGAGCACCGGGCGGCGACAGCGGTCATTGTCGAAGAGCGCATCGACGGCTTGCTGAAGCATCCGCTTCTCGTTGCGGATGATGACCTCTGGCGCGTTGAGATCCATGAGCTTCTTGAGCCGGTTGTTTCGGTTGATGATCCGCCGGTACAAGTCGTTCAGGTCGCTGGTGGCGAAGTTGCCCGAGTCGAGCAGCACGAGGGGACGAAGATCGGGCGGGATGACCGGAATCACGTCGAGCACCATCCAGGACGGGTCGTTGTCGCTGTTGCGAAGCTGCTCGACAATCTTGAGCCTCTTGGCAAGATCCTTGATCTTCTGCTTGGATCGGGTCTTGGTAAGTCCCTCGCGGATCTCGGCTGCTGTCGCAGTGAGGTCAAGTCCGTGCAGCAACTCAATGACGGCGTCGGCGCCCATCATGGCCTTGAAGGCCGAGGGGCCGTACTCACGTTGCAGTTCCCGGCACGTGTCTTCATCCACGACCTGTCGATACTCAAGTTCGGTATCGCCGGGATCCGTAATCACGTAGTCCTGGAAGTAGATGACCTTCTCCAGATCGGAGGTCTTCATTCCGAGCAGCGTCCCCAGTCGGCTGGGAAGCGCCTTGAAGAACCAGATGTGGACGATCGGCGCGGCCAGATTGATGTGGCCCATTCGCTTGCGTCGGACGCGTGAGTGCGTGACCTTGACGCCACAGCGATCGCAGATGATCCCCTTGAACTTCGTACCCTTGTACTTCCCGCAGGCGCACTCGTAGTCGCGTTCGGGACCGAAGATCCGTTCGCAGAAGAGACCGTCCTTCTCAGGGCGGTATGTCCGGTAGTTGATCGTTTCGGGCTTCTTGACTTCACCGAAGCTCCAACTCCTGATGTCATTGGGGCTCGCCAAGGTGATCTTGACTGAAGTGAAGTCGTTTACTCGATCAAAGACGTTCTCGGTCATGGATTGTGTGTCCGTAAAAATCCGAGTGGGGGATCAGTTTCAGTCACTCAGGGCCGATCAGAGCAGCGGTCCCACTTCGTCGTGGGACTTCTCCAGATTGATGTTCATGCCGAGTCCGCGGATCTCGTGGCACAGGACATCGAAGACGACGGGCATGCCGGCCTCGAGCGTGTTAGTGCCCTTGACCATCGAGTCGTAGATCTTGGTTCGACCCTCGACATCATCGCTCTTGACAGTGAGCAACTCCTGAAGCACGTGGGCGGCTCCGTAGCCTTCCAGTGCCCAGACTTCCATCTCGCCGAACCGCTGGCCTCCTGTGCGGGCCTTGCCACCGAGCGGCTGCTGGGTGATGAGGCTGTAGGGGCCGGTTGCTCGAGCGTGAATCTTGTCGTCCACCAGGTGGTGAAGCTTGAGCATGTACATATAACCCAGAGACGTTGGCTGAGCGAAGGGCTCGCCTGTCCGACCGTCATACAACTGCGCCTTACCACCAAATGGCACGCGGGCGAGGAGTTCTCGCGATCCGCCGGCATCCTTGCCGGTTTCTTCGAACTGGCTCAGGCGTGAGCCGACGTGCGCATTTGCCTCGTCGATGCAGGCCAGCACTTCTTCCTCAGTCGCGCCGTCAAACACGGGCGTGATGCACTGGAACCCGAGGACTCTGGCCGCCCAACCCATGTGCAGTTCCAGCAACTGGCCCACATTCATCCGGCTCGGTACACCGAGCGGATTGAGCAGGATGTCGACCGGGGTTCCGTCTTCGAGGAACGGCATATCTTCCTGTGGGACGATCCGGGCGACGACACCCTTGTTGCCGTGGCGGCCAGCCATCTTGTCGCCAACCGAAATCTGCCTCTTGTTGGCCAGATAGACCTTGACCATCTCGAGCACGCCGCTCTGAAGTTCGTCGCCGCGCTTCATGTGCGCCAGTCGACGCTCCTTCTCTTCCTGAACGGCTGCGATTCGAGGCCAGATCTGGTTGCGAATCGTGACGGCATCGGCTCGAACTTCCTTCGAGCCCTTGATCCACTTCTCGTTGAAGTTCTCGATCTGCTCAATGACCACCTCGGGAATGTCCGAGGCGGCGACCTTCTGTCGGGTAGTCGGGTCGATCATCTCTGAGCCCGCGAGCTCGTTGATCATGCCGATCATCTCGCGGAAGAGCACGATCGCCTTGAGGTTCATCTCGTCGCTAAAGGCGGCCATGTCCGACTTGAGCTTGGCCTTCTGCTCGTCGCTGAGATGCATGCGTCGACTGAAGTGCCGGGTGCCGATGACGATGCCACTGCTGCCAGCGGACACTTCGAGCGAGTCGTTCTTCACGTCTTCGCCAGCCCGGCCGAAGATCGCATGAAGCAGTTTCTCTTCCGGTGTCAATTCGGACTTGCTCTTCGGGCTGACCTTGCCGACGAGAATGTCGCCTGGGCCGACACGTGCGCCGCACCGAATGATTCCGCGCTCGTCCAGGTTGCGCAGCTGCTTCTCGGAGACATTCGGAATGTCGTCGGTGAACTCCTCGCGGCCGAGCTTCGTGTCACGTACTTCGACGGTGAAAGACTCGATGTGAATCGACGTGAAGTCATCGTCTCGAACCAGCCGGTCCGAAACCACGATGGCATCTTCGAAGTTGTAACCATCAAACGTATTGAAGGCGACGAGCGTGTTACGCCCGATAGCCATCTGCCCGAGATTCGTCGAGGCGCCATCGGCGATGATCTGGCCTTCGGTGACTGTATCGCCGAGGTTGACAACCGGCTTCTGAGTCTGGCAGGTTCGCTCGTTGAGTTGGCGATACCGCTGCAGTTCATACTCGTCCGCGTTGTCGATGATGATTCGCTCTGCATCGACGGCGGTGATGGTGCCGCCGCGGCGGGCTTTGACGATCATTCCGGAGTGTTCGCCGGCAATCTGCTCCATTCCGGTCCCGACAAGCGGAGGATCGACCTTGATGAGCGGCACGGCCTGCCGCTGCATGTTCGAACCCATCAACGCGCGGTTGGCGTCGTCATGCTCAAGGAAGGGAATCAGTGAGGCCGAGACACCGACGATCTGCTTGGGGCTGACGTCGACGTACTGCACTTCCTTTGCGGGCACAGTATTGAGTTCACCGCTGACACGGGAGAGCACGTGCTTCCCGCGAATCTTGCCGCTCTCGAGTGAGTCGGCGGTCGCCAGCACGGACTGCATCTCCTGATCGGCTCGAAGGTATTCGACATCGCCGGTTGCTTCGGATCCGTCGACTCGCTGATACGGCGTCAGGATGAAGCCGTACTCATCGACTCGCGCGAAGATTCCAAGCGAGGCGATCAGGCCGATGTTGGTGCCTTCCGGCGTCTCGATCGGGCAGATCCGGCCATAGTGGGAGATGTGGACGTCCCGGACTTCAAAGCCGGCCCGCTTGCGGTTGAGACCGCCGGGGCCGAGCGCGGAGAGTCGTCGCTCGTGAACCAGCATTGACAGCGGGTTGGTCTGATCGACGACCTGCGAGAGCTCGCTTCGGCCGAAGAAGAAGTCGATGGCGCTGCTGATGGACTTCGAGTTCACGAGGTCGGCGATCTTTGACAGTTCATCCGGGTCCTTGACGCTCATTCGCTCCTGGACGGTGCGGCGGAGTTTCAGGAAGCCCTTGCGCATCTCTTCGACGGCGAGCTCGTCCAACGTGCGAAGGCGGCGGTTGCCGAGGTGGTCAATGTCGTCGATGTACGCCTTGTTTCGCTTTGCCCGCAGGTCGAGGACATAGCGGGTGACTGCCATGAAGTCTTCGCCTCGGAGGTGCATGACATCCTCGGGGATGTCCATGTCGAACTTCCGGTTGATGCGGAACCGCCCGACTTTGCCGAGTCGGTAGCGGTTCTCGTCGAAGAACTTCTCGCGGAACAGGGCCTTGGCCTTGTCACGCTGGGGCGGATTGCCGGGGCGGAGTCGGCTGTAGATCCGCAGGAGCGCGGCCTCGTGCTCCGTGGCGTCCGCCATGAAGTCGAGGCGTTCCATGGCGAGCGTATTGAGAATGAGCGGGTCGCTCGGGTCCTGTACGACGTTGATCTTCTTGACGTTCGAGGACTGAAGCGCTTCGATCGCATCGCCGATCGGCGCGCCGACGCGGCACAACTCCTCGCCCTCGTCGGTGATAATCGTCTCAGCGGAGTAGTGCTCGGGCTCCAGTTTGGCGACAGGACACGAGATGACGTCGTAGAAGGTCTCGAGAATCGCCTCGGTACTGCTGAGCGACTCGTCCAGCGCGCGAAGGAAGACCGTTGCAGCGATCTTCGGCGACTGGTCGATCTTCATCGCCAGAACATCCTTCTTGGTGACTTCCAGTTCGATCCAGGAGCCTCGTTCGGGGATGATCCTGGCGCTGTGCAGCGGGCGATCGCCGAGATCCTGCGTGATGCCGAAGTCTACGCCCGGTGACCGGTGCAACTGGCTGACGATGCATCGCTCCGCACCGTTGACGATGAACTCGCCGCCCCCGAGCATGATCGGGATCTCGCCGAGGTAGATCTCCTCCTCGGGAATCTCGGAGACACCCTCGCGCACGAATCGCACGCCGATGCGGAAGGGGCGACCGTATGTCAGTCGCAGTTCCTTGCACTCATCGGGTGTGTAGCGTGGTTTGTCGAGCTTGTAGTAGAGGTACTCAAGCCGCATCGTGCCGTCATACGACTCGATGGGAAAAACCTCTTTCAGGAGACTCTCAAGCCCGATGGTCGGGTCACGCTTGAGTGTGTCCTTGTCAAGTTGGACGAAGCGTTCATACGCGGCCTGCTGTACTTCCGTCAATGCCGGGACTGGAATTGCGTCGCCGCGCTTGGAGAAGTTGCGCACCGTCATCGAAGTCATGCGGTCACCTCAAAGAGAGAGAAGGGAACGCGTTTTTCCATCGATCAGGCACGGAATGACCCTTGGACTGGGGGTCGTCCTGCCGAAGAAAAAACGTATTGGATGTGGGTCAAATGCCTCCGCCGAGCCGGGCAGTGTAGAGGAGAGGCCAAAAAACCGCAACCGATTCTCACAAGCAAACCGCGTTCCCGAACCGAAAGACGGGGCCGAGCCATGCCGGGCTGAGGAGTTTTTGCCCTAAAGGGCTGGAGGGCAGGTATTTGGGATGTGCTGGAGGCGTGGACGGCTGCGGGCCGCCTGTGCCCGCTGGGGTGCGGCGGCATCGCACCGTCCGATAACATCTTGAAATCGAAAGCGGGTCCTTGCGAGCCGGTGGACTATCGGACGTGGGGTCGAGCCCTCTGAGCCAAGTTGGTGGGTGTCCAACACTCCCCTGGAGCCAAGTTGGTGGGTGTCCAACACTCCCCTGGAGCCAAGTTGGTTGGTGTCCAACACTTCACAACCCTTCAAGTTGGTGGGTGTCCAACACTTCATCTCTTCAAGTTGGTGGGTGTCCAACACTTCATCTCAACACTTCTCCTCTCTGAGCCAAGTTGGTGGGTGTCCAACACTTCAAATTGGTGGGTGTCCCACACTTCACAACACTTCAACAATTCAACAATCCTCCAAGGTTGGTGGGTGTCCAACACTCCCCTGGAGCCAAGTTGGTGGGTGTCCAACGCTGGCAAACGCTGGCAAAGGTTGGTGGGTGTCCAACGCCTGCGCAACGCATGCGAACGCTTGCGGGTGGGTGTCCAACGCTGGCAAGGCCGGTGGGCGGCGGGGTGGGCGTGTTGGATGTTGGAGGTCCAAAAGCGGCAAGCGGGCTCCCGGACTGGGAACCCGCCTGCAATGATCTGGTCTTCGCCGCCTCAGGCGGCCCGCATCACTTGACGTTGACCGAGGCGCCAGCTTCTTCGAGCTTGGCCTTGAGGTCGTTGGCCTCGTCCTCGGAGACCTTCTCTTTGATGGCCTTGGGGGCGGCATCGACGAGCTCCTTGGCCTCCTTGAGCCCCAGACCGGTCGCTTCGCGGACGGCCTTGATGACTGCGATCTTCTTGTCGCCAGCCGCTTCGAGGATGACATCGAACTCTGTCTGCGCCTCGGCGCCACCAGCGTCGTCGCCGCCACCTGCCGGACCCGCCATCATGACGGCGCCGCCTGCGGCTGGCTCGATGCCGTAGGCATCCTTCATGTAGTCCGCCAGATCAACGGCTTCCTTGAGTGTCAGACCGGCGATCTCATCGCCCATCTTGGTGACCTTGGCATCAAATTCCTTGACTGCTGCTTCTTCGGACATTGGTGTGAACTCCAGAACTCAGTGCTGCGATCGAGAGGAGCCGCCGTGCGGCTTTTAACCCCGAGGGGCCAGTCAATCGCGGTTGTGTATCGAAATGAACCTGGCCGGTCAGCCGACCTTGGCGATCTCCTCGCCCTTCTCGAGCCGCTCCTGGATCTCTTTGACGATTCCCATGAGGTCGGATCCGCCACGCATCGCCGCGCCCAGCACGTTGCCGGCCGGCGAGAGCATGAGCTGGACGACTTTGGCCTGCGACTCGTCGCGGGTCGGGAATGCGCTCAGCCGCTTGACGCCGTCATGCCCATCGAAGAACTCTCCGTCGAGGCACGCACCCTTGAGGTCCAGTTTCTCGACTTTCTTCGCCCATGTGATCAGTTCGCGTGCGACTTCGACGACCGAGTCGGCGCCGTAGCACATCGCCGAGGGCCCGTCGAGACCTTCGGTCAATGCCTCAAGCGAGGTCTCCTTGAAAGCGTCACGCGCGAGCGTGTTGCGTACAACGGTGATCTTGATGCCGGAGGCATGCAGGCCCTGACGCAGCGCGTTGTTGTCGTTGGCTTCGATGCCGCGGATGTCCACGAGCAACGCATTGTCGACACCCTCGAAACGGCGGCGGTAGTCCGCCACCATCATGCTTTTGATTGGCTTGCTCATGAGACGCTCACCTCCACGCCGGGCGTCATCGTGCCCGAGATCACGCACTTCTTCATGTAGTGCCCCTTGACCGCAGCCGGCCGGAGCTTCTCGATCGTCGAGAGGAAGAACTCCAGATTCTCGGTCAGGTCGGCTTCGGAGAAACTCAGCCGCCCGATGACGATGTGCAGGTTGCCACCGTCGTCGTTCCGGTACTCGCTCTTGCCGGCCGCAAACTCCCCGACGGCAGTGATGGCGTCCGGCGTGACCGTTCCAGCCTTCGGTGAAGGCATCAGACCCTTGGGTCCGAGCACCTTGCCGAGTTGTCCGACGACCCGCATCATGTCGGGCGAGGCGATGGCGACGTCGAACTCGAACCAGCCGTTCCTGATCTTCTCGGCAAGTTCGTCGCTTCCCGCCTCAATGGCGCCCGCCGCCTTGGCATCGTCGACCTTGTCGGCCGCGCAGAAGCAGATGACGCGGGCCGTCTTGCCGGTGCCCTTGGGCATCGACAGTGCGCCGCGAAGTTGCTGGTCGGCCTGCCGCGGATCGATTCCGAGGTGCAGGCAACACTCGACGGTCTGATCAAACTTGGCCGGCTTGAAGTTCTTCAAGATGCGAACGGCGTCCGCGGCCGGATGCGAGCCCGCCGCAGCCTCCGCCATCTTTCGATTCTCAGCCCCGCGGCTTGATCTCGTGCGGCGTCGGCGGCGAGCAAGTCTGGCCTTCCACGCAGTGCGTTCTTCGGTTGCGGTCGCAGCGGCAGCGTCGACCTGCGGAGTCTCCTCCGGTGCAGGGGCCTGCGTATCTTCCGCCTCGGTGTTGGGAGTGGCTTCGTCGCTCACGCGTCACCTCCTTCGACCGTGATGCCCATGGAGCGGGCCGATCCTTCGATCATCCGCATGGCGGACTCGACCGTCGGCGCGTTGAGGTCGGCAAGTTTCTCTTCGGCGATGGCCTTGACTTGATCGCGGGTCACCGATGCGATCGGCGTTTGCGGCGTGCCGGCACCCTTGTCAATGCCAGCGGCGTCCTTGAGCAGCGCCGAGGCCGGAGAACTCTTGAGTTCAAAGTCGAACGACCGATCCTGGTAGACCGAGATCAGGCACGTCACGGCCTTGCCGTTGAGTTCCTTGGTTCGCTCGTTGAAACTCTGGATGAATTGTCCGGGGTTGATGCCGTTGGCACCGAGGGCGGGCCCGAGCGGGGGGGCGGGGGTCGCCTGACCGCCGGGCGCGACGATCTTGAACTGCTTTTCAAGCTTCTTGGCCATTGAGATCCTCCTGCCTCCCACCCTGCGCCGTGATCCCTTCGGGGAACGCTGGTCAGGCCGGACCAGCGAGGCAGAGTGGTGTTGCGGCGTCAATTTTCGAGCCGGGGATGGTAGCAGAATCACCGGCCCCCGGGGAGGCCGAGCCCAGACGTTCGGGAGGCGTGGTGGCGGCGCGAGCTGAGGCGTCAACCCGCCTCGTTGCCAGTGAACGGCAGTATTATCGGACAAGCGAAGGCGGATGCTCGGGATCGCGGACTACGCCTTCGCAAGCGCGACGAATGCCCTGATCCCGACCTCAATGGCGTCGTCATTGAAGTCGAAGGATGGATGGTGCAGCCCCGGCATCTCGGCCTGCCCCGCCGGGAGCAGCCCAAGGGCGAAGAAGCAGGCCGGGATCACCTGCCCATAGAAGGAGAAGTCCTCGCCCCCCATGATCGGCGCCATCGATTGAATCTGGTCGCGGCCGAAGGTGCCTGCCACGACCGCGTCCCAGTGGGCATGGGCCTCGGGGTCGTTGAAGGTCACCGGATAGCCCTCGTGCCAGTCAATCTCGGCGGCGCAGCCGTGGGCTGCTGCGACGCCCCGCAGGATCTCCTCGAAACCTGCGTGGAGTGCCTCGCCGGCCTCGGGCTCAAGGAATCTGGTCGTGCCCTGCAATTCGACCGCTTCCGGGATGATGTTGTGCGTCGTGCCTCCCTCGACACGGGTGATCGAGAGTACGCCTCCCTGCACGGGGTCGACGCGCCTCGACATCACGTGCTGAGCCGACTGAATGACAGCCGCCGCTGCGGCGATGGGATCGACGCAGCGATGCGGCATCGCAGCATGCCCGCCTCTGCCGGTGATTCGAGCTTCGAAGCCGTCGGCTGACGCGAGAATCGGCCCTGGCCGCGACGCAAGCACACCGAGGGGCAGCACGGGCCAACCGTGCAGTCCGAAGATGGCAGTGACCGGAGGCCCGAGCACCGAACCATCCAGACAGCCGTCGTCGACCATCCGCTTGCCCCCGGCCCCTCCTTCCTCCGCCGGTTGAAACACCAGCGTGACCGGCCGCGGCAGTGCCCGCTCCCGGCTCATGGCTGCAAGCACTCGGGCGGTTCCGATCAGGATGGTGGTATGTCCGTCATGCCCGCACGCGTGCATTCGGCCCTGATGCTGCGACGTCCAGTCAACGCCGCTCTGCTCGACAATCGGCAGCGCATCCATGTCCGCGCGAAGTGCAATGGGGTCACCGTCCCCGCCTGGGATGTGACCGAGCACGCCGGTTCCACCCGCGAGGCCGCCGCGAAACTCGACGCCCGCAGCCTCAAGTTCCCGTTGGACCAGTTCGCTGGTCCGATGCTCCTCGTAGCCGAGCTCGGGATGCGCGTGCAGGTCGTGTCTGATGGCAACGAGTTGGGCAAGATGGGACTCAATCATCGGCGCGGTAGTCATGGACTCGGTTCCTTGTCATTTTCGGAGGCGATGCCAGCCGCGGGCCAGACGGCCGCGGTTGACACGGTCAAAGGCACCAGCGTCGTGGCGGACCAGCCGCACGAGTTGCGACATGGTGATGCCGAGCGTTCCGGCAGCACCGGCGACGTCCCAGGCCCGGGCTTCAATGACGTCCATAGCCTCGGCCAGGAGCGGCGGATAGTCGGCGTGTCTGGGGCTGACCCCCATCCGTGATCCCTGCCTGCGCCGCTTCCACAGATCGCTGCACGCGTAGCGATTGGTGTCGATCCGACGCCGCACCCGTCGAGCGAGTTTCAGCCTGAGCCGCCGCCAGGCCACGCGGCGATTGTCCTGCTGGCTCCGCCGCTCGGCTGCGAGGATCTCGACGCCGCTGGGCACATGCCGCAGATGGACGGCCGAGTCGCGTCGGTTGCGATGTTGGCCCCCCGGACCTCGCTGGCGACCGAAGGACTCTTCGCACTCCTTGCGGAGCTGGTCATCGTCGAGGCAGGCCGGATGCACTCCCTCCATCAGGATGGGCG
The DNA here is from genome assembly GCA_030749435.1 of Phycisphaerales bacterium. Lineage (GTDB taxonomy): Bacteria > Planctomycetota > Phycisphaerae > Phycisphaerales > SM1A02 > UBA12567. Next base: position 73,112 of record JASMKH010000001.1, read on the forward strand.
GGGGCGGCGGGGGGGCGTCGGGTGGTGGAGGCGTGTCGTGGGTCATGGTGGAGCGGCCGGGAGTGCTCACCCTACCGGAGGCGGGATTGGGTGGCGCGGCGTCGCCTGAAGATCGAGATCATCCGTGAGCCCTGCTTCGAGCCGGAGGGCTGCAAGGCCCGCAATCATCGCGGCGTTGTCAACGCAGTACCGCATGGGTGGGATCCGGAGCAGCAGGTTGCGCTCATTCGCCAGAAGCGCCAGTTGACGCCGCAGCGGGGCATTGGCCAGTACGCCGCCACCTCCACAGAGCGAGCGAACATCTTCCGAGTCCACCGCCCGCCGCACACCGCGCACGAGTGCTGCCACTGCGGACTTCTGGAAACTCGCCGCCAGATCTGATCGGGTCGAATCGCTCAGGTCCGAGACATCGCGAGGGAACCGGGCCTCCCGTCCCCGCCCCCTCGGGTGACCTCTGGCGGCATACAGGAGCGCCGTTTTTAGGCCAGCAAAGGAAAAGTCCAGAGGGTTGTCTCTGCTGCGGGGGATCGGAAGATCGAATGCCTCCGGGTCGCCTGTTTCTGCGAGTGCTTCGATTGCCGGTCCGCCGGGATAGCCGGCCTCAAGCATCGTGGCGGCCTTGTCAAAGGCCTCGCCGACGGCGTCGTCAATGGTGCTGCCCAGGAGCGTGGCGCTCAGGGGCTCGGTCTGGCGGTAGAGGGCGGTGTGGCCGCCGGAGGCGATCAGGGAGATCGCAGGGAAGGAGATCGGTTCGTCATCCAGCGTTGGTGCGTGCAGGTGAGCCAGGAGATGGTGCACGCCGATGAGCGGAATGCCCAGGCCCCATGAGAGCGCCTTCGCGGTACTGACGCCGACGAGCAGCGAGCCGATCAACCCGGGTGTGTGCCCGACGGCGATGGCGTCCAGATCGCCGAGCGTTGCCCCTGCTTCGCGCAGCGCCTCTTCGATCACCGGCAGCACACGCTCGGCATGCGCTCGGCTGGCGATCTCGGGGACGACGCCGGCGTATCGGGCGTGCAGATCATGCTGGGTGGCAATGACGCTCGAACGGACCACGCTTGGACCTTCGACGAGGGCCGCCGCCGATTCATCGCAACTGGACTCGATGCCGAGAATCAGTGGCATGGGGAGTTCGCTTCGATCATCCAGCGTCGTCTTTGCCGTCGTCGGTGACCGGCTCGAGTTCAAGCGCACCGAGGCTCGCTCGGATGTCTTCGTTCTCAGCTACGCGCCAGGTCCCGAGGGTCGATCCGTCCGCCGCTCGAAGGGTGATTTCGGCCCCAGCCATGTCGACGTCCTCGTCGAGACCGACCAGTCCACGCTCCACGGTCGCTTCACTTCCCATGAGGCGGAGGATCTCATCGTTCAGTTGAACCAGATGGCGTTCGAATGCCTCCCGGCGATCGAGGGCGGCGTCCAGATCTGCCTGAAGCGGCGGGAATGCGGGGTCCTCGTCCTCGTCCAGTTCGGGCCAGTCCTGATGGGCGTGGTGGTGCCGAAGCAGCGTCATCGCTTCGGCGAGCGCCGGGTCGTTGTACTCGGTCCGAAGCCACGCTTCGTCGGCAACTTGCGGCAGGTCGGGTTCGTCGTCCGTGATCGCGTCAAAGACCCAGCGTCGTTCAACTCGCTTCAGCATGTCTTCGGGCGTCTCGGGAACGACGCATCCGGGCGAGGGGTCGACGCCCCAGGCTTCATCGGGCAGGTGCCTGCGGCGGTGAATGTTGCGTCCACTTGGAACGAAGTAGTAGGCGGTTGTGAACTTGAGCATGCCCATGTCGTCGTCGAGTGGGCGAACCTCCTGGACGGATCCCTTGCCGAACGATCGCTCGCCGACAATCATCGCCCGGTTGTTGTCACGAAGTGCGCCAGCGACGATTTCACTGGCCGATGCTGAATGCTCATCAATGAGCACGACCATGGGCGTGCCTTCGAACGCTTCGCCGGGGGATGCGGTTGCGGTTCGCCGCTCATCGGTCCGATCCTCGCGAGCAGGAGCGATGCTCACGATCTCACCCCCATCGAGGAAGAGTTCGGCCATGTCGATTGCGGCGGGGAGCGCGCCACCCGGATTGCCACGCAGGTCCAGTACCAGCCCGTTGAGCGGCCCCTGCCGGGTAAGCGGCTCCAATGCTTCGAGCAACTGCGGCACCGTGTCCATCGTGAACTGGTTGACTCTGGCGTAGGCGAGCCCCCTGGACTCGTCGAGGTGGTACCGCCACGCCTGGTTGTGGCGGGCCAGACCCGAGACCGTCGGGGCTGTGATGGGCTGCCGCACCACCGTGAGCCACTCCTCAGACTCGTCCGTGTGTCGAACGTGAACCCGAACCTCCGAGCCAGGCTCGCCAAGCAACTCGTCGATACAGGTCTGGACCGGCTGACCCTTGGTGTCGAAGTCGTCGATCATGAGGATGACGTCTCCGGCCCGGACACCAGCTTCGAGCGCGGGTGAGCCGTCCATTGGAGAGAGAATCTCCAGGCGACCGGCACGACCGTTCACGTGCGCGCCGATCCCCACGTAGTGACCGCTGAGGTCCTTCTGGAACTCGTCGGTGTGGGACGGGGCCACGTACATGGTGTAGGGATCGTCGAGGCTCTCGACGATGGCTTCGATGGCAGCCTGCTGCATGGCCGATTCGTCGGGGAGTTCCACGAATCCATTCATCAGAATGGACCGAGTGTCGATGACCGGGCTGAACCAGTCGTAGTTGCGTGCCCGTCCGGCGATGGCCGAGGGCAGCGTCGTGGCCAGAATCGCCGCCATCGCGATCAGCAGGATGGGAGGGAGGATTTGCCGGGTATTCATTGGAGGAAGTGCCTCGTATCAGGTCTGCTCATGTCGTACGATCGGCCCGCCGATGCGTATCCGGGCTGACGCGGACCCCATCGTAACTCCCAACGGAGGCCTTGATCACACCCATGTCCCAAATGCAGCGTGAGCAACTCAAGGTTGCACGAGAGCGGGCCGTACTGGTGGCGCTTCGCCTGCCCGGGGATCGTCTGGATCTGGAAGATCGATTGCAGGAGCTTCAGGCGCTGGCTTCAACAGCCGGTGCCGAGGTTGTGGGCGTGCTCTCGCAGCGGCGATCGAAGCCAGTTGGGCGGACGTTTCTGGGCAAGGGCAAGGTGGAGGAACTGGCTGGCCTGATCGGGATGACCGAGGCGTCGATCGCCATCTTCGACCACGATCTCACGCCAGCCCAGATCCGTAACCTCGAGAAGGCGCTCTCGGTCAAGATCATCGATCGAAGCGAACTGATCCTGGACATCTTTGCGCGACGGGCGACCACCCACGCCGCCAAGCTGCAGGTGGAGATTGCCCAACTGGAGTACACCTACCCGCGACTGAGGGCGATGTGGGACCACCTTGGTCAGGTGACCGGTGGCGCGCCGGTGGGCATCGGCACGCGTGGTCCCGGCGAGCAGCAGTTGGAGATCGATCGCCGGCTTGTGCAGCGGAGGCTCAAGCAACTCAGGCGCGAGTTGGATGGCATCCACGCCCGCAAGGAACGTGAGGTGAGCCATCGCAATGAGGACCACTTCACGGTTGGTCTGGTCGGGTACACCAACGCGGGCAAGTCGAGCCTCTTCAACCGCCTGACTGCTGGCGGGGCCTTTGCGCACGACAAACTGTTCGCGACACTCTCCACCCGCGTCGAACAATGGAGCCTCGGTGACGGCAATGCCGTACTGCTGAGCGACACCGTCGGATTCATTCGCGACCTGCCCCACCATCTGGTGGCATCCTTCCGATCCACCCTTGAGGAGACCGTGCACTGTCAGTTGCTGCTGGTCGTGGTCGACGTCAATGATCCGACCGCGTGCCAGCAGTTCGAGTCGGTGCTGCGAACGCTTGATGACATCGGGGCCACCAACCAGCCTCGACAACTGGTTCTCAACAAGGTGGATCAACTTGAGAAGCAGGATTCACTGCTGTGCTGGCTGCGGAACCATCCGGACGCCCTCCCGGTCAGCGCGGAGACCGAAGAGGGGCTGGATCGTCTGACCGAACTGGTGCGGGATCAGTCCATCGGACCGAGGGCCGAGGTGGCTGTCACGCTGGCGACGCGGGATGCTCGCGCGGTGGACTTCCTCGAGCGGCGTACGCCGGTGACCCACCGAGAGTATGGCGACGGGACCGTGACCATCCACACCTCGCTGGGCGCACGGCAGGCCAGCCAACTGCTCTCGCACTCCAAGAGTGTCCGAGTCGGGTCGACACCGCTGGCCGATGTGCTTGAGACCCTGTGGCCGGCGCCCTCGGTCCTCGGGGACTCATGCAGGATTCCTCCGCACCGTGCGCACGGGCTGGCGTCCCCCTGGGGCGACGCATGAGCAGATCATCGTCCGGGCTCGATCGGTACCGGCGCGAACTCGATCCGGCGCTGGTGGCGCGGGTGCGGTCCTGGTGCGATGTCCCCGGCCTGCAGCCGCTGCTCGAGTCGCTGTTGTCGCAGCAGCGCCGTCGGCGGTTTCTGGACCTCTGGGTCGAAGCCATGGTGGCGGATCAACTCCACAGCCGCGGATGCGAACTGCTCGCCGAAGTTGAGACGCCGTCGGGACGAACCTGCGACTTTCGGGTTCGTCTGGACGGGCTGGAGTGGTTTCTTCACGTCAAGCGGCTCGATGAAGGCCGCCGCGGCGAGGCGCGGCATCTCTCCATTTCACCGCGGCTGCGTGTGCTCGAACAGATTGCCCGTCCATTCATGGTCCGCATCCGGTGGGCCGAGGGAATCGACGAGGTGTTGATGCAGGAGTTTGTTGAGCGGGCGAGCGTCTTTCTTGAGATGGCGAAGATCGGCGACGAGTTGACGGTACGCGACGAGTCCGGGCTGGAACTCGGCGCGGTCCGTGTGGTGGGGCAGTGGGAGGGCGGCCACATCTCGCTCGCGATCGGGCTTCCCTCGGGATTCGTCGATGAAACGCCCCGGATTCGCCGGCTTCTTGATCGGGCGTATCGACAGTTCATGCCGCGAGCGGAGAACGTCATTCTGGTGGTCGGCACCCGCCGGGCTGCGATCCTCGACTTTGACTCCGCCCTGCTCGGCGCGGCCGAAGAGCGGTGGGACACCCACCCCTCGGGTGGCGGCCGGGCTGCGGTGGGACGCGCACGCGACGGGTTCTGGTCGGGAGGAAGCCGTCCCGAGAGTACCATGTGCGCGTGGAGCCACGCCAACGCCGCCTCCAGCCGCTTGCACATTGAGGCGAGGTTCCGCGAAGATCCACGTCCCGATCCTACGCTGGCCGCTCAGGTGAGCGCCCTGTTCGGTGACGACGAAGTATGAGAGGAAGTATGGAACCATGCACGACCCACGGATGACCGAGTTGGCGGGGCTGCTGGCCTCGCACTCCACGTCGCTTCAACCTGGCGAGCATGTGCTCATCGAGGCGTTTGACATTCCAGAGGCCATGGTGATCGAACTCATCAAGGCATGCCGAGAACGCGGGGCCCACCCGCACGTGGCCCTCAGATGCAATCGGGTTCTGCGATCGCTTGTGGAAGGGGGCAGCGATGCACAGTTCGACGTGATGGCGGCCGGTGATCTGGACCGGATGCAGCGTATGGACGCGTACATCGGGCTGCGGGGCGGGTTCAATATCAATGAAATGGCGGGCGTCCCCGGGGATCGCATGAAGGCCTGGGGATCGCGGTACATGAAGCCGGTGCACCTCCAGGAGCGGGTGAATCACACGAAGTGGTGCGTGCTGCGATGGCCGACGCCGTCCATGGCCCAACTGGCGCAGTCATCTACAGCGGAGTTCGAGGACTTCTACTTCAATGTCTGCACGCTCGACTACGCAGCCATGGCGGACGCAGCAAGCGTGTTGGTGGAGCGAATGAACCGAACCGACCGGGTTCATCTGGTCGGGCCGGGCGACACGGATCTGCAATTCTCCATCAAGGACATTCCTGCCGTTGCATGTACGGGCTCACACAACATCCCGGACGGAGAGTGCTTCACCGCGCCGGTTCGTGATTCGATCAACGGTGTGATTCAATACAACACGCCAAGCGTGTATCAGGGGCAGAGTGTCCACAGCGTTCGGCTCGAGTTCAAGGATGGCCGGATCATCGGTCACGACGCCGAGTCCGGAGCCGAACAACTTTCCGGCATCTTTGACACCGATGATGGGGCACGCTATGTCGGCGAATTCGCAATCGGATTCAACCCTCATGTGCGTGAGCCAATGATGGACATTCTCTTCGACGAGAAGATCGCAGGGTCGCTTCACTTCACGCCGGGGCAGGCCTACGAGGATGCGGACAACGGCAATCGAAGCGACATCCACTGGGATCTCGTACTCATTCAACGGCCAGAGTACGGAGGCGGTCGAATCGTGTTTGACGGAGAGGTCATCCGCGAAGACGGGGAGTTCGTTGTGGACGATCTACTTCCCTTGAACGCAGCCAATCTGGTCAATCCCTAGAGGCGTTTCGTCGCAACCGCTGGCCCCGCAATCGGAGTACTGCCGGCAGAACCGTCCACGATGCTGCCAGCGTGATCAACAGACCGATCACCATGACGATGGCGAGGGACCGCACGCCTCGGTGCGCTGCCAGCATCAGGGCGGCAAATCCGAAGGCGGTGGTGGCGGTGGTCAGCAGGATCCCCGTTCCGGTGCCTCCCCAGAGTCCGGGAGGTCGGACGCGAGGATCGCTCAGCCAGCGATGCACGACATGGACACCGCTGTCGACCCCGATGCCGAAGATCAGCGGGAGCACCATGAGGTTGGCGAAGTTCAGGTTCAGCCCGACCAAACCCATGAATCCGAACGTGCCGGCGAATCCGATGATGACGGGGAGGAGGCCGCAGCAGGCGTCGGCGATCGATCTGAAGTCGAACAGCAGAATCGCCAGAACCGCGACCAGGGCGAACACGCCGGAGGTCGCGTAGGCGCGGACGATGAGGCTGGAGGACTCCAGAATCTGCACCGGAGGGCCGAGCACGTCGGGCGCCACACTCCGAACGGAGGAGACAAACTCGTTGAGTCGATCGGGCTCCAGTATGGACGTGGTTCCGGTTGTGGGCGCGACGCGGAGCAGCCACTGGCCATCGCGGCCAACCCATGAAGCTCGAAGAAACGGTGGCAGGTCCGAGGCATCCGGGGCGGCCGGGTCGAGGGCCTGTGTCATGGAGTCCGCAAACGCTGGCCGCTGCGCTGCCCACGCTGCCTCGAGTCGCTCAATGCGGGATCGACGTTCGGCCGCGTTTCCATCGAGGCCGTGCCAATTCCGCAGCGCCTCATCCAGGGCATGCATCATCGGCTTCAGGGCTGGCGTCGCCGCAGTCTCGCTTCGCAGCCGGTCTCGAATCCTGCCGAGCACGGTGGGCACGAATCCCACCGAGGTTGGCGCGACCTCCGGCTTCGGCGCCGAGGATGCTGCGGACTTGACGGCCTCCTGCCGCGCAGTGAGATTCGGTGGTAGGAGCATCCCCATGCCACCGACTTCCTCGACCTGATCGAGCGATCGCAGCGCGGTGACGATGTGCGGCGCCCGGGCTGCGTCGGTCATCACCAGACCGCTCCAGAGGTCGGCGCCGGGTTCTTCCGCAAGCCGCCGCTGCCATGTGACTGCCTCCAGATGCGGCGGCTGCAGGTTCATGATGTTCGAGTCGTATCGGAGTTGTGACGCCATCGCGATCAACACGGCCGTCACCACACCTGCGACGATGAGCAGGGAGGCGGCGTGTCGGTGCAGTGGCTTTACAAGCCGCCGAAGCGTGTTGGCGCCGACCGGGCGCATGACCGCGAGGTCATTGCGCCAGCGGTCGGACAGCGCCAACATCGCGGGGAAGACACTCATGACGGCGATCAGGCAGAGCAGCACGCCGCCCGCCGCGATGATGCCCATCTCGGCGACTCCGAGAAAGGCGCTGAAGGCGGTGCATCCGAATGCGGCGGCCGTCGTGATCGCTCCGGTGACGAGGCCGGGACCGACGTCCTGAAACGTCCGCGCCATGGCGTCTGGCAGACGCTCGCCGTCCTGTTCGATCATTCGAAGTCGGGCGACGATGTGCAGGGCGAAGTCGACGCCGAGCCCGATGAGGATGGCCGAGAACACCATCGAGAGAAGTTGCAGGTGCCCGACGGAGATCACGACCCACGCGAAGCTCCACGCGATTCCTACCAGGAGCGCCGTTGCGGCCATCAGGGGAATGCGGATTCGTCTGAATGCAGTGATCAGCATCAGCGTGACGAGTGCGAATGCGACGAGGGAAGCGATCGTCGAATCCGTGGTGGCCTGCTGCGTCTCGTCGGACTCGATGGCCGGTATCCCCGTGACGCCCCAGGGCACATCCGCGTCATGTTCCGTTTCGAGCCACCGGGCCACGCTGCTTCGCAGCGAATCGAGCGACAGGGCGATGCCACCGATTGAGTCGCTGGCGGGCGCCGCCAGCGAGACCATGATCAGTCGGATTCGGCCCGACGCGGTTTGCAATGGAGTCCAGCCCTCACGCAGCGGCGCGAGCAGATCGAACCGGACGGGCCGGCCCTCGATGGCGTCGACGTAGGGACGGAGCATCCGATCCAACTCGTCGGGCGATGCGTCCGTGGGTTCGTCTCCGCGCTTGAGCATGGTCAGGAGCGCGTCGGCGGCGGTCGGGGCCGCGGCCACCGCGCGGCCGCGGAGCAACTTCTCAAGTGTGTCCTCAAAGACCGCTTCGGGAGCGACCCGCCACAGCCGAGGGCCGGCTTCGGCGTTGGCGAAGCCTGCATCGGCGGATTGAATGCCCGGGCTGCTCCGCAGATGGTCCGCGAGTCGCCTCGCAGCTGCGTCGACCGAGTCGTCGTCCGGTTCGCCTTCGAGGCAGATGACGACGTCGTTCCAGTGGGGGAAGTCCGTTCGGTACATGGCGTACCGCCGCGCCCACGGCAGGTCCTCGGACATCAGCGCATTTCGGTCGGCCTTGATCTCCAGGCCCGTTGCAGCCACAACGATGGAGGCTGCGGCGAGCAGGCCACAGATCCACAGCGTCCAGATGGGATGCGTGGTGACGGCTCGACCCCAAGTCTGGAGCAGGCGATCTCGAATGCGGCGATGCATCGGGGGCGGAGGCTATCAGGGAGGTCTCCGCTCGGGATCATCGGCCGTCCAGACCGCACGACCTGACTTCCCGCAGCCGCCCTCGGCCTGCAATTGGCATCCCGCTTGAGTGGCCCGGGCGGGATGTCGACCTCAGAGGTGTCGAAAGGGAGTCAGGACGCCATGGAACTTCGATTGGGGCATCTTCTGGTACGCAAGGGTCTTCTGGAGTCCGATCAGGTGGATCGCGTGCTTCGCGAACAGGACCGGACCGGCGAGCCGTTTGGCGCCATGTGCGAACGGCTCTTCGGTGTGGATCCGAAGGACGTCGAACAGGCGTGGGCCGATCAGTATGCGAGTTTGACGCAGACGATCCTGCTTCGTGACGAGCCTCTGGATGCCATCGCGTTGGCACGCTTGAGCAGGCGGCAGGCATGGCAGTTCGGCGCCCTTCCGATGCGATGGGACGGTGGCGAGTTGATGGTTGCCACGACGCCTGATCTGCTGGTTCGAGCGCACCGCTTCGTCAGTCGGACGATCGAATCGCCGGTCTTCTTCGTGATGACTTCCCGAGAGGATCTGGCGGCGGCGCTGCAGCGGGTCTATCCGCTGCCCGGGGGCGTGCTGCCTTCGGGCAGTTCGGGTACCGAGCGATCGGCTGCCTAGCAACCACGCTGGTGAACGTCGCTTCGATCCCACTGCCCCGACCATGTCTTGCCATGTCTTGGCAGGGGCAATCGGCGTGCGGATTCCGGCGGGCATCCGGGCTGAGCGATTCGGAGGCCGGGTTGCTGCCGGAGGGGAATCCGAATACGCTGCCGGGCCTCAGGCGAGGTAGCTCAGTTGGTAGAGCACGGCATTGAAAATGCCGGTGTCCCCGGTTCAAGTCCGGGTCTCGCCATTCTCAGCAACGTCCGCAGGGCGGTGCAGTCACTTGAGCGGCTCCCCGGGCCCACTGCGGTCATCCGCTGTGCCCCGCCCCACGCCATCCAAGCAGATCCTCCCGGACATCCTGCAGTGCCGGGAAGGACGCCCGCCAGGCCCGAAGCGAGTCAACATCCAGTTCCGCGGTCAACACCGTTGGCTGGTCACCGCCTTCGGCCAGCACGATGCCCTGCGGGTCGATGATCAACGATCCGCCCGCGTAGCGAAACGTCGGATCGGACCCGGTGCGGTTACATCCGATGACGACGGCCTGATTTTCAATCGCACGCGCTTGAAGCAGCGCTCGCCAGTGGTCCGACCGCTGCTGCGGCCAGTTGGCGATGACCGTGAACACTTCGGCTCCCATCCGCATCCCGACCCGAAACGCTTCAGGGAACCGCAGGTCATAGCAGGTCAAGGGGCACAGCAGCGTTTGGGCCACATCGAAGACGCGGACACGATCGCCCGGCGAATAGGGGCTGCCGCTGATCCCGAGGGTGAACGGGTGCATTTTCTCGGCGAGGCCGATGACCTCGCCGTTGGGGCCGATCAGCCCGGACACATTGCGTCCGCGGCCGTCGGCGCCCAGCACGGGCCAGCCGTGAACGATCCAGCATCGCCATTGTGCAGCAAGGCTGCTCGCCCAGGCTTCGGATCGTTCGTCGACGATCCGGTCGAGGGCGAAACTGAATCCGACGTCCGCCATTTCGGGAAGGACGATCAGATCGCCCGCCTCGGGTTGCGAATCGTCCAGAAGTCGCTCGATCTGCAGATGGTTGGCGTCCTTGTTCTCCCAGACGATGTCGAACTGGACGCAGTGGATTCGCATGGCCTGAAAAGGGCGACCGACGGGATTTGAACCCGCGACATCCTGGACCACAACCAGGTGCTCTACCCCTGAGCTACGGTCGCCACTGCAGCCCGGCAGGGTACCCGGAGCCGGGCGGATCAGCCACATTGGGGCATGTCTTTTTCAGACGTGGGAGTCCATGGTTCGATACAATCTCCTCCTTTGCTTCGTTACGGCCATGAGGCCGAATGGAGCATTCCATGAGACTGGAGCCGAGGCATGACGACCGCCACGACAACGTCGCTTGAGTTCTCCACAACGGTCCATTCGAACAAGCCTGCCGCCTGGTTGATCGAAGAGGCCCTTCGTCGAGGCGAAGGCGTGCTCGCCGCCAACGGCGCGCTTGCAGTGGACACGGGCGAACGAACGGGTCGAAGTCCTAAGGACAAGTTTCTGGAAGACGCTCCGGGAATCCACGACACCATCGACTGGGGCAGCGTGAATCGTCCGATCACGCCCGATCGATTCGCCGAGTTGGAGAAGCGGGCGCGGCAGCATCTTGAGTCGCGGGACACGCTCTACAGATTCGACGGATACTGCGGGGCCGATCCGACGCACCGCCTCAAAGTGAGCGTCGTGACCGAACTGGCGTGGCACTGTCAGTTTGCTTCAACCCTGTTCATCAAGGCCGACTCGGCCGATCTGGAGGCGTTCGACGCCGACTGGACCATTCTCAATGCTGCGACATGCATGGTTGATGACTGGGAGGCGATGGGACTCAACGGCCCGGTCGCCATCGTCCAGTCTCTCGAGCAGAAGAAGGTCATCATTCTCGGTACCGAGTATGCGGGCGAAATGAAGAAGTCGATCTTCTACGCCATGAACTACGACATGCCTGACGCGGGCGTGTTTCCGATGCACTGTTCGGCCAACGTGGCTGAGGATGACCCCTCCAATGTGGCACTCTTCTTCGGGCTCTCGGGAACAGGCAAGACCACACTTTCGGCCGATCCGGACCGCCCGCTCATCGGCGATGACGAGCATGGCTGGTCCGATAGCGGCGTATTCAACTTCGAAGGTGGTTGCTACGCGAAGTGCATCAAACTCTCTGAAGAGGGCGAGCCTCAGATCTGGAACGCGATTCGATTCGGCTCGGTGCTTGAGAACACGGTGATCGACGAAGACAGTCGGGTTCCCGACTACGACCGATCAGACATAACCGAAAACACGCGGGTCACGTATCCGGTGGAGTACATCCCGGGTGCGCGCATTCCCTCGGTCGGAGCGCATCCCCGGAATGTCATCTTTCTGACCGCTGATGCATTCGGCGTGCTCCCCCCGGTGGCGTTGCTGACCCGCGAGCAGGCGATGTACTACTTCGTGAACGGCTATACATCGAAACTGGCCGGTACCGAGGCCGGTGTGACCGAGCCGGTCCCGAACTTCAGTCCGTGCTTCGGGGGGCCATTCCTGCCGCGACCACCCATGGTGTATGCCGAGTGGCTCGACAAGCGGGTGCAGTCCCACGACGCCAACGTCTGGCTGCTCAATACTGGGTGGACCGGCGGGGCGTACGGTACGGGCGATCGGTTCAAACTCGCATGGACCAGGGCGTTTGTGACGGCGATTCTCGACGGCTCGCTGAAGAACGCCACGTGGACTCCGGATCCGGTTTTCGGACTTCAAACGCCGGATGCATGCCCGGGCGTGCCGTCCGAGGTGCTGACCGCCCGAAGCACGTGGGCGGACGCGGAAGCCTACGACCGGGCGGCGGCTGATCTGGCAGGGCGATTCAGGGCGAACGACGCCGCCTACGACCTCTCCGAGGCCGTGCGAGGGGCCGGTCCCAACGCCTGAAGCCATCGACCCGGCGGGTGTTGGATCTGCCGCGCACCACAGCACCTGCACGCGAGCGGAGTTGTAATCCACTGGGGCACAATGGGATGAATCGGCCGTCAGGTCGTTGGAGGGGGCCTTTCACGATTATCGCGAAGGGGGGGGATATTCCAATTATCTTCAAAATGAGGGTTCTCGGCACGGTTCTCGAAAGATGCCAAAGGCCTGGTGAACTGTCCCCTTGAACGAACCGATGCAGGTTGCGGGACATATCGATCCCGCACAAAGCTGACACGAGGACCTCAAACCAATGACGATGTTCGACAAAGATGTATTCACCACCGGCGAAGTTGCCAAGATCTGCAATGTGGCCGCCCGAACCGTGAGCAAGTGGTTCGACTCCGGGCAATTGCAGGGATACAGGATTCCCGGCTCCAAGGACCGCCGGATACCGGTCGCCAGCCTCATGCAGTTCATGAAGGCCCATGGGATCCCGCTGGACGGACTGATGTCCGGATCGACCAGAGTGTTGATCTGTGACTCGGACGACAGTGTGTGCGAAGCACTCAGCACCGTGTTGAAGCAGGAAACCAACTACGAAGTGCACACCAGCAGCGACCTCTTTTCGATGGGGCTTGAGTGTGAACGATTCCGTCCGCACGTGCTCTTGATAGACGTCAACGTGCCGAACTTCGATGCGTCCAAGTTCATGGAGTCCGTTCGCTGCGTCGACGATCTCAGCGCCATGCGGGTCATTGCGATCAGCGGCAGTCTGACGGACGGCCAGGCAGCCTCATTGGAGCGGAACGGTTTCGATGGGACGCTCCGAAAGCCTTTCACCGTTCGCCAGGTCATTGACTGTGTCGAGACGGCATCCTCCTTCGTCTGACCCGCAGTCGTCACCACTTTGACTTCTCCGCAGGAGCCCCGTGGGCTCCTGCGGTGTTTTTGTCCCGGATGGCTACCATGCGCCCGTGCGAATCGCCGTCCCCAGATTTGATCCAACGGTGGGCGACATCGTCGGCAACGGTCGGTTGATCGTTGAAGCCGCCGAGTCTGCGGTGGCCGCTGGCGCCCACATGCTGCTGCTGCCGGAGCTGGCCTTGTCGGGCTATCCGCCGAGAGACCTGCTCCTTCGTGGCGACTTCGTTGCTGCATGCGAGGCGGAGATCGACCGCCTGATGCTGCAGTTGCCCTCGGAACTGCTGGTTCTGGCAGGGACTCCGACCCGCGGCGCTGGCGGGGTGCTTCACAACTCGGTCGTCGCGCTGCGCGACGGGAATCGAGTTGGAATCTGTCACAAGCGGCTGATGCCCGACTACGACGTCTTCGATGAGGATCGCTGGTTTACGCCGGGTGGCACGTCGACCATCGTCGACCATCGCGGGCAACGGATCGGGCTGCTCGTGTGCGAAGATCTGTGGCAGGGCGACGACGCGGAGGTGTCCACGTATTGGCCGTGTGACCCGGTTGCCGATCTGGCGGTGGCAGGGTGCGATGCAGTCTTGGCGGCATCGGCCAGCCCGTTTGTGGCAGGCAAGTCGGTTCGGCAGGTGCAGCGGGTGCGGGATGTCGCTCGACAACTCGGCGTTGACGTCGTGTCGGTCAATCAGGCTGGTGCGAATGACGATCTGGTGTTCGGCGGTGATGTCATTCATGCCGGCCCCGACGGCGAGTTGCGGAAGGGCCGTCTCTCGTTCTGCGCCCGCGATCCGGAACTGGTCGTGCAACTCGGCGCGGCACCGATGGAGCCGGAGCCGACGTGGGGGGATGACTTCGACCGGGCCTTTGCGCTGCGAGAGGCGATCCGCGGGTATGCCAGCAAGACCGGGTCGGCTGGCGTCCTGATCGGGCTGAGCGGCGGCATCGACTCGGCGCTCACAGCGACGCTGGCGGTGGCGGCGGTGGGTTCCGAGCGAGTGCGCGGCGTGTCGATGCCTTCACGGTACTCCGCGGACGCCAGCCTCCGTGATGCGCAGTTGCTCTGCGAATCGCTCGGGATGGCGCCGCCCGATGTCGTCGAGATCGAACCAGTGCACCACGCCATTCGCGACACACTGCAGAGCGCGGGCAGATCGGTTGTGGATGGAGACCTGGTCGACCAGAATCTGCAGGCGAGGATCCGCGGGCAGATTCTCATGGCCATGTCGAACGAACTTGGTTGGCTGGTTCTGCCAACAGGGAACAAGTCCGAGTTGGCTGTTGGATACGCCACGCTCTATGGAGACATGTGTGGTGCGCTTGCAGTCCTCGGTGACGTTCGCAAGACGCAGGTGCAGGCGATGGCCGTGGCGATCAACGGCGCACCCGAGCGGCTGGGACTGTCACGACCGCCGATTCCGATCGGCACCATCGACCGGCCACCGACAGCGGAGTTGGCGCCCGATCAGTGTGACCAGGACAGCTTGCCGGCGTATGAAGTGCTTGACGCCATCATCGAGCACATCGTCGACCACGATCGCTCGGTCGCCGAAACTGTCGCCGCAACCGGGCTCGAGGCGGAGTTCGTTGCCTCATGGGCACGCCGAATCGATCGCAATGCGTTCAAGCGATGGCAGGCGGCCATCATTCCGAAGGTGTCGCGGAGGGCATTCGGGAGAGGCCGCCGCTGGCCGCTTGTGGCCCGGATGCCGTGAGGCCGCTGCCTCGGGAGTAGGATGGCCGCATGACCATTCGCCCCTTGCCACCAGTCGTCGTCAATCAGATTGCCGCAGGCGAAGTGGTCGAGCGACCCGCAAGCGTCGTCAAGGAAGTCGTTGAGAACGCGTTGGACGCTGGCGCAACGCACATCGAAGTGCTCGTTGAAGGTGGCGGCGTTGACTTGATGGAGGTCATCGATGACGGGTGTGGCATTCCGCGAGCGGAATTGCCGCTTGCCATCGCATCACACGCCACCAGCAAGGTCTCGGCGCTCGATGATCTTGAGCACATTGCGACCATGGGATTCCGAGGCGAGGCGCTCGCGTCCATCGGCGCTGTGGCGCGGCTCGAGGTTCGCAGCCGTGTTCGTGCGGAGGATGCTGGTGGCGTGATCGTGGTCGATCACGGTGCAGTGGAGGCAGCCCAGCCTGCGGCCTGCCCGCCCGGAACTCGAGTCAAGATCACCAACCTGTTCGGTCGCGTGCCAGCACGCCGGAAGTTCCTGAAGTCCGCTCAGGCGGAGACGACGCGCATTCGGCGGGTCGTGCGTGATCTTGCGGCCGCCAATCCCGGTGTCGGGTTTCGTCTGGCATCGGGCGGCCGAACGCTGTTGGAGTTCCCGGCCGCGGATGCCACGACACGGATCCACGCCATCCTTGGCAAGGATGCTTCGGATCAGATGTTCGAGGTCGACCTGAGCCGGGACGGTGTGTCCGTCTGGGGTCTTGCGGGACGTCCGGATCTGGCGCGGCCGACTGCGCAGCACCAGATTCTCTGCCTCAACGGGCGACCAATCACCGACCGAAGCCTCCGCTTCGCGATTCGAGAAGCGTATCGGGGCCTCATCGAACCGAGCCGGCATCCCACGGCGGCACTCTTTCTGGGCGTGCCACCGAGTCGAGTGGACGTCAACGTGCACCCGGCGAAGACCGAGGTTCGATTCAGAGACGACCGGCTCGTGTTCTCGGTACTCAAGCGGGGACTGGAGCAGGCACTTTTGCAGGCGGACATTGTCCCGCCGCTCAGGATGCCTGCGGCGGACTCACCGCGGGTGGGGGGGACGAACCGGCCACTCTTCGGACGCGGCGAGCAGCGGGCGAGCGCCGGATTCGTCGCTGAGCAGGCACGTGAAGCGATGACGGCAGCGGCTCCGCCGCCAGAACGCGTCTCGGTCGTCGACGCGGCTCGCCCAGCCATTCAGGTTCACCGCATGTTTCTGGTGACCGAGGATGCCGAAGGCATGGTGATCATCGACCAGCACGCGCTGCACGAGCGGGTCATGTTCGAACGCCTGCTGGAGCGGATCGAGTCGGCCAACCTTCCCTCCCAGAGGCTGCTCGTTCCCGACCTGGTCGACGCCTCTGCGGACGCGATGGAGGCGTTGGAGTCGCTCCGCCCAATGCTGGAACGGCTCGGCTTCGACGTGGCGCCAAGCGGGCCGGGCGTGCTGGGCATTCACGCAGTGCCGTCGCTGCTGGCAGAGCGCGGCGTTGAGATCGGCCCCTTCATGACCGATCTGCTTGACCGAGCAGCGGACCTTCGAGCCGCTGCGGATGCAGAAACCGCGCTGCGAGATGTACTCGACATGATGGCTTGCAAGGCCGCGATCAAGGCCGGGGACTCGCTCACCGACCGAGAACTCGCCGACCTGCTGTCGATGCGGGAGAAGGTGGAGCGGTCGAGCAACTGCCCTCATGGCAGACCGACGTCGCTCAGACTCTCCATCGAGGAGTTGGAGCGCAGGTTCGGTCGGCGATAGGGGGGTGGGTCAGCCGCCGCTGACGGGTGGAATGACGGCGATGACGTCGTCCGGCTTGATCATCCGGGTCGGTGGGGCGTAGGCGTTGTTGACCGCGATCGCCAGGGAACCGCTCATGTCCCGCACCGCTGGGTGGCGATCCGACACCGCGGCCAGCGCCGCTTGGACAGTGGCACCGCGCGGGATATCGATCGTCTCTTCTCGAGCACCAATTCGCTCAGCCAGCACCGCGAAGTACTGCACGGTGACGGTGATGGTGGCTTCGTCGGTCATGGCCAGGGCGTGAACCATACATGGTCGCCGGCAGCGGCGCGATCGGACAAGGGAAGCCGCACGATGCCGCTTGTGGACGCAGTATGGACCAGATCGCCCGACCCCTGCCAGATCGGAATCGAGGCGATTGACGGGCTCGTCAACCTGGCCGGTCGCAGGAGTGTACGACCCGCGTTCGATTTCGCGTCCGCCCCGAGTTGGACCTGCCGCCATGCCGCGGCCGGATTGCGGCCAAGGCACGTTCGCAGAATCGGCGCCAGGAAGAGGCTCGCCGTAACGAGCGCCGAAACCGGGTTGCCGGGAAGGCACACGATCGTCTTCTGGCCCCAGGTGCCGACTCGAACGGGCTTGCCTGGTTGCATGCGGACACCGCTGATGACCCACTGGCACCCCAACGACTCACACGCCGCCGGAAGATGATCGTGGCGGCCCGCACTGATGCCGCCCGTCGTCACGACGACTTCGCACGACTCGGCGGCCCGCTCGATGGACTCGAGGGTCGACTGCAGATCGTCTCGGAGGTGTTCATGCCGCTCGATGTGCCCGCCAAGGCGGCGCGTCAACGCAGCCACCATCGGACCATTGGAATTGCGAATCTGGTGTGGTGCCGGATCGACTCCCTCGCCGACGACTTCGTCGCCGCTGGTGAGCAGGGCGACGCGAGGCCTCGATCGCACCGAAAGCGTGGTGCACCCGACCATCGCGGCGATCCCGACTTCGGCGGCACCAATCATGACCCCGGGACTGAGCAGCGTGTCACCTTCCTTCGCATCGCTGCCCTGCGTGTGGACATGCCGACCGGCCTGCGGAATGGCCCCGTCGACCCGCACCGGGTCTCCGCGGTCGGTGCACTCGAATGGGACCACGGTATCGCACGGCGGGGGCACGGCGGCGCCGGTCGAGATGCCGATGCAACTCCCCGCCGGAACGGTGAGGTCGTCTGCCTCACCAGCGCGGCGGGCGCCAGCAACGGGCATGCAGTCCGACGCCGACTCGTGCGCGAAGGCGTACCCATCCATCGCTGCCCGGTTGAATGGAGGGAGATCACGATCGGACACGACACCATTGGCCAGAACCCGCCCCATGGCCTCGCCGAGCGGGCATGACTCGATGGCGGTCACCGCGAGCGACATCGACTGCACCAACTCGATTGCACGCTCGAAGTCGATCAGTTCCGCCATGGCCCGGAGAGGGTAGCACCTCAGTCTCGCGACGTGATCAGCAGGTCGGGACCATCAGGGGGATGCGCACGTCCCCGGTTTCCAGCACCTTCTGAATGTATGGACGGCACATTCCACAACTTCGCCCGCACCCCCAGTGGGCGCGAACCTTGTCAAGCGTCGTGTCTTCTCGGTCGTCGGCCCACGCACGGATGTCGGCGAACGATACGCCGTGGCAGATGCATCGATCCACCATGGGTTGGGGGCGTGGCTGCGACTGCGGCAGGCTCATCAATCATCCCTTCCTGAACAGGTCAACGAGGATCATACGCCGAGGCATCGTCGCAGAGAAACCCGTTGTTCGGCCAGTCGAGCGAGTCGGTGAGCCATGTAGGGAGCGCATCCCAGTGGATGCCTCGGGAGGGGGTGCGGCAAGTGGAGACGTGTCCATCGATCCACCCGACGTTGCTCCCGCCCCCCGGGAACGACTGACCACCTGCGTACGCGGTGTCGTAACCGCTTCCCGCGTTGACAGGCGAACGCATGAACTTGTTGACGCCGCCCCGGCGGCCGCCTGTTCCGAAGAGGGCCGCGGTGCCGGCGGTACGGCACTGCGCAAGCGTCAGTTCCTTGAGACCCTCGAGGTTGGGCTTGCCGACGACCAGTTCCCACGCGCCCAGGCCCGCATCGCCAGCAGTGGGTGGGCGAGCCTCCGCCGCGACGAAGGCGACGTTGTAGTTGTAGCCGGTGACCGGATCGCCCTCCCAACTTGCCGGCGTCTCGGGCGCCGTTGGACATCGCAGCACCGCGACTTCGCTCCCTCGGTCGGTCAGGGCCCACAGCGGGCCGGCCTGCACGGTTCCGTCGGGCCGTCGCCACCAGTCCCAACTTCGAACGTCGCCACTGAGGGCGTCGGCGTCCGTGCCGTAGAGCAGCCCCGGAGGAAGACGCCCGCCGTGGCCGATTGCGTACTGGGTTGCCGCGCGAGCGAGTTGCCTGAGGTTGGCGCGGCAATGGGTCCGAGTCGAGGCGGTGGACGTCAGTTGCAGCGCGGGAAAGAGCAGCCCCGCCAGCACGGCGATGACGACCAGCACGGTCATCATCTCCAGCATGGTGAAAGCCCGCCGCTTCACGTCCATGCCTTCAGGACGACCAGCAGATCGTTGACGCCGGTCGTTCCGTCACCATCGGCGTCACCCGGCCCGTCGACGGCGCCCCAGTGCCCAATGACGATCAGCAGATCATCGACCGTGACGACGCCGTCACTATTGAGATCGGCAGTGGTCCACACGCCAGCGTCGACGAGGGCGTCGATTTCAACCGAGAGGAAGGCGTCCTCGGGAACGTCGATTCGCACAGCGATGGCCGATGCGAGTCCGGCGCTCTGCAGATCGATACCGGCGCCGCCGGCGGATCCGTTGTAGAGGGCGACCAGTTCGTCGTGGGTGAACCCATCGACCGATGCGACGTCGAGGGCTGGATCGACTGGTCTGGTTGGATCCGACGGGATCTGGCCGGGCGACTCGTCGTAGGGGCCAGCGTCGAGCCACCCAAGCGTCGGCCAGGGACCATCGGCAGCGACGTTCTCGACCACCACCCACGACACGCCGTCTTCGCTGAGCGAGATGGCCCCGCCGTCTGCGCCGAAGAGACCGCCGCAGACGCCGGCGGGCCACGCCATGTCGATGAAGCCGGCGTTGCCGAAGACAATCAGATCGATGCCGAACAGATTGTCGGGATCGTCCAGAATCGGCGTCTCGAACGCGACCGTGATCGAGCCGCCCGCACCGATTGAGACGATTTCGTCGGGCATCCATGCCGGCGCGAACGGCGAGACCACGGTCGGGGTCTCGGTGCCTTCACCGGTCCACCGGGTGGGGGCGCCAAGCACGGTGCTGGCTTCGTCGTACCCAGGGGCGCCTCCGAGTCCGGGGTCAAAGTGACTCACGGTATCGGCCCACGGGTCGGCGGCAGTCAGAACGGTCATCAGAGCACACAGGGGCAGCGGCATGGCCGTCTCTCCATCATCCCAGTTCGCGTGGGACGACTCCAGATAAGCCCGGGCGAGGGGTGGTGTTCGGCAGGGAGTTCACCGGGAGTGCAATGGTGAGCGGCCGCTGTCGACCCGATTCGCGCGGGAGCGAGCAAGAATCACCGGTGGCCAGGTTTTCCGGCTCCGGGACCGCTGCGGGCCTTCCCACTCCGGTGGAGCAGTGGCGAGTGAGCAGCGGGGGCACGAGGGCCTTCCCGTTACGGCGGCGCGTCCGCGGTGGCCTTTCACCACACTTCCCTGAGACGCCATTGGTGATGCGGGAGCATATCACAGCGAAGGCTGCACGCTCGGGGCCCCGGCAGGTTGCCGAGGCCCCTTCTCGGGGCTATCCTCGCTGCCTTCACCCGCTTGTCTCCCCTGCTGTGGCCTCTCGCAGGGAGGGACGATCACTCGGAGCCAGTATTCATGCTCACGCGCAATCGTTTCGCCGCAGCCTCGCTGCTCGTGGCCTCCATCTGTACTCCGATGGGGCTTGCTGCATCGTCGGACGCCTCCCCGGCCACGCTGCTGGAGGACTTCGTGCACTACGCGTTGACCGCGCAGGTCGAGATGGCGCAGGCCAACGCCGAGGCGTTGCTCAGCAGCGGCCTGGATGCCGAGCAACTGGCGGCGCTGGTGGACGATCACCCCCGCATGCGGGACCGACTTCCGGTCGCGATTCGGTGGGCCCGCGAGGTGCCGGCACTGGAGGTGGTCGCCTCGTCGATCGAGTCGAAGGTCGAACAGGGCCGTTTAGACCTGGCCCGCGACGGCGGCCGCATTGATGAAGCCATCGAAATGCTCTCCGGCACGCGTCGCTCGCGGATGCTTGCGCACGACCGGCTGGTCGAGGCCGGTGAGTATGCGGTTCCCCCCATGCTTCGCCGACTGGCCGACCCGAACACCTCGCCCGACACGCGGCTGGGTGTCACGAGCACGCTTCCTGCGTTGGGTCGGGAGGCTGTGCTTCCGCTCACGGTGGCGCTTCCAAATGTTCCTGAAGAGCAGCAGATCGTCATCATCAACACGTTGGCCGATATCGGGTATCCGCACGCTGCCGCCGCCATTGTTGAGGCGGGACGCGGTGAGGGTGCCAGCGACGTTGTGGCCGCCGCATCGGCGAGGGCCGTCAAGCGACTCGGTTGGGAGGATGTCGAAGCCATTGACCTCGCCGGTCTGCATGTGCAGGCGGCAGAGGACTATTTGCGGGAAATGGAACACCTGCGGTCCCGTCCGACCATCGTCCCCGATTCGGATGGCGGGGCAGTGGAGTATCAGAACATCTGGCAGTGGGACCCCCACGAAGGATTGGTGACGCTGCTCGTGCCGAGCGATCTGTACTGGCCGGTCATGGCGGTGCGGCACGCCGACACGGCGAGGGACTTGCAGCGGGACAACGCGATCGCGCTGGCCATGTTCGTGGCGGGCAACCTGAGAATCGAGAATCGACTCGGCGATCGGGACGTGACGCTGCCCGTGCCCGAGTTGGAGCGTAGCCCGTCCTTCCACGCTACGGTGCATGGTCCCGGCGTTGCTCGCGATGTGCTGGTCATGGCAATCGATCAGGGTGATACGGAAATGGCACGCGACGCGCTGGCGGCGCTCGCGCGAACGGGTGGCGCCTCGAGTCTCCTTGGCGGAGGCGACCGCGAGCCCCTGACTGACGCATTGAACTACCCCGATCAGCGGGTCCGGTATGACGCGGCACTGGTTGTCGCCCGAGCGATGCCTTCCCACGGGTTCCCCGGCAGTCATCAGGTGGTACCGCTTCTTGGTAGTGCAGTCCGCGGTGAATCCGGCCAACAGGCGGTCATCGTCGGTGGCGGCGAGTCCGATCGGGACAGCGTTGCCGACCGACTCAAGGCCGCGGGGTATCAGGTCGCTGCTGCAGGGGCGAGTTGGCAGGCCGTTGCGGATTCCGGCAAGGGCGGCGCTTCCGATCTCGTGTATCTGATTGCCGACCAATCCGGTGAACTGGATACCGTCGAGCATCTCTCGGACATCGGTGTTCCCGTCATCATGGTGGTGCCTGAGGGATCGCTCACCGAGATTCGCACGGCCCTCGTCGGCCTGCCAAACGTGGGCGTACTCAAAGATGGTGCTTCTGATGCTGCCTTCACGGCCCTGATTGAAGCGCTTGGGTTGGGCAAGGCCTTGAGCACGAGCGACCAGCGGTACTACGCCGCCGAGGCTGTTGCTGCGTTGCGGGACCTGGCGATGTCGCGGCCGGCGGGTCTTGATGCCACCGAGGCGACCACGCTGCTGGAACGGGCGATGGCCACCTCGTCCGGTCCCAGACAATTGATGGTCGCCGAGGTGCTGGCGCTTCTGGATGACGATTCCGCCCAGCGATCGCTCGTGAATGCAGCCTTGGCTGCCAGTGACGAGTACCAGCAGATCTCACTGCTGGATCTGGCGGCGGCATCGGTTCGCCGGTTTGGTGCTCGCGTGTCCTCCCGCCAGGCGGCAGACCTGAGGAAGTTCATCGCACATGCCCGCGGTGACGTTGCGGACGCTGCCGGTCGGCTCTACGGCGCGCTCGACCGTGGCGACGTGACCGCGAGTGTGGAGGCCTCGGGCTCCTGACCCTCCGCTCAGCCGGTATCCTCCCGCCTTCAGGCCACCCTAGCTCAGTTGGTAGAGCGGAGCTTTCGTAAAGCTCAGGTCAGCGGTTCGAGTCCGCTGGGTGGCTCTTGGTCGGCGTTGTCGGCAGCTTGGCTCGCGCAGCTGGAGAGTCCACATGACACGGTTCCGAAGCGTTTCGTTCTCAAGTCTGGCGGTGCTGGCGTTGGTCGGTGCCGGAGCGGCTCAGGAGGCGGCACCCACCGATCCGCTGACCGCCGAAGCGATCCTCGATCGATGCATCGAAGCTTCGGGTGGCCGGGCCGCTTGGGAGTCGTTGACCAGCATTCGCGGTCTCGGGACGATCGAAGTTGTCGGGGCCAATGTGCGTGGGTCGGTCGCGATCTACCAGACGGCGGATGGGTTCCGACGGTCGGTCGATGCCGGGGGGGCCGGTGTGCAGGTCACGGTCCGTCGGGGAGACGAGGCATGGGTATCCAACGCACGCGGGCAGGTCAAGGCGATGGAAGGGCCTGAACTGTTGAAGATGCAGCGGGACAAGTCCTTCAACCCACTCCTGGACCCGTCCAGAATCTACGCGTCGCTCTCGGTGACGGGTGTGGAGGAAGTTGCAGGCTCGCAGGCATGGGTCATTCGATGTGTTCCGGTGAATGACCCGGAAGCTGAGGACCTGCGCTACTTTGACCTCGAGTCCGGGCTGCAGGTCAAAGTCGTGCAGCGAGGGTCGGGGCAGGGTGCGGCAGTCCCGACCGAAGTGTTCCTGTCGGACTACAGGCCGGTCGGCGACGTGCAATTCGCCTTCACGACCATGATCGTGGCGGGGCGTGGGCAGGTACAAGTTGCGCTGGAGACCATGCAAGCCAATGTGTCGATCCCGCCATGTCTCTTCGAGAAGCCGGACGGCGAGGTGGTCAAGCCGTTCATGGCGCAGCCTCGGCAGGTTCTTGAAGCCTTCATGAAAGAGGACGTCAATGCGTTGTCGCCAGCGGAGGCTCGGTCATGGATGAAGCGGCTGATCGATGCGCGTGCTCGCATCCCCGAAGACTTCCCACAGACTGAGGCGTTGGAGGCAGTCTTTCAGGAGTGCATCCGGGCGTGCATGGAACGCCTGGGCCGGATCGAGCCGCAGGATGGCGACGGCCGGAGTGAGCATCCGTCCGGATCGGATCACCCGTCCTGAAGCGAATGGGGATCCGGTGGTCGGTACCCGCACGGCTCACCCCCCGGGGGGTGGGGGGGATGCTGCACGCTGCGTTTGAATCCGTGTTCCAGCGGGGGCGATCCGGACGCGCCGAGGCTGGGCATCCCGCGCGTGGTTGCGGCTGCGCAAAGCAAGGCGGGTGCCGGTCTCTCAGACCGGCACCCGCCGCAAGGTCACACTGAACGCAGGTCAGATCACGGGGTGCATCCGAAGTCGGCGATCGCGTTGAGCAGATCGTCAACGTCGAACTCGCCGCCGAATCCGTTGATGATGTGGAGGATGTCATCGACATCGGTGTCTCCATCACCATCGGCGTCGCCGTCGCAGCCACTGTCACACTCATCGGGGATTCCATTGCCATTGGAATCCTCGCTCGTGCCGTTGGCGATGTCACACGCGTCGGGCACTCGGTTGAGGTTGCAGTCCTGCTCGCCCTGGTAGGCGATTGTGCCGGTTGTCGGCAACTGCCAGACGACATTGTCGTTGTCGCGGCCCTGGAAGAGGGCATCGAACATGATCTCGGCAGAGAGATCGAACGTCGTCAGGCGGGCGATCCAGACACCGTTGCGGGTGGTGCAGTCCTGGCTGATGAAGTCAGCCGGGCCACCTGCAGGGTCGTCCGGAATCACGAACCACACGCCGTTGTCGGCCGACACGTCCCCACCGTTCTCGAAGTCGGTGAAGTCGATGCCGATGTGGTTCAGACCGTTGTTGTCGTAGGGGGCACCGCTCGAATCGATTGAACCGACTCCGACACGGCTGTCCCACTCAAGGTCCGGGACCAGATCGTAGAAACCAGGGTTCACGTCCAACGACGTTGGGCCGCCAAGGTCGTCCTGATAGAACGTACCCGTGCTCGCAATCGTCTTCTGTTGCGTCTGGTTGCCGGCAACGGCGTCGAGTCGCCATCCATCCGGCGTTTCGAGGTACACCTCCACCGTGTAGTGGGGCTGGTCCAGCGCAGTCAGGTCGACGCCAATGACGCGCCAGCCGATCGCGATTTCCTCGCCACCGACGTCACACGGGTTGGGATCGCACGAACTACCGACACCGTGGAAGGTTCCGCCCTGGATGCCGCACTCGGACTCCGAGTACTGGTGGCAACTTGCGCCGACGCAGCAAGCGCCGAGTTCGCTCGAGCCACAGGGATCACCGGCGCAGGTCGTGTCGTCACCCTGGTAGGTGCCGCCCGAATTGGTGCACGTCAGCTCATCCATGACCTCGCAGATATCGCTGAGACAGCATGCGCCCTGCGCTGGTGCTTCACATGGATTCGGAGTGCATGGGACACCGTCACCGATGTACATGCCGCCATTTGAGGCGCAGGTGCTGGCGGAGAGGTACTCGCACGACTCACCGAAGCAGCAGGCACCTTCCTCGGGCGTTCCGAGGTCGGCGTCAATCGTCAAGGTGCCGCTTCCGGTGGCGGCCAGCCACCCGCCGAGGCGGACGTAGTAACTCTGGCCACCCGAGACCGACACGCCGTCAATCTGAGAGTGATAGGCCTGGCAACCGGTACTGTCGTCGTAGTCGCCGTTGCAGGCGATCTGAGCCAGGCTTCCGCAGGACGCGCCTTCGTAGAGAACCATCGATGTGTCGTATGAGGACGTGTCGCAGGTCGTGAAGGTGGCTGTGCCATCGGCGGCTGGAGTCCAGACGAACCAGAAGTCCTGGCTGCCGCTCCAGTCGAGATAGGTGCCGTCGCATTGCGACTCATCGGGTTCGCCATAACCGCTGTCGGTCATCGACGAGGTGTCAAAGGCGTTGCCGCCCTCGAAGGCAATCACAGCGTCATCGCAGGTATCGCCATCTCCGCCACCACCACCGCCGCAGGGATCACCCGAGCAGTTGGTGCCGTCGCCGAGATAGTTGCCGCCAAGGGCGCCGCACTCGGCCGCAGTGACGACTGTGCAGGACGTACCGATGCAGCATCCGCCGGTCGGATCGCCACCGCCGCACGGATCACCCGAGCAGTCGGTGCCGTCGCCGAGATAGTCGCCGCCCTGCGAACCGCACTCGGCTGCAGTGACGACAGAGCAGGAGGTGCCGACGCAGCATCCGCCGGTCGGATCGCCACCGCCCGTGCAGTTTGCTGGGTCGCAGTCGCCGCCGTCGCAGTCGAACTCGTCGCAGTTCAGATAGATCGCAATGCCATTCCAGGAATACGTCCCGTCATCGCAATAGCCGTCGCCGACCCAGTAGTCCGGGCAGCAGTTGCCGTTGCAGTCTTCGATTTCACCGGAAGGGCAGTCGCCGCCGCCGCCGCCGCCCGCGCACACGTTGTCACGCAAGGTTTCGAAGCCGGTGCGATCGATGCGTGTGCCGTAGTTCTCGCAGCTGTAGGAGCAGTGCGTGACGACACCGACGATCTGGCCGTTGTACAGCAGCGATGACCCGGAGTTTCCGTACGTGACATCGAGGTTGTACATGATGGCCGTCGAATCAACACTGAGAATGGGCCCCTCGCAGAACTGTTGGATCTGCGAACGTGTGCACTCCGAATCAACGCCATAGCCGTTGACGGTCAGTGTGCCGGAAGAGGGGACCGAACCGGCGATGTCGACAAAGGCACCGTACTTCTCGTACGGAGTCTGGCCATCACCATTGGTTCCAGCTTTGACAGCGCCATAGTCGTTGCCGACGCCGCCGTTGACGCCGTCAATTGCCGTCAGGGGGAATTGGTCGCTGACCGGAGGCTGATTGGTGCTGCAGTCGCCGTTCGAAGCCGGGACGTTGAACTGAACGACATCGCCGGAGGAGATGCAATGGCCCGCTGTGACCATGCAGGAATCTGCGTTGTAGATCGTGGCGCTGCAGCCTGTGGGCATGAGCCGGCCGAAGCGGTTGTCACTGGATGGCGTTCGGTCATCGCTTCCGCAGATGCCGCAGCTGTCGCCGCGATCTGTGGACACGGGCTCCCAGGTCGCCGTATCGATGCTGAGCCGGTTCGTGGTCAGCCCGCCTGCAATCAACTCGACGCGGAGGGTATTGCCGTTGAAGTAGGCCGATGACTCGTTCCACATCGCCAGGGCGTCGGCGTCGAGTTCCTGAACCTCGCCGTCGCGGAGGCTCGTGACTCGAATCACGGAGTTGGGGCCCAGTTTGGTGTCGGCGCCGAAGTGCAGCCTGATCCAGGCCGCGCCCTGCACCGAGATGAGGTCATCGAACACCACGGCGGGTGCCTTTGTCTGATTCCTCGCGTCGGCCGACTCGACGCCGATCCAGGCGTGATTGCCAACCGGCCAATCCAGCGTCGATCCGCTGGGCGTGTCTGCCATTGCTACTGTCAGCGGAATCGCCGAGAGCACCGCTGCCATAGCAGCGGACTTCATGCGTGTCACCATGTTGAGGACTCCTCTCCTGGTTTGGGTGAACCCGCCCCTTGCCATGACCCTACCACATCAGGATCGGAACGCCACCATGTTTGTTGACGCTGTGGGCGGGCCTGGCCCCCGGAAACCGCCCCGGAAACCCCCCGGAAACCCCCCCGGAAACCCTCCGGAAACAGCCCCGGGACGCCTTGAATCGCCGCTGCTGCCGCGGCGGTGTTGCGGTGGCGGGCGGTCGTGGACTACGCTCCCGGGCTCATGAGGGAGGCTCCGACGACATGCTGCTGCTGATGGCGAACGGTGGATTCGAGCACTTCATTGGGCGGCTGCACCCGCTCCTGCTTCACTTTCCGATCGCCTTTCTTCTGCTCGCCGCCCTCCTGGAGGGGGTCAGGTACCTCTGCGGCCGCCGGGAGAAGCCCTCTCCATCGGCGAGCACCTGCTTGTGGGCGGGACTGCTGACGGCCGCCGCGGCGGTGTGGGCGGGGTGGGAACTGGCCGAGCAGCAGGGGGACGCCGGAGACGCCATCGGTCTGCACCGCTGGACCGCCATTGCCTGCCTGGTGGCGGCCACGCTTGCAGCCGCAGCGTGGGTCATGCGAACCATCAGGGGCAGGGACTGGACCGGCCCGCACGTGGCGATGCTGCTGCTTTCCGGGGTGCTGGTCGCCGTGAGCGGCCACTTCGGGGCCGAACTGGTCTGGGGCGAGGGCTGGATTCTGTCTCCCCTCAAGGCCTCCGAGCCTTCACAGGATGCGGGCCCGTCAGCGACGTGGGCTCAGGTCGAGCCGATTCTGGCCGACCACTGCGCCAAGTGCCATGGGGCCACCCGGCAAAAGGGCGGGCTCCGTCTGGTCCCGTGGACGGCGCTCTTCGCGGGCGATCCAGCCGAGTGGGTGGTTCGGGCGGGAGATCCCGATGCGAGTCTGATGCATCAGGCCATCGTCATGCCGGCCTCCGAGGAGGGGGCCATGCCTCCGGAGGGCAAGGCCGACCCGCTGAGCGATCTCGAGGTGGAGACGATCACGATGTGGATTCGCCGCGGCGCACGAGGGCCGGACGGGCAATCGCCACCCGAGCCGACCGGCCCCGCAGCAGGGGATGCTGCAGGTGCGGCAGCCCGCGGTGACCACGATGCTTGACGGTGAGCGAGAAGTGGGGCACGATCACCACATGATCCTCCGTGGAGCCGTGGTGTTGTGCGTTGCCGCCGTGAGTTTGACCGCGGGGTGTGGCCCCGAGGAGACGGCATCCATGCGGGCGGACCGCGCCGCGCGGGCGAGCGAGGCAGCCGAGCGGCGTGCCCTGCTTCAACAGGGCCGGGACGATACCGCCGCGCAGCTTCGGGAACTCGGTGTGGGGCGCTGAATGACCCGCGTTCTGGAGGTCGACGTGCCGGGCCGGGGCCTGCATGAACTGACGCCGCTGATCAACGGCTGTATTGATGCCGACTGCCACACGGGCGTCTGCGTCGTGTTCATCCAGCACACGTCCGCGAGTCTGACCGTGCAGGAGAACGCAGACCCTTCCGCGCGGCACGACCTGGAGCAGTGGCTCGAGCGCACCATTCGAGAGGATGATCCATCATGGACCCACGTGTCAGAAGGTCCGGATGACATGCCCGCACACGTCCGGGCGATGTTGACGGATGTGTCGCTCTCCATTCCGATCTTGAATGGCCGGCTGGCGTTGGGGACGTGGCAGGGAATCTACCTGTGCGAGCACCGACGCGGTCGGCACGTTCGCCGCATCGCCGTGACGATCATCGCGTCTGCTTGAATCTTCGGAGCGTCTTGCATGTCACAACGCAACTTCCTCGGCCTGGTGATCTTCGTCGGCATTCTGGTGCTGCTCAACGCGATCTTCGCGGGGCTCGGCGTTCACGAACACATCGATGTCGTCGGGAGCGTCGTTCTGACGGTTGTGCTTTCCCTTGGGTTGACGTGGGTGTTCAATCGCCGCGGTGGAGGCTCGCGAGGCTCCTGAATCAGGCCGCGGGGTCGCTGACACGCTGCAGGGTTCTCGTATTCAATGCTCGCCACAGCGTGAGGTGCACTGCTTCCACTTGATGTTGCACCCCAGGGAGGGAACCTGCTCAACCCTCATGGGACCGCCCGCGAGCAAGGCGTTCAGGGCGGCGCGGAGATGCGTTCCGGTCACCGGCGTGTCGTTCCCGGGGCGGCTGTCATCGAGCTGGCCGCGATAGACCAGGCTGCCGCTGGCATCAAAGAGGAAGAAGTCCGGCGTACAGGCGGCCTTGAATGCTTGAGCGACCAGTTGGGATTCATCGTACAGATACGGAAAGGTCAATCCGTGCCGTGCGGCAAAGGCGGGCATGTGGGACGGGGCGTCCGCGGGGTACTTCGAGACGTCATTGCTCGTGATGCCGACCAGGCCGATGCCGCGATCGGCGTAGTCGGCCCCAATCCTGCCGAGCTCATCCGCCACGTGGACGACGTAGGGGCAGTGGTTGCACAGGAACACGACCAGCGTCCCGCACTCGCCCGCGATCGATGCAGACGCGTGCATGGTGCCCGATGCGTCGGGAAGCGTGAAGGTGGGCATCGGACGCCCGAGTGGAGCCATGATTGAGGGCGTTTCGGCCATCGTTTCAGCAGCCTCTCCAAGATGGCTTCGCTCGGCGCCACGTCGCCAGCGAAGGCCGGACTTCATCCTATCAAGCCTCGGCCGGAGGCAGCGGGTCGTTATGATTCGCAGCCCACGACACGTCGCGAGCACAAGGACCTCTCATGAAGATCCACGAGTATCAGGCCCGAGCCCTTCTTGCGGGCGCCGACATCCCGGTTCCAGACGGCGACATGGTGACCAGCGTCGATGACGCGGTCGCCGCTGCCGAACGTCTGCTCGCTGATGAGCCACCGGTCATCGTCGTCAAGGCGCAGGTGCACGCAGGCGGCCGCGGCAAGGCCGGATTCGTAAAGGTCGTTCGCACGGCCGAAGAGGTTCGCGACGCAGCGACCTTCATGCTCGGCAACCGCATGGTTTCGCCGCAAACCCCCGCCGAAGGCCTCGAAGTCGATCGGTTGCTCGTGGCGGAGGGAGTCGACATCGAGCGAGAGATCTACCTCGCCATCACGACGGACCGATCCCGCCGCACCAACACAATCATCGCCTCGGCGGAGGGCGGTGTGGAAATCGAACAGGTGGCCGCCGAGCGCCCCGAGGCGATTCACAAGGTGCCCCTGCACCCGTTGGACGGGCTGTGTCCATTCCAGGCTCGTGACCTTGCATTCACGCTGGGACTCAGGGGCAAGCAGGTCCGTCAGTTCGTGACCCTGGCACTCAACCTCGCCCAACTGTTCGTCGAGACCGATGCATCGCTCGCCGAGATCAACCCGCTCGTTGTGACGCCCGCGACCGAGGCGTATCCAGACGGCCAGGTCATAGCGATCGACGCGAAGTTCAACTTCGATGACAACGCCATGTTTCGTCAGCAGTCCATCGCCGAACTCTTTGATCCCAAAGAGGAGGATCCCGATGAGCTTCGGGCGAGAGATTTCGGTCTGAGTTTTGTTGCCCTCGACGGTACGATCGGCTGCCTCGTCAATGGGGCGGGCCTCGCCATGAGCACGATGGACATCATCAAACTGCACGGTGGAGACCCAGCGAACTTTCTCGATGTTGGCGGTGATGCGTCTCAGGAGGCAGTCACCGAAGCGTTCCGGATCATCCTTGCCGAGGACTCGGTCAAGGGCGTGCTCGTCAATATCTTCGGTGGCATCATGCAGTGCGACCGAATCGCCAGAGCAATCGTGGCAGCTGTGGAGGAGGTCGGGTTCGAGGTCCCGCTGGTGGTTCGGTTGGAGGGCACCAACGTCGACGCGGCTCGGACGGTGCTGGAGGAGGCGAGCAGTCGTCTGCCGACGATGCGCACCGCAACGGACCTCGGGGACGCTGCCAGGTTGGTGTGCAGCGCGGTCGCCTGATCCGAATGCTCGTACTCTTTGATATCGACGGTACGCTGCTGCAGACGGGCGGTGCCGGCGTGTCGAGCTTCTCGCAAGCCGGGAAACACCTGTATGGGAGCCGGTTCACACTGGACGGCGTGGTACTTGCAGGCCGACTGGACGGTTCGATTCATCGCGATGCGGCGCAGGCTGCGGGCGTCGACCCTTCCAGCGACGAGGGGTTTTGCGCCGAATACTCGAAGCGACTCGGCACGCTCCTTGAGACCGGCGCACGCCGCAGTGAGGTGCTGCCCGGCGCGCGGGCATTCGTCAATCACATCGCCACGTCCGATGTCCATACATGCGGCGTCCTGACGGGGAACTGGTCACAGTCGGGTCGGCTGAAACTGGAGGCCGCTGGTCTGGACCCCGATCGTTTTGCAGTGCAGGCATGGGCGGAGGACTCCAACACGAGGTCCGGACTCGTCGAAGTGGCCCTTCGGCGGTGGCGTCAGAAAGGTGGTTCCGGCGAGGGCGCTGATGCAGTCATCGTGGGAGACACGCCGCACGACGTGCGGTGCGGGCAGGCACACGGATGTCGGACGCTTGCCGTCGCGACGGGGCCGGTCGATCGAACCGAACTGGAAGCTGCAGGAGCTGATCGAGTCGTTGATGATCTTGAGGACTTCTCCACGCTGCTCGACTGGCTCGGAGCGTCGCAGTCGTGACCGGTCCCCGCCTGGCACCAACGCTCGGATCTGATCGCATCGAGTCGATCGATGTGCTTCGTGGTGTGGCTGTGCTCGGCATCCTGTTGATGAACGTCCGGACGTTCGCGCTGCCATCGGCGGCATACTCATCGCCTGTGCTGTGTGGCGGCGAGACTTCGATCGACATGGCGGTCTTCATGATTGTCGAGGCAGCGGCGTCGCTGAAGTTCATGGCCATCTTTTCCTTTCTCTTCGGTGTCGGTGTCGTGCTGTTCACGTCGAGGTTGGAGTCGCGATCCGGTCGGAGCGCAGGACTCTGGTATCGCCGCATGGTGTGGTTGCTGGTGATCGGTCTGGCCCATGCCTGGCTGCTCTGGTGGGGCGACATTCTGGTGGCCTATGCGCTGTGCGGGATGCTGGTGTATCCACTCCGCCGGCTGAGACCGTTGGCGCAGGCGGGAATCGGCGTGGGGCTGATGCTGGTGGGAACGGCGATCTGGTGGGGGCTTGGCGAAGCCATTGCGGTGGCTGAGTCGCAAGGCGCGATCGATGTCGCGGCGGAGTTCTCAACATCACCTGAACAGGTCGAAGCGGAGCGGGCGGCATGGCGGGGCTCCTGGCTGAAGCAGTCCGACGAGCGTCTCTCACTGGCCATCGGGCTGGAAACGGGGGTCTTTGCGATCTGGCTCCTTTGGCGGTGTGGAGGACTCATGCTTCTGGGAATGGCGTGCTACAAGTGGGGACTGTTCAGCCGCCAACTGCGTGGACGAGCACTTGGCTGGATGGCAGCGATCGGGGTTTGCGCAGGTGGGCCGCTGGTCGCGATCGGTCTCATGGCCAACGTCTCCAGTGATTGGGACGGGCTCGATGTGGCCTTTGGCAACAGTTTGTGGAACTACTGGGGAAGCCTCGGCGTCGCGGCCTTCTGGGCCGCCCTCGTCCTGCTTCTGGTCAGGGTTCGGGCGGCGGAAGGCGTGTGCCGTGTGGTGGCGTGTGTGGGCCGAATGGCGTTGACGAACTACCTGGCGCAAAGTGTGGTGTGCGGCGTCATCTTCTACGGGTGGGGGTTCGGGTGGCATGGCGAGCTCGGATACGCATCCCAACTTCTGGTCGTGATCGGCGTCTGGTCGCTTCAATTCGTGTGGTCGCCCCTCTGGCTTCGTACCTTCCGGTTCGGTCCTGTGGAGTGGTTGTGGAGATCGCTCACGTATTGGCAACGGCAGCCGATGCGGCGCGGATCGTTACACTCCGAGGTGTGAGCACCGTTTCGACATCACTGCGGGCCCTCTGCACGGACTTCTATGTCAACCAGCGAGTCGGCCTGACGCTGGATCTGCCGAGTCATCGCGAATCGGTGCTCGATCTGTTCGACCGGCTGCGGCGGGAAATGCCCGAACTCGATCGATTCCGGCGCTACGCCTCCGAACTCGCCCTCGAGTCCCCCGAGATCGCAGGCAGGTATGCCTGGGTCGCCTTGCAGCGGACCAGTGTTCGCAGCGGGTGGGTGAATCCGGATGATCTGGACAGCCCATATCGTCTGCATCGACTGCTGCTGGAGACGTCGCCGTACTTTCTGTCAATCACGCCGCTCGATATCGAGTGCATCGAACTCGTTTTCGGGTTTGACCTTGAGGTGGCCGGCGATCGCAACGAAGTCGTGTTCGATGCCTTGCTGGCGGGGTCGGCCATGGCGGAAGTGGTCGATCAGGGCCGTGAACATCTTGCGGACGTGCAGCCATTCATCGCGGTGTCACTGGACGAGGGCGGCCGAACCCAGGCCAGCGTGGAAGTGAAGACGCGGGGCGGCCACCGCGAAGGAGCGGCTGAAGCGGCGCCTGATCCGCTGAGCGTGTATCTGACGCTGCGGAGAAACGGCCCGTTCCGGGATCTCAAGGAACTGTCCGGGATCTTTGCGATGCTGGCTGGCCACGCCGAACGAATGGTGGAGCAGCGGGTCATTCCGAGCATTCTGATGCCGCTTCACGCGAGAATCGTGTCGGGGTGACTCCGTAAATGCAGTGTGTCAGCCGCGGCCGAGCATGTTGCGAACGTGCTCGGGATCTTCAACCTGCCTCGTGAGACAACTGAGTCTCGCGGTCTCAAGCACAATGGCTGCATTCAGTGAAATGGCGGGCGTGTCGCCGCCGGTGGCCATCCGTCGAAGATGCCAGCCGGCGAGCTCGCCCGCGTTCGCCTGACCTTCGGTCGGGGGGGCTTCCAGTGCCGCGCCATCAGGGTCCGTCCAGGACACGCCTTCGTCGGTGACGATGATGCGTCCGCCCTCTCCCAGGATGACGACGCGGCGAATCCAGGTGCCACCGCCATCGCTCACCGTGACCGATGCGGCCCGCTCCTGACCGAATCGCATTGCTGCAGTGAGGTGCCCGCTTCGCTCGACCGTCGGGTCCGGAGAGATCGGAAGCAAACCGGCGTGGGCTGCCCAGATTTCGTCCGGGGCGCCCATGAGATGCGTCACGAGATCGAAGGCATCCAGGGCCAGCGCCGCGCGGGAGGTCTGATGGTCTCCGGCGGTCGAAGATACGTGGATGCAGTGAACCGCGCCGAAGTCCTCCAGCGCGGAGGAGGCAGCCCTGAACGCTTCGCCCGAGCGGAGCAGTGGGATGAACACTGCGGGCATGCCTCCGTCGGGTTCGCTGAGGAGATCTGCGAGCGCCGCAGGCGGCGGGGCCGACGTGGCGACAGGCATCGCCGCACCGCGGGCCATTGAGCGGGTATCCGTATCGAGCATGCGGGGGGCGGCGAGCCAGGCGATGTCGGCATCGGCCTGCAGGACTTCCCGAACATCATTGGTGGAAGCGGCCCCGCCGAGTTGGTGGGCAAACGTGTCCGCCGCCTGCCGGTCCTGGCAACCGACGATGACTGGCTCAAGCACGACGTCGGCCGTGGGTCCGGCCACCGCTCGTTCCAGAAGGCGAAGCTGATTGTCGGCGGCCCAGATGGCGAGGCGTGGCATGGGTGGAGGATAGGGTCAATGAGGGTCGTCTGGCCATGCTCGGCTGGAAGGCATTCTGGTCTACAATGGTGGGGTGGACAGGTGACCGCCGTTTCGTCATGCGGAGCGGAGGAAAGTCCGGACACGACAGGACACGGTGGTGGGTAACTCCCACCGGCTCGCGTTGGGCCAGGGAAAGTGCCACAGAAACGATACCGCCCGCTGCGGCGGGTAAGGGTGAAATGGTGCGGTAAGAGCGCACCGCTCGACTGGTGACAGCCGAGGCAGGGCAAACCCCACCGCGTGCAAGCGCAAGCAGTCCTCGCGAGCAGCTTCGGTCGCTCGGCCCGTGGTCCGCGGGATGAGGACGGGTCGCGTGCTCGAGGCGTTCGGAGACGAGCGTCCTAGATGAATGGTCGCCGCCCAGCCGAGCCGTCAAGGACCGCGAGGCAGGGAACAGAATCCGGCTTATGTCCACAGACGAGCGTCGGGGCGGGTGAAAGCCCGCCCCGATGGCCTTTGATTCCAACGCACCAATCCGAGGGCTCCATCCGCCGCCTGGCATCACAGCACGTACCGAACGGCCAGGCTGCAGTCGATTGGCACGCCGGAGGATCAATCGCCCTTCAGGGGTTGGGGGGCTACTCGCTGGCCTTGAGCGTCACCGGGAGATGCACCCGCTCGCCGCCCCGCTCGATGGTGATCGTGACGGCATCGCCCGGCTCGTGGCCCCGCAGGTGCTTCATGAGGTCGGCCCCTCCGTCGATCGCCTCGCCGTCCCAAGCCACGATGATGTCGCCTGCCTTGAGGCCTGCCTCAGCGGCGCTCGTGCCCTCAGTGACGCCATCGATCAGCACGCCCGGCTCGTCCGCTGTGGTGTACGAGGGCATGACGCCAAGCCGAACGCGGCTTCCCGATTGCCGTGCTGGTGTTCCGGACGTGGACTCGACAAAGGTGAGTGTTGACTTCTCGTGCATCGTCTCAAGCAGGATGCGCTCACACAAGTCGATGATGCGGGCGGTGCCTTCCGGGTTGACCCGCGATGCGATGTCTCGAGGCGTGTGGTAGTCGTCATGAATCCCCGTAAAGAAGAAGAGCACCGGAACGTTCGCGCGGTAAAAGTTGGAGTGGTCCGAGGGGCCCAGACCGCTGGGCGTCGTCTTTACGGTGAGTCCCGTCGGCTCGACCAGCCGCGGGAGCATTTCATCGAATTCTGCCGCCGTGCCCGTCCCGGAGAGCGCGACGGTACCGCCACGGAGGCGGCCCATCATGTCCAGGTTGAGCATGAAGTTCGTGCGATCCAGATCCATCGGCGGGTTGGCGATGAAGTGCCGAGATCCGTGGAGTCCTGCTTCTTCACCGCCGAAGAAGGCGACGATGGCTGATCGCCTTGCCGCCTCGTCGCTCGCGGCGCCGGTGGCGAGGCGGTCAGCCAGCACGAGCAGCGCGCCGATTCCGGAGGCGTTGTCGTCGGCTCCGGGGTGCACCCGATCGTCTTCGGGGGTGCGTGAGCCGGTGTAGCCGTGGCCGAGATGGTCGTAATGTCCGCCAAGGACGACCCATTGGTCCTTGAGTGATCCGTGCCCCGGAATGATCCCGGCCACGTTCCATGTGTCATATGCGGGGGGTTCGACATCCGTCGTGATCTGAATGGTCCGATCGCCGCCAAAGTGAATCACGTCGCCTTCCGGTGTGTCCAGCGCGTTGGCGGATGCCTGCAGTTCCGGCAGCGTCGTTGCGCCGCTTGAGGCATGGGCCACCAACTGCGCGGCCGTATCCGGAGCCACATGCAGCACCGGGATGTCGGTCGACGGGCCGAATCCGACCGAGGATGCAGGCGTCTCGAGCCCGGTAGATCCATGGGCCGTGTCCGGATTGACCAGCAGAATCGCCGCGGCACCCCGGTCTGCGATCGCAGTGAGTTTCCCCCGCAGTCCGCTGTGCCTTGAGAAGTCCCCCGGTGTCCAGCGGCTCTCACCGTCCGCGTCAAGGGGCTCATAGCGCAGCAGCAGCACGACCCGGCCGGTGAAGTCATCCCCGTGGTCGAACGATGAGTAGCCCTCGCGTCCAGACTCGATGCCGTATCCGGCGAAACTCAGTGGCAGATTGAGGTCTCCGCTTCCGCTGGGGGCCAACACCTCGAAGTCCACACCGCGTTGCCCGGTCGAATCACCAAATGAAAACTCCGCAGCACGCACCTCTGGAGCCGTGCCTCGCAGGGAGAACGAGAGCGGCTGCAGCCACGAGGCTGATCCCGTCGCGTCCGTAAAGGCTGGCTCAAGACCTGAACGACTGAGATTCCAGGCGATGTACTCGGTCGTCAGTGCATCGCCGCGACTTCCAGGACGGCGACCTCCAAACCAGGGGTTGGCCAACGTCTGGACGTGCTGGTACCAGACGGCGGCGTCCGGATCGAGGCCCTCGAAGTACCCCGCCAGGTCGAACTCGGACGGGTCCCATTCCGGGGCGAAACCGGCGATGCCCTCGTGGTTGGGAACGACCTCGCCGCCACCAGCATCGTCGGCCCCGGTGGCCACCGTGGTGACGGCAAGAACACACAAGAGACTGGCAACGCAGCGTCGCATGGTCCGTTTCTCCATGAAAGGGGCCTCGCATGGTACCGGGCGATTCGACAGGAACCGGGACAGGACAATGATCACGTCAGCAGCAGCACGAGCCATCCCACGCCCGCAGCGGCGAGTCCTGCCAACAGGTCGTCGACCAGGACGCCCCATCCTCGCGGAAGCCGCTGACTGGCACCGATGGGGGGCGGCTTCGTGATGTCGAAGACGCGAAACGCCAGGAACACGATCCCGCTCTGCGCGAGCGGCCACCACGGATCCGCGCCATCCACCGCCCACGGCATGAGCAGCAGGGCCAGTGACATCCCCGCCACCTCGTCGCACACCACCTCGCCGGGATCGGTCCGACCGAAATAGGACGCATACCACGGGGCGAGCAGAATCGAACTGGCGGTTCCACCGACTAGGAGCGCTGCCATGACGCCGACGACCGCGTACTCGCCC
This sequence comes from Phycisphaerales bacterium, assembly GCA_030749435.1. Classification (GTDB taxonomy): domain Bacteria; phylum Planctomycetota; class Phycisphaerae; order Phycisphaerales; family SM1A02; genus UBA12567. The sequence goes on from JASMKH010000001.1 coordinate 111,261, forward strand.
AACGAGGCGAGGCCTGCGGCCAGGAGTGCCGGGGGCAATGATCCCCACGTGCCGGGCGCGGGCCTGAGCAGGCCGAGCCCACCGGCGGTGGCGAGCAGGAGACGGCCGTTCATGCCTGATCGGCGCCGCGAAGAAGGCGTGGAATCGCAGCCAGATAGGGGAGGCCCGAAGCGACCGTCACCGCAACGGCCGCCCACATGAGTCCTCGAATCGCCCACGCCGACCAGGCATGGGTGCTCGGCGGCGCGACGATGATCAGCGTCATGGTGACCGGGATGGCGACGGACTGCACCACCATTTTGGCCTTGCCGCTCCACTTCGCGCCGAATGCCGTTCCGCTGGCTTCGGCCATTCCGCGAATGCTCGTGACGAACAGTTCCCGGGCGATGACGATCACCACCATCCAGGGCGTCAGTGCCGATGCAGTTGCCACCAGGTGTGACCCGCCTGTCCACTCCGGCACCAGAAACCGCGGGCCAGCCAGACAGATCATTGCTCCGAGAACCAGCAACTTGTCGCAGAAGGGGTCCATGACCCGGCCGAACCCGGTGACCACCTCCCAGCGGCGAGCGAGGTGCCCGTCGAGGAAGTCCGTCGCAGCAGCGATGACGAAGAGCACCGTGGCCACGACGAGCCATGCCTCGCCGTCGTTCGGGTAGCGGTACAGGCTGATGGATACGAAGAACATGACGGCCATCAGACCCCTCGCCATGGTGAGCAGGTTCGGGATGTGGCGACGCACGCTGTGTGGCATTGGCGGGATCCTACTCGCTTGCCCGGATTGGGCCGTGAAACCGCCTTGCCGCGATCGCACGGGGGCTCTATCTTCCGCGTCTTCACGCCGCCGGATCCCGCCAGAGACCATGTGAGGATCCCCCAGATCGACGCATCCCAGGCGATTCCCCTCGCCGCATCACAAGGCCTCGGATGGATCTCCTCCTGCCCTACATCGCTACCGCAGTGGCGGCCGTTGGACTGCTGATGGTGCTCTCCTCAAGCGCCGCTCCGGTTCGCGCGGGGGGAGGCGTGTTGGGGTTGGCCGGGCTGGTCTGGTTGTTCATCCTTGCTTCGACGCTTCCCGGCGGTGTCGGCGATGTGGCGAGCGAAGTGTTCTTCCTCGTCTTCGCCGCGATGGCTGTGGCCGCCGCGGTGCAGATGATTCGCTCGCCGCGGCCGGTCTATTCGGCCCTGTTCTTCGTCCTCGTGGTGATGAGCGTGTGCGGCATGCTGGTCATGATGGAGGCCTTCTTCATGGCCTTCGCGCTGGTCATCGTCTATGCCGGCGCCATTCTCATTACCTACATGTTCGTGCTCATGCTGGCCCAGCAGGCTTCCGAGCCATCCAATCAGGGCGAGACGCCGGAGTACGACCGCAGCCCCCGCGACCCGGTCGCCGCCGTCTGCCTCGCTGCCCTGTTCATGGGCATCGTTGTCAACGTGACCTTCACCGGACTGACTGACCTGGCACCAGCGGCGACGAATGCGGACCGACTTCAGGCCGACGCCGCGCTGCTGAGCATGCTCCCACGCGAAGTGCGGCGGCAGGTCGGGGACGGCGTGGTGCTCCCCGAGTCGCTCGAGGGGCAGATTGCCGTGCAAGGCGACGGGCTCGTGCTTCACGCAGACTCGGCCACCGGTGAACCGCTGCGGCTTGCACTGGAGTCTCCGGGCAACACCTCGCACGTTGGATGGAGTTTGGTGGCCAGTTTTCCTGCCAGTCTTGAATTGGCTGGCGTCATTCTGTTGATGGCGATGTTCGGGGCAGTCGTGCTGGCCCGCCGCCAGATCGATCACGCCGAAGAAGACCTTGCTTCAGCCATGGCTGCGCCGGAGTCATCGGAGGCGGACGAGTGATGAACCTCCTGGCTGCCACGATGGGATCGGTTTCGCTCGCACACGCCCTGCTGCTCAGTGGCGTACTCATGGCGATCGGCATCGCCGGGTTCGTCTCTCGCCGCAACCTGATCGTGATGTTCCTCTGCACCGAGTTGATGTTCCAGGCCGTGGTGGTGGCCATGGTGGCCTTCGGCCGGTGGTACTGGGACTTCTCGGGGCAGGTGTTCGTGATCTTCATTCTGACCGTTGCTGCCGCCGAAGCCGCGCTCGCGCTCGCGCTGGTCGTGCTGCTGCACCGCCGCCGTGCCACGCTGGACGCTGACGCATGGACGGAGCTTCGCGAATGATGCTTCACGGACTGCATGTGCCGTTGATGTCCACTGGTGTTCCGGCTGTGCCGGCGGCGGATGTCATCGTGGCGCCCGACCTCGCTTGGGCAGGCCTGATTCTGCTCCTTCCCCTCGTCTCGCTGGTGCTGTGCGGACTGTGTGCCGCCTTCCGCGTACGGTCCAAACTGCCCGCCGTCATAACCTCGGCCGCACTGGCTGGCGCCTTCGTCACGTCGGTGATGCTCTATCTGAACTACACACCACCGGGCGAAGTCGTCCATCTGCTCGACTGGATCAATGTGAGTTGGGGGAGCGGCGCGATCGACTCCTTCGCAGCGAACTTCTCCCTGTACATCGACTCGCTTTCGCTGCTGTGGATCATGTTTGTGACCGGTCTGGGCACGTTGATCACGATCTACGCCAGCGAGTACATGGAGCCCGACCTTGGCAAGGGGTACGCCCGTTTCTTCGCGGGCGTGAGCGTGTTCCTCTTTGCGATGGCATCATTGGTGCTGTCAGACAATCTCCTGATGCTGTATCTGGGTTGGGAGGGCGTCGGGTTCGCCTCCTACTGGCTGATCGGGTACTACTACCAGCGGCCGTCCGCAGTTGCAGCGGCAAAGAAGGCGTTCATCGTCAATCGCATCGGGGACCTCGGTCTGGCGTTGGCGGTGTACCTCATCTGGGTGACTTTCGGCACCGTCCAGTACGACGAACTGACGACGGTACTTCAGCACGAGGACTGGCGTACTTCCTTTGAAGGCTGGACCACGTCCGCCATTCCATACCTGCTCATGCTGGCGGCCTTCGGAAAGTCGGCGCAATTGCCGCTCTATGTGTGGCTGCCCGACGCGATGGAAGGTCCGACGCCGGTCTCGGCGCTCATTCACGCCGCCACCATGGTGACTGCAGGAATCTACCTCGTTGCGCGGACCTATCCGCTGTTCATGCTGGAACCCACGTCGCTTCATGTTGTCGCCTGGGTCGGGGGACTGACCGCGCTGCTTGCCGCGACCATTGGCATGGCGCAGTACGACATCAAACGGATCATGGCCTACTCGACAGTTTCACAGTTGGGCTACATGTTCCTTGGACTCGGTGTCTTGACGACCTACGGCGCCGCCTACCACGTGTTCACCCACGCCTTCTTCAAGGCGTTGTTGTTCCTCACCTGCGGCGCGATCATGCACGGGTTCGCCGGGCAACTCGACCTTCGAAAGCTCTCCGGGCTCAGGCACCTTCCCGGGTGGCGGATTACCTCGTGGACCATGCTGATCGGGGCGTTGTGCCTTGCGGGATTCCCGTTTACGTCCGGATACTTTTCGAAGGACGCCATTCTGGCTGAAGCGTTTGTGACACAGGGCCCTGGCTTCAGGGTGCTTGGATGGCTCGCCATTCTGACGGCGGGGCTGACGGCCTACTACACCTTCAGAGTCTGGTTCAGGGTCTGCGCAGGGCCCGCAGCGTACGAAGCTGGCGATGAGCATCATGGCGACGAGGACCACTCGGGCCATTTCCACCCGCACGCCCCGCGGCTGGCGATCAACGCGGTGTTGGTCATTCTGGCCATCGGGGCCCTGGTTGCGGCATTGCCGTACTTCATGTCGAACCAGGCCGACGAGCGGCTCGTCGGAGGTTGGGTGGCGGACATGGTCCACGATTCCACCGCGCGGGAGGGCATCCCGGGGTTCCACCCGGGTGATCCTGCTCATGCAGGTGGGCATCATCACGCCGACGGGCACGCCCATGGTCACATTCTCGGGATGGACCCGCACGTGGCCATGTACTGGATCTCGGGAACCGTGGGCATGGTCGGCCTGCTTCTTGCAGCCTGGCTTCATCTCTGGCGGCGGGACCATGCCGATGCGCTGCGACGATGGATGCGCTCGCGGGTGTGGATCGGGTGGCTCCCGCGGGCCATGGAGCGAAAGTGGTACGTGGACGAGTTCTACCACGCGATCATTCGAGCACCGCTCTGGATTCTCGGGCATGTCTGCCATGCCTTCGATCGATTCATCATCGACGGCATTTTCGTGGATGGCCTCGCGAGAGTTCCGCGGGGTGTTGCTCGCTGGCTGCAGCCGCTTCAGGCCGGTGCGGTGCAGTCACTGGCGGTGGTGATGGTGGGCGGGACGATGATCATCCTTCTCCTGATGGCGCTCTTCATGCAGTTTGGTTGGCCGGGAGGGTCCATCTGATGCTGGGCCTCCTTCTTCTCGCCGTTCCACTCGCTGCCGCGGTGGCCGTGTGCTTTGTGCCGCTTCGCGCGGTGCGGGTACTGGCGTTGATCGCCTCATTGGTTACCAGCGGAATCGCCTTGGCCGCCGCGATCGAATTCGGCGGGTGGGGAAGTGGGGGTTGGGGACTTGCATTCAGTTGTGACCTGTTGCCGCAGTTCGGGATCACGTTCACGCTCGGAGCCGACTCCGTTTCGATGATGCTGATTCTGCTGACGGCACTCCTGATGCCGCTGGCGATTCTCGGCTCCTTCACCGCAGTGACCGAACGCATTCGAGAGTACTACGCCTGGCTTCTGGTGCTGACGACGGCCATGACAGGTGTGTTTCTGGCCCGCGACCTGCTGGTCTTCTACATCTGCTTTGAGTTCACGCTCATTCCGATGTACTTCCTGATCGCGATCTACGGAAGCACGAATCGAACCTGGGCGAGCATCAAGTTCTTCATCTACACATTCCTCGGCTCGCTGCTGGCGCTGGTCGGGTTCCTGTATGTGGCATGGGCATCGGCCGAGCACTCGGGAGTGTGGTCCTTCTCGATCCCGACGCTGACCCAATTCACCTCGACCGCCATGACGAGCACCGAGCAGACGTGGGTGCTCCTGGCGTTGATGGCCGGCTTCGCCGTCAAGATTCCCCTGTTCCCGGTCCACACCTGGCTGCCGCTGGCACACACAGAAGCGCCCACCGCCGGCTCGGTCATTCTTGCGGGCGTGCTGCTCAAACTCGGCACGTACGGCCTCTATCGATTCGTCCTTCCCATGGTCCCTGCGGCGGTCGTCGAGTGGGCACCCTTCATCGCCATCCTGTCAATCATCGGCATTCTGTATGCAGCCCTCATCTGCTGGGTGCAGACGGATGTCAAGAAGCTCGTGGCCTACTCGTCGGTGAGTCACCTCGGCTTCTGCGTGCTCGGCTTGTTCGCACTCAATCCGATGGGACTTCAGGGCTCCGTGCTCTACATGATCAACCACGGTCTCTCGACCGGGGCGCTCTTCTTCCTGATTGGAATGATGTATGAGCGGTACCACACCCGCGACATGGGTGAGATCGGCGGGCTTGCCGCAACGATGCCGATCTGGTCGACCTTCATGGTTTTCTTCGTGCTGGCCTCCGTCGGGTTGCCAGGGCTCAATGGCTTCGTCAGCGAGTTTCTGTGCCTGATCGGTGCATTTGTGGCTGGAGACGCGGGGGCCTATCCAGGTGTGCTGGGGCCGTGGTTTGCTGCGATTGCAGCGCTCGGGATGGTGTTTGCGGCGATGTACCTGCTCATCATGGTCGGCAAGGTCGTGTTCGGCCCGCTGCGAACGCCGGCGGGAGATCACGGCCCACTGCCGACCGATCTCTCGACGCGTGAGATCATCGTGCTGGTACCACTCGCGCTCGGCTGCATTCTGCTCGGCGTTCAGCCGGACATAGCGATCGACGCCATGAGTGGCTCGATTGCCGAGACGCTGGCCGCCTTCCCCGAACTGGTGACCAACTCCACCGAGCCGCTTGCGTCAGCGGGAGGGATGCCGTGATCGATCGACTGTGGTTTCTGCTTCCGGAACTCATCATGCTTGGTGGGGCGATTGCGTGCGCCATCGTCGGGCTTTCGCGAGACGCAGGGTTTCGCCGGACGCTTCCAGCCGTTGTGATTTTGACGCTGATCGCGGCGTATGCGGGGTCACTGGCTGTGTATCAGACACCAAACCTGGAAGCGGCTCTTGGCGCAGGGGCCGTGGCTTTGCCGTGGCTCGGGAGCGTCGTCATACCCATGGTGGCGTTGATTGGAACGGTGCTCGTGCTGGTGCAGGCGGGATTCGTGGATCGAGGGTACGAGTCCGCCGTCGCGTCCGGCACGGTTCGATTCGATCCACTCCGCAGTGCTCGCGGAGAGTACTACGCCTTCTTCCTGCTGAGTCTGGCGGGCCTGATGCTGACGTGCGAGGCGCCCGATCTCATCTGGCTCTTCCTTGCGCTCGAATTGACGTCGCTTCCGACCTACATCATGGTTGCGATCGGTCGAAGCGATCGGCGAAGCCAGGAAGCGGCGATGAAGTACTTCTTTCTCGGCGCGTTGGCTGCAGCGATCTTCCTGTTCGGCTTTGCGATGCTGTACGGCGCGACCGGAACCATGGAACTGGTTGCCATGAAGGATGTCCTCGTGGCGCGTGCAGCGGACACGGGATCAATCGGCTCGCTCGCAACAGTCGGACTGCTTGTCGCCCTCATCGGGGTCGGTTTCAAACTGGCTGCGGCCCCGTTGCATCTCTACGCACCTGATGTCTACGAAGGCGCCGCGGCCCCTGTCACCGCATTTATCGCGTTTGTTCCCAAGGCCGGTGGGGCGATCGCGATCATGCTGCTGCTTTCCGTGACAGGCTGGGCCGGAGAGGGCGGCAGCCTGCCGCCGGCAGTGCTCGTCACGTTGTGGGTCATGTCGGCGTTGACGATGACGCTCGGCAACATCGGCGCCCTGCTGCAGACCAACGTCAAACGCATGCTGGCCTACAGTTCGATTGCGCACAGCGGATACATACTCATCGGCATCATCGCCGGACCTGGAGCGGGGTTTGCGGCGGTGCTGATCTATCTGCTCGCGTACGGACTGGGCAATACTGCGACGTTCTCGGTGCTGGCTGGTCTCCGCCGCGGCGGGGAGGAGGTCGAGCGGATCGAGGATCTGGCGGGGCTTCGTGAACGTCACCCCGGGCTCGCGTGGGCCATGGCGATCTCCGCCGGTTCGCTGCTTGGATTCCCCCCGCTTCTCGGCTTCTGGGGCAAGGTGCTGCTCTTCATTGCCGGTGTGGTCTCCGGGCAACTCGTGCTCGTCATCATCGCTGGCGTCAACAGCGCCATCAGCGCGTGGTACTACCTGCGTCTCATTGCGCTGCCCTTGACGGGATCGCCCACTGGCAGCAGTCGGGCAGTGGAGGGGCGTCGAACCTTCGGTCCTCGACTCGCCGGTGTGCTGGCCTGTGTGCTGCTGATCGGTCTGCCATTGCTGTTGGAGCCGATGCTGCGCGAGGTGGATGCCGCCGTTCGGGATGTCGATTCGATGCGGGTCGACATGACGTCGATTGAGCCCCCGGCATCGCCAGGTGATTACGACCTTCCCGGTTGAGCGGCGCTGCCCTTGGGCTTGATGAGCATCTGAATGACGATCCCGACGCCGGAGGCCGAGAGCCAGGCGAGCACGATGAGGGTGCCGCCCTGGTGTTCGTGGAGCCAGTCGGGCGTGATGTTCCAGTGCGAGAGGATCCGGGGTGTGGCGGCCAATACCAGCCCCGCGCCTGTGACCGAGGTCAGCAGGACGGCCGCAAGTGACCCCATCAATGTGAAGACGATGAGTCCGCCCAATGCGGCGCCTCCGGCGGCGGCGAGCACCGCCAGTCGAGCGTCGGCGGGGAGGAGGCTCCACGATTCCTTGAACGGGATCAATCGATCATCCTGCATCCACGATGCGGCGTCCAGCGTCGTGGCTGCCGGCAGTGACACCGGTACGACGGCAGGCGGCTCCACCGGCGTGCGATCCTCCAGCCCGAAGATGTGGGCGACCGGGGGAGGTGGGACCGCCGGTTGGGTGAGATGCATGATCGTCCAACTGGTGCAGCCGCCAAGCAGGGCCAGCGTGAGTGCCAGCAGGGTCCCTGCGAGCAGTCGATAGGCCAGCAGGGCCACGCACGCGACGACGAGCGCTCCAACCAGGGGCGCGGCCCATGGTGGTCCGATCCCAGTCTGCATCCAGACCAGAAGGCCTCCCAGTGCGCCCAACCCAAGTCCAAGGGCCCCGACGGCGGACCGCAGCAGCCACCCACCGGTCACCCAGAGGATGAGGCCGACGGCAAGCGCAGCGATCGCCCAGAGGAGCTCGCCTGACTCGATCGGGATGTGGGTGGTGCTGAGGAAGCGCATGTCACGGTCTATCGGATGCTCAGTCCTTGGGAATCGAGGAAAGCCGCTTTCAGCGGTCCCGCGAGTCGCCAGCGGGGGGCGGGAATGGCCCCTGATATAGTCCCCCGATGCCGACTCAGGAATCCGTGTCCAGAGCCGCGGCGACCGTGCTTGCCGCGTTGTGCGTGGCGGTTCCCGCCGCCGACGCAAGCGAGGTGCCTGTGGCACACTCCGATCACCCAGCCAACCGTCTGGCCCACGAAACCAGCCCCTATCTGCTTCAGCACGCCCACAACCCCGTCCACTGGTATCCCTGGGGTGAGGACGCGTTTGCGGCCGCACGAGCCGAAGACAAGCCGATCTTCCTGAGTATCGGATACTCGACCTGTTACTGGTGCCATGTCATGGAGCGGCAGTGCTTTGAAAGTCCTGCCGTGGCGGAGGTGCTCAACGCCTATTTCATCCCGGTCAAAGTGGATCGCGAAGAGCGACCCGACGTCGATGAGGTCTACATGACGGCCGTGCAGATCATGACCCGGCACGGCGGCTGGCCGCTCTCGGTGTGGCTTGATCCCGACACCCTCATGCCGTTCTTCGGTGGCACCTACTTCCCCCCGGAGGATCAGGGGTCGAGACCCGGATTCGTCACGCTGCTCCATGCGATTCACCAGGCGTGGTTGGACAAGAACCCCGAGATGCGGGCGCAGGCCGATCGCGTCGGGGCCGCTGTTGTCAATCGCCTCGCTTCAATACCCGAACAGATGCCGCTGGAGCCCGGGCTGGCCCAGGCCGCCGTAGCGCAGTTGATGGCCAGTTACGACCCACAGCATGCTGGCTACGGACAGGCTCCCAAGTTCCCAATGCCTGTCCATCTGAATCTACTGCTGGAAGCGGCATGGGACCGCGAGGATGTCCGCAACTCGCTTCGGCACACCCTCGATCGAATGGCGATGGGTGGCATGTACGATCAGGTCGGTGGGGGATTCCACCGCTACAGCACGGACGCTCGGTGGCTGGTGCCTCACTTTGAGAAGATGCTCTACGACAACGGAATGCTCGCATCCGTCTATGCCGAGGCTGCGGCGCGCACCGGTGATAGTTTCTATGCGGCGATCGCGGCGGAGACCTTGGACTACGTCCTGCGAGAGATGGTCGATCCGACCGGCGCCTTCTGGTCGGCTCAGGATGCAGAGTCCAACGCGAGGGAGGGCGCTTCCTACCTGTGGACGCCAACTGAGGTGCGTGAGGCGGTGGCGGAGGGCTCGCTTCCGGAGGCGTGGGCCGACTTTGCCTTGACGCTGTACGGACTGGATCGAGGGACGAATTTCCGGGATCCGCATCACCCGAACGAGCCCGCATCCAACGTGCTCTACCTTCCCGACCATCCCAAGGCACTGGCAGAGGCATCCGGACTCTCGATCCCGGAGTTTCATGAGCGGGTCGTGGCTATCAATGAGGCGTTGCTGGATCGCCGCGACACGCGAGACCAGCCGATCACCGACGACAAGATTCTGGCTGGCTGGAATGGACTCATGATCGGTGGCATGGCCGATGGCGGTCGTCTGCTCGGTGATCCGAGATATGTCGCTGCGGCGCGGCGAGCCGCCGATTGGATCAAGGATGCGATGTGGACGCAGGACGGTGGCCTCAAACGCACCGCCCGCAGCGGCCAGGTCAGTGAGATCCCGGGCTTCCTTGAGGATTACGCCTTTCTGGTCCGAGGGCTGCTCAAGCTCCACGAGGCGAGCGGCGAGCAGCGAGATCTGGAGTGGGCGGTGCTGCTCATGAAGCAGGCGCACGATCGGTTTTTCGACGGATCCGCAGGGTGGTTTGACGCCGAGGACGGGGACGAAGCGCTCTTCGTCCGCGGTCGATCGCTCCACGACGGTGCGGTCCCGAGCGGGACCTCGGTCATGCTGGACAACCAGCGACGTCTGCACCAGTTGACCGGCGACGAGGCATGGCTGGATGCCGCGGCTGCAACGGTGCGTCCGGTGGCACTGCCATTGAACCAATCGCCCCGCGCGGCGGCGCAGGCAGTTGCGGCCCTGCACCATCTGGAGCAACTGGCCCCGGATCGGTTTGGTGGAGCGCCGCACGCCCGCGAAGCAGTCGTGTCAATCAGGCTTGAGCCTGCGGCCGTTTCGATCGATGCCTCGGGCGGCGCTTCATCGGCGGTCGTGTTCGACATCGCTTCTCCATGGCATGTCGCCCTTCACGGGGGAGACGGCGCGGTGCTTCCCGCTCGAGTCGAATCGGCGACTGCTGGCGTCCTGGTCACCGCGTCGTGGCCCGAAGGTACGTTGTTCAAGGGACCGGTCGGCGCGGCACGGGTCATGGAGGGGACGGTGTCGGTGCCGATCGTTCTGAAGGTCGAGGGCGATGTGCCCGAAGCGGCGCAGATTGCCGTGACCTGGCAGGCGTGCGACGACCGGATCTGCCTGAAGCCGGAGACCAGGATCCATTCGATCGAGTTGCAGGCGGCGCCCGGTTCATGAGCAGCCAATGCCTCAGCGGTGTCAAACACGTTTCACTCCTGACGACCGGTGGGACGATTGAGAAGACCTATGATCCTCTGCAAGGTGTGTTCCAGAATGACGTCAGTGTCTTGGACATCATGCTTTCGGGTCTGGAACTTGTCGGCGTGTCGCTCGATCGCGAGTCGGTGATGAACAAGGACAGTCTCGACATGGATCAGGCAGACCACCTGTTGATCGCCGAAACCGCGATGCAGCGCGCCGCCAGTCACGACGGTGTCATCATCGTGCACGGGACTGACACGCTGTCCAGAACCGGTGAGACGCTGGATGGGTTGGCTGGCAGGACGCTGCCCGTGCCGGTCGTTTTGACCGGAGCGATGCGTCCATGGTTACTTCGGACGAGTGACGCCCTTCAGAACCTGACAGAGGCGATTCTGGCGGTTCAGTTGCTGGATCCGGGTGTCTATGTGTGCATGCACAGCAACGTGCTTCGATTCCCCGGGGTCGTCAAGAATCGCTCGGCGCTCCGGTTCGAGCGAGCGCATCAAGTCCACAGTGAGGAAGGCCAATGAGCAAGAGCCATTCAGGAGCCGCCGCGGCGGCTCCCGCCCTGAGCAAGTACCGCACCAAGCCGCTGCCCATTCCAGGCATGCCCGCCGGCATTCCCTACATCGTCGGCAACGAAGCCGCGGAGCGATTCAGTTTTTACGGCATGAAGGGCATTCTCGTCATCTTCATGACGGGGTATCTGTTCATGCTTCCGGGAGCGACGGGCAATGAGCCGATGCCGGAGCCCAAGGCGCTCGAGTACTACCACTGGTTCACGACCGCCGTCTACTTCACGCCCATCCTCGGCGCGTTGCTGGCCGACATTCTGTTCGGGAAGTATCTGACCATCATCAGCCTGAGCATTGTGTACTGCCTGGGGCACGGCGTATTGGCGCTGATGGGCAGCGGCGAAGGCATCAACCCGGCGTGGATGCTGTTCCTGGGGCTCGGGCTCATCTCGTTCGGATCCGGCGGCATCAAGCCATGCGTCTCAGCCCACGTCGGCGACCAGTTTGGCCAGACCAACAGCCACCTCATCTCCAAGGTGTTCGGGTGGTTCTACTTTGCCATCAATACCGGGGCCTTCCTGTCAACCCTCATGACGCCATGGTTCCTGCAGTGGTACGGGCCGCATCTGGCCTTCGGCATTCCCGGGGTGCTCATGGTGCTTGCGACCATCATGTTCTGGATGGGGCGGGGGGTGTTCATCCATGTGCCTCCCGGTGGGATGAAGTGGGTGCGTGAAACCTTCAGTTGGACAGGTATCAGCGCTATTCTGAAACTCGGCGTCATCTACATCTTCGTGGCGGTGTTCTGGGCGCTCTTTGACCAGACCGGTTCGTCGTGGGTGCTTCAGGCGAAGGATCTTGATCGCTACTGGTTGGGTGTGCACTGGCTTCCTTCCCAGATTCAGGCCGTGAACCCGATCATGATTCTCATTCTGATTCCGACGTTCTCCTTCATCGTCTACCCGGCAATCAACCGTGTGTTCAAGCTGACACCGATTCGGAAGATTGCCATCGGGCTCTTCGTCATGGTGGTCGGATTTGGGATGGTGTCGCTGGTACAGGAGGCGATCGATGCGGGGGCCCGTCCCAGCATCGGGTGGCAGATCGCGGCGTATGCCATCCTGACGGCATCAGAAGTCATGGTGTCGATCACCTGTCTGGAGTTCTCCTACACCCAGGCCCCTCGAACCATGAAGTCGCTCATCATGGCAATCTTCCTGATGAGTGTGTCGCTCGGCAACGTGTTCACGGCTGTGGTCAATCACAGCATTCTGGTTGAGTCGTCGGCCGAGCCCGCGAAGCGGCTTGCAACATCCTTCGCACACAGCGATGAGGGTGAGCGTGGGGAGGATCGGTCCGCTTCGGCCAATGCTGCTGGCATGCACTATGAAACCCTGCCCGGTGAGGGCTTCGCCATCAGTCTGGCAGGGATGGACGGCGTCATTGGGTCGGAAAACGACATCAAACTCGGGTTCGCCGCGGACGGGACCATGTCGGGCTTCGTCAATGACGAGGCTGACGCCATCGAGGCTGCGATTCGGCGCATCGGCGAGGTGTGGGAGCGTGACGGCCGGCTGCCACTTCCTGAGGCGGGCGAAGCCATCGCCTCGAGTTTCAAGGATCCATGGGGGAATCCGCTTCACTACCAACTGGAGAACCGTGATCAGTTCATCGTGAGCAGTGAGGGGCCAGACAAGACATGGCAGAGTGAGTACGACATCCGTGGTGAGGTCACCGTCACCTCCAAGACGCAGGCTCAGATCGACGCCGAGCGGGCGCAAGCGGGCGGTGGCGATCTGCTGGCGTGGGCCCATCCGGATGAGAGTTGGAGAGATCGCCGCGAAGCGGAGTTGTCCTCGCAGCAGCAGGGGGCCGAGGATGGCCTCGCGCACGACGAATCTGAATCGGCCGGGCCCGGCATCTTCTCGTACGACGTCCGGTGGGACGTCGGCGGCGCGACGACGCTGACCGGAGCCAGCTACTTCTGGTTCTTCACATGGTTGATGCTGGGAACGGCCGTGGTGTTCGTGCCGGTCGGGTGGCTCTATCGACCGCGAACCTACCTGCAACTGGAGGACGCGGGCTGATCAGTCACCGGTTGTGATTGTCGTGGTGTCCGCAGGCTGCGCTGCAGGCCTCATCCCGCGAATCCGAACGACGTTGCGTCCGGGATCCAGCAGCATGAACGGCCTCATCGGGTCGGTGGTGGGTCGAGCGTAGACCGGGGTGTGGTCCACCCGCACCACGTTGCGAAGGTCGGAGAGGCTCTGCCAGTGGAGCCCGCGCGGAAGCGTCAGCAGGAAGTTTCCCCGGTCGTCATGGACGGCGTCGATGGAGTCCGGGGCGAGCGAGACGAGTTGGTCGGAGTTGATTCCGGTCGGCATCCAGACGGTCATCCGCTGATGTACGGGGTGGTAGAAAACGACCTCCTCCACGGGAGGCGGGGCCAGCCCCTGCACCAGTGTGAGGTTACCTGTGGCCGTGAAAGCGTCCCACCGAGAGGCGCCGGTCATGACCGGAATCTGATGTGCGGGCGCCGCCAATGACTGGACGTCGGTGGCATCCATGGACACCAGACTCAAAACGCCCTCCGGCGTCAGTCGCCATACGGCGAGCCGCATGCTCCGCGGGCTCCATGATGGGAGCAGCCAGTCCGATCCATTCGAGGGAACTGCGAATTCGCGGCCGTCCTGCAACCGAACTGCCAGCGAAAACAGCCGCTGATCTCGTGAGCGTGTGGACCAGGCGAGGCGATTCTGCGGGCCAAGCGTTGGCGTCGTGTTGACCTGGTCGTCCTGGACGAGCCAGGCGATCGTTCCTGTGCGCCAGTCCACTTTGCCGATCCAGCGGGATCCGTCGGGCCGTGGTGATTCGACCAGGAATCCTTCGGCATCTGCCGCATTGGTCAGCAGCAGCGGCGCCGTCAGGGTCAACTGGTGCCGGGCACCGGAGAATCCGGGGAGCAGTTCCCAGATCTCGATCTGGCTCCCCTCGGGCGGGAGCGCCCCGTCTTGTGCCGTCAGGCTCGCGTTGCTTGGGGCGACGCCCGAAGCAGTTGCGATCCAGCGGCCTTCGGGGCTGGCAACCGGCATGACGGTGGCATTCCACGGGATGGCACCTACCGTCCAGACTTCGCCCCGGAAGGCGCCTCTGGTCGCGTCGTTGATCTCACTTTGCCTTGCGGCGATGTCGTTGATGGCCTGCGCCTGGGAAGGCGTGAGCGTCGTGCGCTTCGGCCACTTTGACTCGTGGCAACCCGTGATCGTCACGGTTGCAGTGACCAGAATGCAGCAGACCAGCCTCATCACTCGCCGCCGTCTCCGTCGTCCGACTTCTCGCCACCGCGTGGCGTCAACTCGATGAGGCTCGGCTGGAAGGCGTCGATGTCGGTCTGGGTCTGCGACTCGCCGGGGAGGACGATGCGGGCTCCCCCCCGTTGCACCGATCGATGTTGGAGTCGCTCATGAATGTTGAGATCGACGATCTTCTGACCCTCCTTGATCTGGTCGGCAAGCGGCTGCGCGACCGCTTCAAGGCGGGTCAGATCATCGAGGTTGAAGTTGTCGAAGTTGTCGACAGGGCGATGGACGACCGTCGGAGTGATAAAGGCGATCAACTCTGTCCGCTCCAGTTTCTCGTCGTTGAACTCGAAGAGTTGTCCAATGAATGGAATGTCGGCCAGAAGCGGGATGCGGTCTCGTTGAATCTGCTCGAACTCACGGAGCAGGCCGCCGAGCACGATGGTCTGGCCATCCAGCAGGATCGCGTGGGTTGTGACCTGCTTGCGGTCGAAGATTTCGCTGCGCGTGTTACCAACGTTGACGGCGCCCTTGGCCTGAGACAGTTCAAGACTGATGGCGAGATCCACGGCGCCTTCTTCGGTGATGCGAGGTCGGACGTTCAGGAAGACGCCAACGTTCTTGTACTCGATCGTCGTGGTGAGGTTCTGAAGTCCCGTGCCGCCCTCGACGGAGCCAGTGGCGATCGGGTACTCCTGACCGGAGAAGAAGACGGCTTCTTCATTGTCGGCCGTAAAGACGCGAGGCTCCTGAATCACTCTGGTGTTCGTGATTGAGTTGAGGGCCTCAATGATGACGTTGATTCCGAAGGGACCGAGCGTCAGCGTGTTCGACTGCGATCCGTCCAGCATGTTGGTGATGAAGTCAATCGCACCAAGGTCCAGATTGACTCCACCCGAGACAATCGCTCCGGTGTCCGGTTCCCAGCCCGTGCCAAGTCGCATGCCGAGATTGAGTGCGTCCCCGAGGTCCACCTCCACGATGGTCGCGGAGAGCATGACCTGACGGCGGGGCTGGTCGAACGCTTCGATCAACTTCCGCATCGGCTCCCGGTAGGCCGCAGGCGCGAGAATGGCCAGCGCGTTCTGCCGCACGATGGGTACGACGCGGACCTTGCCGATGAGTGTCGACTCAGGCGACTGCTCATCGTTGCCGGACGATCCCCAGGGGAACGTGAGGTCGCCGGACTGCCCCGACGTCTCAGGACCGCTGACATCCGATCCCCCTTCGGCCGAGAAGCCCTCGGCGCTCAGGCCCGTGGCCGGGCGAGGGAGGCTGGCGCGGGCACCTGCCTGCGCCAGCAGGATGTTGAGTTCTTCGGTGAGCGCGACTGCGTCGGCGTACTTCAGTGGGATGACTTCCGGCAGGCCCGCGTCGGTCGGTTGGTCGATCTCCTCGATGACGCTTTCGATGAATGAGAAGCTCTGCTCCGTCTTGGCCAGAACGAGCAGCGCATTGCGATCCGGGAAGGCCTCAAACTGGTAGACGCCAGCGATACCGACGGTGGCATCGGTTCGTGAGGTGCTCCCTCCGCCGCCTCGGTTGTTTCGGCCGCCGGTTCGGCCGCCGGTGGTGGACGAACCGCCGCCGAGCACCGTAGAGAGCAGCTCCTTGACCTTGATGGGGTCTGTGTGATTCAGCACGAACAGCCGCGAGGTGCCCTCAGGACGTGGAAGGTCCCACTCGCCCTCGATGAGGCCGGCGATCTCTTCGACCGTCTTTCGCTCACCCTGCACGGTGACAGTGTTCTGCTGTTCGTTGACGGTGAGGCGCAATTCGGCTTCCGGAACGCCTGCGACTGATGTCGCGGCTGTGTTGGTCCGGTTGTTGCTCTGCCCACCCCGCTGCCGGTTGGAGCGGTTGGACGAGCCGGATCCTGATGTACGGGATCCTGATCCCTGCTCGAACAACTCCGTGATGTTCGTTTCGATCTCCCGCGCATCGGCGTAGCGGAGCCGAAATGTTTCAACGACCGGCTGCAGCCACTTTCGGTCGAGATCCTCGATGATCGTTTCGATCTGCTGGCACAGGCCCACATCGCCAAGGACCATGATCTGGTTGGACAGATCGTCTTCCCGGAATCGGGCCCAACTGGTGGGGAAGAAGTCATCCAAGTCGTCCTTGATCTGGCCAGCATCCGTGCTGTTGACCTGAAACACCTTGAACACGAGCGTTCCCCGATCCATTCTGTCGCGGATTGACTGGCTGGCCGGCACCACTTCGATTTCGCCGAGTTGCGCCACCATGTCCTCAAGCTTGCCGATGAAGATCACTTGCGGCCGCTCGATGATTCCGATGTCGTTCATCCGCAGGTAGGTGAAGATGAAGTCGAGTGCCTCGGTTCTCGGCATCGGTCGATCCGCGACGATGTTGTAGGTGTTTCGCCCCGCGGCACCTGCCGACTGCAGTTTGATCGGCATGACGACCTTGCCTGTTTCAAGCGCGATGAACTCGATGAGTTCATCAAGCTTGACTTCCTTGAAGGCCAGGATCACTGCTTCGTCCTTGACCGGGCGACGGCCCTCCCGCAAGCCTTCGGTGCTCCAGACAACGACATCGACCGGCTCCTCGACGGCCTGCCCGTCTTCGGCGATCTCGGCCTCTTCAACGGATTCCTCGGGTGCGTCGGTCGTCGCTGAATCCGAGGGGTCTTCCTCCGGGGTGGCTTCTTCGATCTCGACGACAGCCGGCTCGGGGGCGGGAGGTTCGGTGGGTTCCGGACGTCCGTCCTGCGCCGTCGCGGCTGCGGATACCAGCGTTGCCAAGAGAGCTCCCAGAACGCTGCAGGTGGTAGTGGGTTGCATTGGTAGGGGACGTCCTCTCATCAACCGGGGCATGCCAACGCAGCAGGCCGGATCGTATTCCTCGGAGATCCTGTCAATTGCGGTCATTCAGGACGCCCCTCATCGATGACCCGTATGGTCGGTGTCTTGGGAAGTTCCAGGACGCCTCGCAGCGGGTTGTTCTGCCAAGGGTCTTCTGGTTTGTCGATCAACGGAACCGTAAAGGGCCCGCCCTTTTTCCACATCAGCTCCGCGCTGCGTGGGGCATTGACGGATACGACCTCGATCTCGTCCATTTCGCGTCCCACCGGAATCACCATCATGCCCTGCGGGGACCGGAAGAACACATCGGACCCGTAGATCGCAATGATGTCGGGCCCGTCGTAGCGCTTTGGTCTTGGATCGACCTTCGGCGTCTCGGTCGGCTTGGGCTCAACCTTCGGCTTGCAGGTGTCGGGGCCGCACGTGGAGTCGGCGCCTTGGAATCGTCCGTTTCGGCTCTGACATGCGTCGCGGCGCATGATGGTGCATTCTTCACCGACACAGCATGCCCCGGTGGGTTCCGGCGGTTTCGGTCTCGGAGGCGCCTTTGGCTCGAAGAAGAACGACCGCCCGTGAATCCTGTTCAGATCGGTGCGGTGCGCTGTGTCATGGGCCGCGATCAGTTGCTCGTAGGCCCCTTCGTCGAGCCTGTCGCCGCCGACGAGGGAAGCCATGGATCCGAGCACGGGAATGAGAAGCCACAGCCCGACAATGACGAGCCCTGCCGCGCACGCGAGGCTGACACCGAGTGGGCCGCGAAGCGCGTCTCGGTCGAGCATCAGCGGCGTCCTCCCCGGATCCACGCCTCAATGGTGACCTGAACGGACAGACTTCGCGCAGACTTGCCTACCTGCACCCTGGCATTGCTGATGGCCTCAAGTGCCGGGCTGTCTTCAAGGGCGCCCAGGATCTCGATCGCCTTCTCGTGTTCGGCCTCGAACTCCAACGTCGCCTTGATTCGGTCGATCCCGCGAAGCGCGCTCCCCCCGACGCTCACTGCGCTGGAAGCCTCGTTGAACTCGTAGTCGCGGATGTCGTACTCGGCCATGATCGTGTTGACGGCCTCGAGCATTGCCTGCGACTCCGGCGCTCGTTGGGACGGAGGCGTCAGAGGCCCGAATGCGATGACGTTGGACCGCTGCGAGGTCGCCGCAGATTCCGCGCGATCCACTCGGTCGACCTGGGCCGCGATGGAGTCGGCTGCTTCACTCCAGCCCGACGCGATCGGCGCGAGGAGCTCCGACCAGATGATCAGCAGCAGCAACCCGCCACCCAGGATGATGATGATGCGACCGCCTCGAGTCATGGCTCCAAACTCGGCCTGCACGCGATCCGCGAATCCCTGACGCTCGCTCACGGCTCGTTCTCCGCGGGAAGGCTTCGCAGATGTTCAAAGAGTTCCTTCCAGTACTCCACCAGCGTCTCGCTGATCTCAGGGTCCGCGACCCGCTGGCGTGCTGACGAAACCTCACGAATGCGTGAGAGCGTTTCTTCGCGGGAGAGCACGGCAATCTGGTCCTTGCTCAGAATCTCCGGGAGGGCGCCCAGATCCTCGGCCGAGAGATCGCCGCTCCGGGCGCCCTGATCGGCGATGCTCCGAGAGTCGGTGTCGCGGGCAGAGAGCCCGCCTCCCGTTCGGTCCGGTCGATTGGCGCCGCCCGCGTGCCCGGTGCGTCGCGGAACTGCGCTCGGGGGCGTGTTCGATGCGGGCTGGCCGCCCCCGGCCGCTGACGCGGTGCTGCCTCCGCCCGGTGTCGTCACTGCCGCGTTGGGTGTGGTGGCCGGAATCGGCTGGACGGATGAAGCGGTCCCACTGCCGGCTGGGGTGGCCGATTGATCCGTGGCGGCGAGATCACTCGTCGCAGCCGCGTGTGCGTCCGGGTCCCACCTGGCCGCTTCGCTTGGACGCGGCGGCGGGCCGCCTTCGGCCGTCTTGGGAAGGTGGTGCCGCCGCTGCTGAAACGTCCATGCGGCGAAGTCCTGATCGACGGCGTATCGCGGACGCAGTGACGCGGCGGCGATGTCGGCGGAGAGCGAGAATGACCGCTCGCCGAGGTTGGTTTGTCCGGCCCACTCGACGGTCACGTTCTTGAAGACCCTGCCGTCCTGCATGCGAGACTTCATGAGCCCGATGAGTTCCGCTGCCGAGAGGCCGTCGTAGGCGGTCGCGTCGCCGTGAATGCGGAGCGGTTCGCCGGCCCCCATCTTGACGCTGTCGACCTTGATTCCAAGGGGTGTGGCGGAGGCGACATCTGCCAGCAGTTTGGTGACCGGCACAGCGCCCGATCCCAGGTTGGCGTACAGCGTGTTGCGCTGCTCGACCATGGCCGCAGTGCCGACCGCCTCGTCAAGATCCCCGTGCGTGAGGCTGAGCAGACCGTATCGAATACCGTTGGTCACCAGGGGGCCCAGCAGCACGAGCAGCACCAATGCCACAGCCAGCCTGATGGCGAACGAGCGATCCGAGAATCGCTCGACCAGCAACTCGCTTCGAGTCGACACGTGGGTCGGAAGCGATGGGCGGAGCACCGTCATCGCTGCGTAGTCGTCGGTTGTGGCCAGCGCGCATCCCAGGGCGATGCCGTATCGGTCCAGATCCTCGGGGACTTCGCCGGTGACCCGCTGCATGGCGGCGGCGCGTACCGAGTCGGGTAGCAGCAGCGTTGGGCCCTCGGCGTGGAGCGACCCGGCCTGGCCCGCGAGCGATCGCATTTCGTCGGCGGACCATCCGGCCTGCAGCGCCGATTCCATGATGAACCGGGGGAGGGCGTCGCCCTCGTGCAGTCCGTCGATGTGGGTGGACCGGACCGCCATGCGGCCGAGTCCGGCGAGCACCAGGGCCGTGCTGCCATCGGCCGCGTCGTGCCAGAGCATCGGCAGATCGACCCGCTGTCGCCCCATCAGTGAGAGCAACCCGGCGATATCGGGGACGCCGAGCAGCTCGTCGCCCGGTCCCGGAAGGCGGACGTCCTGCCGCTGCGGCCAGGAGACTGCGACGCCGGTCCGGTCATCCTCGCCTGACTGCGATGGAGTGACCGTCGCCGCCATGCGGTGCATCGGTACGGTGTCATCCATGCGGTCCTGAATCTGGGACTGCAGCCGCTGGTCGAGGGCTGCCTCGTTGCCGTGCCCCAATCGCATGGAGCGGGCGACGACTGCCCGGGCGGGAATGACGACGCGAACGGCGTGGGCAGCATCGCCAAGCCATGCGGCAATCTCGCTTCGGTCCAGCCGGGCCACCCCGAGCACGCGAATCCCGGCGCCGCCGGGCTCAAAGCGAATGGCACTCCAGCCGCCGTCGACCCAGTGGAGGACTGCAGAGGCCCCTGGCGGACCTGAAGCGGAGGATTCGGGGCTCAGCCTGCTCATCGGCGCTTGGGAGGATATCCGAAGAAGACAGCCTGTGATCAGCCCTCGAGGACCATCCACCGAGCGGCGCAGGCGGCCTGCAGTCAGTTCTCGCGGTACTCGAGAATCCGCACAGGCAGGCTCGAACGATCAACGACGATGTTGATTTCGGAGACTTCGTCGGTTGCGTCACTTCTCCCCCTGGAGGTGATCGAGAAGACGTTGCTGTCGGTGCAGAAGAGCGGGATCACCTGTGTGAGCACCTCCTGCGTGGCTCCGGGGAGATCCCAGAAGTCCACCAGGCTGGGCAGGCCGTTGGCACGCCGGGTCCTCAGGCTCAGGAGGGCCTCCACGATCCGCTCGTTGCCTTCGTACATGGCATACAGCGTCTCCGGGCTGACCGTATTGATATTGATCGCCCCCCAGTCCCGCCGGTGGGGCGGGGTCGTTGAGGTCTCTGAGAGTACCACCGCGACCTCATCGGGGGTCCAGACAATCGCCTGCGACTCCTCGCCGCCCTCCTCGGGGTCTGCAGGTGGCGGCTCCTCGCCCAGCGAGGTCACCAGCGTGGTCGCGTCCAGCGTTCCGCCGACGGCCTCGTTGATGAGCGACTCGGCCTTGGCTTCGGTCAACTCGATCCCGAGGAGATCGAATCGTTCGATCAACTCGGTGGCGTCCGTGGCCATCAGCCAGATTCGTGGCTCGCCGCTCTGCGTGGCGCCATCGGCGGGCGTTCTGACTGTGAGCATTCGAGCCCATCCTCCGTCCAGCACGCCCGACTCATTGTCCCACGGCAGCGTCTCGTCGCCGTCATCTTCGGAGGGGTCCAGCAGTGCGTTGAGGTTCCAGTCCTCGCCACGGATGTCATCAGGTTCGATGCCGGCGATGAGTTCCAGCTCCGCGATGCTTTGCAGCGGCGCGTTGCGAGGTTCGTACCGGGCGTCCAGCGAGAGGTAGTAGTCACGCTCGACGCCGAACTCGCTCGGGTCATCGTCCTCGTCGATCCAATCTTCGATGGCGGCAAACACGCCCCACGCCAGCGGACCGAACATGACGTCCATGTACCCTCGGTAGGGGCCATTGACGTTGAGTTTGGAGTGCTCGTCCTGCGGGCCCGCAAACGGTCTTGCGGTGTCACCGCTGACGTGTTGGATCAGCCACGATCCTCCCGGGACCGCTCCGGCATGGACGGCTTCGAGATCGCGCACGAGCGCATAGGCGTCCTCGGGAATCGGATACTGGGTGTGGTAGGCCAACGTGGCGATTGTCGCCTCTGCACCGGCTCGCGCTGCCCAGCGAGCCCGAATCCGCTCCATGGAGTCTCGACCCAGCATCGACATTCGGGTCGTTCCGACAAGCAGTGCAGAGACGAGCAGGGCGGTGATCGTGATGCCCCAGAGCACCGCAACCATGGCGAGTCCTCGGCGATGCCTGGTCATTGGCGACCTCCGGCGCCGCCGCCGAGAGACGGCGCGCTGCCGTCATCGGGAATGGTGACTTTTCCGGCCGGCGTGTCGATGGTCGTGCTGCCCCCGGCCGAAACGCCCCCTGATCCGGCGTCGAGTCCACCGGCCGGGAGCTCGCCGCTGCCGCGTGGAATCGGCGGCGGATTCCCCGATGCGATGGCCTCCACGACGGCGTCATACTGCTCTTGCCCCAGCCCAAACCGATCCATGATGTCATCAGCGAGCCTTGCGTCCGCAACTTCGAGCGGCATTCGGCTTCGATCAACGGGAACCACCGTTCGAAGGACCGCAAGCGGATGGTCCATCGGGTCCTGCCCGAGCGCAGCCCCGGTCGCCTCCACCGTGACGCGAAACGCCCACGGCAGGCCTTCTTCATCGCTGTCCCACTGATCGAACCAACTGGTGCCGTTCCAGGCCTCGATCTGGAGGCTGACAATGCCTTCCACTGCGGGCGAGATGATGCCACCGCCGCGGGGGAAGGCGTCCGGCATGGCGTCCCGCCGTTGCCAGAGGGCCGGACCGAAGTCGTCCGTTTCGATTCGATACTGGGTCTCAAACTCCAGCCCGTCGCCGTTGTACTCAATGTCCCGAGTCGCCTGAAGGCGGTTGTTGAACACGAGAATCGAGTCGCGGTCAAAGATGTCGTTGCCCTGCTGCACTACCTGATCCTCAAGCAGCACTCTCGTGTAATACAGGTCCTCTCTGCGCAGCAGTGACACGAGGTCACGGCGAATGAGCCGGACCGCCGCGTCTGCCCTCATGTGAGCGTCGATGCGGCCTCGTGTCTGGTTGCGCGACTTGACGACCTGCTGCATGGCTACGGTCATCGCCAAGAGCACGAGCGCGAGCAGCACTGCTGCCAGTATGAACTCCACCATCGTGAAACCGCGGCGGTGTGCAGCACGGGCGTGTCGGCGCTTCCGCGTCACAGTCCACCACCCTCGAGCGGTTGGGCGTCGTCTTCGTCCCAGGTTCTCGCCTCTCGATCGAGCATCTCCAGGGGTTTCCAGTCGGACGCGTCGTCCTCCTCGCCCTGGCGAGGCGCGATCCGGGTGTCGATCGTGACGGACATGGGGCCCGCGCGATCCATCCACGTCACGGTGGCGGCCACCTCCCATGCCTCCCAGTCGCTCGGCTGGCTCAGTACGAGTGCCCAGTCAAACTCTTCGAAGGGTGGCTGGAAGCGGCCTTCCATCGGCTCGGTCAGCATGTACTGGCGGGGGCCATGGGCCAGCACGAGGGCCAACGCTTCGTCGGCAAGCCAGGACGCGGTCAGGCGTCGCTCGCCGGTCAGTTCGGATTGCAGGGCCTGGCTCGCGGTCGAGAGCGTCACGGCGAGCCCGACACCGAGCATCATCGCCGCGATGATGACATCGAGCAGGGCGACACCCTTTCGGCAGCGGGTGCGGGCGAGCGTGTGGAGCCGAGTCTTCACCAGTCCTCCTGCCATTGGCCGGACATGTCCAGATCTACTGGTGTACGCGAGATCGCTGAGACCGGTTCGTCTCGCATGCTGTCGGTTCGGATGGGCCGCCACCCATTGGAGGGCAGCGAGAAGCGGACCGTTCTCGCGTTCCCTGCGTCGGTGCGTTGCATCGTGACGTCGACCCTCGGCCGGGGTTGACCCGGGAGGCTGGTAAGCGGCTTGTCCGCCGGATTGACCTGGTCGCCGTCGGCAAGGAACTCCATGTCGATGGCGCGGATGAACTCCGGCAGGCGAATCTCGGTGACCGACAGGTCCGGGGTCCACCCGTCGAAGGCGTCGTCGCGTTCGCCTCGGCGAACCAGGAGTCGAAGGCTGTTCCGGTCCGGGTCCATGCTGATGCCGACGGGCTCGTCGGCGAATTCGCTGCGAATCGCGTACATCAGCAGCAGGTCACCCACCCTGTCCGCCGCCAGATCGAATTCGCGGGTGCGGGCGCCGGTGAGGCGGGACACTAGAAGGACCGCCAGCATCGCCGCCATGACCGTGACGACGATGATCTCGATCATCGTGAATCCGCGGCGGCTGGGCATGGTGCTACTGGGTGACGTCTGCGTTGGCCTGCTCGCCGCCGGGTGCGCCGTCAGCGCCATACGAGAGAATGTCGAAGTCGGCATTGACCTCACCGGGGACGACGACGAAGAAGGGGTTCTCCCACGGATCAAGAATGTCCGTCCGTTTCGGGAGATAGGGGCCGCCCGGGCCGCCCCCTTCTTCCGGACGCAGCGTCAGGATCGTGAGATCGAAGTTGTCTTCGGGAAGGGGCTGATTGACGTCAATGAGATACTGCACCAACGCCTGATGCAGTTTCGCTGCCTGGGCCTGCGCGATCTTCGACTGCCCCTTTCCGAGCGAGCTCAGAACATTGGTGGCCACCACGGTCATGAGCAGGGCGAGAATCGTCACGATGACGATGACTTCGATCGTCGTGAAACCTCTGCGTGCCTTGCGGCGGCGATGTGTCGACCTGGTACTCATATGTGGTGTTCCTTGGCGCGGGACGATCACTCATCCGGCGATGTTCTGAAGCTCCAGAAGCGGAAGAAGAATGGCAGCCAGTACGAACCCGCCGAGACATGCCATGATGATGATGAGGAGTGGGGGGAAGGCCTTCGTGAAGATCTTGATCGAGATGCCGACCTGGCGATCAAAGGCGTTGGCGGCGTGCGCGAGCATGTTCTCAAGTCGACCGGATCGTTCGCCGAGGTTGACAACCTGAATGAGCAACGGTGGAAACAGACCGGACTGCTCGAGCGGTTCGGCGAGCGGTCGACCCTCGGTGACCTGCGACTGCACGTCGTCGATGGCGTGCATCATCGCTGTGTTGACCAGTGTGTCACGGGTGATGTTCAGGCACTCAAGCAGGGGGAGTCCGGCCGCGGAGAGGGTGCCCATGGTCCGGGTAAAGCGAGCCACCGCGACATCACGCAGCAGCCGGCCGAGTACGGGCACCTTGAGTTTCCACGTGTCCCACCGCAGCCTGTTCTCGGGCACGGCGATCCAGAACTTCCACAGGAATGACCCGCCCACGATCAGGGCGATGCAGAGGACCCACCAATTCGATATGAACTCGGATGAATCGAGGATGATCCGAGTGGGCAGCGGAAGCTGCTTGACGCCCGCCGCGATCAGTGGCTCCATCAAGCGTGGGATGAGCACCGTGACCAGAATGATGGCGCTGACGAGAATCAGCACAGCGATGATCATCGGGTAGAAGATCGCGCCGAGTACTTCCCGTCGCAGTTCAATGCTCCGGTCCAGAAGGTCGGCCAACTGGTGCAGCACAATGCTGCTCTCGCCCGAGGCGTCTGCTGCCCGCAGCATGCCGCAAATGAGGTCGTCGAATGGCGCGCCGTAGGACACGGCGGCCTTGTGAAGCGGTTCGCCGGCCTCCACGCGTTCGATCAAATGGTCGAGAATGGCGGGCGCCCCACGCCCCGTCGCCTGACGCCGCATGGTGTGCAGAGATTGGACGAGGGGAAGCCCAGCCTCAAGCGCCGTTGCCAGTTCGCGGATCATCGTTGCGACTTCGGTCCGCTTCATTGACGGGCGGCCGGATCGCGCTGTGGATCCACCGCTGGTGACTTCGGAGCCAGCCGCAATCAACGACGTCGCCGTCTCGCCACGTTCGAGCAGCGCTCTGGTCGCCGCGGCGCGGCTCGCTGCTTCAATCCTGCCGCGGCGTGGTTTGCCGGTGCTGGTGATGGCTTCGTACTGAAAGGAGGGCATCAGGGACTGCTCCAGACCTACTCGTAGATTTCCTCGGCGTCCTGCGTGGCACGCAGCACTTCGGGGACTGTCGTGACACCCTCGATCGCGCGAGCCATGCCGTCCTCGCGCATCGTCTGGAAGTCATCAGGAAGTCGCTCGTTGATGGCTGCTGTACCAGCATCGCTGGCGATGGCCGCGCGAAGTTCTCCTCGGATCCGCAGAAGTTCAAAGAACCCGACGCGGCCGCGGTAGCCGCTTCCACTGCACTTCTCGCAGCCGGACCCAATCCACGTCTTGCCGCCAAACTTCTCGAGTTCTTCCGGGCGTATTCGGGCGGCGACATCTTCGGGCATGGCAACCTGGGTGCGGCAGAACTCGCAGATGCGCTTCCCGAGTCGCTGGGCGAGCAGCCCCTCGAGCACGGATGCCACCAGGTATGGCTCCGCACCCATGTCGACGAGGCGGCCGACCGAACTGATGGCGTCATTGGTATGCAGGGTCGAGAGGATGAGGTGTCCGGTGAGCGCCGAGCGGATCGCAATATCAGCGGTTTCGCCGTCGCGGATTTCGCCGACCAGCACGATGTCCGGATCCTGACGAAGAATGGACCGAAGCCCCGATGCGAACGTCAGCCCCCGCTTGGCGTTGACCGGGATCTGGTTGATTCCCTGCAGTTCGTATTCGACGGGGTCCTCGATCGTGATGATCTTCTTGCTCGGATCGAAGATTCGGGTGAGCGATGCGTAGAGCGTCGTCGTCTTGCCGGATCCGGTTGGCCCCGTGTTCAGGAGGATGCCGTGAGGCTTGGCCAGCAGCCGATCCATGTCTCGCTGGAGTTCGGGCCGCAGACCGAGCGTGTCGAAGTCGAGTCGAAGTTGGCTCTTATCGAGAATACGCATGACGACCGACTCGCCGTAAAGCGTCGGGACGGTCGAAACACGAATGTCGATCTTGCGGCCCTCATATCGGAGGGAGATTTTTCCGTCCTGGGGAACGTACCGCTCGGCGATGTTCATCCCAGCCATGATCTTGATGCGGCCGATCAGCGCCGGTTGCAGATGCTTCGGTGGCGGGGGCTGCATCTGGAGCACGCCGTCGATGCGATATCGAACGGTCAACTCCTGTTCGAACGGCTCGACATGAACGTCGCTGGTTCGCGATTGAATGGCCTCGATCAGGATCAGATTCACGAGATTGACCAGCGTCGGCTCTTCCGCCATCCGGTGGATGTCGTCGGTCTCGAACGCTGCGAGATTGTGTTCCGAGTCGGACTCTTCCGCGTCGGTCTGGCCGCCGAGCAAGTCGGCCATCTTCGATGCCGTTGTGCCGTAGTGCTTTCGAAGCAGTTCGGCAAAGATGCCCGGATCCATCCCCTCTCGATCGACGACGCAGCCTGACAGGACGGCGATCTCGTCGGCGGCCTGCGTGTCCAGCGGATCAAACATCGCCAGCACCAGCCGCTCGTTTCGCATGGCGATCGGAACGATGCGGAGCCGTACCGCCACGTCCGGCTCGATCAGGTCGATGACGTGCTGTTCAACATTGACGGGACGCTCATGCCATGGCAGCCCGAGCAGATCGGCCCGGGCGCGAATGGCGGCGGCCTCTTCATCGATCGTGCGGCTGGCGGTGAGGGTTTCCTCGATTTCGTCGACCGTCGCCGGTTCGTTGATGTGCGTCGGCTCGCGATCCATGCTCAGTTGTTGCCTCCTGAGAGGCCCGATGGCTTGCTCGGCTGCTGTCCGCCTCGTTTCTTTCCGAGGAAGTCGTCGCGACCCGAGCCCACCTGCCCGGATGCCTTGATGGACCCACCGCCGGGACGGGCGGCATTCTCCTCTCGCGGCGTTCGCTCGCGGGGGATGAATCTGGCGGCTCCGTCGAGCGTCGCAAAGATGTCATCGCCAAGCAGATCGCGAAGCAACTGGGCGTATCTGATGCCCAACTCGCGGCGTTCCTGCTTGAGCGGTCGAATGGGGTCTTCGAGTTTGATTCTGTGCTCCCCCATGACACGTCTCTGGCGATTGTCGATCTTCATCGACTCAAGTTCAGGCTCGAATGATCGGGTCGTCGTGAGGAGCTTGGCGTTGAGTTCTCCAAGTTCCATGAGGAACTCGGCGTACAGCTCACTGACGGCCGAGTGCAGGGCTGCATCGGCAACCACCTTCTCGCTCTCAAGGGCGGCGACGAAGAGTCTCTGGACCGGTGTCGTTCGGAACACGCCGCCGTAGCCACGCTTGAGGGCCTCATGGCGAAAGGCCTCGCCCTCGCTGCCAAGCAGCGCAGTCAACTCTTCGATGGCCGCGTCGTTGATGTCTCGGACCTCGATGCGAGCACGGAGCTCGGCTCGCCGGCGAGTGATGTCCTGTTCATTCGCGTTGTCGCTCTCGATCTGCTCGAGGATATTGAAACCCTGTGACGTCGCTTCGGCCCTGCGGCGAAGCGCTTCTGCCAGCGCCAGCTCCCATTGGTGGACTGACCCGGCCACCGCCGAGCCTTCGGCGGGGTGGATTCCCAGGTCGCGGAGGACATGCTCGATGTTGGTCGTCTCCCCTGACAGGGTCCCGTCGGGAAGCATCTTCTCCCGCTCGAGTTGCCTTGTGAACGACGTCCAGGCAGCCTGCTGCTGATCGTCGAGGATGATTCGCACGTTCTCGATGAGCTGGCGGCCAAGAACGTCTCGCTGCCGCGCCCAGTCCTGAATCGGGGAGAGGACGGCCGTGACGATGGCCCGTTTGTCGTCACCGTGTTCTTCGATGGTGTTGGCGACGGTGGTGACGTTGGCGTTCATGCCGTCGAGGCCCCGTTGGAAATCGCGTTCGTAGTCCTCGAAAATCATCTCCGAAATCGCAGCCTGCTCGTCCGTCAGCTTGAGCCCTTCGATGAAGAGCAGGAGGTCTCGGCTGAAGTACTCGGGCTTCATGATCTCGGGGAGCGTTCCAAGGCCTTGCCCCATCGCGGCGGATGCGGTCCAGAGCAGGCCGCACGCTGCGGTACGGCGGAAAAGATCGAGGCGGGGCATGGTGAGGTTCTCCAACTCTCAGGTCGCTTCGGGTCAACACACTGGCGGCGACGGGGTCCAGGCCCGCCGCCGCGGGGGCTCCAACGAGCCTCCATCGCGTTTATGGCAGGAATGTACCCCGCCGGGGCGAGATTGTACTGCTGAGGGGCTCAGGAACCGGAAGGAGCAGTTGTCCGCTGCTCAATCCGCTTCTCGGACGCCGTCTGAACCAGCCGATCGACGAAGATCCCCGGCGTATGCACGGCGTCGGGGTCGAGGGTTCCGATTGGGACAATCTCCTCGACTTCCGCCACCGTCACTCGGCCACACATGGCCGCTGCCGGATTGAAGTTCCTTGCGGTCTTTCGGTAGATCAGATTGCCGGAGGCATCGGCCTTCCACGCCTTGACCAGCGAGAGGTCGGCTTTGATCCCAGCCTCGAGGATGTGGGTGGCCCCGTCAAACTCCCGGTGTTCCTTCCCCTCCGCGACGATCGTGCCGACGCCGGTTCGAGTGTAGAACCCCGGGATGCCAGCCCCGCCCGCCCGCATCCGCTCGGCCAGTGTGCCCTGCGGCGTGAACTCCAATTCGAGTTCGCCTGCCAGGAATTGCCGCTCAAACTCAGCGTTTTCGCCGACGTAGGAACTCACCATCTTGCGGATCTGGCGGGACTGCAGCAGCAGCCCCAGGCCCCAGTCATCGACGCCGGCATTGTTCGAGACGGCCGTCAGTCCTGTGACCCCGGAGTCTCGCAACGCGATGATCAGTTGCTCGGGTATTCCACAGAGGCCGAATCCGCCGACGGCCACAATCATGTCGTTGCCAAGCAATCCGTGCAGGGCTTCGGAGGGTGTGGAGCAGGTCTTCTGTGCCATGGTGGTACGATCGCGATTCAGGACGCAGTGAGGCTCAGTGAGCCAGAGGATCCAACACCATGTCGGTGCTCATGAGCGAAGGGCAGGATAGCGTGCGATGTGATCCAGAGACGTATCCGTGACCGCCGAGTGTGCTGAGATGCAAGGCCCTCGGGGATCTGTCCTCATGGTGTGTGTGCTCGTCGGACTCGCCGCGATGCCCGATGCGATGGTGCCGTTGGCGCTCAAGGCGGGCGTCATGGATCGGTGGGGTGTGTCGCCCTCTGCCGCACACTGGTTCGTGGCCGCCTCGTTGGCCGGCGCGTTCATCGCCGTTCCGTGTCTTCGGCGGCTGCAGACGTTCCTCGGTCCCGGCCGCCTGGTGGCGGTGGCCGCGTTGATCAATGGCTTGGCGCTGGTCGCGTTGTGGAGCCCGATCGGATTCGGCGCGGCGATCTGCGTCCGAGTCGTCGAGGGAATGGCGGACCTGCTCTCGCTGGCGGTGTTGCTGGGCCTGCTGGAGGCTGGCAGCCGAAATCGCGCCGGGCGGCGATTCGGACCAGCGGGACTGGCGCTCATGCTCGGGCTGGCGATCGGTGCGGCCCTCGGCGGCGCCACCGCCTCCTCGATCGGCAGCGGCGTCTTCCTCATCGGCGCGTCGATGTGCCTGCTGTTGTCGCTTGCTGCTGCAGGATGGTCCGGTCCGCTCTCAGCCATCGGCCGGCGGCAACTGCGGGTGGTTGAAGCGATGGCCCGGTCGGGCCAGCGGAGATCGTTATGGCCCGCGTTGGTGTTTGCTTTCGGCGATCGGGCGATCGGCGCGGTCGTATCGGTCACTGCCACCTTGTATCTGGTCGATGAACTGAATCGCTCAAGTCGCAACGTGGGCGCCGCGGTGGGAATCTCTCTGGCGATTCTCGCGCTTGGCGCCTGGCCGGCCGGAGTTCTGGCGGATCGAATCGGGGCGATCCCGGTTCGGGTTGTGTCGGTAGTCGGGTACGCCGGCGCCTTTGCTGCGATCGCGGCCGCGCCCTGGATGACGATGACATCGGTGCTGCTGGTGCTGGTGGTCCTCGGCGTGGCTGGCGCGGGGCTCTACCCGACGACGCTCATGGTGGCGGCTCGGGCGGGCGGCGGTTCACTGGACATGGGCGGCGTCCATGCCACGGGCTCGCTGGGATATCTCGTCGGGATTCTCGGCGCCGGCATGATGTTGACCGGCGAGGCGGGGGTGGCTCAGTATCAGGCGGTGCTCCTGCTGTTCGCGACCGGCTATGTGCTGCTCAACGTGCCGGCAGTGGTTGCTGGTGCCAACGGACCGTAGCGGTGTGTCCGGGACGCCGGGCGATCTGCAGCAGCCTCAGCGGTATCGGATCCACCGCAGCAACTCAAGGGGGGAGGGCGGCTTGCCCTGCATCAGCACGCCAACGCGGAAGATTCGCCCCGCCGCCCAGATCATGGCGCCGGCGCACACGATGGCCCAGCTCAGTGCCGCCAGGACCTCGAGCAGCGGCAGTGGTTCCGGCGAGGCGGCGATTCGCAGCACCATGACGTAGGGGGAAAGTGGCGGGATGAAACTGGCAATGACGCCGACCGTGCCGTTCGGATCCTCGGTGAGGACCGGAAGCAGCAGGAGGGGCAGCATGAGAATCAGCATGGCCGGGCCCATCAGCGACTGAGCCTCGGTGACGTCGCTCACCGCGCTTCCGATTCCGGCCATGATCGCCGCCATCATCAGGTAGGCGATGACAAAGAATGCGACTCCAAGCGCGATGTCTCCGGGCGACACGATGTCGAGTGCCGCAAAGAGGACCATCAGGACGACGGCCACGACGAGATACATCGCGAGCATCACGGCGGATACGCAGGCGAACCCGAGGATCTTCCCGGCCAGCAGGCCGGTCGGGCTCGTTGCGCTGAGCAGCACTTCAATGACTCGCGTCGACTTCTCCTCGATCGTCGACATCAGCAGGTAGTTGCCTCCGGTCATGACGACAATCCACATGAGGGCCATGAACGCCACCGGCACCAGGTAGCGGGTTATCTTGGACTCGCTCTGCTCCCCGCCCTCGCTGCCGATGCGGATGGTCTCGATCGATGGCCGATCGACCGCAGCGCGAATGATCTCGGGCGACATGTCCATGCCACGGAGCCGAGCATCGACCACGGCTTTCCGGGTGCTTTGCGTGAGCAGATCGACGTGGCTTGATGCCGCCGCTGGCGCCAGCCAGATGACGGCAGCGCCGCCCTTCGCTGCGTCGGGTTCGAGGCTCCCGGCCTTCACGTCGATGGCGGCGACCCACGTGCCCTCACGGATGCCCTCCTTGATCGAGTCGAGTTCGTCTCCGGGGCGGCGTTCGACCGTCAGTTCCGACGTGTCGGGGCGGGTCTCATTCTCTGCCTGCTTTGCGGCCTCTTCGATGGCCGTTGTGAGCACTTCGTCAGGCCGGTGTCCCGACACGTTGGGCGAAACCGTCGCCCTGGGGGGTGGTGCGAGATTCTCCGAGATCGACTCGACGAGCGTCTGAGTGCCGTCGATGACGGCGATCGGCCCCTTCATCGGCGGGATACTCGGCTTGATGAACACGTCGGCACCGATCGACAGGAGCACGATCAGGACCGGAACGACCACCGAGCCGATGAAGAATGCCTTCGTCAGCACCGTATGCCGAAACTCCCGAAGGGCAACGACCAGCAGGCGGCTCATGTGTGGGGGCCCTCTGTCACGAGGCGGGTGAAGATGTCGTTGAGCGAGGGTTCTCGAAGGGACACGGACCGAACCGGAGCCGCGTCAAGGACGCTTCTCATGACGACCTGCTCGTCGACCCCGTCGTCGACATGCAATTCCACGGCGCCGTCCTTGTGTTCATCCCGCGCGTGCGTGCCCGCAATCTCCGGAAGGCGTGTTCCGTTTGCCAACTCGACGTTGATGATCCGTTCGCGAAAGCGACTTCGAATGATCTCGAGGTCGTCGTCCAGCAGTTTGATCCCTTTGTCAATCAGGAAGATTCGGTCGCACAGC
The DNA here is from genome assembly GCA_030749435.1 of Phycisphaerales bacterium. GTDB lineage: Bacteria > Planctomycetota > Phycisphaerae > Phycisphaerales > SM1A02 > UBA12567. The sequence continues at coordinate 144,085 of JASMKH010000001.1, forward strand.
AACTCCGCTTGGTGCAGTACGTGGGTCGAGAAGACAATGGTCTTGCCCGCCTCGTGCATCTCGCAGATCACACGAGAGAGCAGTGCCGCATTGACCGGGTCGAGCCCCGAGAACGGTTCATCCAGCACGACGAGGTTGGGATCATGCAGCACAGCAGCCACAAACTGGACTTTCTGTTGCTGGCCCTTGGAGAGTTCCTCGCATCGCCGAGAGAGTGCCTCGGGCAGTTCCAGACGATCAAGCCACCCGGCGGCAGCCGCGTCCGCCGCGCGGCTGGACATGCCCTTGAGCATGCCGATGTATCGAAGAAAGGCGCGAACACGCATGCGGCGATACAGGCCGCGCTCCTCGGGGAGGTAGCCGATGCGGTCCTTGGCATCGAGCGCTGTCTTGCCGAGTACGCGAACGGAGCCCTCATCGGCGTAGATGATCGACATGATCATTCGGATCGTCGTGCTCTTGCCGGCACCATTGGGGCCGAGGAACCCGATGAGGCAGCCGGGGGGAACCGACAGGTCCAGGTGATCAACTGCGGTCACGTCGCCAAATCGCTTGGTGACGCCCTGGATCTCGATGGCGGGTGCCGCGTCACTCATTGCGACCCTGTCCCTCCGTTGGCATCAGTTCGGGCGGTGCGAAGTCGGATGCGGGGATCGCGTCAAGTGACACAGACTCAAACTCAAGTTGCAGATGCAGGTCGGCGTGATCGATCGATACGAGGTGAAAGAGTTGCAGCGGGCCCACAGGCTTCCACTCCGAGAATCTGATGGTGACGTCGGCAGGGCCAAGGGGCCCCTTCTCGATGAGCCGGACGCCCAGCAGAAGATGTGAGTCCGCATCGAAGAACAGGTGGTGCACGCGTTCGTTCGGATCGAGCATCCGAACCTCGAATGCGGGAACGCTGTCGAAACTGACCCGACCCATGGTCTTGAACTCAGTGGCGCGAGCGGGGAGCGTCAACGCGAGTTCGAACCAGTTGGCGTGCCGCCGTCGGCGTTCCACTTCGGCCACCTCAAGTTCGTTCTCGTGCACCGCGCCGTCCAGTTCGACTCGCTCCCAGCCGACGGCGCCGTCGCTGCCGAAGGACCGCTGGCCGAGTTGGGGGAACGCCATGTCGAATCTGCAGCGGTTGCCGTCCGCCACCTTCCACGAAAACGTCCCGCTTCGGTCGCTCCGGGGCAGGACGATGCGGCCACGGGCGGAGAGCGCGTCAATCCTGCGAATCTCGGTTTCGCCGCCGACCGCTCGAACGAATCGCTGGAGCAGGGTGGTTGCCTCGGGAAGCGGGGGGATCTCCTCCGCCGCGGCCGCGTGCGGCAGGGTCGCTGCTGCAATCAGGGTGGCCCGGGCCAGGAGCCCTCGAGATGTGCGTAGCCGGCTCAATGAGGTGGGGATCATACGCCTCGGCTCCCTACCGCGGTGCCTATCCGCTCATCCGGATACGCGGTTGAAGCTCGTCGCTCAGGGCGCTATCCTGCCACGCATGCCCATGACGCTGCATGACCTCCTTTCACGCCGGCCCCTGGTGCTTGACGGAGCGATGGGCTCGACGCTTCAGGACATCGATCTGTCGATCGCCGATGATTACCTCGGCCACGAGAACTGTGTCGACCTGCTCGTGCGATCCCGGCCGGAGCTCATCCAGTCCATCCACGAGTCCTATCTTCAGGCCGGATGCGATGCAGTTGAGACCAATACCTTCGGGGCGAATCGCCTGGTGCTCGGCGAGTTCGATGCGTCGCTGGCCGAGTGGACCATCGAACTGAACAGGGAGGCGGCCGAGGTCGCTCGGGCGGCCTGCGATGCCCACGCATCAGCGGAGGCGCCTCGATTCGTGTTTGGATCGATGGGCCCCGGGACGAGGCTCATCTCGCTGGGCCATGTCGATTGGGACACCACGCTGCGGTCCTACACCGATCAGGCACGGGGTCTGATCGCGGGCGGCGTGGATGCCTTGCTGATCGAGACCGCTCAGGATCTGCTCCAGGTCAAGTGTGCGATCAATGCGTGCCTGGCGGCCCTGGAGGAGTCCGGAGCCACACCCCATGCGGTACCGATCTTCGTGAGTCTGACGATCGAAGCGACCGGGACGATGCTGCTCGGAACCGACATTGCTGCAGCCGTCGCTGCGCTGCGCAGTTTCCCCGTCGCCGGCCTCGGCTTGAACTGCGCGACGGGTCCCCGAGAGATGGTTCCCCACATCGAGTACCTCTGCCGACACTGGGATCGGTGGGTGTCCTGCGTACCCAATGCGGGACTGCCGGTGCTGGTCGAGGGCCGCGCGGACTTCCCACTCGGCCCGGACCCCATGGCCGAAGCGGTCGGAGATCTGATCGGCCGTCTCGGAGTGGACCTCGTCGGCGGCTGCTGCGGGACTCGTCCGGAGCACATTGCAAGGCTGGTCGAACTGGCTGCAGGGACGCCTCGCGCGGATCGTCAGGTGGTGCACCAGCCGCCTTCGTGCGCGAGCCTGTATGCGTCGATGTCATACCGGCAGGAGCAGTCGTTCTTCATCGTCGGTGAGCGGATGAACGCATCGGGGAGCCGCCGATTCAAGCAGCTTCTGGAAGCTGAGGACATCGACGAGATGGTGTCACTTGGTCGGCAGCAGGTTCGCGAGGGGGCCAACTGTCTCGACATCAACGTCGATTATGCGGGCCGCGACGGTGCGGGGGACATGGCCCGAATCGTGTCCGAACTCGTGAGGCAGGTCGACGCGCCGATCATGATCGACTCCACGCAGGTGTCCGTCATCGAGGCGGGGCTTCGCCACGCGGGCGGAAGGTCCATCATCAACTCGGCGAACTTCGAAGATGGCGTCGAGAAGTTCGACCAGTTGTGCGACCTCGCCGGGACCTTCGGCGCCGCGTTGGTCATCGGCACCATCGATGAAGATCCCGAAGAGGCAATGGCCCGGACAGCCGACCGGAAGTTCGGGATTGCTCGCCGTGGAATCGCGAGGGCAACCGAAGTTCACGGCCTGGCACTCGAGGACATCTTCATTGACCCGCTCGTACTGCCGGTCTCGACGGGCATGGACAGCGACAGGCGAAGCGCACTTGAACTCGTTGAGGCGGTTCGGCGCATTTCCTCGACTTGGCCAGAGGTGCAGATCACGTGTGGCCTGTCCAATTGCTCATTCGGATTGAAGACGGCGGCCCGCCAGGTTCTCAACTCGGTGTTGCTGTGGGAACTGCTTGATGCTGGACTGACCGGCGCGATCGTTCACGCCTCCAAGATCCAGCCGATGAATCGGATCGATGCTGCACACAAGCAGGCGGCGCTCGACGTGATCTACGATCGTCGCGCATTGACGCACGGCGGGACGGGACTTCCGCCGGATGCCGTCGACGAGCGGCACGACCCGCTTCAGCACTTCATCGATCTCTTCGGCGACGACGAGGCGACCACCGATCAGCAGGACGTCCTCGAGCGATCGCTGGAGGAGCGGCTCCAGTCGCATGTTGTCGATGGTGAGAAGCGAGACCTTGAGGCGACGCTCGACGAAGCGATGGAACGCTACACGCCGCTCGAGATCATCAACGATCACCTGCTCACCGGGATGAAGACGGTCGGGGATCTCTTCGGGTCGGGACAGATGCAACTTCCGTTTGTACTTCAGTCTGCTGAGGTCATGAAGCGGGCGGTGACCCATCTCGAGCGCCACATGGATCGCGTGGAAGGAACTTCCAGGGGACGCGTCGTTCTGGCGACCGTCAAGGGCGACGTCCATGACATTGGGAAGAACCTCGTCGACATCATCCTGACCAACAACGGGTGGTCCGTCCGCAACATCGGCATCAAACGCACCATTGAGGAGATCGTTCAAGCGTGGCGAGAGACTGGTGCCGATGCGATCGGCATGTCCGGGCTGCTCGTAAAGAGCGTGATGGTCATGGAGGAGAACCTCCAGGCGCTCAACGAGATGGCCATCGACGTTCCGGTGCTGCTCGGAGGCGCTGCGCTCTCGCGGCACTACTGCGAGTCGCACCTGCGTGAGGTGTACCGTGGCCCTGTCTACTACGGTCGCGATGCCTTTGCCGGACTGGAAATCTGCAACGCGCTGGCGGAGGGCCGCGGCGGCGCGATCGATGCCGAGATCGACCGGCGGCTTTCAGCGAGATCGGCCACTGCGACCCGTGTTGAGCACATGGAGTCGGCGGAGCGGGATGAGGGGGACGTCGCCACGCTTGATGGCGGCCGCAGCGACGTCGCGCCTGTCGAGGCGATTCCCGCCGCGCCTTTCTTCGGAACCCGCGTCGTGAGCGACATTTCGCTGGCCGACATCTACCCGTTCATCAATACGACGGCGCTCTTTCGGGGACAGTGGGGCTTTCGACGAGGCCAGCGGAGCCGAGGTGAGTTTCTGCGGGTGCTCCATGACGAGGCGGAGCCGGTGTTTGAGCGGCTCAAGCGTGAGCTTGGAGAGTCCTCAATACTGCAGCCTGCAGTTGTGTACGGCTGGTTCCCGTGCGGCAGTGATGGCGACGATCTCGTCGTCTTCAACCCGGCAGATTCGGACTCGGAATTGGAGCGATTCACATTCCCACGTCAGGGCAAGCGAAGAAGACGTTGCATCAGCGACTTTTTCCGTCCGGTGGACGACGGCGAGCGCGATGTGCTGGGCCTCTCCTGCGTGACGATGGGGCCACGCATCACCGAGGTCGCCAGGTCGCTCTTTGAGCGCGACGAATACACCGAATACCTCTATGTACACGGCATGGGTGTGGAGTGCGCTGAAGCGCTTGCAGAACTCTGGCACAAGCGAATGCGGCAGGAGTTGGGGATCGGCGGCAGCGACAGCCCACACATCGCGAAACTGTTCCAGCAGCAGTACTGCGGAAGCCGGTACTCCTTCGGGTATCCGGCCTGCCCCGACATGGCAGATCAGGAGAAACTCTTCAGGCTTCTTGCCCCGGACCGGATCGGGTGCGTCCTGACGGAGAACTGGCAGATCGATCCGGAGCAGAGCACGAGCGCGATTGTCGTGCACCACCCTGAGGCGAAGTACTTCAACGTCTGAACTGCACGGTGCGAGCGGCAGTGGCGATCACCGCACAAAAGCGAGCCGGCCGCCGCACCTGAGTGCGGCGGCCGGCCGATGTTTCGCATTTGAAACCTGTCTCAACGCGTCTTGGCGTGTGCCTCGTTGACGTTGATGCCACGACCATCAAGGTCGGAGCCATTGAGTGCCTCGATGGCCTTGCGGCCGTCTTCGTCGCTCATTTCGACGAAACCGAAGCCGCGGGAGCGGCCGGTGTCGCGGTCCATCACGACGTTTGCCGACGTGACATGACCATGCTCGGAGAACATTTCGACGAGATCGTTATCACGAACGCGCCACGGAAGATTTCCAACAAAGAGCTTCACGGGAGTAACCTCGAACCAGAGCAGTCACAGGGGTAGAAGAACTCGGTATCCGCCTGTGACGCCAGAAACCGGGAGAGCGACCACATGGCCGCGCCGCGTATGATACCTGACCTCCGGCAGGGCCGTGCAAGTTCTGCCAAAAGTCAGGGGTCTGCCAGAGAATGACGCAGGACAGCCGCTGAGAGGCCCTGCGTGGGGTCCTCGGACGTCCATATGGCCAGAACGGCCTTGCCTACCGGTGCCAACGCCGGGAACCCGCTTTGTCGTCCGGCAGACACGCCCGCAAGGTCGCGAATCTTCACTGGCGTGCCGTCATCGGCCAGTCGGGTCCAGCGGAGCACCGGAGCCTCGCCAGCATCATCAAGCCAGCACACCCAGGCATGACCCTCGTGCCAGCAGATGTCGGGCCGTCCGAGGGCCTGCGGCGTGCCGACGTGAATCGGCGCTGTGAATGAGCGGCCTCCATCTGAGGAGAGGGCCACCCGCACCCCCGGGCGCGCGCCGCCGGATGTCCATGCAGCGGCGACTCGGTCGCCGTCGGCCGCGGCCGCCGGACCATTCACCGGGCATCCGGCGATGATCCAGTTGTCGCGGTGGACGTCCGTGGGACTCGACCACACGCCCTCGGACAACCGCACGACAGACATGTCACGCCGCTCGGATGCTCCGCGGTCGCGGTAGAGCGCGCAGGCCGACTCGCCCACACGCACGAGCGCCGTCGGGCAACACTCGCATGTTCGAGGATCGAGGATGGAGGAAACGCCCACGTGGTCGGTGATCAACGCCGTGCGGAGCGCCATGTCACCGCCGCCCTCGCCCGCGTGTCCATCACCGGTCATGGCGCGACCATCCAGCCAGATCGCGCGGACGCCGTCTCCTTCGGGAATCATCGATACGAACCCGTGCTCGGTTTCGGTCCGGTCATCATTGAGCGTTCCGAGCATCGTCCAGGTCGCGCCGCGGTCGGTTGAGCGAGCGACGCCGATGTCATACGCATAGGTGCCCGGGCCGCTCTGCTGCAGCCAGGTGACGATGAGGGCCCCGTCACCCGCGACGGCGATTTGCGGGGTGTCGGCCCAATTCACGAAGAAGTTCCGCCGCTGCGTCACGGTGATGGCAGGCGACCACGAACTGCGGGAGGCGTTGAGATGGCTGACACGAAGTCGCCAGACGTCATCCGATGTCGCGGTGGCGTGGACCGGTGCGGGCTCCAGCCAACTGAGCCAGGCACCGGCGGAGTCCGGGCACAGTGCCGGTGCCATGGCGTAGGGCTGGCAGGGCGGCTGTGGGGCCGTCACGACCTGAATGCAGGCCGCAAGTGCGAGGTGAATCACCGCGCAGTCTCCGGGACATCATGGACGTGGGTTCGCTTTCCTGCCCAACCGCTCAGGATCTCGACCGCAACCTGCGCGCCGATGCCAGCGGCAATCGCGAACTGGCTCGAACCACCGCCGAGCAGACCGGCGACGTAGAGCGTGTCATCGATCCTGTAAGCGCCGTCATGTTCGAGCATGATGCGGTCTGGTTTGCCTCCACGTGGATGCGACTGCGGGATGCAGGGAAGCCGGTCAATCTCCCACCGCTTGAAGCCCGTTGCCAGTACGAGCACTTGCGATTGCCAACATCGGCCGGTTCGGCTCCGGGCGAGCCACTGCTCGCCAGATCGTTCGACCGAAATGACCTCGTCCTCGATCAATGCAGCGGAGCCATACTGATCCACCTGAGACCGCATTCGCTGCAGCACCGCGGCGCCAGTTGTTCCCGGTTCGATGCCGGGCGCATTCCTCAATACCGCCTTCTCGAGATCGCTTCGCCCATCATCGACAATCAGGACTGTCCGATCGCCAAACCACCGTTTGGGGTGGGCCGACGCGAGCGTCATGCCGCAGGACAGGCCTCCAACGCCGCCACCAATGATCAGCACATCCACGCTTTGCATAGGGGGATCATATCTGCCACAATCGACCGACCCGCATCGGTGCGGGCTTGGAGGTAGTCGATCATGGTGCGAATTCTGGCAGTAGCAGCGGTGGCGTGCGTGGTGGGCAATGCACTGGGGGGCGGCCCGTTTCTGGATCTCTCGTACGAAGCCGCGCTCAAGAAGTCGGTGGTCGAGAAGAAGCCACTGTTCATCGACTTCTACACGACGTGGTGTGGTCCCTGCAAAAAGCTCGATCGCACCACGTGGAAGGATGAGAAGGTCCAGGCGTGGCTGAACAAGCACACCGTGCCACTCAAGCTCGATGCCGAGAAGCACGTGCCACTGTCAAAGCGTCTCAAGATTCGTGCGTATCCGACGATGGTCTTTCTGGACGCCAGTGGAGAACCGATCGGTCGCATGGTCGGCTATGTCGACGCGAAGGCGTTCCTCAAGCAGGCTCCGGCGGCGTTGAAGGGCGAAACTCCGCTCCGCCGTGCTCGCGAAGCATTCGATGCGGAACCGCAATCGATGGCGGCGCGGCTCAAACTCGCCCAAGCGCTTGCGGCGGCCGAGAAGAATGGTGAGGCCTTGGATCACTTCCGGGTCTGCTGGGTTGACGGGCATACGGACCCGCCATTCTCTGGCGTGCGGCGGAGTTTCCTGCTCAGCGACCTTTCAAATCTGGCGCGGGCCTATCCCCCCGCCGCTGCAGAAATGCAGCAATGGCACGATGCCGCGCAGCAGGCGGTTGCTGACGGGGATGGCGGCTATCAAGTGGCCATGGACTGGGTCGCATTGAGCAAGCGACTGGGGCGCGGCGCGGGCGAGAGGCTTCAGGTTGTCGATGCGATGGATCAGGGAGTCGGTAGAAATGCGGCGCTTGGGATGATGACCGACGACTTATACGAAACCGGACGGTTATTGGAGTACGCCTCAGTTCGTCCGCTGGCGAACATGCTCCAACGTCTGGAGCCGGTGACTCTAGGCGATGAGTTTCCGGACAGGGCTTCAATTCAAGCCAGCATAAACCAACGCACTGCCGTTCGCGGCGTGCGGGACTGGGAAGTGTGTATGGCGATCGGCAAGCCCAAGGATGCCAAGCAGATCCGCAACGCCATTCTTCAACTCAATGCCGAGGACGAGGTGCGGGCCGCATTCACCGAGGCGTCGGACCGACTTCGTGACCGCGGCATCGTCGATGTGCCAAGCGCGGAAGTGATTGCTGCGTGGCAGCCTGAGTGACAGAGATCACTCGGGCTGCTTCATCCAGTACTCGGTGCCGGGGAGCCCGTCGATACTCTCGGCGTTGAGTTTCTGCGTGAACGAGCGGATTTTTTCGTCGCCCCATTCTTCGGCGTAGTCGGGAAGTTCGGTGCGGTGGCCTTCGAAGGTGTAGCAGGGGACGCCAAAGCCGCACGAGGTCGCGACGCGTGAGACGTTTAGCCGAATGAGTGCGCGGGTGCCGGGCAGTTCGGGGAAGTGTGCGCGAAGCGACGCGAAGTCGGCGTGGTCAGGCTCGATGGGTTCGCCCTGCCCCCAGAGCCGAAGGGTTCGCGGCTTCTCACCGAACGAACAGAACATGATGCACAGTCGACCGTTCTCTCGCAGGTGGGCCATTGTTTCGATGCCGCTCCCATATGAGTCGAGGTATGCCACGGTGTGTTCGTCAATGACGGCAAAGGTTCCGGCAAGCCCCTTGGGCGAAACGTTCACGTGACCGCTCGGCGACAACGGCGCTGTCGCGACGAAGAACATCTCCTGCGCCTCGATGAGTTCGCGGTGGGCATCGTGGATCGCGGTGTCGTGTGAAATGGGGGCTCCTGACTTGGGGCAGTATCGCAGGAGCGGGCAAGGGGGGCTACCGCGTGGTCGCCGGCGATGCCGCTTGCCGCCGGTGCACCCGCCGCTCGCCGTCGCCAACAAGCAGGTCGCCGGTCTCCGGATCGATGGCGAGCGAACTCACGCGGCTCTTGAATGGCCGCATCGAGACGAGCAAGGCCGCGGCGTGCGGGTCCCACACCTGCACGCGGCCGTCGTTCGCGCCGGTGACGAGCCACCGGCCGTCCTCGGTCCAGAGGAGGTGCGAGATGACGGCGAGGTTGCCGGTGAGCGTTGCTGTGATCTGGCCCGTTGCGATGTCGCACACAAGCACTTTCTTGGACTGTGTCGACATGGCGAGCCGCGTGCCGGCGGGGTCGAAGGCGAGCGCATTGGTCCAGCCGAGCCCGGAACGAATGAGTTCACGCCGCCCTTCGTCCACGTGCCAGGCGAGCACGTCGTCCCCACGCCCACCGAGGGCCGCCCACCCGCCGCCGGGGTGCCACGCAAGGGCGGACACGGACTGAAACGGTGTGATCGTTCTGGCCGACTCGGCCAGCGGCTCGCCACCGAGCAGCACGGCCGCCGCGCCCGCATCGGCCAGCCCCTCGCCGACGAGGACCCGATCACCCGTTGGGGACACAGCCGTGGCGGCGATCTGGCGGACCCCGATGGTTGACGCCTCAATGTTGTCCGGGGCATCCGGTGGCGGTTCCGTCGCTGGCGGCCAGGTGATGCGCGCCGACTCGCACGACTCGCCCACCGACACGATGTCGCCATGCTGATCGAAGGCCACATCCCACACGATGCTGCGAGGCCCCGGGAAGACCCCAACCTCTTCGAGCGTACTTCCGCTCACCACGCGAATCGTTCGATCGTTGCCTCCGGTGGCAATCCACCGGGCATCTGCGCTGATCGCGACGCCATGGATCGCGCCGTCATGGTGCCGCGTCGTGGCGACGGGTCGGTTCATCGTGAGATCCCATCGGGCCAGCCGCCCGTCGGTCGACACCGACGCGGCCCAACTGCCATCCGGGCTCATGGCGATGTCTTCAACCCGGCCATCGTGGGCGGGCGGCAGCGCCGAGGCGATGCCGTCCTGCAGCCGAAGCACATCGCCCTCCGTGGTGCCGATCAGAACGACGCCGCCGTGATGGGCGGCGATGGTGCGTACGGTCTCGAGGTGGCAGGAGCCCAGCGATGTGGGCGTGCTTGCCGGACCATCCAGACGCTCAACCCGCCCGTCCCGGCGGGCGAGGATCACGTGCGCGCCGTCCCCGGCCACTGCGGCGACGTTCTCGAGCACCCCTCTGGCGGAGGCGCCGTCTTCAATCAGCAGGGTGCCATCCAGAGTCAGCAGCGCCGCCTCGCCCGACGGCCATCGGGCCGCCTGCCACAGGCCACCACAGTCATTGGCAGCGGGCACGCGGCGCCGGGCGGCGCCATCGGGCCGAAGTTCGACCAACCAGCCGTCGTCGGTGGCCATCATTGGAGGGCGAGCGCCCGCGGCGGGCACGAGGGCGTAAGCATTGCCGCGGCCCTCGCGGGCAAGTCGGCTCCGTCCCGCCGCAACCTCGCCCTGGAGCAGCCGCCAGGGCCAGCGGCGGTCTGCGGTGGGTACGCCTGCCAGGGCCATCTCGGCTGCTGCCAGATCATGGTGCTCGATGGCCATCGATGCGGCGAGCATGCTTCGCCTGACGGCAATCGCGGTGGCGGCACGGGCCTGTTGCAGCACCGCCACGGTGGACACCACCACGGTGACGGCCAGCAACACGCCAAGTGCCGTGAGGGCTGGTCGCCGCCGCGCGGTCGACACACACTGCTCAATCAGGCCCGGCGGCCGGGCTCGGACGCTCAAGCCGTCCGCAGCGCGTCGCAGGTCATCGGCCATCGCGGCTGCCGATTGATACCGGCGGGCTGGAGCTCTGGCCATGGCTACGCGGACGATGGCGTCTGCATTGCGGCTGCGCGTGCCGCGACGGGGAAGATGCGGTGGAGCCCCCTCGGTCACGATCCGCGCCGCCTCGGTCAGGTGCACGCCTGTCAGATCGTACGGCGGCTCGGCTGCGAGGAGTTCATACAGCACGGCCCCGAGCGCGTAGATGTCACTCCGGGCATCAATGGCGGCGCCCGTGAGTTGTTCAGGGCTCATGTACTGCACGGTGCCGACGAGTTCACCGACCTGGGTGTGCATGGTGGTGACCGCCAGATCGCTGTCGGTGCAGCGGGCGACCCCGAAGTCGATGACGCGGGGCCGGCCCGCCCCGTCGACCAGAATGTTGGACGGCTTGAGGTCTCGATGCACGATGCCGTTGAGGTGGCCATGGTGGACCGCATCGCAGACCTCGGCCAGCAGCCGGAGCCGCGCCGGCATGTCGAGCGACGCCGTGTCGGCCCATCGGGTTACGGGCTCGCCCGGATCCACATAGTCCATGGCAAACCACGGCATCGCGCCATGCCCGATATCAGCGACGCCCGCGGCGTAGATGGCGGCGATGCCGGGGTGGTGGAGTCGGCCAAGGGCTTCGGCCTCAAGTTCAAACCGCCGCACCGCCCGCAGCGACCGAATGCCGGGCCTGAGCAGTTTGATGGCGACCTCGCGGTGTGGTCGGGCCTGGGTGGCCAGCCACACCTCGCCCATGCCCCCGGCGCCGATTCTGCGGACCAGGGTGTAGTCGCCGCACTGCATGCCCGCGGCGACCCCGCCTCCCGCTGCGGAGATGGCGTCGACGCGAAGGGCCCGCATGCGATCGGTCCACACGGTTTCGGCGTGGGCGTCATCGGCGGCTTCGGCTGCGGCGATCAGAGCCTCGACGTCGGCCCGCTCCGCATCGCTCTGGCAGTTCGAGTCGAGCCACGCCGCTCGGTCATCGGGTGGGATCGCGGCGACTTGATCAAACAGCGTGCGAAGTCGGTCAAGGCTCATTGGCCTCACCGTCCTGTGCGAGTCGCTGCTGCAGCCACGCCTTGGCGAAACGCCAATCGTTCTGCACGGTGCGGGTGGTGACTTCGTGCACCCTGGCAATCTCGACATTGCTGAGCCCGACGACGCATCGAAGCCGGGCGACGTCGGCGCTGCGCGGCGCGCACTGCTCAAGCGTGCCGATGGCTTCGATCAGTCGAATCTCCAGGTCCGTGTCGGTCGGTGCGTCCGGATCGACCGCGAGCGCGTCTCCGGCTCGGCTCAGTGGCATGGAGTACTTGCCGCCGCCGCGTTTGAGTCTGGTGCGGGCGCGGTGATGATCGATCAGCAACTGCTCCATGGCCCGGGCGCAGGCGCCGAAGAAGTGGGCGCGGCTGTCCCACTGCGTATTCACCTTCCTGTGGAGTTTGAGGAACAGTTCGTGCACCATTGCCGTGGCGGGCAGGCTCTCATGCACGGCGCCCGACCACCGGCCTCCCATGAGGTGCCTGGCCATGGTGTGCAGTTCGTCATAGACGCGTGCCCAGACTTCGGAGACGGCCTCGTCGTCGCCCGCAAAGGCGGCATTCACCATGTGCGTCATCCCCGGAGTGGTTGGCATGGGACCACTGTACGTGGGTGTTCCTCGAAAGAAAAGATGCCCCCCGCGTCGATCCAGCCTGAAGGCCACTGTTCAAGGTGCTGGGAAATTGACTTTCCGCGCCCCATCGCCAATGTCGTATGCGCCTCATCACGTGGATATGACGGCGCGGTCTGCGACGCGGCAGCGGCCGCAATTCCGGCGGTGATCAGAAAGGGCGTATGGCACCGCGGGGGCTGCGTTCGTTACGTCGCCACCGCACAGTCAGGAGAGACACCGCCGCCACGGCGGGCGAGAGGAGCCATCACATGAACACGTCTCGATCAACCGCATGGGCTGTCGTCGGGTGCGGCGCACTGCTCGCTGCCGCAGGCATGGCGCACGGGCAGGCCGTTCAATGGGCCGTCGAGGATGGGGGGAATGGGCATTGGTATGAGCGAACGTATCAGCCAAGTGAAATCACATGGCATGAGGCCAGAGCGATTGCGCAGACTCGAGGCGGTGAGTCAGTCATATTCGACACAATCGAGGAGCGGATGTTTATCAATGACCACTTTGTAGACAACCAGCCGTACTGTGCGCCGGCTGGTTGGGCACAGCGCTACACGTTCTGGCTTGGGCTGTATCAGGACCTTGATGCGCCCGACTACTCAGAGCCGAATGGCGGCTGGTACTGGGTTGATGGGAGCCCGCTCGACATGTCAGCGTCCTGCGGAGCACCGTATCACTGCGCGTTCTCCAATGGCGGGACGGGACCGGAGCACTTTGGTGTCATGGGGGACGGTGGGATCGGTTGGATTCAAGACGAAGCGGTTGACGCGGACATCTACTGCGTCGAGTCTGCCCTCATCGAATGGTCCGCCGACTGCAACGGCGACGGCATCGTCGACTACGGGCAGATCCTTGACGGAACCTACGCCGACGACGACGGCAATGGTGTGCCGGATTGTTGTGACGCTGGGGTGCCGTGTGATTCTGCAGCGGCCAACCACGTGTTGGAACTGACTGCATGGCCGGACGCTGGCATTGTTCCGCACCACGCATCCATCACGCCGCTCGATGCCATGACCGTCGAGTATTGGGTGAACAGCGCCGATGCGAATGGATCGAGCAACCGCCGCACCATCACCAAACGACCAGGAAGCGGGGGCTGTTACACCCTTCAGGTGAATACAGAAGATGATTCCTGCGCCGCGGGCGCAGATGTCTATGGAAGTTGCGCGAGCGTCGGGTGGGGTGCCATTGCGTGCGGGTGGACCCATCTGGCAATGGTTGTAGATGGCGCCACCGGAGAAAGCCGTTCCTACACCAATGGCGTGCTGACCTCAACCAACGACGCCGGTGGGGCGTGTACGATCGGTCAAGGTGGTTGGGATCTTCGCTTCGGCAATACGAATGGGTTCTCGGAAACGCAGTTCCTCGGCCGGCTCGACAACATCCGAATCTGGAACGAGCCGCTCGGCGTTGATGCCATTCGTCACTGGATGGTGACCGACATCACGCCCGAGATGGCTGTGGACCTTCCAACGCTCGGTGGCTCGTGGAGTTTCGAAGCTGGCATGACGGACGCGACCGGCGTGAACAACGGCTGGCTCGATGGTGGCGCGGCCATTGTCGAGGACAATCTGGTCTTCGTGGATTGCAATGAGAATGGTGTCCCGGACGACGCGGATATCGGCGGCGGCGGCAGCAGTGACATCAACCTCAACGGAATCCCCGACGAGTGCGAGTGCCTCGCAGACTTCATGAACGATGACGGCGTCGTCGGCGTCGACGAACTCCTCTTCATCATCAGCGCCTGGGGTACTGACAATCAGATTGCCGACCTCGACGGCGATGGATGGGTGGATGTCCACGACCTTCTGGCCGTCCTGGATGCCTGGGGGCCGTGCACGCCGTAACTGGCGTGAGCTTCGGGCCCCCCCCGAGCCCCGTTGACGCCGCCGCCGGTGAGGTGCCGAACATACCTCCGGTGGCGGCGTCCGTATGGACGCCGCCCGGGAGTACCTCAGACCGCTCGTGCCGTCCGGGCTTGTCGGTCGCGCCGGCCGAAAGGAGATTGCCTTGAACATGCTTCGTGTCGTTGCGTCAGCGTCATCGCTCTGCTTCGCGTTCTCCGCGGTGGCCAGCGTCGATGATGGTGTGGCTCAGATGCCTGAAGGCCTCGACGGACTCGAGCCATACACGCCTTGGTGCGCCACACCGGGCTTCTGGGGTGAGGACTATCCGCCTCGGCCGGAGGGCCTGCTCGACTTTGCGTGGCCGCAGAAGAAGGGTACGTATCTGCTGGCCTGGCCAGCGTTCTGGGAGGACGGCGATGAGAGGTTCAAGCCACTGATCACGATGTCAGTGCCGGGCGACTGCCAGCCGGGCGGCTGGTCGCTGGTTCATCTGGATCAGATGTGGCTGATACGCCCAGAGGAACCTGCCACGGATGCGTCACGCACGTTGGCGTGGTCCACCTGGCCCTCGTGGCGAGGGAGGTTCGGCACGAGTGTGCTGCTCAAGGATGGCGTGCCGCGGTTCTGCCTTGCTGCTGGGGACATGCAGTCCGTAGGGTTCGCCCGGCTGTTCGGTGAGGGGTCGCTTCAACTGGTGCGTGAAAGCACGAGCGTCGGCACGGCCTGTTGCGCTTCGATCAGCATCACGGCGCTGGAGCCGGGGCCGCCGCGGCATGTGTTTGACTACGGGGGCTACGGCGCGACCCTGATGTCGGAGTCCGGGTGGGGGGCCAGGGTGCCGGGTGGTGGCGAGCGGCCTGCAGGTGTGCTCGTCCTTGCCGTGGATCCGCACTGGCAGTACTGGCCCCGCAATCGCATCGACAATGCCCCGCCGGAGGTCGTCCTCCGAGTGGACGCCTCCGGGGCGTTTCCGGAGGGCCTCGTGGAGGTCGATGCGATGCGGATGGAGCGGGCGGCGGCCGAAGAAGTCTTTGCGGAAGCGGTGACGCCGGCGCAGGAAGCGATGGCAGCGGCGTGGTTGGAGCCGCCGCGCGGCGCGTCCACGAGCGACCCCACCGCCTGGCCGTTCTGGCAGGCCCGGCTCCCGAATGCGGTCTATGCGCCGATGATTCGCCTGTTCTACACGGGACATCCCGATCTGGCGTGGCAGTTGCTGGAGGCCGCGTGGCCCTCAGATGCACCCGGACGCCCGGCGGTCGTGGCCGAGTTCCAGCGGATGCTCAGCACCTGCCCGCACTACCCCCAACTGCCGTGGGCTGCGCCCCCGCCCACGACCGCCGGTCACTTTATCTCTCTGCTACACAATAACTTACAAAAACGCAAAAACGTAAGCCCTGCAGTGACAAGCACATAAAGTGACCGGCGGTCAGTTCGGGGCTCAGCACGGCCCCCACGCAGCAATGACCGCGAGCAGGTCGTCCGTGCCGACGGTGCCGTCGCCGTTGACGTCGGCCGGGCTGCCGGCGGCGCCCCAGTCGGCGATCACGGCGAGCAAATCGTCGGTGCCGACGAAGCCACTGCCGTCCACGTCACCCGCGCATGGGTCGGGATCGGTGCAGTCCACACCCTGCGCGACGAGT
>JASMKH010000020.1 GCA_030749435.1 Phycisphaerales bacterium
GTGGGCTGCTGGTGATCGCCGCCGTACCGCTGGCAGGCAGCGCGGCTGTGGCCGCGTGGTCGGCGCTTCCTCTGGGGCTCGCGCAGATGGGCTGCGTCAGCGTCATGAGCCTCCGCGTTGACGAACTCGCCGGCATCGAGCGGCACTCGCGGTACTGGGGCCGCGCGACGCTCATCTTCGGGATCGGCTACGCGGGAGGCGCCGCGATCATGGCCTCGGCGCTGAGCGCGGGCGGCGGATTCACGCTGTGCTTCTGGCTGGCGGCCATCGCCATGGCGGCCGCGGCCGCGCTCTATGCGGTCTCGCGGGGAGGGCGCGGATGACGGCCGTGTTTGTATACGGCACGCTCCGAACCGGGGGCGCCAACTGGCGAGCGCATCTCGCGCCGGACGTGGGGCGGCCCGCAGTCACCGAGGCGGCGTTCACCATGCGGTCGCTCGGCCGCTTCCCGGTGGTCGAAGCCGGCGGCGTGACCGCCATCGCGGGCGAAGTGTTTGATGTGAGCGACGAGACGCTCGCCTCACTCGATCGGCTGGAGGGGCACCCGGGCTGGTATGAGCGGATCGAGATCGAGGTGCGCTGCGCGGGCGAGGTCAGCCGCGCCTGGATCTACCTCATGCCGCCGGGAACGCATGGCGAATCACCCGTTCTCCCGAGCGGCGACTGGCAGCGGCGTGAATGAGGCGTGGGACTTTGCTTCGGTCCCGGCTTCCTCCCGGGGTTTTGCTTCCGTGGGGGTCGCTTCCGGGGCAGTCGCTTCCGGGGGAGTTGCTTCCGTGGGGGTCGCTTCCGGGGGCTTCGTGGCGAAGAGGTCGCGAAGTTGCAGCGTCGTGACCGGCCTGTTCATAGCGGGGCGCAGTTGACCACGTTCATTCGTGCCGGCAAAGCACAATTGCACCGCGCCCGAACCGGGCTGCACCACGATCGCATGCAAGGTCATGAAGGACCGATGATCCTGCTCGACGAGCGCGAGCGCCTTCCAGGCAGCGTCAAAGTCCATCAGGCCCTGTTCGGGTCGACAGGCCTCATGCAGCATGGCGTACCTGGCGTAGGAGTCGCCCACTCGAAGTCGGGGCGGTTCGTCTCCACTCGCCGTCGTGTGGTTCGTCGTAATGGTCAGCGATCGGCCTGGCTTGGCCGGGCGGGTTCCGTCAGGGCCGAGGTGCCAGGTCCGCGCGGGCGCATCCTTTGACACATTGCCGTCGATCACGCGGACCATGTACGAGAATGGGAACGGCCCCTGTGAACTGAGCTCACGCCTGGCCACCTCCTGCGCTGTCTCCGGAGTCGCCTGCTGAAGGATGTCGAGCATGGCGAGCATGACGGGACGCTCCGGTTCAAGGACCGCGTCCATTTGAGGCCCGTCGCCGTCATGCAGAAAGGCGCACACGCCGTGCTCATTGATCCCGGTCATGGCGCCAAGCAGACACACCGGCGTCAGACTTGCCGTGGCGTAGCCCGTCGTCGGATGGCGCACGAGCAGGATCTGCGTATCAACCCAGTGCGGCGAGAAGACCGCAAGATCGAGGGTGCGCCCCGTGAGGGCCGCGCCGTCGGAGGTCTGCGCGCCCCAGACGGTGAAGCCACTGCACCCGACCACGCGAAACATGTCGTAGCCGTTCCAGAGCAGCAGGTCGGTTTCGTCCAGGGGGCGTTCGACGCCGGGCAGGATCAAACCATCCTCGCCGACGCGGTCACGCAGCCCGCGGTACATCGCTGAGAGTTCCTCGCGGTGGGCAGGCGAGAGTGAGATCAGCGGCGTCCACCCTCGCATCACCTCCACCATGCCGTGTGTTGATGGTGGGAGGATCTCAAAGAGTTGCTGAATGCCCCTGACGAAGTCGGCGCCGACGAGCCATCCGTGGGCGTAGCCCATCTCAGCAGGCGTGCCGTAGACGTGGACAATGCGCGCCTCGCCTGCGTGTTCGATGTGTCCGCGCACCTCCTCAGTTGGCTGGGCGGGGGGTGCGAGCGTGGCGATCGCAAGAAGCAGGTGGTGCATGGGGCCAGCATACTTCAGGCTTGCTGCCCCATCATCTCGAGGGTGCCAATCAGGCTAGGATGCCGCCGCTATGTGCAGGAACCATGTTGCAACGCGGCTTCAACCGTTCGGCGAGACGGTGTTTGCGACGTGGAGCCGTCTCTCGCAGCAGCACGGCGCGGTCAATCTCGGGCAGGGCTTCCCGGACTTCGATGGCCCCCCGGACGTGATCGAGGCGGCGCACCGAGCGATGGTGGAGGGGCACAACCAATACGCGCCGATGCCTGGCGTGCCGGCGCTGCGGCAGGCCGTGGCGCTGGACTTCGGCGCGGCAACCGGGCTGGCGGTTGATCCCGATGCCGACGTTACCGTCACGGCAGGATGCTCCGAGGCAATCGCCGCCTCGCTGCTGGGTCTGCTGAATCCGGGTGATGAGGTCATCGTATTCGAGCCCTTCTACGACTCGTACCCGGCATCGATTGCAATGGGGGGGGGCGTGATGCGAACCGTGACGACCCGACCGCCCCTGTTTGGTATCGATCTCGACGCGGTTCGCGCCGCCATCACGGCTCGCACGCGAGCAATCCTACTCAACACGCCGCACAATCCGACAGGGCACGTCGCCTCGCGGGAGGAACTCGAGGGGCTTGCTGCAATCGCCCGGGACCACGATCTCGTGGTCATTGCCGATGAGGTCTACGACCGCATCGTCTTTGAAGGCAGGCACCTGCCGATTGCGTCGATGGACGGCATGTGGGAGCGGACGATCACGCTTCGGTCCATGGCCAAGACGTTTTCGATGACCGGATGGAAGATCGGCTGGGCAGTGGCGCCACCGCCGCTGACCGCCGTCGTCAGGGCTGCGCATCAGTTCATGACCTACGCCATCGCAACCCCGCTGCAGTACGGCGCCGCCGCGGCGCTCGGCCTCGGGGACGCGTACTACACGCAACTGCAGACCGACTATCTCGCCCGGCGGAACCTGCTGTGTGATGGTCTGGAACGCGCTGGCTTTGGCGTCCACGTGCCCGCGGGGACGTACTTCGTCATGTGCGACCACACGCCGTTCGGATTTGCCAATGCCGAAGCGTTCTGCCAGCATCTCGTCGAACACGTGGGCATTGCCGCCATTCCACCCGGATCGTTCTATGGCGATCCGGCCGACGGGCGTGATCTGGTGCGGTTCGCCTTCTGCAAGACCATTCCGGTGCTCGAAGAGGCGATCAGGCGGCTGGGGCGGCTGATGGGATGATGGTGTTCGGGGCCGCGCGTCGCCCGAGCAGGCAGGCCGCAAACGCCGCTGCCGAAGCAATTGTCATACGCCACGGAAAGGCTGGCGGCGCGATCGCGTTCTCGCCGGCGATGCGCGGCATCCACCAGTTCCAGGCGAAGGGCTGCAGGGCGAGCACAACGAGCAAGCCGACGATCAGGGCAGCGGCGGCGGAGCGGGCATTGCCGCGGCGGGTGAGCAGGGCCGTCAGGAACACACCGAGCAGCCCCGCATAGGCGAAGACCATGACCCCGAGGGCGAAGTCGAGCAGCGTCTCGCCGCTGGCCGTCTGCCAGTAGGCGCACAGCAACGCAAACAGAGTCAAGGCGGCGGCCCAGCCCGCGATCATCCATCTGGCCATGACGGTTTCGCGGCCGGGCGACATGGCTGCGAGTCCTTTGGCCGCTCGCCAGGGACGGACGATGTCCGACGTCGTCGAGGCGGCGAGCGCATTGAGGGCCGAGTCGAGGCTGCTCATCGCAGCTGCGAAGAGGCCGGCCATCATGAGCCCGCGCAGTCCCATGGGCATGTCCCGAAGGATGAAGTGCAGGAACACGTCGCGATCACCCTCGGGCGCCAGGTTCGACACGATGGGACCGTGCTTCTGCGTTTCAAGCCAAAGCAGCACGCCGAGGCCGAGAAAGAGAAACGTGACCGGCCATCCGATGAGGTTTGAGAGGATGCCAGCCCAGGCGGCCTTTCGAGGTGTGCGGCACGTAAGCAGACGCTGTGCGAGATCCTGGTCGGTTCCGTAGGCGGCAACGAGGAAGAGCGTCATGCCGATCGCGGCGCCCCAGACCGTGTACGGGTTGGTCCACGAGAGTGACCAGTCGATCATGCGGAGTTTGCCAGCGCTGCCAAGTTGCTCCAGAGCCTCGGCTGGGGAGGTGTCCACCTTGACCCAGAGCAGTCCCACGGCGGCGGCCACCGTGCCGACGAGGACGCACGCTTGCAGGACATCTGTCCAGATCACAGCTCGCACACCGCCGAGCACCGTGTACACACATGCTGCCGCTGCGACAAGCACGATGGCAACGGCAAGTGACCCGCCACTTGCGTCACCGAAGGCTACAAGTGAAAAGGGGATGGCCGTCATGAACAGCCGGGCGCCACTGGCAAGCAGCCGTCCGATGCCGAACATGGCTGCGGCACTTCCACCTGCGGATGTTCCGAAGCGTTGCGCGATGAGCCCGTACACGCTGGGCGTACCAGCACGGAAGATGGCTGGCAGGAAGACGAAGCCCACGATGATGAAGGCTGCCAGTCCGGCAAACTTGAATGTGAGGTAAGAGAGATCACCTCGAAATCCCTGCTGTGGTCCGCCGATGAAGGTCGCCGCACTGACTGCTGTGGCAAGCGTGGAGACTGCCACTGCCCAGACTGGCATTGATCGGCCAGCCAGGAAGAAGTCATCGCCATGTTCATGGCGGCGAGACGCTACAGCGCCAATGGCCACAACCAATCCGAGGTACCCCACGACTACGAGCCAATCAACCGCCGTAAACATTGTGATGAGACTACTCAAGACCCGCGGCAGTGGGTTCATGCCAATCACATTGAGAGCCAATAGTCACTGATTCTGGATCCTGAGGCCGGAAAGTGTTGGCACTGGGCTGCCCGGAAAGTGCGTGGGCTGAGTTGATTGCAGAATGGCGAGGTCCGAATCTCTTTTTGCAGTTAGTCTGTACCTGTACGTTGAAGGTGGCCGTGTTTGGAGGGAGGTCTTCGTGCGACATATCCATATCGTGTGTGCAATCTGGGCGGCTGCCCTCTGGCAAGCAGCGGCATGGGCTGGCTTGAATTGCTATCCCTATTGGCAGGATCAAATCGTCTTTCTTGGAAATGACTGGCTTGATTCTCGTTCGGTCGCCGTCTCGCTGCCATGGCTCGCTGTTGGCGATCCATTGTCCGATGAGTATGGCCTCGATGATGTCGGAAGAGTGACCTTCTATCACTATGACTATGACCTGCGCCAATTCAATGCAGTTGACAGCATGCTTGGTCGCGTAGATGAGGGGATGGGCTATGGCAGGGTGATGGAAATGAGTGAAGGTGTGGCGACTGTTCTGTTTCAGTCCAATGGTTCGAAGATAGAAGTGCTGTCGGCAGACGGACTTCAGTGGGATTTGCAGCAGACAATTGAACCGCTTGCCGAAGGTGGTGTCTTTCAGAGCATGGCGCTCGATCCGCCTTGGTTGGTCGCTTCAGAAACGAGTGGCGCTGAAGTCTTGGTTCGATTCTTCAAGTGGGATTCTGGCCTGGATCAGTTTGATGTCGCGAATGCCAGTTTGCATGTCGGCCTCGAAGGGTATCTCCTCACTGCGATCTACGGCACACAAGACACTTCAACAGCCCTCATTGCTGACCCCTATCTCGACAGAAGTGTGGCCATTCTGTATTGTGATTCGTCCGACGACACGTGGTACTGGACAAATATTCATGCCCCCGACGTCTCTGAGTACTACGGCGAGAAGGTCGTCGTGTCTTCTCAGCATGTGGCGATATGTGCTGCGCCGAGCGGCGATGACCCCGGCTATGTTGAGGTCTTTGAGAAAGACAACTTCCTGGCCAACGGTGTTCCAACTCCGATCCACACCATGACGCTTCCTGAAAGCCACTCGGTGTTTGACATGGACCTTTCCTACAACTGGCTGCTCGTGTCCCACTTTGACCCGTGGGCTGATGATCTGGTTGGCGGGCAACTCACCAGAATGAATCTCTCTACCGGCGTCGAAACCGAGGTGGTGATTCCAGATTCGAGATTTGACAGCCGAACACGGTCACTTGATCTTGATGGGTCGTTTTTTGCTGCTGAGGGCATTGAGGACAGCGTCAACAATCGAAGCGTGTTCTACACGCCGCTGGTCGACTGCGATTCCGATGGAGAGAGCGATCCTTGTGAGATCGAGGACCGATTCGGGCTCGATGCCAACGCTGATGGTGTTCTCGATGCCTGTGTGTGTCCAGGCAACATGAACCCGCTCGTGGATGCCCTGGTTGATGCAGAGGATGTCCTGATCCTGATCCAGAGTGGCTGGGGGGGAGGCACGGGCTGGGGCGACTTCAATGGTGACAATGACACCAACGTGCTCGATCTGCTCATCGTGCTGGAGAACTGGGGAGACTGCCCCTAGGGAGTGCAGCTTGGGCCCATGATGGCATCACGGCGGCAGGTGCTGTATAGTGCTCGATTCCCGCCGCTGAGGGCGGTTTCGAAGGAGTTCTGCCGTGTACGCGATCGTTGAAGACAGTGGGAGCCAGATCAAACTCGCTCCGGGCGCCGTGCTGGACGTTGACCTCCGTGAAGAGGCCTCCGAGGGTGGCACCATCACCTTCGACCGCGTGCTCGCCGTGAAGGGTGAGGGCGAGGCGCCAGCGACGCTCGGCACGCCGTACATCGAAGGCGCCAGTGTGACGGCCGAGATCGTCGGTGAAATCAAGGGCGAGAAGATCGACGTCATCAAGTTCAAGCGTCGCAAGAATTATCGCCGCAAGGTGGGACACCGCCAGCGTCTGCTTCGGATTCGCGTCGGTGAGATCAGTGCTTCAGCCAAGAAGCCGGCCAAAAAGAAGGCCGCCGCCAAGGCCGAGGAATAGTTCAACCGGTTGTTCCCCGAGAGGGGCTCCCCGATCCAGATGCAGGCCTGAGGCAGCATCAGGGGGGGCGGTTCGCTGCGCGGGTGATCGGGGCCGAACTCAGCGAATGGCCGGCACGGGCATGATGCCGCTGGCGTCGACGTACATCGTTCGGCCAAAGGTGTTGGTCACAAACTGATCGACGCCGTCTGCAAAGCGGTGCCCCGCAGCGTCGTCGCAGGTCCCGGTGAAGACCGCAGTGAGCTCCGCTGGTGAGAGCAGATCAACGAATCCATCCGTCGACTCCGTCAGGACCAGCCCGGAGGGCTCGACGCGAAGCGACATGGTGCCGCTCTCGTGGCCGCCGATGGGATATCCGAATCCACCGCCCTCATAAATGCCGACCTCGCCATTGGAGATCAGGATGTACCGGATCGACAGGTTGGTTGCGTCCGGATCGATCGGCGTTTCGCCCGGCTGCGGTGGAAAGAGCATCTCCACATGAAGGATCTGGCCCGAGGGCATGGGGGCAGCGACGAGATCGTCCAGCGTCAGGCTCGACATCCAGATCGAGGTATGGACATAGGGGTCGCTCGTGCAGATGCGCGTTTCGATGGGCATCGACAAGTGCCCCTGGCCTGCGCCGACCCGACGTACGTCACAGGCGGCAGAGAAATCGCCGACCCAGTGCCGGGCATAGTCGACGTAGGCGCACGAGGCGAGCGCTGCCGCCACACAACCCATACCGAAGACCCTGCCCAGTCGCATGGGGACGAGTCTACCAGACGGCAGCAGTGGCACGCTCGGTATCATGGCGGCGTGAAGTCCACGCACGAAGCCAGACCAGCGGCCGCGTGGACCGCCACCGACCTGCAGTCGAATCCCCATGATGCCGCCGACAAGGCCCGCCGGGTCGAGTCGATGTTCACCGCCATCGCACCGCGATACGACCTCAACAACCGACTGCACTCGCTGTGGCGTGATCAAGCATGGCGGCGGGCGACAGTGGCGCTCGCAGCCATCACGCCCACCGATGATGTGATCGACATGGCGTGCGGCACCGGTGACCTGACCGAACTGCTGGCCCAAGCCGGACCTCGGTCGATTGTCGGGATGGACTTCACCGAGGCGATGCTCGGCGTTGCTCGGCGGAAAGCCACGCGGCGACCAATGGGCAGCCAACCCATCGAGTACCGGCAAGGCGATGCCATGAACATCGATCTCCCTGCCGACTCATGCGACGTCGTGACGATTGCCTTTGGCATTCGAAACGTCGATGATCCGGGAGGCGCCGCCGCGGAGTTCGCCCGCGTGCTGCGGCCAGGGGGAAGGCTGCTGGTACTGGAGTTCAGCACGCCGGCCAACCCGCTCATGCGGTTTCTGAATGCCTGCTACACGCGGCACGTCATGCCGTTGACGGCAGGGCTTCTGGCGGGCGATCGCTCCGGGGCGTACCGGTATCTGCCTCGCTCGGTGTCCACGTTTGCCGACCCTGTGGCCATGGCAGACATGCTTCGTGAGGTGGGATTCACGATCGCAGGGCAGCATCCACTCACATTCGGAACGTGCACGATCACGGTGGCTCATACCTCCGCGGTGTGAACACGCGAAGTCCGCGGAACCCGGATGCGGTGGGACACACCATCGGGGGCATGGTAGAGCCGCACGCTACCGCGAAGTTCGCCTTCGACAAGGCCGCGGATCAGCGTGGTTCCGGTGCCAGCCTCGGCGTTTGGATCGGGCGGAGGACCTCCCGTCTCACGCCACATGAGAACGAGAAACTCGCCTTCGGACTCGAAGGCGACGTCCCATTGCACATTGAGCCACCCGGCGCCTGAAGCCAGACTGCCGTGCTCCATGGCGTTGGCGAACATCTCCTGCACCACCATGGCAAGCGGCGTGGCCTGCGAGGCGCCAAGTTCCACGTCAGGGCCGCTGAGCGTGACCCGCTCGCCGCATTCGGGCGGCGTCATGCGGTGCAGCAACTCGCGTATGCCCACCGGCGTCCACTGGCGTTCGGAGAGCAATGCATGCACCGCGGCGATCGCATCGATCCGCCGCTCGATGCGTCCCGCAAACTCGTCCACCGACTCGGTGCTCGCCCGCGAGAGCGACACGAGCGCCGAGAGTGACGCGAGGTTGTTGCGAATGCGGTGGTTCAGTTCGCGAAGCATCAGCCGCTGCAGCGAGTTGGTCCTGCGGAGTTCCTCGCCCATCCGCTCATGCGCTGCACGCTCCTCGGCGACGTGCTCCCGGATCGCCTCCAGGCTTGCGGCGATTGTGCCGAACTCGCCGCCAGCCAAGGCACCCGGAAGGGGGGTGGTATTGCCGTGGGCCAGACGGCTCGCCCGCGCCTCGATCAGACGCATCGGGCGTCCGACAAGTCGACCCACCATCACGACGAGAAACACGCTCATCAGCAGGAACAACATCCCCAGACTCAAGAGGATCGCCAGCGTGTTCCACAGCCGCGGCGTCGAGGCGGCGAGCGCGGTCAACCACACATCGACCGACGCGTTGCCGTCGGGCGAGACGGTGCGATGAAAGGCACCGTCCACATCAGCGGCGCCCACCGTGGCGACGAGCACGCCGCCCACTTCATAATCGATGCCCGCGACATCCGGCACGGCCGCCTTCAATCCGGACAGGGTCGCCGCGGCAGAAGCGGGATCGGTGTCGCTACCAACCGCCACCATGGCCACGCGTCCGACGTGCGCGGCCTCTCGCTGCAGTTGCGTGGCGATGTGTCGCTCACCGAGCACCGTAAGCAGGACGGCCGCGAGCAGGCAGGCGATCACGAGCCAGATCAGCGTGACGCCCAGCATGCCCAACTGGGTGCCGCCGGGGCCAGCCGGCACCGCGCCGGCGTCGACGGGCGGCTCAGCAACATCGACAGCAGGCAGGTCATCCGACGGCATGGGCACAGCGTACCCGTGGCCGCGGTGCGGCCGCAGTACCTCGGCGGCCCCGAAACACGGAGTTTGACATAAGAGTCATTATCGGCGGCGACGGGGGCCCGTCAGGGCCGACGTCGCCGCGGCGGCCCGGCGTGCCAGTTCAATCGTCCTTCCGGTGTGGAATCGCCGCTTCGATGCGTCTCACCGCGGTCTCGGCCCTGGCGTTCGATACGTGTGCCCGGATCGCCGCGATCATGGCTTCGGGCTCATCTGGAGGCTGCATCGGCGAGTAGCCTCGGAACGCCGCCGGGACCAGTTCCGGGTAGCTCAATCGCTCAGGCAGCCACGGCATGCAGCCGGCGAGGAGCGCCTCAGTGACGGCGATGCCGAAGAACTCGTGGTTCGCTGTCGACACGACCCAGTCGCACGCGACGAGCCACGTTTCGTAGACGCCCCGCGCAGCCGTTCCGGCGTGCAGCACCCGATCGCCCGCGTGTTCCAGCAACTGGCGGAATGCGGGCGGCTGGCGATCGAACTGCTCGCCGAGCAGCACCCACCCGATGCGGGCCTCTGCGCCGTATTCGTGCTCAATACGAAGCAATTCATCGGGCCCCTTGTCGTGCTCCCACCGGTGTGGCCAGGCGACGAGCGTGAGCCCTCGGGCACGGGCCTTCGAGGCGTTATGTAAAACTTCGGGGTCGCTTGCCGTGGGGCACTCGACCGGCGGCCAGGCAATCGAGGACTTCGAGCGAATCTCCTCAAGCATGCCAGTGTCGGCCTGATCGGTCCGGGCCCGCAGCACCGCCTCCATGGCTTCGAGGAAGGAGGCGCGATTCCATGAACTGTTCCAGAGCACCACATCTGCTGCAAGCATCGAGGTGAGGTTCGTGACCGCCGCGTGGGCGTCACGTGGATCGGCCCGGCCTGCTGCAGACGGATAGGCCGCCTGGTTCTCGTGCATGTAGAGCACCCGCGGCCGGGCGGCAATCTCGGGGGGCAACAACGCTGCCAAGTCAGAGAGCGACACCATCGAGGTCGCGAAGAGCACATCCCAGGATTGGGCGAGCACCCCCGCCGCTTCCGCCTCGCGAACCAGATCGACGGCCCCCAACCGGAGCCGCCACCGCCAGTTGCCTCTGGGCAACGTCTGCCACTGCCATTGGTGCCGACCATGCCGCTCGATGGACTCACGCACCGCCCGATGCGAGCCAGCATCCCAACCCTCAAATGCCAGGACCTTCAACGATTCGGCTGCTGTACACTCGGTGCTCATGGATGCTCCGCCGATTGATGACACGCCCGATCTCCCGCCGATCCTCGCGCCGCTGTGCGCGGTCTTCCGGAGACATCTCAAGTCATGTTCGCTCAGGTATACACCGGAACGGGCCGACGTGTTGGCGGCCGTCATGGACTCGGAGGACCTCTTCGACGCTGACGCGCTGCTTGATCGCATGCGGGCGGACGGCGCGAACGTGTCCAAGGCGACCGTGTATCGCACGCTGCGTCTGCTGCAGGATGCGGGAATCCTGACGCCGTTCATGCTGCTCGACGCCAAGGTGACGCACTATCAACTGGCCTACGGTCGGACCCCGAAGGACTATCTGGTGTGCGTGCGGACCGGGCGGTTCGAGGCGATCAACAGCGACGAAGTGGTGGCACTCCGCGACCGGCTCGCGGACGAGCGTGGCTGGGAGGTCAGTGGCCACCGATTCGTCATCTACGGGGCCAGCCCCGAAGTGTGACGCCGCACCGCTTCGAGGCGTGTGTGCTCGCTCCATGCCAGACCCGCCCCGCGTCCGCCGTCGGCGTGCCAGAGTTCGACTCGCAGCGCGGTACGCGGCATCGCAGACTCGATGCGATCGGCCCACTCGACGCACGTCACGGTGTCGATGGCCGTGGCCCACTCAGACCAGCCAACTTCGCTCAGATCCTCCACGCCGCCGAGTCGCCACGCGTCGACGTGCATGAATCGCAGACCGGAAGCCAACCGGTGCTCGTGAACGATGGTGAAGGTCGGGCTTGAGACTTCACGCAGTCCCATGGCCCCCCCAATCGCCCGCGTCAACGTCGTCTTGCCTGCCCCGAGCGGGCCTTGAATCGCGATCAGGTCGCCCCCCCGCAGCACGGTGGCAATGGCCCGGCCGAGCGCCTCGGTGGCGGCTTCATCGTCAAGATGCAGTTCAATCGACGCGTTCATCCGTGGTCCCAGCCAAACTTGCTGCCGTCGAGTTGGGTCCCCCCCGGCTCGGTCACGACAACGCGATGCGTCGAAGCCTCCCAGGTGCCAAGCGACCCGATCACGGTCAGCGGGCACCGGCCATGACGGCCCTCCAGCGAGGCGGGAACGGTCGCTCGAGCGTCGACCGCCATGAGCAACTCATAATCTTCGCCATCCTGCAGGGCGTCCATGGCGCCGGCACCTGCGCGCAGCGGCAGGCGCGCCATGTTGATCTGAGCCTGCAGCCCCGACGCAGCCGCAAGCCTTGCAGCGTCGCGGCCGAGGCCATCGCTGATATCGATCATGGCATGCAGTGACTCGCCCAGAAGGTCAGCCGCGGCGTGAGCCTCATCAACTCTCGGGATGAAGTCGAGGTGATGCCCCGTCCCGTCCGGCTTCAAGGATCCTCCCAGATGCCCCGTCACGAGCAAGACGTCGCCCGCCCGGCCGCCCCCACGGCTGACTGGTCCGAGGGCCTCGTCTGCCGTCGCGAGCACCGTGACGGAGATGGTGAGCGGGCCACCCGCGTCCCGCTGAATCGCGACATCTCCGCCAACGAGCGGCGCCTCCCACGCGGTGGCCGCGGCGTTGAGCCCGCTGCACAGGGCTTCGATCTCTGCCACCTCGGCACTGGTCGGGACCACCACCGCGGCGAGCGTCGCCAGCGGCCGCCCGGCCATCGCAGCCACATCGCTGAGGCTGCGGTGTACGGCCTTTCGGCCGATCCGATCCCAGGACACCGCGTGGGCGTGGACATGCAGCCCGTCGATCACCTGATCGACGCCCAGCAGCAAGGCCCCCCCACCCCCCTGCCGCTGCAGGAGGAGGGCTGCCAGGTCGTCGCCCGGCCCGAGGAGGACCCGGGGATCGGTCAGCCGCCTCTGGCTGGTGATGACCGCCATGATGTCCTGCTCCCGCATGGCCGGGATGGTATGGGCACCCCGCATCGGCTGGCGGGCTCGATGATCGCCCAAACCAGTTCCATGGGAACCGGGCTCCGGGGCCATGCGTAGGAGTGGATAGCCGGGCGAACATCCCGTGTCCTTCCCCACCTCGCTCGTCCTTTCTCCCCGCACCGCCGCCTGCCCCACCCCGGGTCCGGCGGCGGTGTTCATTCAGGGGTCTTCATGTACAAGCGCAGCGGGGAGCCAGCAACTCGAGGCAGCGAGCCGTCGCCCCCTGCTCGGCTCGGATCACGGACTGCCCATTGGCGACGAGTCGCCGCCGCGACTCGGCCTCGCCGATCAGACCTGCCAGCACCTCCGCCAACCCTTCGGCATCGGTTTGAATGAGCCCCTCCCCGTCCTTCAAGCGCCCCACGGCGTACTGGAAGTCCTCCACGGCCGGACCGATGACGGTGGCTGCGCCCCGGGCGATGGGCTCAACGGGATCGGACCCGTGCAGGTCGCCGAAACTGCGACCGACGACAACGATGTCCGCCAGACCGTATGCGTCGGCGAGTTCCCCGATCGTGTCGAGGAGGAACCGATCCGTGCCCTCGCTCGCTGGCTGCCCGGCCGAGCGGCGAACACATGGTGCCAGCGCCTCGGCGGCCTCGTCCCGCCACTCGGGCCGCCTGGGTGCGCAGATCAGCTGGACGCCAGGCGGGCATGCCGCACGCAGCATGGCGTCCTCACCGGGCGCAGTCGATCCGCCGACGATCACGATCCTCGTCCGATCGATGCCGAGGTCCGTGGCGAGTTGCGCTTCGCGGGTCGTTGCGTCCAGTGGCTGCGCTGCCGAATCCCACTTCATGTTCCCCACGGCCTGCACCCGATCCGCTCGCGCGCCCAGCGCGATGAACCGAGCCGCTGTCTCATCATCCTGCGCGGCGACCGCTTCAAGGCGGCGGAACATCGGCTGCACGAGCCAGCGGATCAAGCGATAGCGGCGGAAGCTCCGTTGCGAGAGCCGCCCACTGACGACGATGGTCGGCACCCCGATCGCGGTGCTCATGGCCGTCATGTTCGGCCACACTTCGAGCTCCACCAGACCGATGCGTGTTGGCCGTGTGGCCCGCAGGAACCGGCCCACACACCATGAAATGTCCAGTGGCCATCGGACCACGGTGTGCTGCGCACCGAAGAGCGCGCGGGCCCGGGCGACGCCCGTGTCGGTGGTGCTGGCAATGACGACGTCGGTCTCGGGGCGGCTGCGAAGCTGCTCAACGAGGCCTCGAATCGCACCAACCTCCCCTACCGACACGGCGTGCAGCAGAATGCGGCCACCGGGCGGGGGAGGTCCGAGCGGGGCCGCCTTGCCGAATCGGCCCGGCCAGTCAGTCCGATATCTCCCGCGGACGACCATCCTCAGGAACCACCACGGGCTCGTGACGAGGGCGACGCCCAGCAACCCGACATCGGTCAGAAGCCTCATGAATGGCCCTTCGTAACCTGCAGGGCGGCGAATGTGGAACCAGAGGCACTCCAATAGCGTATCTTCAGAGAGGTTTGAATTGCCGCAATTCGCATACTCGGTCCGCCGACATGATGGGTTGATGCGGTATGGTCGCAGCAGGTGCTTACGATGGGAATCACTGAAATGATGATGGAACTCCACGTCATCAATCGCAAGACTGGGCAACTCGTACGGGCCTTCGCGCTTGGTGATGCGGCGGACGTCCTCATCGGCCGCGACGAGTCATGCGACATTCGCCTCAACGCGCCAAGCGTCTCTCGGGAGCATTGCCTGATCGAAGAGATTGACGGCGACCTCCATCTTCGGGATCTCGATTCCTCCGGCGGCACGCTGTGTGGGGGCCGAAAGATCGATGATGTTCGTCTGCAGCACGGCCTCGAAGTCGAGGTGGGGCCTGCCACCCTGCGGTTCGTCGAAGACTGACCGCGGCCGGGCCTACATTCCCCCACCCCCGCCACCGCCACCGAAGCCGCCGCCACCTGCGCCGCCACCGCCACGGTTGAAATTACGGATCTTCTCTTTGAGGTCCTCCCGCATCATCTCAAGTTGCGTCAGATCGGTGGGCAATCGCTCAAGCTGCATTCGCGTCTTGACCGCCTTGTTCGTCTTGATCGCCGAGATGTAGGTATTCAGGGCCCGGAGCGCCGCCTGCAGTTGGTACATGTACGCCCCGCCCTCCATCCGGCCGTACAGGCGAATGGCATCACGGGCGCGCTTGGCAGCGGCCCGCCACTTGGACCTGTGCTTCTCGACCTTGACCGAAGCGTCCTTGCCTAGGAGCCGGTAGCGGCGATGCCCCATCTGCGCGAGGATGTCCTTGACGAATCGATCCGGCGCGGCGGTACCGTCGGCAACGAGCAACTGTTCGGCCTGTTCGCCCGAGAGGTTGATCGTGAGACCCAGCAGTTCCTGAATTCCCATCTTGCTGTCGACCTTGTGCTCAGTATCGACCGGAAAATCCCCCTTGTTGTTGCCGTACCAAATGGCGTCGCGGCCACGCCACGTCGTCGTCGCGATAGCTTCGGGCGCGACCATGGCCTGAATGAAGTTTCGCTTGTCGGGCTCGTCCCAGCCCGCGTACTGGACGATGCCCTGAACATCGCCCATGATGGCCCGCAGGTACTTGCCGTACTTCTGGGAGTCCTTGACCACCGGCGCGGCCATCCACGCCCAGACGACGACTGCGCCGCCGAGGTCAGCGTCCGGGTCGATGTACAGGTCCTCCCAGGACAGGGCCAACAGGGAAGCGACGCTCATGGCATCCTCGACGTAGGCCACCTGGTGAGTGTCGGGCAGCTCCTGCGCGAACGCCTTGCGCAGTTCGGCCATCGGCTTCAGCGACGGATAGGAGGAGTCGGCTTCGTCCGGTCGCCCGGTTTCCTCCATGATGTCCTGGATCTCGTCATCGACGTCCTTGTAGTCATGGCTGTCGATGTGGATGATGACCATGTCCGGCGACTGGGACTTGATGTCCTCGATGATGGGCTCGTAGACCTCCAGCAGAATGTCGGTGCCCACCTGTCCACGCACGGGGACGACGTAGACGCTGATGGCATCATCGGCGGTGGACTCCTGGACGAGATCCGGGTACCGAGACCCATCGGTCAACTCGTGGGCGTTCACCCCTGCCGAGGGCATCAGGCACGAGGCGAGCGCGGTTGCTGCAATCATGGTGGTGGAAGTCTTCATCGGGGGGTCCTCTGCGAAGGGGGCAACGACCGAGTATAAGCCGTTACTCCCCCTGAGTTCGCCCCGAGAGGGTTCTTGCAAGCCTCAGGGCGGCGGGCAGATCGAGAATCGTCCCTTCCAGTTGCGCGTCGTACACGGCCTCCAGCACCCTGCCAAAGGCCGGCCCCTCCGGCATCCCGTCGGCAAGCAGGGCCTCGCCGTCGAGAATCCGCTCGGGGGCAAGCCCCGTCACGGCCAGGGAGTCGATGTCACTGCGGATGGACCCAGCCGCCTTGAGGTCCACCGCCCCAAGCATCGTCAGGACCACCCCGCTCCATGGGCTGGCGGCCAGCCGCTTGCGGCCAGCGACTCCCAGATCATCCCACCGCGCGAATGCCTCACACGCCCGAAGGCATCGCGTCATGCCGTCCGTCTCGCTGTTGGAGAGCAGCAGCCGGCCGCGGAAGTCCCGCCCCGCGGCATCTGCATCAATGGTCCCTCCGCTCCAATCCAGCGCCCAAGCCGCGAGCAGTGACGGGAGGTCGCCGCCGGCGCGACCAACCGCATCAAGGCGGAGAAAGTCATCGGGCAGCGGACGCTCACCGAAGATGGCCGAGGCCAGCCCGAGGCGACCCAACAACCGAATGCCCCGTACCCGGCCGGGGCTTCGCAGAATCTTCCTGAGTTCATCACCAATCCGCTCCTGAGATACACCCCGCAGCGATGCTGCATGCCGCACGATGGCGTCGGACGTCTCGGACTCGAGTTCGACATCGAGCGCGGCGACAAAGCGGACGGCCCGGAGCATTCGAAGGTGGTCCTCATCGAGTCTCTCATTCGGATCTCCAATGGCCCGCAGGACGCCCGCCCTGAGGTCCTCCCTGCCGCCGACGTAGTCGTGCAACGCGCCGGTCACGGGATCCCGGAAGAGCCCATTGATCGTGAAGTCCCGCCGCCGCGCATCCTGCTCGGCGCTGCTGAATCGAATGGAGTCCGGCCGCCTGCGATCGCTGTACCCGCCTTCTTCGCGGAAAGTGGCCACTTCGACCGTGACGCCGTGTCGCCGCACGAGCATGACCCCGAACGCCGCCCCGACCGGATGGGCATTGGGAAAGAGTTCGGTCACCTGATCCGGCGTCGCGTCGGTCGCCACGTCGTAGTCCTTGGGCTGCAGTCCGAGCAGTTCGTCGCGAACGCACCCCCCGGCAAACCACGCGACGAATCCCCTCGATTGCAGGGTGCGGGCAATCTCCGAGGCGACCTGTCTGGCCGGTCGATCGCTCACGTCTCGTCGTCCAGCGGCGCGTAGAAGAGCACCTGATGATGCCGGCCGTGGTCGCGGATCTCCGGGCCGTCCAGCCCGGCGGTCTGGTGAGAGACGCGATGGGCATCGACTGGTGTCCGCAGCACGATGAGCCCGCCCGGGGCGAGCAGGTCTGCGGTCCTGCCGATCTGATCGAGTACGCGCTGCCGGGACGACTCGTCCCGCATCATGGCAAACGGCGGATCGACAAAGATGATGTCGAGTGGCCTCGGCGCCCGGAGAATCGCCACCGATCCCAGCGCGTCGCCGCGGAGCAGGTCCGCCTCCGCCTCGCACTTCAGGTCTTCGACATTCTCACGAAGCAACTCGTAGATGCGGCGATCCTGCTCCACCATGAGGACTTCGGCGGCGCCCCGGCTGATGGCCTCAAGCCCCATCGTGCCGACGCCAGCGAAGAGATCGAGCACACGGGCGCCTTCCAGATGACCACGCAGCACATTGAAGACTGACTCCTTCACGCGGTGCGCGTAGGGCCGGGTCGTGTTCGCATCGGGCGGCGTTCGGAGACGTCGCGACCTATAGTGCCCGCCGATGATCTGCAGCATGTCCGAAGGATCGCCCCAGCCCCCCCCTTCCGTCAATGCGCAGGGGCCGCTTCCTCCATTTGAAATGCTTCCGTCGGCCCTCCGTTCGCAGGCCAAGGTGGCATCAGTCGGCGACGTGCCCGTGCTGCTCATCCGCCCGGAACTCGTCATCGGTGACCGACCGCCGCTCCTGATCTGGCTCCACGGAAGAACCGCGTACAAGGAAATCGACGCTGGCCGGTTCCTCCGCCTGATGCGACGCGGATTCGCCGTCTGCGCGATGGACCTGCCTGGGCACGGCGCGCGGATGGACCTGGCCATGCAGGCGCCCAATCGGGTGCTCGAGGTCATCATGCAGGCTGTCGGCGAACTGGACATGGTCACCACCGCCGCGGTCGATCGGCTCGGCGCGGACCCGGATCGGGTAGCGATCGGTGGCATGTCGGCAGGCGGCATGGTGAGCGCGGCCCGATTGTGCTCGCCCCACCGGTTTGCGGCCCTCATCATGGAAGCCTCGAGTGGCGATTGGGGGTTTCTTCCCGCCCGCCAGCGGGGCGGGCGTGATCAGACCGCCATGGTGCAGGCGAGCGACCCGATCGAGCACCTCCAGGACTGGAAGCCGGTGCCGGTCCTCGCGATCCACTCACGACTGGATCGATGGATACCCTTTGAAAGTCAGTGGCGATTCCTTGATGCGATCGAGGCCCTGGGGCCGAGTTCGCTGATCGAGCGGGTGGCCTACGATCGCACGGGCGCCCAGGCCGAACATGTCGGGTTCGGTTCGTGTTCAGCAGACGCCAAGGAACGCGTCTGCACGTTTCTTGAGCGACGACTGCTCACCGGCCAGGGGACTGGAGCCGCATGTCAATGACCTCCTCATCGCAGGCCGAGACGAACACACAAGGCTGGTTTGGCAGTTTCGGCGGACGATTTGTTCCCGAGACGCTCGTCGCGGCACTCGACGAACTGGACGCCGCGTGGTCCAACGCAACTTCGGACCCAGCCTTCAATGAAACGCTGGCCGTCCTGCTGCGGGATTATGTTGGGCGTCCGACGCCGATCACTGACGTGCCGCGACTGACTTCGCACGCCGGAGGCGCCAAGATCGTTCTCAAGCGGGAAGATCTGGCCCATACCGGCGCGCACAAGATCAACAACACCATCGGGCAGGTGCTGCTGGCACACCGAATGGGAAAGCGGCGGATCATCGCCGAGACGGGTGCGGGCCAGCACGGCGTCGCGACGGCGACGGCCTGCGCCCGATTCGGTCTGGCGTGCGAGGTGTACATGGGGGCCGAAGATGTTCGCCGCCAGTCGCTCAACGTCTTTCGAATGCGTCTGCTCGGAGCAACGGTGCACGAGGTTGAGGACGGGAGCCGTACGCTCAAGGACGCGACGAATGCCGCCATGCGTGACTGGATGGAGTCGGTGGAGACGACCCACTACGTGCTCGGCTCAGTCGTGGGGCCACACCCGTTCCCGCTGCTGGTGCGATCGTTGCAGTCGGTCATCGGTCGGGAGGCGAGAGCGCAGTGCCTTGAACGATTCGGCCGCCTCCCGGACACGATCGTCGCGTGCGTCGGAGGTGGCTCCAATGCGGCGGGAATATTCCATCCGTTCATCGACGATGAGGCGGTGGAACTGGTCGGCGTCGAAGCGGGCGGCTCCGGGCCTGAGGCCGGGCATCATGCTGCCAGTCTTGGCCAGGGCACGCCGGGGGTCCTCCATGGTTCGCGAAGTTACGTCTTGCAGAACGCTGACGGCCAAACGGCGGACGTGCATTCCATCTCGGCCGGACTCGACTATCCGGGGGTCGGCCCGGAACACTCGTGGTGGAAGGAGACCGGCAGGGCGCGGTACGTCAGCGTTGAAGACGACGAGGCGTTGGACGCCTTCGAGTTGTTGTCCAAGCTCGAGGGCATTCTGCCAGCACTGGAGTCATCGCACGCCGTCGCGGCAGCACTCACCCTCGCCGCCACGATGCCCGCCGATCAGGTCGTGCTGGTGAATCTCTCGGGCCGCGGAGACAAGGACGTGGTTGAAGCACGCGACCTGCTGGCCTCGCGAGAGACCGGCAGGTCGCAGTGAGTCCATAGGTGTCGTAGTGCTTCAGCGGCCGCCGGCCCGGCTGCGAAGATCTTCGATCGGTCCCTCGGCAACCTGCTCAAGGGGGGTGACCGTGCCGCCTTCGGTCTCGGCGAGCACCTGCGCGCTCACGAGCAGGACAGCGAGTTCCAGTTGAGGATCGAATCCGTCATCAATGAGCCTGGTGATATTGGGCGGCCCCTCGTCCGCTGGGTTCGGCTCGGCGTCGGGATCGGGCTCCGGAAGGTCGGGCAGCGGCAACTCGGAGGCCGCCCGCTCGGCGCGAGATCGCAGCCGCTCTGAGGCGATGATGTCGTCCATCGACATCCGCACTTCGAGATCCGGGACAACACCCCAGTCCGTGGCGCCGGGACGCTTGTGAACCAGTCGTCCGGGATTGAATCCATCCGCCGAGGGCAGGCGGTAGTACTGATTGGTGA
Source organism: Phycisphaerales bacterium (assembly GCA_030749435.1). Classification (GTDB taxonomy): domain Bacteria; phylum Planctomycetota; class Phycisphaerae; order Phycisphaerales; family SM1A02; genus UBA12567. The sequence continues at coordinate 20,402 of JASMKH010000020.1, forward strand.
CCTTGATGCGTGCCTCCGCAGCGAGTGGGTGCACGGTCTGCACGCTGCCCTTGCCGAAACTTCGCTCGCCAAGAACGACGGCGGCTTCGTGCGCCTGCAGGCACCCCGCGACGATCTCACTGGCACTGGCTGATCCGCGGTTGATGAGCACGACGGTGGGTACACCACCGAGCAGGCAGCCGTGCGAGCGGGCGGAGAGGCAGAAGGTGCGTCGACCATCGGAGTCCTCGCCGGTGACGATCTCACCCCTCGGAACAAACAGATTGCTGACGAATCCGGCCAACTCGAGCAGGCCGCCGGGATTGTGCCGCAGGTCAAGCACCAGACCGTTGAGTGGCCCCTTGCCTCGCATATCGCGCATGGCCCGCTTCAGATCCTCCTGCGTCTCCTGATCGAAGCCGATCAGTTTGATGTAGCCGATGCCCTGCTCGGGTGAGATCATCCAGTCCCAATCCTCGCGGCCATTCTCATCGACGCCGACTCGCCGCCAGCCTTTGACGTTGGGCATGCGAATCACGGCGCGTACGACGGGCACTTCAATCAATCCCTGTTCGCCGCTGCGTCGCAGCCCCAAGGTGACTTCGGTGTCCTCCGGGCCCGTGATGTGGTGGACGGCGTCCTGAACCGTCCACCCGGCAGTCGACTGGCCGTTTACGGTGGCGATAATGTCGTCGGCGCGGACGCCGGCATAGAACGCGGGCTTGCCCTCAAGGGGTGTCACAACCTTGATCTCGCCCAGATCGGTTTCCTGAATCTGCACGCCGACGCCGACGAAGTTCCCTTGCATCTGCCGCCTGAACGACTCGTAGTCGTAGGGCCAGATCACCTGGCTGAAGCGGTCGAGCTCATTCATGGCGCCATCGGCGAACTCCCTCCAGAGTACGCCTTCCGGCAGGTTGATCGTGTCGGCGTTTGCCTGAGCGATCCGCTGCAGCGTCCGGACCAGAGAGACTTCGGCGCCGGGGATCTCGATGGAGGCATCCGTTGCCTCGAGCGCAGCGTGCCATGAGGCCAGAAGCGACTCGTCCTCCAGTGATGGGAAGGTCGCTGTGAGCATGCCCTGCCGAGTCAGGTTGCGGATCGCGTCGATGCCGCCGTCCAGCAGTGGCACGAGCCCCTCAGACTCGACGTGCTCTGCTGCGGCGATCTGAATCGCGCGGGCAGCGGTCTCGATGTCCACGTCTCGAATCATGTCCCGCCAACGCGTATCGAGTCGCGGGCTGTACTCCTCGCTCACTTCGTCACCTTGGGCCCTGTGGAACGCCACGTATCGCCTGTGGTACTCGTCGAATCGGTAGCGGCGAAGCAGCCGCATCTGATCCCACAACGCTTCATATCCCTCGGTGAGTCGATCCCAGTCTTCCTGATGCCCTGTGTCTTCGTAGACGGCCCGCAGTCGCAGCAGGCCCTGCTGCGCATTGAAGATGTCGCCTTCTTCTCGCCACGCGATGATCTGGCGTTCGGCATCGGCGAGCAGCGATTGAACATGAGGCTCGTCAAGCGGTGCGGCCAGTGAGCTCGACAAGGCCTGAATCTCAATGAGCAGCCGCAGCGACTCAAGCAGGTCACCCTCGTCCCGAGCCTCCTGCATCTCCTGCGAAGCCTCGGCAATTCGCTCACGCACGTGGGTGCGATCTTCCGACTCGTGTGTTCGCCAGAGCTCCACCGCCTTGATGAAGGCCTTTCGTGCCTCGTCCTGGACGCCGATCGTGGCCGGTTCCGAGAGCAGCGTCTCCAGATCGCTTCGATCACCCTGGAGGGCCGCCTCCCAGACGTCATCGGCCCACGCGCGTGCCTCATGAGAGACCGGACGGGCCGCAGCGGCGGACACGCCCCCGAACACAACGACGAAGAGGGCACAGGTCGGAGCGAGGCGGGTCAGCATGTCTTGGACGTCCTTTCGAGAGACCGGGGCAGCCGCGTATCGGACCCGGCGCCTTCTGTGACGATCGGCCGATACCGTGCGAAGATTCATCAAATCATCAAAATGGGACCGCCATCCTTCCGTTACGCCGCCTCAACGCGGTTGTTCGACCACTCTATACTCGATCCGTGCCCGAGCAGCCCCCCCCACTCCTGCCTTATTCGGCCATTGTGGCCCTGGTCATACTGCTTGGGATGATCGGCATCGCGATTGCCATGTTGCTGAGCCGGCGGCTCCGGCGGCCCGGGCGGCCCGCTCCCCGCCACGAGGGGCCCGATCCGTGGCTGGAGTCGGGCCGACGCATCGACGCTGGCGACGAGCAGGCCGATCGCGATCATTGAGCGGCTCGGGTCCCCCCTCACGGAGCGTCGCCCCGCGGTTCGTGCTTTGCCGCTTCCGCGCGAGCGGCCTCGATCTCGTCCTTCGGGGCTGATTGCATTTCGGCCTGTGCAAAGAGGGCGGCGGCTCGCGGCAGATCGCCGGCGGCCACCGCCGCCCGGCCCGCCTGCAAGGCCATCGACCAGGCATCACTGCGGTGAGCGTTGGCTGCAAAGCAGGCCGCCCATGCATCCGCGACGCGGTCGTATCGGCCGAGGGCTTCCCAGCACAAGGCGAGTTCCTCGGTCGCCGCGCGGCTGGCCCGAACGCGATCGGGCAGGGCGCTCAGAATCTCGACGCCGACCGCGAACGCCCCCAGCACCCGATGCACTCTGGCCTGGACGATGCGGAGTTGCGGATTCTCCCCGTCGAGCCTCAAGGCCTCAGCCATCCGCGCTCGGGCCGCGTCCTGGCGGCCCTCGTGCGCAGCGAGCAGCGCCAGGGAGGCGTGTGCCTCGGGAATCAACGGGTCAATCTCGGTGGCTCGAAGCAGCAGTCCGCGACTCTCCTCCGGCTCCGCGTCGAAACGCAGCTGCGCGATTCGAAGAAGGACGCGAACGTCATCGGGCGCAGCGTCCAACGCGGCGGTGTACCAGTCAAGCGCCAGCGGGAGATCCCCGGCCAACTGCGCGGCATCCCCCCCACTCCTCCAGAGTCCTGCCCGGGCCTGGCCGTGTTCGATGGCGGTGGCGTAGGAGGCAACGGCCAGTTGCAGGTGAGCAGCCGAGTGGTCGATCAGACCTGCATCCTCGAAGTCGAAGGCCCGCTGCATGTGTATTCGGGCCAGCAGATCATGACCACGCCAGTCATCGGGCGCATCGGTCGTGATTGCCGCAGCCAGTTGCGCGGCGGGTTCAACCTTTCCGAAGGTCAGCAGTTGCTCGGCGCGAAGCAACCGGTCCTCGAGTCCCCCCGTGTCGGCGGTCCCATCGTCAGGATCGCCGCCGCTGCAGCCCAGCGAAGCCAGACAGAGCACGGCGGAGGCAGCCGATCGGGCAAACCACGCCTGTATCATGGACGGATGTCGACGGTTCACTCCACAGTCTCGCTTCCTCGTGCCTACACGCCTGCCGATTCCGAACCTGCGATCCGCCAGCAGTGGCAGGATGCGGGAATCGGACACGTCGAGCCACCCGAGCCCGACGCCTCATGCTATTGCATTGTGATCCCGCCGCCCAATGTGACCAGTGCCCTGCACCTCGGCCACGCGCTCAACAACACCTTGCAGGACATCCTCGTGCGGTACCACCGCATGCGCGGCACCGCTGCGTTGTGGATGCCAGGCACCGACCATGCCGGAATCGCGACGCAGTCGGTCGTGGAGAACCGCCTGATGCAATCCGGGACCAGGCGAGTCGATCTGGGCCGCGAGGCATTCATCCAGCGGGCCCGCGAGTGGAAGGATGAATACGAGGCGGTCATCCTCGGTCAGTTGCGGGAACTCGGCGCGAGTTGTGACTGGGATCGCACGCGATTCACGATGGACCCGGTCTGCACCGCAGCGGTCCGTCATGCCTTCTTCAGGCTGTATCAGGACGGCCTCATCGAGCGGGGCAAACGACTGGTCAATTGGGACCCCGTCACGCAGACCGCGCTGGCCGACGACGAAGTTGAGATGGAGGACGTGGCTGGCCACATGTGGTATCTCAGGTACCCGCTTGAAGACGGCGACGGCTTCGTCACGGTGGCGACGACACGTCCGGAGACGATGCTCGGGGACACTGCGGTCGCCATCAATCCTGCAGATCCGCGAGCAGCGTCGCTGCGTGGACGGTTTGTGAGGCTGCCCATCGTCGGACGGCGGATCCCCATCGTCGAGGACGACTACGTCGTGATGCCGGACGCCGAGGGAGACGCCAAGGCCCGGTACGCCACGGGGTTCCTCAAGGTGACGCCCGCGCACGATCCCAACGACTGGGACATCGGCCTGCGGCACGATCTCGATGTCATCAACATCATGGCACCCGACGCCACGATCTCTGACCACCATGGCTGGGAAGACGTGCCTGATGAAGCCAGGCGGTTCATCGGTCTGACCCGAGAGGCAGCGAGGGAAGCCGTTGTCGCATGGTTCAACGAGGCCGGGCTGCTCGAATCGGTCCGGGACTACAGTCACAGCGTTGGCCACTCGTATCGCTCCCACGTGCCCATCGAGCCGTATCTGAGTGATCAGTGGTATGTGCGCGTGACCGATGAGAGACTGCGTGGCGCAGCCCTTCGCGCATTGTCGGACGAGCAGTACGAGGGCGAACGACCAGCGGGCGGGACTGAAGGCGACGGCGTCATCCGGTTCACGCCCTCCCGCTACGCCAAGACCTATCAGCACTGGCACGAGAACCTCCGGGACTGGTGCATCAGCCGCCAGTTGTGGTGGGGACATCGCATTCCGGTCTGGACGCTGGACGTTCCGATGCAGGGCGAGTTGCCCACCGCACCGTTGTCGACACCACCGGCCGGCTGCGATCTGCCAATGTGCTGCGTCGACGACGCAGCCTTGTGCGTGCGAATCTCGGTCGATGTCGCAAACGAAACCGTCCGGATCATGGCATGCGTTGATCGCGATCGACCCGAACTGGAAGCGGCGCTCGTGGAGGCGGGCTTTGCGCAGGATCCTGACGTACTGGACACATGGTTCTCATCGGCCTTGTGGCCGATGAGCACGATGGGCTGGCCTGCGCCCGAGGCGTTTCCGGACACCGAGGGCTTGCTGGACGCCTTCAATCCGACCGATGTGCTGTGTACCGCCCGCGAGATCATCACGCTCTGGGTCAGCCGAATGGTGATGTTCAACCGCTACTTCCTCGGCGGCCGCGTTCCGTTCCGGGACGTGTACATCCATCCCATGGTGCAGGACGGCCACGGACAGAAGATGAGCAAGTCGCTGGGCAACGGCGTCGACCCACGCGACATTATCCACTCGCACGGTACCGACGCGCTGCGCCTGGTCATGGCGCAGATCGCCACCTCGACACAGGACGTGCGCCTTGGCGTCGATCTCGTTGATCCGCACTCGGGCGAGACTTTCGAGCCCGAGTTCATCACGACGCCTGCCGGACACCGCGTCGCGGCCCCAGTGCAGCAGAGCCCCTCGGTCAGTGGTGCTGAGATGGTGACTGTGTACGGTCTGCTGACCGGCGAGTCACCCTCTGAAGATCGCCCCCTCGCCAAGAACACGTCCAGCCGGTTCGATGTCGGTCGTCACTTCGCAAACAAGATGTGGAATGCCGTCCGATTCGCGCTGGGTCGGATCGAGTCGCCCGCCTCCGAAGTGGACATGCAGTCGATGTCACTCGCCGACCGCTGGATGTGTTCCCGGCTCGTGGCGGCCGTGGAGGATGCTGAGAAGGCCTTGGCTGAGTATCGATTCAACCACTACGCCGAGGTCGCCTACGACATCATCTGGCGCGACTTCTGCGACTGGTATCTTGAAGCAATCAAGCCCACGATCGGCGATGACGCGCAGCAGCAGCGTGTGCTCCTCTCGGTACTCGACGCACTGCTCCGCCTGCTGCATCCGATCTGCCCGTTTGTCACCGAAGCAGTCTGGCCGCACGTGCGGGCACTCGGCGATCGGAAACTGCCTGGCTTGGACCTTCCCGACGCCGAACTGGTGGCCTCCGCTGCGTGGCCGGTTCTCTCCGCATCCCTCATCGATGAGGACGCCGAACAACAGACCGATCGACTTCAGCGGCTCGTTGGTGAGGTGCGGCGGGCCCGCTCCGAGAACGATGTTCCGGTCAAGGCGAAAATCGCACTGCTGGCGCCGCCCCGCCTGGAAGACATGGCAAAGGCGTCTGCAGGAATGCTGGCCGCCATGTGCCGGGTCGCCGAGGTCAGGCCTCGCGGCGAGACGTTGCCTGCGGGGATGCTTGCGTTCGTATTCGACGGCGAGGAAGTGCTGCTTGACCTGGCCGGCGGTGTCGACCCCGAGGCCGAGCGTGCCCGGCTGGAGTCCAAGGCCGAGGCGTTGCAAGGCACGATCAAGAGCCTGAACGGTCGCTTGAGCAACGACGCCTATGTGCAGAAGGCGCCCGCCCATCTGGTCGACGAGACGCGATCGCAGCTGCAGCAGGCAGAAGCGGACCTGGTGGCGACGCAGGCCGCCATCGAGGCACTTTCGTGAGTCGGTGGCATTGGGCGGCAGTCACGCTTGGGCTGCTCGTCGGGTGCGCTTCCCCGCACCCGCGCGCGGTGTTGCTTGGGACCCTGCCCGATGAACCATCGATTCCGTGCGGGGCCTGCATCACGGCGCCTTGGACCTGCATGGGATTCGAAGGCGTGCGGCTGCGGACCACCCATTGGGACATCTGCACAACGATTCTGATCCCGCAACTGCATGAACGGCTTCCGGCGGCATTGGAGGCGGCGCTCAGTGGAATGCGTTCGGCCCTCGACGGCGCGGACCTGACGCTTCCTGAACCCAGGGAGTTGATGACCACCTGCCTGATGAGTGATCGGCGGCAGTGGTCCAATCTTGCCTCGGTGCTGCATCCGCAGCATGCCGCGGCGATGCAGGGACTGAGCAGAGGCGGGTTCACTGCAAAGGGCGTGGCGTTGCTCTACGACATCGACCACCGTGCGCACTGCCGGGACACGATTGCGCTGGCCCTTCACGAGGGGTGGCACCAGTATGCACAGACTGCGCTCCGCAGCCATCTCCCCCCGTGGCTCGACGAAGGGCTCGCCACGATCATGGAGGGGTACCGCCTCAAGATCGATGGCATCGAAATCAATCACGCGGCCAACCGGCAGCGATCCCGCCGGGCCTGGTGGATGCTTCGGCGGGGCCGAATGCTGCCGCTGGCGGAGTTTCTGAGTGACGACCCTCATGCAGCGATGGCTCGGGACCGGGCGGCCCTGCTCGACTACTACGCGCAGGCGTGGGCGTTGACGCGATACCTGATGAGCAGCGACGCGGGGCTTGCCGAGATTCGCTCCATCCTCAAGGATGCGGCGGCGGGCACCTCCGTCGCCGCCCGAACGATCCGTCCGGGGCAGGATCAGGCATTCCTGGACTACTGCGCCGCGGCCCTGCAGCCATCCTGGTGGCACTGACCCCAACGGCCCACGCGTGCGAGGGGCTCGGCGGCGTCCCTCTATACTGTGGGCCGCGCCCGACATCACCGCCATGACGCAGCATGCACCACAGATTCGACACGCCACCGATCAGGACATTCCAGTCCTTCGCGAACTCTTTGAGGCCGGTGTCTATGAGGGGCAGGTCCATATCAACGATACCGGGGCCGACATCGAGCAACTCACGGAGGCCTACTTCAGCGAGGCCGCCCAGGGGTGTTTCTGGGTGGCGGCTACTGGCACTGAGATTGCCGGAATGATCGGGGTCCAGCGTCTCGACGACTCGGTGGCCGAGATGCGGCGTCTGCGGGTCCGCCCGCAGTTTCGGCGTCAGGGCATCGCCTCTGCCCTGCTGGAGCACGCGATTCGGTTCTGCCGCGAGCGGGACTACCTCAAGGTCGTGCTCGACGTCCGAGTCGAGCGGCAGCCCGCCATTCAACTCTTCGAGAAGTTCGGTTTCTATCTCTCAAGGGTCCGTGAGCAGGACGGGCGTCGAACGCTCGACTTCTTCGTAGATCTGTACTCCGACCCCCGCGGGGAGTGACCTGCGGACGATGATGGACGCACGCCAGTTTCAGCGTCCGAGCATCGGGAGCCGGTGATGAGCGCATCACCACGATTTGTGGAAGGTGCACTGCAGACCAGAACGCCCTAGGGACACGGTCCCCAGGCTTCGATGACTGCCAGCAGATCAATCATGTCAACGACTCCGGACGCATCGACGTCGCTCGATGTGGCCTCACCCCAGTCAGTCAGCACAGCCATGAGATCCTCGACACCAACGTTGCCATCGAGCGTGATATCCGGGCAATCAAGAGGGCACGTCTCGGCAATGATGACGCCGCCGAGATCATTCCAATCTCCATGCGTTTGATCTGATGAGTTGCACCACACGGTGCTCTCCAATAACGATGCCCCCCCGTCAGTAGACAACAAGCCACCGCCCTCGGGGGCGTCGTTCCATGCGATTGTTGCATTGATGCATACCGCGGCACCGTTTTTCATGGCGTACATCCCACCGCCACTGGTTGTTGCCACGTTGCTGGAGAGTTCGCAATTTTCTACAAGAAGCATTGAAAAGTCATCATTGAATATCGCTCCGCCGTAGGGCGATGTATTGAGACTCATTGTCGAATTGAAAAAGGATGCACTGCCATATTCGAGATACACAGCGCCGCCTGCTCCGGTTGCCGTATTGCTGTTGAGAACACAATCAACAAAGGTAGGGCTGCTGCTATCGGCGTATACGCCCCCTCCATAGACCCCGGCCTCCCACCCGGCAATGTTTCCTGAAATGACACAACGGGACACGGCTGGGTTTGAATCGCCCAGGCAGGCAAGTCCCCCTCCACCCCCCACCGCACGATCGACTGATGAATCGCTTGAGTTTCGCCAAATCGTGCAATCTGTAATGGTCGGGCTACTTCCGTTGGCGCAGCGAATCCCTCCACCTTTGCCGCCCGCCATGACATTGTCTTGCACCCACGTACTGCTGAGGTGCCCGGAACTGTCATCGAATCCAATACCGCCACCAGTGTTCTCCGCGATCAAGCAGCCTCGCACGATGGCGACAGATTCCACATTCAGTTGTATGCCTCCTGCCCCATCTCCAAAGGTATTTGTGTTACCGATAATGTCACAATCGGTCAGCGTGATGTCACTCGTGTAAGCAAGAACTCCGGCGCCGTATCCAGGAGCTTCATTGTCGGCAATGACACACTCTGAAAATGTGACATGAGCATTCAAGTCAGCGTACACGCCGCCGCCGCCAAATCCTGCTGAGGTCGCACTGTTCCCCGTGACTCGGCAATTCGAAAAGAAGGGCGTTGATGATGAAAACACAGCGATTCCGCCGCCGATAGAACACGGCTCGTTGTCGATGATGTCGCACGCAACAAACAGAGGCTGGCTTGATGCAGTGCAATACACACCACTTCCATTGGAAGTAGCGGTATTGGCAGTGAATTCACAGGCAATGAAGGTGGGATGTGACTGAGTTTCGATTGAAACACCACCACCATTGACATCAGTCGAGTTCAGCGTAAAGACACACCCTGTCACCGTCGGGCTCGCAGCCGAGCACCTCATCCCCGCCCCAGACTCAAGCGTGACGGAGCAGTTCCGAATGGTAAAACCGTCAATGATCGTGGTCGCTGTCTCATCATTGGCGCACCGAATTCCTCGACGCACTGACTCGCCGTCAATGATCGTCTCGGCCGCCGATCCACTTGCCTGTAGTGTCACAGCCTTTCCGAGCATATCGACGACTTCAGTACCAACGCCCGTGTAGATGCCAGGAGCCACGATGATCGTGTCGCTTTGGCTCGCTGCATTGATCGCTGATTGAATATCCAAGAAGTCGGCGCCACCACCACCATTGACTGTCCATGTCTCCGCGTTGGCTGGAAACGCAGTGAGGGACAACGCAAGGGCTGAAGTGGCCAAAGGCACTCCAACGGAGCGACGAGCTATCAGGGGCATGTGGTTCCTCCCATTCCTCGTCACCAGCATACGTTGGGAATTGCCGCGGCTGCATGATGGCCAAGCGATCTTTTTGGGCGGGATCCAGCCCCCCCCCGCATTGGCCCGCTGAGGGCCTCAGCCTCTACTCGCCTGCCAAGAAACACTTTCAGGGCGTGAGGGGGTCCAAGTTCGCAAGAACACGCTCGTATCTGAGGCCACATCACTGTACGGTCAGCGTGGTGCTGCGGCGGCGTGCTGCAGACATCAATTCGTGTAACAAGAGCGTAGATTCATGTGAGGAGTTTGAAATGAGTGGAAGACATTGCATCGTAGGCGCCATTATGCTCGCCATTGCCTCGACAGGAACTGCCAGTGGCAACATGCTGCTCAATGGTGACTTCGAAACTGGACAACTCACGCCGTGGTTTGCTTCTGATGGCACTCCATGGATCACAAGCGATGAGTCTCACAGCGGCATCTACTCGGCTGCAGCATACGCTGGCGATGCCATTCGGCAGGACTTCGCTTCCGTCTCAACCGATGACATCCAAGAGGTGTCCATTTGGGTGATGCGGGAAGGTGGCGCGTTCAACCAGTATTCGTTCTACTACGCAGACGGTACGACCGGGACTCACCTCATCGACGATATTGGAGGTGGAGATAACTGGACGTACTTCGAACTGACACAGAACCTCGTTGTCGGGAAGTTTCTCGTAGGGTTCCAGATCTATGGAACGACTGAGGGTCCCTCATACATGGATGATGTTCGTATCGATGCCGTCCCAGCTCCTGCGGCCCTTGCGCTTCTGGGCATTGCAGGTATGGCAGGCCGGAGACGTCGGCGGTTCTGAGCGTCAACGACCCGCCACGTACGAAGCATCGTCACGGGCACGGGCCCCAGTGCCCCAGCAGTACCAGCAGATCCGACAGGCCCACGGTCCCACTTTGATCGAGGTCAGCGGAGTCGTCATGTGATCCCCACGCACCCAAGAGGGTGA
>JASMKH010000021.1:0-14066 GCA_030749435.1 Phycisphaerales bacterium
AGCTGTCGGCGCAGCCGACTGAGGGGGTGCCGCGCCAAAACCGCTCCCCCGCTCGCGGGGGAGCTGTCGGCGCAGCCGACTGAGGGGGTGCCGCGCCCAAACCGCTCCCCCGCTTGCGGGGGAGCTGTCGGCGAAGCCGACTGAGGGGGTGCCGCGCCCAAACCGCTCCCCCGCTTGCGGGGGAGCTGTCGGCGCAGCCGACTGAGGGGGTGCGCTCCGGACAGACGGGAGTTGCTCCCACCTGCCATGACTTCAAGATGGTGCGATCAGCCGGCGGCTTCGGCTGCCATCGCTTCGGCCTTCTTCTTGGCGTCGTCGAGGTTGCCGACGTACATGAAGGCGCTCTCCGGCAGGTCATCACCCTCGCCGGCAACCAACCGCTCGAACGAGTCGATCGTTTCCTCAAGCGGTGTCGTGATTCCGGGGAAGCCAGTGAACTGCTCGGCCACATAACAGGGCTGGCTGAGGAAACGCTCCATGCGGCGCGCACGCGACACGGCGAGTTTGTCCTCTTCGGCCAACTCGTCCACGCCGAGGATGGCGATGATGTCCTGGAGATCCTTGTAGCGCTGCAGGATCTGCTGGGCTTCACGCGCGACGCGGTAGTGCCGGTCACCGACAATCTGCGGATCGAGAATCCGCGACGAGGAGTTCAGGGGGTCGACAGCCGGGTAGATGCCCTTCTCGGCAATGCCACGCTCCAGAACGACGAATGCATCGAGGTGCGTGAACGCCGTCGCGGGGGCCGGGTCGGTCAGGTCATCGGCCGGCACGTAAATGGCCTGCACCGACGTGATCGCGCCGCGGGAGGTCGAAGTGATCCGCTCCTGCAACTCACCCATTTCGGTAGAGAGCGTCGGCTGGTAGCCCACGGCTGAGGGCATTCGCCCGAGCAGCGCGGAGACTTCAGAGCCGGCCTGCGTGAAGCGAAAGATGTTGTCAACAAAGACCAGCGTCTCTTTGCCGGAGTTGTCGCGGAAATCCTCGGCCATCGCGAGTCCGGAGAGCGCGACGCGAAGACGCGCACCTGGAGGCTCGTTCATCTGGCCGAACACCATGGCCACCTTGTCGATGACGTGCGCGGTGTTGCCGTCGGCGTCGGTGTACTCGGCTTCCTGCATTTCGCGCCAGAGGTCGTTGCCTTCACGGGTCCGCTCGCCCACGCCGCAGAACACGCTGTAGCCACCAAAGCCACGGGCGACACGCGCGATCATCTCCTGAATGATGACGGTCTTGCCGACGCCCGCACCACCGAAGAGGCCGATCTTGCCACCACGAACGAAGGGGCAGAGGAGGTCAATGACCTTGATGCCGGTTTCGAGAATCTCGGTCTTGGGGTTGAGTTGGTCGAGTTCCGGCGGCGGCTGGTGGATGGCTCGGGAGCGATCGCTGTCGACAGGGCCCCGCTCGTCGATGGGATCGCCGAGCAGATTGAACACGCGGCCGAGGACGCCTTCGCCCACCGGAACCGAAAGCGGCGCACCGGTATCTGTACACGGGTGCCCGCGTCGCAGACCGTCGGTGCTGCCCAATGCGACGCAGCGAACCTGGCCGCCGCCCAAGTGCTTGCTGACCTCGCCATAAAGCGTCGACGTCCTGCCGTCCACTTCGAGTTCGCACGTCAATGCGTTGTAGATGTCCGGGAGCGAGTCCTCGGGAAACTGCGCGTCAAAGGTCGAGCCGATGACCTGGATGACGGTGCCTGTGCTGGCCATGTCTTGTCCTGCCGTGGTAGGGGATTCAAAGGGGGATTCAGACGATCGAGCCGAGCAGGATAGTGCTTTCCCGCTGGTCGTGCCACCGCTCGAGGCTGGTGGTGGGTACCATTGGCACCTTCGGACATGCACTTCAATCTCATCGACAACGTGTTGGAACTCGGCGACGACCACATCGTCGCCCGGAAGCAGGTCACCAGTGCCGAGGAGTACCTCGCAGACCACTTTCCGGGCTTCCCCATTCTCCCCGGCGTGATGATGCTGGAGACGATGGTGCAGGCCGCCCGCCACCTCATCGGGGCCTCCCGGCCCGGGGCGTGGGTGGCCGGGGACGTGCGGGCCGTCAAGTACGGGGCCATGGTGAGGCCGGGGCAATCGCTGCGAGTGGCGGTGTCGATGGCAGCGCCGAGCGAGGCAGGTACGATTGCGTGTCGTGGTACGGGAGTGATCGAGGGGGGCCCCGGAGATGGGGACACCGCAATCTCAGGCAGGTTTACCATGCGGCCGCCGAACAACCTCAGGGCGGCCGCCCAATTGCAGGAGTCGGAGACGACATGCTCATGACTAGGGACGACATCTTTGGAAAGGTCGGCGAGGTCCTCGAAGAGGCCTTGGGTTGCGACGACGATGAAATCACGCCGGAGGCCAGTTTGACTGCCGATCTTGGGGCCGAGTCCATCGACTTCCTCGACATCGTGTTTCGGTTGGAGAAGACGTTTGGCACCGACGAGAAGCCCTTCAAGATCGATCAGGGCGAACTCTTCCCCGAAAATTTCATGGACAACGCCGAATGGGTTCAGGACGGCAAGTTCACAGACGCCGGCATGGCGATGCTTCGTGAGCGGATGCCGCACGTGGACTTCTCCGCATTTGACGCGAGCCGCGAGGTGGTGAAGGTCGGTGACCTCATCACCGTGCAGTCGCTCGTGGAGTTCGTATCGCGAAAGCTGGAGGCTGCGGGCTGAGGCTCGCTCACTGATCGATGCGTTGGATGTGGATAGACCGAATCGTCGAGCACCAGCCCGGCGAGCATCTTGTCGCGATCAAGAACACGAGTCTGGCCGAGGATCATCTGCACGACCATCTTCCGGCGACGCAGGATGTTCCCGCAATGCCGCTCATGCCGGCATCGCTCATCGTGGAAGGGATGGCGCAGACGGCGGGCATCATGGTGGGTGCGGTCAACAACTTCCGCGAGAAAGTGATTCTCGCCAAGATCTCCAGGGCGACGTTTGATGCGGACATCCTCCCGGGAATGACGCTGCGGTACACCGCCACGATGGACCGTATTGACGGTGCGGGCGCCGTGACGCGGGGCGTGGTCGAAGCACGCACGAACGATCCGGGCCCGGGCGGCGACGTCTGGCAGCACATCGGGTGCATCAACCTCATGTTCAGCCACGTGGATCAGAACATGGCTGGCGTGGAGTTCCCCGAAGAGAACTTCGTCTTCGGAGAGAACTTCAAGGCAGTCTGGGGGGCGTCCGGACCGGTCTGCTGAAGCCGGCCCGTCTACTTCGCTTTCCTGCTCATGGATCCAGCAATGGCGCCGCCGACGCCACCCCCGACACCACCGCCGATGGCGGAGGCTCCGGAGTCGACGTCAAGGAGCTTTGCGACGAGGACAGCAACCACCGCCGCCACAACGGCGCCAAGAACGGTAAAGAGGACCGGTTTCACGATTCACGCTCCCCTTCTGACCGCTGCGCGGTCTGACGTCTGGCGATCCAGCCACCAACGCCGCCACCGATGGCCGCGCCGGCGATGGTGGAGACGGGGTCCAGTTGCAACATGGCGGCGATGCCGCTTGCGATGATGGCAGCACCTGCGGCGGAGAGCAGTACCCAGCGAGTCGTAATCACCACCGGCTCCTACTGGGTTGCTTCAGCGAGATGGCGAAGGACTGCCGCAGGCACAATGTTGGCGAGTTTCTGGATGTCGCCGCCGAGTTCCACGATTTGCCGGATCAGGCTCGATGAGGTGAATCCATATTGCTCGTCGGTGATGACAAAGACGCTCTCGATGTCGGCGACCTGGCGGTTGGCAATAGCGAGTTGGCACTCGCTGGCGAGGTCGGTGACGTTCCGGATGCCTCGAAGGAGCGCCGCGGCGCCGATCGAGCGGGCGAAATCCACAGTGAGCCCCTCGTAGGTCCGCACTTCGACCGGCGCGCCGTCCGGCGAGGCGGTACGCGCCTCGTCGACGACCTGCTCCATGAGCCTCAGCCGGTCCTCCGGAGTGAGCATGTGCTGCTTCTCAGGGTTCTCGCCAATCCCGACCACGATCCGGTCGAAGAGCCGCCGGGCCCGGCTGATGACGTCCAGATGGCCAAGCGTCGGTGGGTCGAAAGATCCGGCGTACAGCGCGATGTGCTCGGCCATGGCGGGGATTGTACGGGCCCGGGCCTGCCCCTCCCACCAGCCGACCCGTCGCACCGATGTGCGGGGCAATGCCGCGTCGACGCCAGGCCTCACAGACCGAACCGACTTCCCCGAAACCACTGCCAATTCAGCGTTTATCGAGTCTGCGGCTGCCTCTGTATCGGAGGGTAGGCGTGTCAAGGCCGTGACTTGGCATCTCCACTTCCCACGGGTGAGCCTGCGAAAGCTGGCTGGCCCTCTTCCTCCTCTCCTCTCCTTGCGCTGGGGCACTCACCCCGGAGCACATCGCCGGCGACCACAAGGTGTCGCCGGCGTTCTTTTTTGGGCTCCGCCGATGCGTCGGGGCTAGCGGTTCATCAGGAGGTTGTCGCGCCCAGGGATGATGATGTCCGCGATCTCGATGGCCTCGCCGAAGGACTCCTGCGCCTTCTCGCGATCCCAGCAGGTCGGCAGGACTTTCGCCTCGGACAGGTGTTCCTGCGTTGCCACGGCGTCGCCAGCGATCAGGACGGTGTGACGGGGCTGGGCGAGCAGGACGCCGCAGGTCCCGGGCGTCACACCGGCCAGCGGGAAGATGTCGACTCCGGCGGCGATGGCGTCCTCGGCGGGATGGACGCGATCGAGGATCGACAGGCGGTCCTGCAGGGGACGCACGCCGCCGTCCTCCGGGTGCGCTTCCGCAAAGGCCAACGCTTCCCGGAGCGCCGCTTGCGTGGAGGCGATCTCCACGTCAAATGCCAGCCATGAGGCCTGGGGGAATGCGGCGATCCCACGCATGGTGTCGTCGGTGAAACTCGTCAGGAACACGTGGGTGACCTCGTCGGGACTCACCGGTGCGCGTTCGGAGAGCCTCGCAGCGAGCACTTGGGGAGGGAGGCCGGGGTCCACGATCATCGTGAACCCATCGTGCTCAACGAGGGTCGTGGTGGCGTGCCCGGTTCGGACGGGCGTGGTCTCGTTCCACAGCGGATGCGAGGGCAACGCCCCGATGGATATGACGCGAGCGGTTGGAATCATGGGGCGAACGGTACTGCATGGCATGCCTGTGCGTCCCTGCCACGGCAAGGGGATATGCTCCCACGATGCCCAGATTGACCCTGACAGTCGCGCTCGTCGCCGCAACGGCGCTGCCCTCCACGGCGCAGCACACCGAGCCGCTTCCCTGGTACCTGAGCCTTGGAGAGGCGTCCATGCAGTTGCGATCGCGGGTGCCCGTCGCCCGCCAGGTCGTGCTGGTGCCCGATCTGGCGACACTGATCGACGAAGTGGGGAAGTGGACGCCACAGGCGCACTGGCCAGTGCTGCTGGAGGAGCCATTCTTCGCGCCAATGTTCATCAGGCGGTTCAATCCCGAGGCGATCCTCCGTCGAACGTCCATCGGCCCGCTGCCTCAGGACGCTGCCGCCGTTGCCGCGGCGGTCTCGGCGGCTGCCGCTGACGCGTGGGGCGGGTCGGGCCGCGCACCTCGAGCCGCCGCCGCTGCGGCAGGGTTGCCCGTTCCGCCCGGCCTGATTGTTGCCGATCCCTCGGATCCAGCCCTCGCCGCGGCGCTGCTTCTGGCTGCGGGACGTGGACAGGACATCGCCTGGGTGAGCGGGTATTTCGGTGAACCCGATGGCGTGCTCGGGCTCGATGGGACCACGAAGCTCATTCAGCAGGTTGAGCGGGCTGCCGCAGCAACGGGTCTGGCGTGGGATCAACTTGGCGATGCCATCGACACGCTCACCGTGTGCCGAAGCATGTCGGCTCGCGGGAAGACCTCAGCAGCGGTCGCCATCACCAGCGAGGCCGACGCGCCCATGGCGATGACGGATCTGCTCGGACGGACACTCGATGGTCGCCGCTGGGCCGTGGCGGGCTGGATCTTCGGCGACACTGCGAAGGCCGCCTGGATGGCCAACTGCAGTCTGTTTCTGCCCCGAGTGAATGCGTGGATGTGTGGGACGTATCCATCACAACCACCCTGGTCGAGGTGGGGCGTTGCGGAGGCCGCCGCAGCGTTGGAGCAGGGTTCGTATCACGTCACGACGGTCAAACACGAGACGGCGAGCGGTCTGCGGGCCGACACCATGGAAGGGTTGACGACGGATCTGGCGGTTATGACCAGCAAGGGGAATGCGGACTTCTTTCGCATGGCCGATGACACCGACGCCGACCCCGGCGATGTGCCGATACTCGATACGCCTGCAGCGCTGTACATGATTCACAGTTGGTCGCTGCGATCTCCGGCCTCGCTCGACTCGGTGGGCGGTCGGTGGCTGGCCCATGGGGTGTACGCCTACGTTGGCTCTTCGGCGGAGCCACAGTTGCAGGCATTTGTGCCGCCGTCGCTTCTCGCAAAGCGAATTGCCGGCGGGGTGCCGTTTCTGGTGGCCTCGAGATGGTGGCCAGCCGGCGAGAATCAGATGTCGCGGCCATGGCGAGTCAACACGCTCGGTGACCCGCTGATGATCGCACCCAAACCCAAAGGTTCGATGCGTCGGCTCACTCCAGCGATCACTGCCGCCCATGGTGATGGATACACCGATGTGCGGAGCGAGACTGTGACCGCCATGCAGAGGGCGGAGCACACGCCCGTGGACGCCGCCTTCGCTGCGGCCATCAGTGGTCTCGTACTGATGGGCAAGGATGACATGGCGAGCCAACTCTGGGCCGCCGCCACTGCGAAGCAGTGCAACGGCCCACGCTCGGCACGCGCTGCTTTTGGGTCGCTCTATCGCAAGGGCAAACACGCGGCGCTTCTGGACGCATGGGCCAGGCTCGAGGTCCCGACCGTGCTCGAAGGCGACATGCTGTGGTCATCGCTCGGGCCCTCCCTCGGCGAAGGCACCAGCGACGCCACGCTCTCGGCGCTCTCCGAGGCCATTACTCCCGGCGCAGTCGTGCAGCGGACCCTGAGGCTGGCGCCGATCATGGGGCGGCGGTACGGCGTTGGCTCGGAGATCGCCCTGCTGGATCGCGGCCTCGCGATGGCGACCACGGCGCGGCAGCGACAAGTACTCTCAAATGTTCGGAAGCGCTCAGGGGGCTGAGGGAACCCCGGCGGGGCAGTTTTTTGCCAAACTCAGCCAAACTCAGTGGGTCAGTGCGAACTGCGTGTTCGACTCGCCGGGCATGATGGTCCAGGCGACGGCTGGCAGGGCGACCCGCGCACGCCTCGCCGCAATGACCGGCGGGACCGCCTCGCAGTGGCTCGCCACCATCTGACGGCCAAGGGCATCACCGACTGCCAGCGAGACCGGCTGCGATGGGGCCGTGGGCATCACACACGCTGTTTCCAGGCGATCCGGAGGCGGTGTCTGATACTGAGGCTGGAGGTTGAGTCCCAGAAGAAGTGCGAAGGCCGTACTGAAAATCATGAGTAGCGTCTCCAAGCGGGCGGCAGGTGCCGTTCCCACCCTCATGTCGATCCAAGGGCAAGCCACATTGACTCAACGTGCCGGAAACGGCCCAAATGAGAATCCCCCCAAACCGCACGAGCCGATCCGGCTTCGGTTGACGCGGCGGAGCCGCCCTGCGATCCTCCGCTCCCGCGAGCGGGTTTGGGCGGTGGGTGCCCGGTTCGCTGTGTGAAAGCGGACAGGAACCTGACTCATGAGCCTGACACACACTTTCCCGGGGAGGCTTGCAATGCGTGGCGTACTCACTGCGGTGCTGGTAGTGATCATGGGGCACGCCGCCGTTGCGGATTCCGGTTCGGCTGCCTATGTGATTGGTCATTTCGAGGTGGCCTGGCGATCCGCGAATCCGGATCTGCCACCGCTGGCGGAACTGCAGCAGACTCCCCTCACGCTCGAGCGTACGGCCCGGGGCTACACGGTGGCCTCCAAGGGGAAGCCGGGCGTTCGAACGGATCTGCGGGCGTTGAACATGCAGCGGTCGGTCCGAATCACCGGGGAGGCCCTTGTCGATATCGCAGCAACGCTGAAGCGAGCCTTGGAGCGGGACGGCCTGCTTGGGGTGCGCCTCGACGTGGCCCTGCAGCAGGAATCGGCAGGGCAGGCTCGAGTCCATACCGCATGGCTGCTCGCGGACATTCCGCTGCCGGGTTCCATACCCAACGCGGAGGTTCCTCGGGACCTTGCGCCCCTCGGCCCGCTCAACAGTGCCCATACGAGGGTCACCGGGATTCATCTGACGTGGCGGGGAGATGTCACCAACCTGCCAGCACCGATAGATTTCCTGGAGTCATTGGAGATGCCGCTGGCGGTGCAGGCAGGAACGGTGCTTCGATCGCCACACACGAGCGTTCCCCTGGCGAGACTCCGGTGGGAGCGAGGGCTGCGGTGGACGCCGCAGGCCATCAAGGTCCTGACCCGCACCATCGAAGACGGGACCCGCCAGTTTGGCCCGCAGGTCGTGGCCAGCGTTGAGCACTCGGTCGTTCCCGCAGCAGACGGCGGCTCCGACCTGGACTACGTGGTGACCCTCAAGCCGCGGGTGGAGCCCAGGGATGCCACCGACGAGCAACCGATACAGGTGGCAGCGGCCGCACCGCCGCCAGATGCGATTGAGTCGCCTCCGGTGGCGATGCCCCCGCCGGCAATTGCCCCGGCCATTACCCCGGCGGCTGCCCCTGAAGATGCCGCGACCGGGCAGGTGTCCCCGCCAGCGGTCGCCGCGGTCCCCTCGAGCGAGCTGGCAGACCGTCGAACAACCCGTGCTGCGCAAGCCAAGCGGACGATTGTGTCGCCACAGATCAACGGTGTGCGCATCGTCTGGGCCGAGGGTGATGAGGCCCTGGGTGATCTGGATGCAGTGATGGCCGCCGTCCCGGTGAGGCTGCAACTCGTCGACGGGGAAGTTGAGGCCGGCTGGGGCGATCGCGGGCAGGAGTCGGTGCTCGCCGCGCTGCGTGAGTTTCCTGCACGCCGATGGCGGGCGTCGGCAACCCGCGCGGTTCGCGTGGCGGTCGAAGATCGTCTTGCGGAACTGGGCATGCGGCGGACGAGCGTCCGCGACCTCCAGGTCGAGGAGGGCGACAAGCGATTCATTGACTTCACAGTGACACCACCACCACGACCCGCCGACATGCCACCGCTTGCCCGGACGAGCGAGGAGGTGGACGGCACCTTGTACTATGTCGTGTGGCCTTTCGAGGTGGTCTACGGCGCGGATCACCGTGCGTTGCCCCCAGCCTCGTCGTTTGAACAGATGGCAATCTCGCTGAGCCCGACGGCCGCCGGTTGGACAGCGCCTGGGGAGGACGCCGTCGAAACCACGCTGGGCAGGCTGAATGAAGCTGGCAGCATGTTGTATGACCCGGAGGCCATTCGGTCGATCGGCGGCGTGATCACCAGGCACCTGACCGATCAGGATCTCATGGGTGTGGCAGTGCAACCGTTGTCTGATCAGATTCCTTCAACGGGACCACAGCGCGGGCATGACCTTCGGGGCGGTGGAACCGAACTGCCGCTGGTGGTCACGGTCGGCCGTGTATCTGAGATTCGAACAGTTGCGCGTGGTGAGCGTGTTGAAGCAGAGGAATCGGAGAACCACCCCGTCCACGAGGCCATTCGCTCGGGGTCGCCGCTGGCTGCCAGCGACGGTGATGCGGACGGCGCCTTGCTGCGCCGGAAGGCGCTTGACAACTACCTGTACTTCCTCAGTCGGCATCCTGGCCGAGACGTCGAGGCATCGGTCACGGCAGGCTCCAGCCAGGGCGATGTGGCCGTCGACTACGTTGTGTCGGAAGCGAAGCCCTGGACGGTGTGGTACCAGTACGGCAACACCGGCACGAAGAACGAGGGGTATCAGCGGCACCGCTTTGGTTTCTACACCTCACAACTGACGAACAACGATGACATCCTGTCGATTCAGTACGTCACGTCGAATTTCAGCAATACCAATGCGGTCATGGGCCGCTACGAAGCCCCGCTTGGTCTGGATGGTCGGCTGCGTTGGGGTATGGAAGGCTCGTGGAGTCAGTACTTCGCCGATCAGTTCGGCGTCACCGTCGTGCCGGATGCGTTTCAGGGATTCGCATGGGCCGGCGGTGGTGATCTGCGGCTCAACGTGTATCAGGATGGACCGCTGTTTGTCGACATCATCGGCGGCGCCCGACTTCAGCACATCGGCGTGACGAACAACATTCTCTTTGGTCTCAAGGATCAGGCCTCCTTCGTGATTCCGCATGGCTCGGTCATGATCGAGCGAGCGGGCGACTGGTCCAACTTCCATCTCACGGTGGGTGTCGAGGGCAACGTGCTTGGCCACAGCGAGGCCGATCTGCAACGCCTCGGATTCCTCTCCGGCAGAATGCCGATCGCCAACAGGTGGGCGAGGCTCAATTGGGCCGGATCGATTTCGACCTTTCTCGAGCCGCTGCTCAATCCTGACGGGTGGGGCGACCCGAGCACTCCGGGGACGTCGACACTCGCGCACGAAGTGCTGTTCGGCGTGTCCGGGCAGTTTGCGTTCGGTGATCGGCTGCTGCCACAATTCCAGTCGGTTGCGGGTGGCCCGGGAACGAATCGTGGCTATCCCGTCAGCATCGTGGCGGGCGACAACGCGGTCAACCTGACAGGTGAGTACCGATTCCACCTGCCTCGCGCATTCGGTATTCAGCCCGAACCCGGCACGCTCTTCGGCGAGCCGTTCCGGGTGGCCCCGCAGCATGTCTACGGCGTCCCGGACTGGGATCTCGCGCTCCTCGGGTTCATGGACTACTCCTGGCTGAGCCAGAACGACCGCCAGTTCTTCGAGAACAACCAGACAATGCTCTCGGCTGGCATCGGGTTTGAGCTGCTGTACAAGTCCAACCTCAAGGTCAGGCTTGACTGGGGGTGGGCATTGCGATCGCTTGAAGGCGGTCTGTATGACTCAGGGCACAATCGTGTGTACGTTCAGGCAAGCTTGTCCTTCTAGTTTGCCGGTCTGGCGGGTATCGTGATACGGTTGGGCGGCGTGGTGGAACACACCGTTACCGGACGGTCTGCTGCACCGGGGATCGATTGTTTGAGTGAGACGAGGTAGAGATGAAATCACGTATTGAATGCGCCGCACGGAATCACGCGACCCGACTTCGGACAGCAGCTCGATTCGCCATGGCGATCGGGCTGGGCTTCGGAGCGCCCTCGGCGCTGGCGACGCCCTCCGGGTGGGAGTTCGTCACTGGGGACGGCTACGGCTTCATCAACCAGGTTGGCCCGGCTGGCCAAACGGTGACCAGTGTCTTCCTTCCAGGCGAGACGGTCTGGGCGTCCAACCGCCACATCATCAACTGGGACAGCCTCGACGTGGGCACGCAGGAGACGCTGAACTTCAACGGCCAGAACGGTTACATGGTGCTCAATCGAATCGACGGATTGGGCAGCCCCACTCAGATCGATGGCGCCCTCAACGCGATGACGGGCCACGTGTACATCATGAACAGCGCGGGCGTGATGTTCGGGCAGGACTCGGTCATCAACGTGTCCAGCCTGCACGCCGCTGCCGCGAACTGGGCGGACGGAGATCAACTGCAGACCGACTTTCTCAAGGGCAACCCGCTGTCGTTTCAGACCTCGGGCGATGTCGAGTTCGCCGGGACGCTCATGGCGTCCGACGCCGTCAGCTTGATCGGGCAGCGGGTCCGCAACTCTGGAAGCATCAGCGGCGCCGCCATTGTGATGGCGATCGGTGACACGGTCGTGATCGACGACCTTGGCAGCCGCATTTCGGTGAAGATTGTCGACGCCGACGGCGATGTGCACGAGATGGACGACACGTTTACGGCGAGCGCGGGTGACGAAACTGCCGACATCACCACGGGTGATCCGGGCATTCTCAATTCCGGCACGGTCACAGCGTCTGAGGGCGGGCAGGTTTCGCTCGCTGCCGGCGACATGCTCGGGCTCGGGCTCTCGATCCAGCACTCCGGAGAGATTCATGCCCAGGGCGGCGACGTCGATGTGCTCGCTGCCGGCGGCGCCGTGTGGACCACCATGGCCGGCGATTCCGTGGCCCAGCCAGGCCTCGTCGACGTCACCGACCCATCCCAAGCCGGAAGCATCGACATTGTCGGGCCGGCAGTCGTGCTTGAGTCCTCGGCGGAGGCCAACGGGCACGCGGGTCAGATCTCGGTGCAGGGCTTCTCGAACGTCATCCTGGCTGGCGAGGCCGCCCTGGTGGCTGATGGTGGCTTCGCCACCGCCGATGGTGGGACCATTCGCCTCGAAGCAGCCGAAGGCACCGTGCTTGCCGAGTCCGGCACAGGCCTCTCTGCCAAGGGGGGCCTCTTTGGTGGCAACGGGGGACTCATTGAGATTGATGCCCAGTCGCTTGAACTGGCGGCGGTGACCAAACTCGGCGCCATTGCCGGGGATCAAGGGCGACTCGTCATCGAGTCGCTCAACGCGGTGACGGTGGATGCGGTTGATGAGGGATTGACGCCCTACGATCCCTCAAACCTCTCGACCAGTGTGCTGGCCCCGGGCGAGACGGGCCGAATCAGCGCCTTGACCGGCGATACGCTGTCATCGGTTGATGGCAATCTTGAACTGACAACCGGCGATCCCCTTCGGCTGGAGGCCACCTTGCTTGGGCTGCGGGCCGACGCGACGTTCACCTCCGATGAAATCCAATTGGCCATCACGGATGCAACACAGGAGATTCGCGCTTACAACCTGACATTCAACGGCCATGTGGTGCATGAAGACCATGCCCGGCTCGGCGCCGAGGCGAGGTTGAGCATGCTCGGCGGTGGGGTATCAGGCGACGGCACATCGCTGCTGAGTCTTGATGCGGTCAACGAAGTCCGCTTGGAGGGCCGCTTCGGCGCAGGTGATGCCAAGATCGGGGACCTGCTGATCGGGAGTGGATCACAGATCAGCTTTCTGGGCGGAGAGAGCCGTACCGGGCAAGAGTTTGTGATCGAAGGTGACCTGCAGATGGGTCCTGCCCTGCCGGGTGTCGGCGTTGAAGTCACTGCGACGGCGGCGGATGATCTGGTGCTGCTCGTGGGCGGCAACGTCATCCTGGGCGAGGGCGCCGGGGCCCTGTTCAGCATTGAGCAGGGGCAGGGCGTCCACATTCAGAGCGGCGGCACGCTTGAGAACTACAGCAGCGTCCTGATCGACGGCGACCTGATGTTTCAGGCCGAATCCGTCTCCAACAACTCGACGCTCGACGCCGCGGGCGGCATCACGCTCAATGCGACGAGTGGTGCGCTCAATACCACCGGCACGCTCATCACCGAGGGAGACATCTCTCTCGCGGCCGGTACCTCGCTGACCAATGCCGTGGACTACAGCCAGGCGGGTGGCAGTGTGACGCTCAGGTCCTGGAACGACAATGTTGCGAACTCGGGCAACCTCACAAGCGGCATCGGCGTGACGCTGATCGGTGAGCACGGGACCGTGTCGAACACCGGAACGCTGGAGGCGCCGGATGTCGTGCTTCAGGGCGGCATCGGCGTCAGTCACTCCGGGACCATCACGTCAACCGGAAGTGTTCTGCTGAGTTCAACCACCGACCGTGGGGTTGGTGGCGGCATGGTCGATTCCGCAGGAACCATCACCGCGGATGGGGCCGTCACAATGCTCGGAGACGCGGGCGTGCACATTCAGGACGCAGCCTCTGCCGGGAGTGTGCTGACGGCGAGTTCATCTGCAGGCGAGGTCACGGTGGATGCCACGGTGTCCGGCAGCACGCTCGTGGCGCTGACATCCGAGCTTGGTACGGTCGCAGGAAGCGGAACCGTGACAGGTGGCGAGCTCAGCGTGACTGGAGGCGCGATCAACTTCGAGGGCGTGCTTGAGAGCGATGGATCCCGAGGCGCAGGAGATATCACGCTGACGGCCACCTCCGGCGATCTGGAGGTGTCCGAGACGACGGCGCTCGGCGGGTCAGTCACGGCCACTTCTGCAGGAGCCATCACGACCACGGGCGCGGTTTCCGGGGACGGCGTGACACTGACTGCCGCGACCGATGCCACGATCGGCGACGCCATCACATCGGGCGCCGCGATCGACATCACTGCAACCTCGGG
>JASMKH010000021.1:14166-27414 GCA_030749435.1 Phycisphaerales bacterium
CCTCGATGACGGGCAGCGCGCTTGACCTGAGCGGCGGCTCGGTTGATCTGGGCGGCGCGCTTACTGGCGGCGACATCACGCTTCGCTCGCTGACGGGCGATCTGGACGTCGCTTCTGCCAGCGGCGAGGCGATTGCGGCGACTTCGGCCGCCGCGCTTCGCACCAACGGCGCCCTCTCGGGCGACTCGGTGAGCCTGACTGCCGCGACCGATGCCACGATCGGCGACGCCATCACTTCGGGCGCCGCGATCGACATCACTGCAACCTCGGGCAACGCCGCGATTGCTGGCGCGCTTGACGCTGCGGGCGTGGTCACGATCACCGCGGACGCGGGCAGTTTGAGCAGCACGGCCTCGATGACGGGCAGCGCGCTTGACCTGAGCGGCGGCTCGGTTGATCTGGGCGGCGCGCTTACTGGCGGCGACATCGACGTCGTCGCTTCGGAGGACATCGTTGTTTCGGCAGTTGCCGCAACCGGCGCTTTCGAAGCCACCACGCACGGTGGCACTGTGATCACCCAAGGTGCGATCGACGCTCAGAGCGTCGGCATTGTCGCATGGAACGGGTTGACGGTCGCCGAGGGTGTCGAGGCGGAGGCCTACATCAACCTCCTGTCCATGGGTGACACGGCGCTTGATGGCGCCATTCAAGCGGGCGATACGGTTCAGATTGACAGTTTCAATCTGCTTGAAGGTGACTCGACCATTCAGGGCGGCGCTGTCAGCCTGGCCGGGCGTGAGATCACCCTCGGTGGTGACATCGCAGCGACGACGGGCGACCTCAGCATCGACGGAAGCGGCGCCATGCACCTTGGCGGCATGCTCAAGACGGACGTTGGCGACGTCAGTGTGCAGGGCGGCGCTGGAGCGATGGTTCTTGCTGGGGGCGTTGATTCTGCCGGAAGCATCGACGTCGGCGGTGCAGACACTGTCCTGCTGGATGGCGTGCTTCTGAAGGCAGTGAACCAGATCTCAGTGATCGATACTGACGCTGTGGTCCTGAACGGTGCCGGGCTCCAGAGCGATGGTTCTTCCGTGACGCTCGCCGCCGCCGATGAGATTCGAGTCGATGCCTCGAGCACCATCGAAGCAGCGGGTGATGTCACGATGGCCGGAACCTCCGACGAGCGAGACATGGCCACATTGATCCGCGGCGCCATCAATCTCTCGGGAGGCGATCTCAACATCGTCTCTGGTGGAGACACCAACCTGATCGCGACCGTTGACGGAGGCCGCGCGCTGGATGCCGACGCCGGAGGTTGGCTGTTCCTGGGCGGCGATCTGGGAGGCGAGGCGCACCTTGAGTCGATCACCCTCAATGGCGAGGCGATCGTTCTTGGTGGGACATGGGAAGGCAGCACGTACAGCATTGGCGATGTTGCAGCGACCAGAGATGTCCTGTTGAACCAGAACGAGGGCCAGTTGGCCAACACGGGCCTGCCCTCGATGTTCGGGTTCGGCGATTCGCTTGAGGTTCGGTCCGAGCTGGGCAATGTGACGCTGGGCGCC
Organism: Phycisphaerales bacterium; assembly: GCA_030749435.1. GTDB lineage: Bacteria > Planctomycetota > Phycisphaerae > Phycisphaerales > SM1A02 > UBA12567. The sequence continues at coordinate 15,675 of JASMKH010000021.1, forward strand.
GAGCAGGGCCTCTCCTATGCGGGGAATCTGACGCTTGCCTCGGGTGAACGACTGACTGTGGGCGACGTCACAGCGACTGGAAACCTCACGCTGCAGGGTCAGGAGATCCATGTCCTGCGGCGGGGACCGGTGACGTTGGAGCAGCCCGGTGGGATGCTGGAGTCCCTTCAGACCTCGATCGTGTCGGGCCAGACGCTGGAGCTCAGCGTCACTCCTGTGTTCGAGGGAACAGGGACGGACCCGCTCTTCGGAGGTGTGGTGGACGCCAAGGGTGTTCCGCTGCTCGATCGGGCCGCTGTCGACGCCTTTGGTGTCGGCACGTTGGAACTGGGCAGCCCAGATGGCGCCCGAATGGCCTTGATGGGGCTCGAGGGGTTCACGCCCTCACCCCAGCCCGGTGACGAAATCGCGGGCGAGTCGCAGCAGGGCGAAGTGGTCATCGAGCTCGCTGCCGGGCAGCCCGATCTGAGAACGGTGCAACTGTTGGCCGACATGGGCGTCGAGATCGTCGATGGCCCCGACCGCCCCGCTGGCCGAAACCGGCTGGCCAGGGCGGGATTTGTCGTCAATGACTATCAGGCCGCCGCCCCGGCGATGGGATCGCATCCGGCCTCGAGCCTCATTCAAGTGTCGCGTTCACGTCTTGATCCGCAGTTCGTTCGAAGTGCGGTCGCAGACTACGCGCTGGCACTGGAGTCGGCCCCAGAGGAGGGCTCGCTCGAGAGTGCCGCGAGTGCCCTCACGCAGGCACGCGAGGCCTATGCGAAGGCATCGGGCGATCAGCCGGATCCAATGCCGTTCCGCGATTGGTTGCAGGCAGAGGACGCCGCCGGGGATGATCGTGTCACCCGGATTCTCTCGCGACTCGATGATGCCTTCGCCAACCTTCGTCGGGCAGGCCTGACTCCGACTGAAGTGGAAGCAAGCCGCCGATTCGTCATGGCCAGACTGGCCGCCGTTCCATCGGAGCCCACGGACGAGGTCGCGGCGAATACGCACGCGGCGCCTTCCTCGAGTTGATCATCGCAGGGCGATTCGGCTTGAGGGATTGAGCGTGAGGATCTATGCTCGCGCTGGAGGCGGATACGAATGACCCACTCAGGCTCGGACGATGTTGCTGCACGGTACGAGGAAGTCAAGGATCGGATTCGATCGGCTGCCGAGCGTGGTGGACGCGATCCAGACCGCGTCTTTCTGGTGGCAGTCACGAAGAATGCGACGCCTTCGCAGGTCCGGGTGCTGCACAGGATGGGGCAGGTCGACTTCGGTGAAAGTCGGATGCAGCACTTTGTGCGCATGGCCAGCCAGATCGGCGAGTTTCGCTCGCGTCAGTTGGAACTGCACTCTGGAGCGGACCTCCCGGAGTCGATTCGCTGGCATTTCATCGGGCATCTGCAACGCAACAAGGTCCGCCGGGTGCTTGCAACCGCCCGTCTGGTACACAGCGTCGACTCGCTCAAACTGGCCGAGGAGATTCAGTCGGCCCATCGTGATGACGAGGGCCCGGCCGAGATTCTGATCCAGGTCAATGTCTCAGGGGAACGCAGCAAGCAGGGAATCGCGCCAGCGGCGACGACCCACCTGATCGATCAGGTGCGGACCATGCTGGGCGTGCGGGTACGAGGACTCATGTGCATGGCGCCCAAGGTTGACGATCCCGAAGACGTGCGCCGCGTATTCAGGCGAGGTCGCGAGATCTTCGATGAGGTCCGTCGGACGATTGCGCCGGAGGGATTTGACCTGCTCTCCATGGGCATGAGCAACGACTTCGAGGTTGCGGTGGAGTGCGGCGCCAATCTCGTTCGGGTCGGAACCGCTCTCTTCGGAGATGGCGCCGAGGCGGAGGCCACAGAGGCCGCCGCTGCCACTGAGGGCTGAGGGTCGCCGAGTCTGGATCTTCCAGTTGGCGAGGCCTGCCCGGGGCGGGAAGGGGTCGCTCGCTCCTTACGAGGGTTCCGAAGACACGCGAAAGGCCAATTGCTCCAGCGCGCGTGAGAGATCGATGGGTTCGACCGGAACGTCGACGCGGAGCGCCGCGGGCGCGAAGTTCAGGATGCCTTGAATGCCAGCCGCAACCAGTTGGTCAGCCACAGCCTGGGCAAACTCGGCTGGCACGGCGAGCACCGCCAACTGGACGTTCGCTTCGGCCACACCCTCCGCGAGTTGACTCAGCGGCCGCACATCAACCCCGGCGATGGTCTGCCCGCACAACGCAGGGTCGGCGTCGAACGCTGCGACGACCTTGAATCCACCTCCGGCGAAGCGGGGGTATCGCATGAGCGCCGAGCCGATCTTGCCGGTACCGACGATGGCAAGATTCCACGTGCGATCCAACGAGAGGGCCCCCCGGATACGTGAGGCGAGAAAGGCGGTCTGGTATCCGACGCCGGGCCGGCCCGTCTGTCCGAGGCAGCCCAGGTCCCGCCTCACTTGCGCATCGGTGAATCCGAATGCTCGCGCAATGGCAGAGGAACTGATGGTGTGACGCCCATCATGCTGCGCCGACTCCAGTTCGCGGAGATACAGGCTGAGCCGTTGAACTGTGGGGCGTGGAATGCCGGCCGGTGGTGGCATGCCACCATGGTACGAGTGCTGGCCCTACCATGAGAAACATGCACATTCGCGACATTTTCAAGCGCGATGACCGGACGGTGAGTTTCGAGTTCTTTCCGCCCGGAACAGCCGCCGCCGCCGCGGCGTTGGAAGCGCGACTTGAGCAGTTCTCATCCCTGGCGCCTTCATTTGTCTCCGTGACCTACGGAGCCGGCGGGTCGACTCGGGATCGAACCCATGACCTTGTCCTTCGCCTGCACGCACAGGGCCAACTCGACCCCGTGCCGCACCTGACCTGCATCGGGCACACGTCCACCGAGATTCGCGAGCTTCTGGATCGCTACGCCCAGCACGGCATCGGGAACATCCTGGCGCTTCGGGGTGATGCCCCCCAGGGCGGCACGAAGCCCGGTACCGGCGATCTGGCACACGCCGTCGATCTCGTGCGGGAGATCGCCTCGTTCAACGAGGCCGGAGCGCACCCGGACGCAAGGGGCTTCGGAATCGGGGTCGCTGGGTTTCCCGAAGGGCATCCTGAGACTCCGAACCAACTGGTGCACATGGACCATCTGCAGGCCAAGGTCCAAGCCGGGGCGGATTGGATCACCACGCAACTCTTTACCGACAACAGTCACTTCTACGATTGGGCTGAGCGGTGCGAACTGGCTGGGATTCAGGTGCCGATCATTGCCGGGATCATGCCGATCACCAGCCTCGGCACCATGGCCAGAATGGCCGATCTGGCGGGCGGAACGACGTTCCCGGCCAGGCTCCAGCGGCGTCTGCTGCGGTATCGGGACGATCCGGCATCCATCGAACAGGTTGGCATTCAATGGGCGGTCGAGCAGTGCAATGACCTGCTCGATCACGGTGTTGCGGGCATCCACTTCTACACGCTGAACCGATCGGATGCGACGACTCGGATCTTCCACGCGCTCGGAGCCGGCTCTTCGGCCGATCTGAGGCCCGCGCCGCCTCCCTCATGAAGCAGTGGTATCCTGCCGGAATGCGACGAATTGCCTGCACCATCTCCGTACTGGCGTGCGCACTCTGGGTTCGAGCCGCCGCTGCGTCTGCCCCTTCGTCGTATGTCGACCTGTCCGACAGCCTGGTGGGCGAGTATGAGCATCAGGCGCCCCAGGCTGGCGGGATTTCACCACTCTTCGGCATGGCCGTCTCAGCGATTCTCGTCGCCGCGATTATTGCAGCGAGCCTGATCCCATCCAAGCGTGGACATCAGGACTGATGCGGTGTTCCAGGAAGTGGTGTGTCTCTGCGGTGCTGGCGGCAGCAGCCGTCGTGCTTCCTGCATCCCTTGGGTTGATGTGGACTCCGACTGCTGCGGCGATCGGCAGTGATCGAAGCGAGTACCTCGCCGTGACGGCGCGGAGCGGCCGCGGCGAGGAAGAGGCCTTGTGGATCTTCGATACGAGAACAGAAGAGCTGATCGTGGTCGCGTGGGACCGCGAGGCTTCCACGATGCGGACACTCGATCGGCGTGAGGTGTCGCAGGATCTTCTGCGAGTCGAGGCGGGCCGCTGAGATGAACCGCGCCGCACTCCCCACCGTCGTATCGCTGGCCAGCATCGGAGCCATTTTTGTCACGCTCAGCCTCTCCCTGATCGGAGGAGGCGACCTCGAGGCGAACGCCTCGTTTGAGGCGACCAAGGGCGGCTTTACGCTCCTGCCGGCACGCTCGAGGGACATGCGTGTCCAGGAAGAGACCGAGGTCGTGTATCTGCTGGACCATCACCGGGGCATGCTCCTGGTGTACGGGATGACCGAGTTGTCCACGCAGCCGTCTATTTCGCTTCTTGATGGCGGGCGTATCGAGGTGCTCTTCGAGCAGGGGCGTGCCATCAACCGCAGCGGTCCCGGGCAGTGAGCAGGAAGGGGCCACTGGGCGTCCCTGGGCCCTGATACCCTGCACGGCATGCGTCGTCCAGTGGATGCTGTGATGCTCGCCCAGCGAGCGGCTTCCTTTACGAAGCGATCGATCAAGGCCGAGTCCAAACGGGCCGGACTGCGTCTGGCAGTCTCCATGGTCGACCTGACCACCCTCGAAGGGGCCGACTCGCCGGAACTGGTCCGGGCACTCTGCCGCCGGGCCATCTCGCCCTGCCCGACGCCACTTGACCCGCCGGTACCGTCCGTGGCGGCGGTGTGCATCTATCCGAGACTGGTGCCGATTGTCCGCGAAGCGCTTGCGGGAAGCAGCGTTCGCGTCGCTTCTGTGGCGACCGGGTTCCCGAGCGGGCAGGCGCCTCTGGAGATGCGTCTTCAGGACACGCAGGCGGCGATCGAAGCGGGGGCCGATGAAATCGACATGGTGATCAGCCGAGGGGCCTTTCTGGCAGGTCGATTTGACGAGGTGGCCGATGAGGTTCGTGCCGTGCAGGAGGTGTGCGGCGATGCCCACCTCAAAGTCATCCTCGAGACCGGCGAGTTGGAGACGCCCGACAACATCCGGCGATGCGCTGATCTGGTAATCGACGCGGCATCGCGAGACAGAGCGGTGCAGGATGGCGAGGTGTTCGTCAAAACGTCGACCGGCAAGATGTCCCCGGCGGCGACGATGCCCTCCGTGCTGCTCCTGCTCGAGTCCGTGCGAGATCACTTCAACGCCACTGGCGTTCGGATCGGTGTCAAGCCTGCGGGCGGTATTCGCAGGGCGAAGGCGGCCCTGCACCTGCTGGTCATGGTGCGTGAGACAGTGGGGCAGGATTGGCTGACGCCGGACCTGTTCCGAATCGGCGCCTCGAGTCTGCTGGATGACTTGGTGCGTCAACTTCTGTGGACGAGCCGCGGCTGCTATGCGGCAATGCACGATGTGGCGGTGACGTGATGACCCAGGCTGACAGTGCGGTTGCGGCGGCGGGTTGGGACTACAGCCCGGCTCCTGAACGAACGAGACCGGAGATTGACTCCGAGTACGGGCTCTTCATCGATGGGGAGTTCAAGAAGCCGCGATCCGGCAAGGTCTTTGACACCATCAACCCCGCCACGGGCGAGCGGCTCGCGCGGATCGCCGAGGCCAATGAAGACGATGTTGACGCCGCCATGGCCGCAGCACGGGCGGCTGGACCGAAGTGGGCGCGGATGAAAGGCCGGGAGCGTGGCAAGTACCTCTTCCGGCTGGCCCGCCGTATCCAGGAGTGCGCACGTGAGCTGGCTGTACTCGAGTCGATGGACGGCGGCAAGCCGATCAGGGAGTCGCGGGACGTCGATCTGCCGTTGGTGGCGCAGCACTTCTTCTATCACGCGGGGTGGGCAGACAAACTGCAGTGGGCGTTTGCGGGGAGAACGGTCCGGCCCCGCGGTGTCTGTGCCCAGATCATTCCCTGGAACTTTCCGTTGCTGATGGCGGCATGGAAGTTGGCGCCAGCCCTTGCCTGCGGCAATACGGTTGTCCTGAAGCCGGCGGAAACCACGCCGCTCACGGCGCTGCATCTGGCGCGGCTGCTGCAGGAGATCGATCTGCCGCCGGGCGTTGTCAATATCGTCACCGGGGCCGGTGAGACCGGAAGGCTCGTGGCGTCTCACTCGGCGGTGCGCAAGGTGGCGTTTACCGGATCCACAGAGGTCGGTCGGACGCTCATGCGAGAGACTGCTGCCAGGGAGATTCCGCTGACGCTGGAGCTTGGCGGAAAGAGCCCGAACATCGTGTTCGCCGATGCCCCCATCGACCAGGCGATCGAAGGCGTTGTCAGCGGCATCTGGTTCAACCAGGGGCACGTCTGCTGCGCAGGGTCGCGGCTCTTCGTTGAAGAGTCGATTCTCGAGACGTTCGTCGCGGCGTTGCGGGATCGCATGAAGCAACTCCGGCTCGGCGATCCGCTCGACAAGAACACCGATATCGGTGCGATCAACAGCCAGGGGCAGTTGGAGCGGATTCGATCGCTGGTCAGAATCGGACAGGAGGAAGGGGCCATCCTGCACGATGTGCAGGCCGCGCCGCTGCCCAGCAAGGGGTGCTGGTTCCCCCCATGCTTCTTCACCGGTGTGCAGCCGTCACATACGCTCGCCCGAGAGGAGGTCTTCGGGCCGGTTCTCTCAGTGATGTCATTTCGGACGCCGGAGGAGGCCATCCGCAGGGCGAATGCCACGCCCTACGGACTTGCTGCAGGAATCTGGACCGACAAGGGATCCAAGATCTTCGAGATCGCCAGCCGGATGGACGCCGGGATCGTGTGGTGCAACACCTACAACCAGTTTGACGCCGCGGCGCCATTTGGCGGCGTCAAGGAATCGGGCTTCGGTCGCGAGGGCGGCCTGCACGGGCTCAGGGCCTACGTGCGGTGAGGAGCGAGGGATGAGCAGACTCGAAGTCATCAAGACCGGGAAACTCTGGATTGGCGGAAAGTGGCCGCGATCCGAGTCCGGTGCGACCTTCCCCGTCTGCAATCCGCAGGGCGAGGTCGTTGCCCGCTGTGCCTCGGCGAGCCGGAAGGACTCGCGTGAGGCAGTCGAGGCGGCGAGGTCTGGCTTGTCCGGGTGGCGAGATGCGACCGCCACGCTTCGTGGTCAGGTGATGTACCGGGCCGCCGAGATGCTGGAGGGGCGAGCAGCCGAACTTGCCGAGGCTTTGCAGGTGACCGGCGCCGGGGCTGCCGCTGCCAGGCAGGAGGTCGAGGCCGCTGTTGATCGCCTGGTCATGCTGGCGGGCTGGTGCGACAAGATTCACCAGGTGCTCGGCTGCCAGAACTCGGTGGCGGGCCCCTATCACTGCTTCACCATCCCGCAGCCATGCGGCGTCATTGTGGCCTTCTCGCCACCCGAACCCCCGCTGCTGAGCCTCGTGACGCTCGTCGGGGCGGCCATGTCGGTGGGCAATGCCGTCGTCGCGGTGGCGCCACCGCAGGCTGCCCTTGCCGCCGTACTGTTCGGTGAGGTGCTGGCCGTGTCGGATGTCCCCGCCGGAGCGGTCAACATCCTGACCGGCACGCAGAAGGACCTGGTGGAACCTCTAGGCACGCACCGGGAGGTCGCCGTGGTTGTCTCCGCCGGGTTGGGCAAGTCCGAGCGGATGAAACTTCGAAATGCCGCCGCTGACGGCATTCGCCGCGTGCACGCGGTGCCGTGGACCGGTGCAGCCTGGGGAGATGACCAGGAGACCTGCTCGCCGTGGTTCCTTGAGCAGTTCGTCGAATTCAAGACGCTGTGGCACCCCTCGGCGACCTGAACACCTGCTACTGGAAGTCAGGAACCAGAACGAGCCGTGTCCGCTGCGGGACGACCCCGAGGGAGGGTTGCCCCTGAACTGGAAGACGCAGTTCCTCGCCGTTGGTCATTCGGGTGGGGAAGCGGCGTTGCCACTGCTCAACCTCGCTGCTGACGAGCCCCGATGCCGGGTCGAGTGCCTGCTCATCGAAGATGCCCACCGTGATCGTGCTGAGGTCGGAGATCGGGTCATGGTGGAAGTACGCGGGAATGCCCTGCGCTCGAAGGGCTGCCACCTTGGATTCGACCTGGCGGCGACGGTCGGCCTCCGAGAGCATGCCCGAGTCGAAGTCACCCCAGATCTCGATTTCCAGGGTGTACTTGGTTCGGCCGTCGGGGAATTGAGTTCGCACCGTGAGCAACTCGTGCGGATGCAGCGTGTCGAGGTTTCTCCTGGGGTGGACCTCTGTCCTCACGATGGGGCCGAAGATCCGCTTGTTGTTGACCCGAATGCCCCGGAGGAACTCCATGTCGGTCCCCGCCTGCGGATCGTCCCAGTCTGAATAGCGTCCATAGAGCACCATGGAACCTTTGCCGCCCACATGGGTTCGAAGCTTCGGAGCCAGCGGGGGAACGACCGCGGCGAGCTGCCGACTCCAGTCCGCGGCGGCTTGCCCGTCGAGGTCTCCGGGAAACGTCTGAAGGGCGAGCCCATGCCAGGAGCCCTCAATGGGCTCGTTCCAGCGGGGGCTGGCGGGCTGCGGGCCGCTGGCCGGCGTGCTCGGGGGCTGGCCGCTGCTGGATGCCAGCGCGGGGTCGAGCATGTGCTCCATCGATGCCCACGGGTCATCCGGCTCGGCGTCAGCTTCCTCAGCGGCGATTCGGGGTTGCGGGGCGGTTGGCCGGGCTTCCGGAGGCGACTGGCATCCACAGAGCGCGGCGAGGGCACACAATGAACCGAGGGGCCCCAGACCGAAGTTGTCTCGCGAGTCAGGCATTGCTGGACAGGTCCCCCAAGCATTTGGAGTCACGCAGGTTAGGCCAAATTACTCAAAGTTCAAGGGGCTCGGCCAGGTGGGCCGATGTACTCCCTACGGTCAGGCGAGGTGCTTTCGGTTGGCCGCGCGATTCAGGGAAGAATCACGAGCAGTGTACGTGTTCTGGAAGCGTTGCGGCGGCCTCCGTGGGGGGCCCGCCGAGGAGTCTGATTGATGTCTGACATCGCATTGGTGGGAACCACTCACTGGTCTGCCGGCCCGGAACCCGGCCCGGAACCCGGCCCGGATCCCGGTCCGTCGCGTGTGCCGGATCCCCTCCGGCCGGGGACCGACCGAGACATGCACCGGTGGCGGCAGGCGCTGGCTCGCATGGAGAATCCCGGCGTCCGCTGGGAACGGGTTGCGGGAATCCGAGCTGCGATCGAGCGGGGAGGCTACCTGACTCCGGCACGGTTGGACGCGGCGGTTGACGGGCTGCTCCGCGATCTCGCGGAGTGATGCGCCACTTCTGCCAGCGACTGGCGCGTGCCGCGTTCGTCGGGGCGACTGCTGTTGGCGGTGTGATCGGCTGCGAAACAACGCCCGCCGTGACCGCACCGACGGATTCCACGAGCACCAGATTCGCGCCGCTCACGATTGAGGTGCATCCCCTCTCCCACATTTACATTCAGGACGACGGCACAGTGGTGTTCGATGCCGCCATTGAGCTGCTGGATGCAGACGACTTCCCCACGCGAGGAACCGGTGTACTTGAACTTGAGTTGCACCAAGGCAATCGCAGCGGCGAGGCGATCATGGTGCGTCGGACATGGTCCAGAGACCTGAATGAAGCCCCCGTCAACGCTGCGACCTTCGATCGGGCGACCCGTACCTATGTGGTGCGGGAGACGCTGCCGCTCGCTGAGGTGCCTCGATTGCCGCGGCTGACGGCCTCGCTTCGCCGCCACGACGGTTCGGTCCTGACAGATGCCGCCGATCTGCCCATCCTCGGCCCCGGCGCCGAGCCCAAGCCACCAGCCGAGTCAGCCCAAGGCGAGTAGGAACGCAGGCACTTCGGGGGGCCTGCTAGCATTCGAACCAATGCCATTGAGAGCGAATCCTCCTGAAGTCGGAAGCCGCGTTCGGGTGACGCAGCAGGTGCCGCTGCGCGATCAGACATGGTCCGAGACCGTCGAAGGGACGGTGACTCGGTTCCGGCAGGCCGAAACAGGCTCATGGTTCGCCCACTCTCGGGGCGACCGGCTCTGGCTGGATCGGCTCGAAGTCCGACGCGATGACGGCGAACTGGTCGTCCTCAATCTGGATCAGTTCAGCGTCGTTCAGCCGGCTGTGTGATCGCGGAGAGACGGCATGGACTCGTAGGGAAGGCTCCCTTCGGGTCCAATGGCGACAATCGTCGGTTCGAGCCGGGCATACCGGCGGGCGTGCTCCTGGACATCCGAGACGGCGACGGATTCGTACTCGGCCCGCCGCTGCAAGAGCGACTTGCACTCGCCGGTGGCTGCCAGATCTGCCGCCAGCGTGCCTGCGCGGGCTGCCGTCGATTCGCCCCGAAGCGCCATTGAACTGATGATTGACCGCCGCGCCCGCTCGATCTCCTCGGCGGTGAGCGTCGATGCCACGCGGTGGATCTCACTGAGGCACGTTGCGACCAGTTCAGGGGCGTGATCTGGTGTCGTCCCTGCATGCAGTGCACACCATCCCTGGTCTCGACCCGGGAGGTATTGGCTGGAGACCGAGTAGCACAGCGACCGCCGCTGGCGGACTTCCGTGAAGAGCCTGCCGCTGGTTGTTCCGCCCAGGGCGGTACATACCAGGTGCTCCAGCATCCTCGTGTCCGCGGCGGCGTCGGGGGCGTCCCACGCCATCGCAAGGTGCACTTGGGAGGTGTCCTGCGTGATGAGTCGCTGACCGCGGGGACCCGGCACGGGCTCCGGCAGCTCAGGGGGGCTGCCGGTCCACGATCCCGTCAACGTCCCGATCGAATCCAGGCAGGCATCAGCCTCACAGGCTCCCGCGATGCAGAGAATCGCACCACCGGGCACGCAGCAGGAGGCGTGTCTGTGCGTCACATCCCGCTGTGACAGGGCCGAGAGGCCCCGCTGGCTGCCGCGGCCGGTGCGGTGAAAGGGGCGATTGAGATGTCTGAGGCCGATGGCCAGACCCAATTCGTCGTGCGGGTCGTCGGAGAGGTGCTGCAGCGATTGCAGGCACAGTTGGCGGGCGTGTTCCAGATCACTACGGTCCAATGCCGGATCGGTTGCTGCTGCGAACAACAACTCCAGGCTTTGCGTGAGTTGATCGCCGGTCGTCGTGACGTGCATTTGCACGTGCCGCCGCCCCGCATGTGTTCCTCGCTGCATTCCGGCAAGGTCGCATGACGCTGCGAGTTCCACCGATGTCAGTGCGTGGGTGCCGCGAAACAGCATTTCGGTCAATACAGCGGCGCATCCATCCGTGTCATCGTCGTCGTAGGCCGATCCTGCAGGGAGCAGCAGTTGAATCGACGTCGATGCAACGCCATCGAGTTGCTCAATGGCGACTTGAAGACCGTTGGCAAGTGTGTGTTCAGCAATCATGGCATCGGGCATCCTGCGCGTGGCTCCGGGCGCCACCATCTGGCCACCAACATACGCGAACGATCATGTCGAGCATCGATGTGAGTGCGCACCTCAGTCGACGCGCCAGAAAAAATGTGTAAAGAGTCTACAAATAGTTGTCCGATACCGGTAGAACGTGTTGTAACGGGTCCGCCCGGGTGTACGTGCATCCGGCGCTCCGACTCATAGCCGGACCCGAGCGGATTTCATGGAGGTCATCTACATGGCCAAGAAACGCGCGACTAGAAAGAAGGCCACTCGTAAGAAGGCCACTCGTAAGAAGGCCACTCGTAAGAAGGCCACTCGTAAGAAGGCCACTCGTAAGAAGGCCACTCGCAAGAAGGCCACTCGCAAGAAGGCCACTCGTAAGAAGGCCACTCGTAAGAAGGCCACTCGCAAGAAGGCCACTCGCAAGAAGGCCACTCGCAA
>JASMKH010000022.1 GCA_030749435.1 Phycisphaerales bacterium
GAGTTTCGGAAGCGTCTGCAACATCCGCAATGAGACCGACATCTCCCCGCCATTGGATACCGATCCGTGCATGCTCAGAATCTGCTCAAGCAGCGTCGTTCCGCTTCGAGGCATGCCGACGATGTACAGCGGCTTCCATTCAAATGTCTTGTCTGATCGCGTAAGCGCCTGGACGAGATCCCTGCTGAAGAACGACCGGATGTGTTGGAGTTCTTCGACCGCTCGATTGCAGTCCCATCCCCGGTAGGGTTCGTGGGCGGCCTCGGCAGCCGCCCAAGCCTCGTCGTAGGCCTTGGCGCGGTCGTACGTCTTGGCGAGCAGGAACCAGGCGGTGGTCTTCTCCGGAATCTGCATGTGCTCGCTGGCGAAGTCGTCCCGCTGATCGATGTAGCCGCGAAGCAGCGCAACCCCTTCATCAAATCGCTTCTCCTGCAGGAGGATCTCGGCCTCGGTGTACTGCTTGACCAATCGAATGCCCAACTCATCCTCGGCAATGCGGCTCAGCAGGGCTCTGGCAGCCTCGAAGTCGAGCGACCGCATGTACATTTCGGCAACCAGGACTTGCGTACGGGGCTTGCGATGCGGGGGCACGCGATCCACCAGATCGAGGGCAACTTCAAGGGCAGCCTCATGATCGCCACACTTCTGCAGCAGCACCGGCAGTGCCGCGGCAGCCTTCAGGTCCTCGGGGTCTTCCGCCCGGAGCTGCTCGAGGATTGATCGGGCCGCAATGAAGTCACCCAGTTCCGACAAGGTCTCCGCGTACATATGGCGGAGCGGACGGCTCTTGGGGTTCTCTTCAAGGGCTTCACCAAGGCGCTCGTGCGCCATCTGGTGGAGCTTGCGCTGAAGAAGTCCATGGATGGTCTGCTCAACAGGTTTCGTTTGGTGGGTCGGCTTCATGGGCTCTATAGTACTGACCGATATCGACGGGACACGCCCTGTCGCAGCCGCGTCCTTGACGCAGGAGTCCCCATGACCGAGTCCCCAGCCATCAATCCCGATGAGATTCAGGTCGAACTGGACCGCGAAGATCCACCCGATCGGTTCTACTCGATCACCATGCCCGCACACTGCGTAGGGAAGATCACGGAGCGGTTGAACGCGGCTGGCGAACCGCACGAAGGGGCGCGGCTTCGCAAGTTGCTGACCACTATCTGCATCGAAGAGGCGGTCGGGCGGTTGGAGATCGAGTCGCTCTGGGGCCCGGCCCCGATTGCCCCAGAGGGCGACCCCGGTGATCCGACCGATGGCGACTTCACCGTCCGAGTGGCAATCGATGAACGCCCTGAAGTCGCGTGGCCCGCGTGGGACTCGCTCAACTTTGAGCGGCCCTGCATGGACATTTCCGACGCCATGGTGGAGGCCGAACTCAATGAGCAGCGTCTGAATGCAGGCGAGCGATCCGAGACGTCCAGCCCGCTGGCGGTCGGGGATGAGGCTGCCTGCGAAGTTCGCGTGACGCCCGAGGGACCCACCGAGGCCGAGCCGCCCTTCAAGACGACCATTCGGATCCCGCCATCCGGCCAGCCGGCCATTGTGGAGGGGCGACCGCTCCCCGGATTGGCCGAGCGGCTCATCGGGGCACGTGCGGGCGAGACAATCGAGGCAGTGTGCCCCGGCGCGGGGCCCGGGGGTGCCCCACTCCAGGTGACCGCTGAGATCAAACAGGCCTGGCGGATCACACCTTCGACGATCGAGCAAGTGGTCGCGGCGGTGGGCATGCCCAACGAGGCGATTCTGCGTATGAACATTCGAACCTCCATGGAGTCTCGATTCAAGGATGCGCAGCGAGCGCATCTTGTGGAGCAGGTCTTCGCGGCGGTGGCCGCGGAGGTTGACATACCGATCTCAAAGCGGATGCTGGCGTTGCGCCTGCGTGAGCGGGCCGGGCAGATGGCTCAGAAGATTCAGGCGTCAGGACGCTCTCGTGAAGAGACGATCCAGATCATGAAGGACGCGGGGCCGGAGCAGGAGGCGATCGTACGGCGCCAACTGAAGCGGAATGCCATCATCAACCTGATTCGGCCGGTCTTCGAGTTGGGTATCGCCGAGCAGGATGTGACCGCCGAGATTCAGAAGATGGCGGCAGCGGAGGGGCGGCGACCGGAGGACCTCCGCAAGGAGATCGTGGATGCCAACCAGATCGACATGGTGGCAAACCGGGTCTTCGAGCAGAAGATTGCAGACAGAATCCTTGCTGAGGCCACGGTGGTCGACGTACCGGTCGCATCATGACTCCCCGCGCCGGATTCGTTCTGAACCTTTTCGCTGCGTGCGTCCTGGCAGGGTGCGAGCAACCACCCATTGAAGTCGCGACGCCGGATCTCTCCAAAGCCGATCCAGTCGTCGCAGATGTCGTGCGCCGGGCGTCCGATCATGTCGCCTCATCCGGTGGCAGCGGCGAAGCATGGACTGAGTACGGCCGCGTGCTCTACGGCAACGGATTCAACGAGCATGCGCTTGCGGCGTTTTCGGAAGCGCTGACCGTCGACCCGGATCAACCCCGCAATGTGTATGTGCGTTCGCTGGTCAACCGCTCCAATTACGATCGTCCTGCGGCGCTCGCCGATGCGCTTCGAGCGGTCGAGCTGACCCGCGCGACAATGTCGGCTGCGGAGGTCCATGTACTCTGGCGAGCGGCCTGGATGGCGATGGAGGCCAGCGAGTTTGAGCAGGCAGCGGACCTGCTCGATCGTGCTTCGGCCGTCGCGCCGGACGACGCGAACACAAAGCGAGTTCGCGCCCGGCTCCACCTTGAAATGGGGCAGGCAGCGGAGGGCCTCGCCGTCGTGCAGGCGCTGGTGGAATCGGACCCGGCCAATGGCGACATTCGCTGGTTGCAGTCGCGGCTGCTTCGTGGGGCAGGCAGGCCGGAGGAGGCGCAGGCGGCGGCGCTGCTCTCCAGCGAGCGAACGCCGGTGTACACCGACCCATGGGCAGCATGGGCGATGGGTCGCCGGACAGGTATAGGCGTTGAGCGTGATCGTGCGCTTCGTCTTGCGCAGGCGGGACAGCATCAGGAGGCCGACCGCGTCCTGCGGCGGCTGCAATCTTTCGATATCGAGCCTCGCACACTGGCGCTCCTGGAAGCGCGCCTGCAAGCCGCTGGGGGGGCGCGGGGACTTGCAGTCGCGAGTCTGACCATGCTGGTGGACGAGTATCCCGACTGGGCCCCGCCGCACCACGAACTGGCGAGGCTCATGTTGGCCCGCCCGGCAGGCGGCGGCAGGCCGCCGGTAGCCGATGTCGATCGTGCCATCGAACTGTTGGAGAAGGCCGTGGAACTTGACGGCGAGTCGACGGTCGCGAGGTCAACCTTGGCGCAGGCATATGGTGCGCGACGGCGATTCGATGACGCCGTTGCGCAGCTGGCCGTCTGTGTTGAACAGGTTCCAGCCAATCGTGGGTGGCGAACCGCGATGGCCACGGCGCAGGTGTCGGGGGGTGATGCACAAGCCGCCCGCCAGACGCTTGACGAGGCGGCGACGCTCTTCGGTGGGGCCGAGCCGCCGCAGGCACTGGTGACGCGCGTACGCGCCAACATCAAGATCGGCGACAAGGTCGCTGCCGCGGAGGCCTTGGTTCAATTGCAGGACGCAGCGCCGAATCATCCTGCCATCGATCGATTGACCCGTCTGGTGCAGCAGCCATGAGACGCGGCCTGTTGATACTGGCGGCGACGCTCGCGATGGCGAGCGGATGTAGTGACAACGCCGAGGATGCGCCGAGCCCGGAAGCGGTGCCAGCGACAACGGCCAGTGAGAAGCCACCCGTGTGGTTTGAGGATCAATCCACGCGGTGTAGCGTGACATTCACCTGTGACACCCGGCTTCACGACGAGCCATGGATGCCTGAGGTCATCGTTGGCGCCGCAGCCGCCGTCGACTTCGATGACGACGGCTGGCAGGATCTGTATCTGCTGCAGGCAAGCGGGGATGGTGGCAACCGACTCCTGCGAAACCTGGGTGACGGCACGTTTGAGGACGTAACTGTTGCCAGTGGCGCTGGTGATACGGGGTACGGCTCGGGGGTTGCGGTCGGCGATGTCGACGGCGATGGAGACCAGGACGTTTTCATCGCCAACCTCGGTGACGATGTGTTGCTGAAGAATGACGGAGACGGAACGTTCACAGATGCGTCTTCCGACTCGGGGCTCTCTACGCCAGGATGGGGGACGAGCAGTTCGTTCTTCGACGCCGACGGCGACGGCGACCTCGATCTGTTCGTCTGCCGCTACGTGGACTGGTCGCCGGAGACGGTGCTGCCGTGTCTGGGCGTCAACGTCGGTGACATGGAAACGCGCGACTACTGCAAGCCCAGCAGGTATCCGGAGACGTCGGACATCCTGTACGTCAATGACGGGAGCGGGAAGTTCACGGACGTGTCGGAGTCATCTGGCATTTCGTCTGTCACGGGCTATGGCCTGGGCATCGGGACGGCTGACTTTGACGACGACGGCGATGTGGACCTGTTCGTCGCCAACGACACGATTCCCGATCGTCTCTGGAAGAACGACGGCACCGGAAACTTCAAAGAGGCCGGGTTCGCCATGGCGTGTGACCGCGACAACTCGGGTCTGGCCAAGGCGGGCATGGGAGTGAGTGTGGCGGACCTTGATCGCGACGGTCGGCCGGACCTGATCGTCTGCAATCTTCGAGGCGAGTCAGACTCTTTGTACCTCAACAAGGGCACCCACTTTCAGGATGTGACGACCCTGGCGGGCCTCTCCAAGTACTCCTACCACTACACGCGGTTCGGACTGGGCCTCGTTGACTTCGACAACGATGGCATGCTTGACTACTTCTCGGCGAATGGGGCGGTCCTGGCGGACCCGGGCAACCCGCATGAGGACAAGTACGCCCACAGCAACCTGCTACTTCGCGGTTCGAGCACGGGCCTTGGCTTTGAGGCCATTCCGGAGATGGGAGGGCTGGATGCCATGACGCCGCGGACAAGTCGCGGCGCCGTCTTTGCGGACTTCAACAACGACGGGGGTATGGACATCCTCGTCATGAATCGCGATGCCCCGGCCCGCCTGCTCATGAACACCTTGCCCGATCGCGGCCACTGGTTGCTGTTGGATGTGCGAGATCGTGCCGGGGCGCCTGCCATTGGTGCGCGGGTAGAAGTGAAGACGCCGAATGGCACGATCATCGACACGGTCCGGACCGATTCGAGTTATATCGCTGCGAGGGACCACCGGGTGCACGCTGGCCTCGCTGACGCGACGCAGGCCGAGCACATTCGAGTGGTGTGGCCGGACGGGGCGTCGGTGGAACTCGGATCAACGAACGCCGATCAAGTCGTTCGGGTGGCGTATCCGGCTGACTCAGAGGTCGTCGACTAGCCGGTGATTGCGGCGCGGACGTCGGCGTCTCCGGGATGCCGCTCGATGAGGGCCTGGGACAGGGACTCCGCTGCGGACGACGCTCCGCAGGCCTTGAGTACCCGCAGCCGGAGGAGCGCCCAGTTCTTGGGGCCTCCAGGGCCGCCGACGCTGCCGAGCGCCGCGCGGGCGCGATCGGGCTGGCCGAATTGCAGCAGATGCCCAGCCAACGCGATTCGATCGACTACTGTGGCGACGCCGCGCTGCATGGCCTGTTCCAGCGAAGCGCGGCCCAGTTCATGCAGGCCCGCGCGAATGCAGAGCCGCCCGTGGACACCCAGCATGGTGTCCATGGGAAGGTCACTCGCCGACAGGGTGGCGAGCAGGGATGATGCGGCCTCGGGCTCGGTGGCGATCTGAACCATGCCCTGTGCCAGCGTGGCCAGAGGCGACTCAGGGAATCGGGCGACGCAGGTGGCGGCCGCTGTTTCCAGTCGTTCCTGATCGTTCACACGGCTTGCGGCCAGCAGGGTCATCCAATGCTCAAAAGGTTCGCCACGTATGGAGGCGAGATCGCCTGCCAGTTTGCCCATGCGCTCCCAATCACGGCGGGCGAATGCGTAGCGGCACAGGCACGCAAGCCGCCGCGTCATCATCGTCATATGTTCAGCGTCGCTCGCCTCACCCGCGATCTGGATCGACTTCTCCCAGTCCACGGGGGAGGCCAGGCGGATGGCCGGTATGGTCCGCTGCGCCGGATCGATGGGTGGTAGTGTCAGGCCCGGCGTCCGGCCGAACACGACGCCATGCGAAAGTGCCGCGCCGGTCAGCCTTCGGATGGCGCCGCCGACTCCGGAGAGTGTTGTCGCCGGGGCGTGCTGATCCGTGGGTGCATCGCCCCCGATGATGGTCAACTGGTGCTGTGTTCCCTCGGGCGTCTGGTGCACGATCAGCACCAGCGTGGTGGACGGCAGGGCCGCGAGCGTTCGATCGAGTTCCGATGTGATGGCGATTGCAGTCCCTTCGCGATCCTTCCGGTGGCTCAGTCCGCCGAGTGCCAGCGCGATGGCGCGGGTGGACGGGGCCGAAGCCGCTTCGTTCAGCAAGTTGATGGCTGCGAGGCTGCGGGCCTTCGGGGTGTCGCCTGTAGAGGACCTGCAGTGTGACTCGGGGAGATCCGAGTCGCCTTGGGTGGCAGGCCAGTCGATTGTGACCGTCGCGGGGCCCAGTGTGTCATCGCTCCAGAATGCGGGGAATAGGCGGTGGGCTGCTGACACCGACACCAGCGTCTCGCCTGTCTCATCCGGCACCCAGTTGGTCACGACGTCATGGGTCAGGGGGCTGACCCCGGTCGCCATGGTGGTCGCCAGACCTGCAAGGGGGGTGAGGGGCGATTTGATCGCGACGTGCTGCACGTGCCTGCCAGCCAGCTCGGTTGGGTGCTCAGGCCAGAGTGGGCCATCAGCGGCGATCAGCACCACCAGGGGCAGCGGGGTCGGGTGGGTGTCCGGCATTGGGGCGGCAGTATAGGACGCGGAGTGCGGCGATCGAGGGCGCGTGTCTCCACGTCCCCGGGGGGGTCCTGAGGTTGGGTCAGCCAGCAGCGGGTCGGGATGCGTCCCGGCCGGTGCGGGCAGGGCTCGATCGCAGCGGACCCTCGCGGACTGGCGCCACGCCTCCCGGTCCGGCCCGGGTTGTAGAGGCGGATTGAGGGGCCGTAGTCTGGTGGCGCGGCAGCGGTTACGCCGCGTCCCGGGCGAGCGGGTCCACCCGTCCGCGGGTCGCTCAGCCGCAGCCATGCCCGCCACCCATCCCGAGTATTCGAGCCGCGGCGCGATCGTGGTATTCTCACGGATCTGGGGCTTGCTGCTCAGAATCGGGGCTCGGACAACCGATTTGAGGAGTCTCGGTCACGCTCCGTTGCGCTGCCGAGTGTACTTGGACTCTCGGACTCGACCCCATGTCAACGTCGCCAACACACCGCGGCACCATTCTCATCTTGACTCAGGTCTACGTGCCGGACCCGGCTGCCGTCGGGCAGTACCTGCACGACGCGGCCGTGGAACTCGTCGAGCGGGGGCATCGGGTCATCGTGTATGCGGCTGCTCGTGGATACGACGATCCATCGCAGAAGTTTCCGCTGCGCGAGATGAGGGATGGCGTGGAAATCCGCCGCATGCCGCTGTCCAGTTTCGGGAAGGCCTCGATCCCGTTGCGGATTGTCGGTGGCTTGCTCTTGATGCTGCAGCAGATTCTGCGAGGGCTCTTCGTCGGTGGCGTCGATCGGATCATCGTGAGTACGTCGCCGCCGATGTGCCCGATCGCGGCACTGGTCATTTCGTGGCTCAGGCGCAAGCCCATCATCTACTGGGTCATGGATGTCAATCCGGATCAGGTCATTGAACTGGGCAAGGTTCGGGATGGATCGCTTCCGGTGCGCATTATGAACTGGCTGAATCGTCGTATTCTCGGGCGCGCCAAGCGAGTGGTGGCGCTTGATCGGTTCATGCTGGCGAGGTTGCAGCGCAAAGCCGACGTCACGCCCAAGACTGTTGTCATGCCGCCGTGGCCCCACGACGATCACATGGAGATGATCGAGCACGGTGAGAATCCGTGGCGGAAGCAGCATGTCGGCGATGATGCCTTCGTCGTGATGTACAGCGGCAATCACGGATTCTCAACGCCTATCAAGACCGTGTTGGACGCAGCCCTGCTGATGCAGGGCGAGACCGACATGGAGTTCCTCTTTATCGGTGGCGGCGTCGGGAAACAGTTGGTTGATGACACCATCGCATCGCAGCAGCCGAGCAACGTCCGATCACTTCCGTATCAGCCGCTTGAGACCCTTCGATACTCCCTGAGTGCCGCCGATGTGCATCTCGTTTCCGTCGGAGATGATGTCGTCGGAATCGTGCATCCATGCAAGATCTACGGCGCGATGGCGGTTGGAAGGCCCATTCTGCTGCTGGCGCCGGATCCGTGCCACGCGTCGGATCTTGTTCGTGACAACAGGATCGGGTGGCACATTCCGCACGGAGATGTCGAGGGAGCGAAGCGGGTGCTGGAAGAGATCAGATCGACGCCTCCGGAAGTTCTTCGGGAGATGGGGGTGCGGGCGCAGGCAACGATCCGCAGCGGCTACTCCAAGGCGATACTGTGTGGGCGATTCTGCGACGAGGTCGAAGGAACGCCGTGAAGAAATACGTGTTCATTCAGAACGAGCCATTCCTGCTGCCGAAGGTGCTGGACAAATACCTGCGGGAATTCGCTGATTCAACTGCCGGGATCAACATCCAATCGGTCGCGCAGGGCAAGCGAGGGCTCCTTGGTACGGCGCTTGACCTCTACAAGTTGTATGGGTTTGGGTATTTCCAATGGAAGCTGAGGAAGTTCCTCTGCAAGAAGATCGCTTCCAGAGTGATGAACGATTGGCTCGGCTCCACCCGTGTATGCCACAGTGTCAAGGCGGTTGCGAACAAGTACGGCATACCGGTGACAGAGGCAGTCAATGTAAACAGCGATGCCTTTCTGGAGCACCTGCGTGAAGCAGGCGTCGAGTTCATCGTGTCGATCAGCGGCACGCAGTTCTATGGCAAGAAACTGAGAGATCAGACGCCCAGGGGCATCGTCAACTGCCACGGTGCCCTGTTGCCGAAGTACCGCGGGCTCATGCCGAGCTTCTGGACACTTGCCAACGGTGAGCGGGAGGGCGGCGTGAGCGTTCATCTGGTCAATGAGAAGCTCGATGATGGGCCGATTATCGTGCAGCGGCGATATCGAATCTGGCCTCGGGATACCGTCGAGGACATCATGGCCCGCTCCAAGGACATGGCTGCCGAAGCCATCATCGATTGTGTCAGGCTCGTGGAGGCGGGCGACTACCCGACGCTTCCGAACGACGAGTCCGAAGCGACCGACTACACGATGCCGACGAAAGAGGATCTCAATCGCCTCCGGGCTTCCGGCCATCGGCTCCGCTGAGCGGTCCGCGCAGGAGCGTTATCCTCCCCGGTCATGTGCCGCTGGCTTGCGTATCACGGGCCCGAGATTCGACTGAGCACGCTGCTGCATGATCCAGAGCACTCGCTGCTTGACCAATCCAAGCACGCGACTCAAAGTACGTGGGTGGTCAATGGTGACGGCGTCGGCCTCGGCTGGTATGGAGACGACCCGGACCCGGGTCAGTACCGCGAAACGCGCGCGGCATGGAATGACGAGAACGTCAAGAGCCTCGCTCGGCACACCAGGAGCGGGCTGTTTCTGGCGCATGTGCGGGCGGTGACGCAGGGGATCGTGTCGAGGACCAATACGCACCCGTTTCTCATGGGCAACTGGCTCTTTCAGCACAACGGTGATGTCGGCGGCTTCAAGACCATGCAGCGAGCGATCGACGCGCGGATTGCCGACCCGTGGTTCGGTGACCGGGCAGGCCAGACTGACTCGGAGTCGCTCTTTGCGCTGGCGTTGACGCACGGGCTTCGAGAAGACCCGGTTTCAGGCATCACCGGCATGATCAACTCCATCTTGGAACTCCGTGAAGAGGCCAATGTGCGTGATCCCTTCCTGATGACCATCGCGGCAACCGGCGGGGAGGAACTGTGGTGCGCTCGGTTTGCCGTCGATGCGGTGCCTCCGAGTCTCTATTGGGGGTGTGGCCTCAACCTGTGTAACTGTGACGGGTCGACGACCCAGTTGGGCAGCGTCGCGACGGTCGTCGTCTCCGAACCGCTCGACACCGAGGAGTTCGCGTGGCAGGAGGTGCCCGACTGCTCCGTGCTCAGGGTGACCGATTCGGGTGCGACGATTCAGCCACTGGAACTCTAGTTGGCGGCCTCGCACGGACCCCACTCCTGCAGCGTCAGGAGCAGGTCATCAATATCGAAGAGGGCCTCGGTACTCGGGTCGCAGTCTTCATGGCAGGGCGGGCACTGGCCGAATCCCTGCAGGATGCCGAGCAGATCTTCGATATCCACCTGCCCGTTGCCGGTGATGTCGCCGGGGCAGGGAATGGAACCCGTGAAACTGGTGTCCAAGATGGCTGTGACCGCCCATGTCCCGACGTTGAGGCAGTCATATTCAATCCACATGAAACCGGAGTCGCCCCAGTCTGTTCCCCATGAGTTCTTGATGTGCCACGCCCCGGCGGATCCTCTCGAATCGTCCCATCCCACGATGACGATGTAGTGGCTCATGCCCTCCTCGGAGGGGCACGCATTGAACGTGCCGCCGGTGTAGGCGTGGAAGACGTCGGTCGTCTGAATGCCGACGGTGACGGGGTGGTGGTCGTGGATGAACGTCTTGAGGTCGTCTACCGTTGGCGTTGAGTTCCAGGGCGTGTCGCGGCTCTCAAGGAAGTAGGTGTGGATGTAGTTGCAGTTGCAGGCTGGCCAACTGCCATCTCCCGAGGTGTATGGAAACTGTTCCTCGGATACGGTTCCCGTCTCGCTGCAGTAGTAGGATGGCGTCGCGCCGGACGAGAGGTAGTTGCTTGCAGCCTGATAGGCGCTCCAGCCAGAGCAGTTGTCGCTCTCACGCAGGCAACTGACGAGGTACTCCTCCGAAAGGTCGACCGTATCTCCCGAGAGGATGAGGATTGCAGATTCCATCTGGCCGTGGAGGCCGAATGCCCAGCAGCAGCCGCAATTCCCTTGATTCCCGACGGGTGTCACTTTCCCTTGCGCAGCCCAGTCGAACGTGCTGGGCAGGTCCAGACGTGGGGGCGGCGCGCACCGGGATGGGTCTGTGATCGTGGGTGCGATGCCGCCCGCAAGGGAATCGATCGGGATCGCTGTGGCCTCGCTGAGGCCCACAGTGAAGGTCCATCCTTCTCGCTCGCCTTGCGCCCGCAGTCGCTCGATGTCGGCGGGAGTGAGTTGGGCCGTTGCAGCGCAGGCGACTGCGAGCGTTGACAGGCCTGCCATCAATTGAGTCGTAGTGTGCATTGAACACCATGCTCCTCTCGTGCTGGGGTTCGAGTCTGCGGGCCAACCTGTGTGCCATGACCCTTTCCAGGGTGCGCCATGAATCCGCGCCGCCGGTACGGCGGGCTGCCTGAGCGCTCCACGTCAACTCTACGACAGGAACTCAATGTTGTCTAGCGTGAGCCGAGGAATTGAGTTGTTTCGCTGTCCAGTCATCGACGCGTGCTGGACTTTGCGGAGTGCCATGAATGCCCTGCTCAAGCGATCCGATCAAGCTTGACATCCAGAATCGGGATCACCGGGCTGCTGTCCAGTCGACTCCGAGCATGGCGATGCGGATCTTGAGCGGGGTGGGTTTGGCGAGTCCTCGCTGCCCAATTGCGATGTGAAGACGATCGCTGCTGCTGAGGCTCGTCGCATCGAGCGAGTGGCCAAGCAGCGGTCCATTGCCGCCGAACAGGCTCGCGCGAAGTCGTGGTCGATTGCGGACGGCGGCGAATCCATGCTGGTCGGCCTGCGGTTGGGGCCGGACGTGGTTGGGTGGGGACCACTGGCGGGCTGCGAGTTCACCCACCGACCTGGCGGGTGATTGATCTGCCTGTCACTACTGCCGGCCCAGGTCGGCCGGGTTGGAGCGGTGCTCCGTGCAGGAGCGTGTCCGTGCACGAGGATGTCCGTGCACGAGGATGTCCGTGCACGAGGATGTCCGTGCACGAGGGTGTCCGTGCACGAGGGTGTCCGTGCACGAGGATGTCCGTGCACGAGGGTGTCCGTGCACGAGGGTGTCCGTGCACGAGGGTGTCCGTGCACGAGGATGTCCGTGCACGAGGAAGAGCCGTCCGGCGGGTCGGTAGGGGGCGAGGGGGTCAGTGGGGGTCGAGGGGGTCGGTGGGATCGAGGGGGTCGGTGGGGCCCCAACGCTCGCTTGAGGTTCGAGTCACATCGCTCCTGGCTCGTCATCCACTCCTATCCGTGGGAAGGCCCCAGCCTCAGCGAGCGAGGGTGTTGCTGAGGCAACCACCGCTCTGGGGCTCCCGTTCGAGAACCGCGTGCTGGTGGGTGTCCACTCCTCTGACTCCTCTGAGGCGGATGGCCCTGTGTTGGTGGGTGTCCACTCTTCTGGGGCTCTTCTGGGGCTCTTCTGGGGCGGATGGCCCTGTGTTGGTGGGTGTCCACTCTTCTGGGGCTCTTGGGCGGAGGGCCCTGTGTTGGTGGGTGTCCACTCTCTTGGGGCTCTTGGGCGGATGGCCCTGTGTTGGTGGGTGTCCACTCTTCTGGGGCTGTGTTGGTGGGTGTCCGGTCTTCTGGGGCTCTTGGGCGGATGGCCCTGTGTTGGTGGGTGTCCGGTCTTTCGCGGTCTTTCGCGGTCTTTCGGGCGGAGGTCGGGCCATCCAGTCGGTGCGGGTGTTGCGAATGGGCCGGGGGTGGCGTACACTGGTCAAACGGCTGTTTGAAGCGGATGTTTGGATCCGGATTGCCCGACAGCCCCGCCAGCACATGAGTACGAGAGAGGACATTCTGAACGCTGCCGTCTGCGTGTTTGCCGAGCATGGCTTCCGCGCGGGCACCATTCGTGACATCTGCGAGCGGGCCGAAGCCAACGTCGCGGCGGTCAATTACCACTTTCACGACAAGGCCTCGCTCTACGCTCAGGTGCTCCAGCACGCCTACCGCAACGCCGGTGACGCCGCGCCGATGCCGTCACTGGATGACGCTCCAGATCAACCGGAAGCACAACTCGCGGCCTGGATCACCTGGTATGTGCGTCGGCTGCTGCACTCGAGCGGTACCGCGGTCGGGCGACTGATCTCACGCGAGATGTCGGAGCCGACCGCAGCACTGGACGATCTTGCCAGGGGTGCGGTGCAGCCGGTCTTCCTTGAGCTCGGTCGAATCGTCGACGCAGTCAGTGGCGGCGCGCTCGACCCGCGGGCACTCAAACTGAAGTGCATCGGAATCGTCGGACAGTGCCTGGTCTTCCACACGGGTCGCGCGATGCTTGAGCGACTTGACCCGCCGCACTTTGGCGAAGAGGACGCCGATGAGATCGCCTCGCGAATCGCGCGGGACACGATCGCTTCGATCAACGCCTCGACCATGGATGCCGGCGCATGATGCGTCCCACGCTCATTCTGACGTCCGCAGCTGCGCTCTGTGGGTGCAGCCCCGTTCAGATTCCTGAACGGACCATGCCCGCAGTCCCGGCGCCGCAGCAGTTTACTTCGGCGGGTGGTGAGATTGATGCGCCAAGCCGATGGTGGCAGGCCTTTGATGATCCGACCCTCAATGCGCAGGTTGAGGCGGCGCTGTCGTCGAATCTGAACCTGAAGCAAGCGTGGGCCAGGCTCGCGCAGGCGGCCGCCACCGCGCGGATCACGGGCGCCTCGCTGCTCCCGGAGATCAACCTCACCAGCAGCGCGTCTCGGAACCGATCCGATTCCGCTTCCGGTGTCTCCTATTCCAGCAGTTGGACTGTGGGGTTCGGGCTCTCCTGGGAGATCGATCTGTGGAGAAAGATCGCCAATCAGACCGAGGCAGCCGTGCTTGCGGCGCTCGCGTCCAGACAGGATGTCGATCACACGGCGCTGCTGCTGACCGGCACCGTGGCGGACACATGGTTCACGATTCGTGAGCAGGCCGAACTCATCAAGGTGATTGAACAGCAGATTCAGCTCAGCGAGAAGCTGCTGCACGCGGTCGAGTACCGCTACGCCAACGGTCTGGCCGACGCACTTCAGGTCTACCAGCAGCGACAGCAGTTGGAGGGAGTTCGCAGCCACTTGCCGCAGGCAAGATCGCAACTCGAAACGAGTCTGAATGCGATGATGGTGTTGCAGGGCACGCCGCCAGAGGATCTTGATCTCACGTTTGTCAACGCGTCGCTTCCAGATCTGCCGCCGCTTCCAGCCCTTGGGTCGCCCGCTGCGCTCGTGTCGGTTCGTCCGGACCTTCAGGCCGCGCGAGACCGTCTGGCCGCTGCGGACCATGAAGTTGCGGCGGCGATCGCCAACATGCTTCCGACGCTGTCACTCTCGCTGAGTTACGACTTCCGCTCCAGCAGTTTCGCCGACCCCTTCAACAGCGGCATGACCAGCATCGGTGGCTCGTTGCTGCAGCCGCTGTTCGATGCGGACCGGCGGGGCGCAGAGGTCGTTCGCCGCCGCGCCATTGTGCAGGAGCGGCTTGACGCCTTTTCGCAGGCGTTTCTCACCGCGCTGCAGGAAGTGGAGGATGCGCTCGATCGCGAGCGGAATCAGCTCGAGTTACTCAGGATGATTGCAGGCCAGATCTCGCTTGCCGAACGTCAGTTGCAGGCGGCCCAGACAAGTTACACCGACGGCGTTGCGGAGTACCTCGACGTCATCAATGCCGTGCAGACCCAGCAGACGCTTCAGCGGCAGCAGGTCAGTGCGCACAGGCAACTGCTGGTCTACCGCACATCGCTGTACCGGGCGCTTGGCGGATCGTGGATGACCGACCTTGCGGCACCGGAGGCAATTCAACAGTTGGAGTCTCATGTGGCCCGACCCGGGGAAGTGGAGTTTGAGTCATGACGCCAGTCATTCGTACGATCCGGCCGATCGCGCTCACCGTCAGGTTGATTCTCCCTCCGGTCATTCTGGCCGTGGGTCTGTGGGTAGGTTGGCTTCTCTTCAGCGCGAGGCCTGTCCCGGCGGTGGTTGAGACGATCGAAGCGCCAACGCCGGTCCACGTGATCGATGTGCCGCAGATCGACGTGACGATCGACGTCGAGGCATGGGGAACCGTCCAACCTGCAAGACAGCTCACCGTGCACCCCCAGGTTGGAGGGATGCTGGTGGAAGTGTCCGACACGCTCATTCCAGGCGGTGTGTTCGCCAAAGGTGAGGTCATTGCGAAGATCGATGCCCGCGACTACGAGTACGCTCTTGAGCAGGCCGAGGCGGGCCTCGAGACTGCCCGGTTCAACCTCGAAACAGAAGAGGGGCGTGGCCGGGTCGCGGAGCGAGATTGGGAGCTTCTGGGTGGCGAACTGGGTGAGGGCACCGAGGCGAGCCGCATGGCACTTCGGGCACCGCACCTGGCGGAGAAGCGTGCCGCATTGGCCTCCGCGAAGAGCCGCGTTGAGCAGGCCAAACTCTCGCTCGATCGAACCCGCATCGAGGCGCCGTTCAATGCAATGGTGGTGACGGAGTCGGCTGAGACCGGGCAAGTCGTTTCGAGCGCATCGTCGCTGGGAACCCTGATCGGAACGGACGAGTACCGAGTCGAGATTGGCGTTCCACTGGACGATGTGTCGTCGATGAACCTGGGAGGGTCCGAGCCTGTTCGGGCGATCGTCACGATGTCGACGGGAGCCGGCGGCGCCGTTGCCTATGAAGGGATCGTCGCGGGCCTGACCGGAAGCGTGGACGGGGCAGGCAGGTTGGCGCGGGTCCTCGTGACCGTGCCCGATCCGCTCGCGCAGGCCGCCGATCGCGCTGTTCCCCTGCTGCTCGACTCATACGTACAAGTCATCATCAAGGGCCAGCCCGCTCTCGGCGTGCGCCGCCTGCCCCGCAAGGCGCTTCGCGAGGGTGATGTGGTCTGGATCGCGGGCGCCGATGACAGACTCGCGTTCCGCAGCGTTGAGGTTGTGGGCGGCGATGCCGACTCTGTTCTGGTCCACATGGCGATGCAGCCTGGCGAGTCGATCATCGGTGGTCCCGTACCCGCAGCGACTCCGGGCATGCTCCTGACCTGCGAGGTGGCGGAGTGAACACCGATCGCCGCCTTCCAAGCGAGCGAAGCGGGGCCATCGCATGGATGGCCAGGAATCCGGTCGCTGCCAATCTGCTGATGATCTTTCTGATCGTCGGCGGGCTCGTTGTCGGAAGCAAGGTCAAGCAGGAAGTCTTTCCAGAGTTCACGATCGACGTGATTCTGGTCAGCGTGCCGTATCCCGGTGCCAGTCCTGAAGAAGTTGAGCAGGGGATCGTGCTGGCGATCGAAGACGCAGTGACGGGGATGGACGGCGTCAAGCGGGTCTCAAGTTCCGCAGGAGAGGGTGCGGGTTCCGTGCAGATTGCGCTGCTTCTTGGCGCGGACATCGGCCGCGTGCAGCAGGATGTGCAGACGGCGATCGACTCCATCGTTTCGTTTCCGGAGGAAGCCGAGCGGCCGAGGGTCCAGATCGTCACAACTCGGAATCGAGTCGTGTCGCTGGCGGTGTCGGGTGACTTCGATGAACGGGTGATACGAGACCGTGCCGAGCACGTGCGGGACTCGCTGCTGGCGGAACCCGGAATCACGCAGGTCCAACTCAACTTTGTGCGGCCCATGGAGATTGCCGTTGAGATCCCCGACGAGCAGTTGCGTGCCTACGGTCTGACCCTCGAGCGAGTCGCCGCCGCGATCAGACAGGGGGCGACGGAACTCCCCGCGGGGTCCATCCGCACCGAAGGCGGGGAGGTGCTGCTTCGCACCACCGAACGGCGAGACTTCGCAAGTGAGTTCGCATCGCTTCCGCTCATTACGAAGTCCGACGGCACCACGGTCACGCTCGGCGACGTCGCGGAGGTTCGCGAGGGGTTTCGAGACATCGATCTGGCGGCATGGGTGGACGGCAAGCCTGCGGCGCTTGTGGACGTCTACCGCATCGGGGACGAGACGCCCATTTCGGTGTCGGAGGCGACTCGCGCATGGCTGAGCGAGTACCGCCAGCAGATTCCGCCTGGCATGGCGATCGACATCTGGAATGACGACTCCGAAATCTATCAGGAGCGGATCGATCTGCTCCTGCGAAATGCGTTTGTTGGTCTGTCGCTGGTGTTGCTCCTGCTCGGCCTGTTTCTGGAGCCGCGGCTTGCCTTCTGGGTCATGCTCGGCATTCCGATATCGATCCTTGGCGCCTTCCTCTTCCTTCCGCTGAGCGGCGCCTCGATCAATATGATCTCGCTGTTCGCCTTCCTCGTCACGCTGGGGATCATTGTTGACGACGCGGTTGTCGTTGGCGAGAACATCTACGAGAAGCGTCAGGAGGGCATGAATGCGCTCGATGCCGCGATTCTCGGCGCCCGAGAGATTTCAGGTCCCGTGTTCTTTGCGGTGACAACCAATATGGTCGCGTTTCTGCCGATGTTCTTCGTGCCTGGTGGCGAAGGCAAACTCTTCATGCAGATTCCGGCGGTGACGATCGCCGTATTCTTCGTGTCGCTGATCGAGTCGCTCTTTGTGCTGCCGTCGCATCTCTCTCACGTCGGCGCGGACACCGTATTCTGGCGAATCGTCTCGGCGCCCTCCCGTCTCTTTGGCCGCGGGCTGCAGTGGCACATCAAGGCGATCTACCTGCCGAGCGTCCATGCAGCGGCGCGGCATCGATTCATGACCGTCGCGATCGGCCTGGCGATGCTTGCCACGGCCGGTGGGTACATCGCTGGAGGGCATATTCCCTTCACGTTCCTGCCGAATATAGATGCAGGGTTCGTCTCGTCGGAGATCCGCCTTCCGGTTGGCGTCTCTCGCGCCGAAGCGGAGCGGGTGCGCGATGCGCTCACGGACGCTGCGGATGAGGTCGCTGCGGGGCTGGACGACGACTCCCGAATCGAGGGACACATTTCCGCAATCGGCGAGTCGATGTCCATGGGTGGGGCTCATGGACCGCGGAGTTCGGGCGGCGGCACGTCGGTAGTTTCTGCCATGGTGGAAGTCACACCAGGGAGCGCCATCACCGGATCCGAGTTCGGGTCGCGATGGCGTGCGGCGCTTGGACCGGTCACTGGGGCGGAGTCAATCGTCTTTGATTCGCGAATCGGTCCTGCAGACTCAGCGATGGAAGTGCAACTCTCCCACAGCGACCGAGATCAACTCGATGCGGCGGCGGAGGAAGTGGCGCGGCTGTTGTCGAGCTATTCGGGAACTGCCAACATTGACAGCGGTGTGGTGACAGGCAAGACGCAGCTCGACTTCACGCTGACACCGGAAGCCAAGGCGTACGGTCTGACAGCGGCAGCTGTGGCGAGGCAGGTGAGGCACGCTTTCTACGGCGCCGAGGCGATCCGGCAGCAGCGAGGTCGCAACGAAGTGCGGGTCATGGTTCGCCTTCCCGAATCTGAGCGGCGAACGCTCAACACGATCGAACAGCTCATGCTTCGCACGCCTGCCGGCGGTGAGATCCCGCTCGGCGAGGCAGTCGACATCAAGACTGGCACCGCCTACACCACCATCTCGCGGTGGGAGGGGCGTCGGGTCGTCAGTGTGAGGAGTGACATCATCGAGGGATCGGGCAACGCAAATCAGATCTCGGCCGACCTTTCGCAGCGGCTTCCGGAGGAGATCTGCTCGAGATATCCGGGACTGACATGGTCTCTCGAGGGTGAGCAGCGTGACCAGGCCGAGACGTTCTCCAGGCTCGGAACCGGGTACATGCTTGCGATGTTGGGGATCTTCGCGCTGTTGGCGATTCCCTTCAAATCGTATTCGCAGCCGATTGTGGTCATGGCCGCCATCCCATTTGGGGTCATCGGCGCCGTCATTGGCCACGTGATGCTGGGATACGGGCTGAGCATCATCAGCATGTTCGGCATCATCGCGTTGAGCGGCGTGGTCGTGAACGACTCGCTCGTGTTGGTCGTTACAGCCAACATGCATCGCGACGCCAAACCCGATGAGCCAGTACTGGAGGCGGTCTGCCGCGCAGGCGCCCGGCGGTTCCGGCCGATTCTGCTCACAAGCGTGACGACGTTCTTCGGGCTGGCCCCGATGATCTTCGAGACGAGCATGCAGGCGCGTTTCCTCGTGCCAATGGCGATCTCAATCGGCTTCGGCGTACTCTTCGCCACCTTCATCATCCTGTTGTTGGTCCCCGCGCTCTACCTCATCGTCGAGGACTGCCGCCGCGGCTGGCGAATACTCTTTCACGACTGAGCAGATGGCTGCGACGCCAGCATGCACTGGTAATAGGCCACATCCCACCAGCGACCAAACTTGCGGCCGCTCTCCCTGAATGTGCCGACGTACTCGAAGCCGTATCGCTCATGCAGCGCCACGCTCGCAGCATTCGGCAGTGCGATTCCGGCAATGGCTGTATGAAATCCGGCCTGCCGCAGCCCTTGAAGCAAGGCGTCGTACATCCGGCTGCCCAGTCCCTCTCCGTGGCAGGCCGGATCGACGTAGATGCCAGTCGACGCTGCGAATTCATAGGCGCACCGGCCCTTCCACGGTGTGGCTCGCGCAAACCCGACAATCTGCCCCGCCCGGTCCCCCACATGGGCGGGAAACCGGTCGTGGTGCAGGTCCCAGTCGCTGAGCCAGTCTTCGAGCGTCTCCGGTTCGATGGCGAAGTTGGCGTGGCTGGTCGCCGCGTTCGCGTTTGAGATTGCGAGCATCGACGGGACGTCATCACGCACGGCGGCTCGGCGGCCCGCCAAGTATGGTGCCCTCCGCCATGGTCCAGTCCGTCGATCGCCGCACCGCCGATCTCTACCAGTGGTATGCCACGCTGGCCGAGGCCTCGTTCTGGGTTCCGGTCTTCTTCCTGTATTTCGCAGCCTACCTGCCGCTCGATGCGGTGCTCTTGCTCGAGGCCATCTACTTTCTCAGCGTCGTTACGATCGAAGTGCCGAGCGGATGGCTGAGCGACCGGCTTGGGCGGCGACCGACGATGTTGGTGGGAGCGGTCCTGATGGCGGTCAGCCACGCGATGCTGTTTCTCGGCCCGTGGATTGCGGTCGGAGACTCCATCAGTTCACCGCTCTTCGTACTTTTTGCCGTCGGTCAGGGGCTCCGCGCCGCCGGCGTTGCGTTTCGCAGTGGTACCGATACAGCGCTCCACCACGACGCGTTGGCGGCGTGCGGTCGTGTGAACGAGTTCGCCGAGCGTGAGGCGCGTGCCGCCAAACGCCGGTTTTTGGGTGCCTCGGCTGCTGCACTCATCGGCGGGGGCGTCGCCGTCATCGATCTGCGTCTTCCTTACGCGTTCTCGTTTCTGGTGGCGGTGGCGATGATCGTCGTGATTGTGCGCATGCGCGAGCCAGATGCAGGCGATGACGCACGCTCCCGTGCCAACATGCTTCGGCAGGCGCGTGCGTGCGTTGCCCAGTGGCGTTCACCCGCATTGCTCCTGCTATTCGTGTTCGCAGCGATGATGCTTGTGCTGAATCACGTACCCTACGAGTACTTCCAGCCGTACATTGAGGCGGCGATCGGAGAGGATGGAAGGGCGGCAGCCTCGACGCCGCTGGTGACCGGGCTTCACGTGGCGGTCACGTTCTGGCTGGCCTCGCTGGTGGGAGCCCGCAGCATTCAGATTCGAAATCGGATCGGGCTCTGGGGTGTTCTCGTCGCTGCCATGGGCCTGCAGGTCTTGACGATCGGTCTGATGTCGCTCTGGCTGAGTCCACTCATCGTTGTCTTCCTGCTGCTTCGATCGTGTCCACGCGCGCTCATGACGCCGCCGCTCAACGCCGCGGTGACCGGATCGGTGCCGACACGACTCAGGGCGACCTACCTCTCACTGCAGAGTTTCGTCGGCAGACTCTCCTTCAGTGGCACGCTCTTCCTGCTCACGCTTGCAGTCCCGGCGACTGCGGCGGCCGCGTGGCCGACCATTCGTACGCAGTTGGGGTTGGCCGCCGTCGGCAGCCTCGTTGCCTTCACCTTCATCGTGGTTGTGGCGGCTGTTCGCGGCCGACGTGATGACTCAATGGGAACCCCTCAGAGGCCCAGCGCCTCAGCCACCTGAGTCGGACTGAAGCCGATCGCTCGTATCATCTTGAGCGGGCTCCTGTGGCCAGACTCGATCGCGACCGGACATCCCATGGTGATCGAGAGCAGCTGGCAGATCGCCTTGTTCGCCTTGCCACCCTCCGGGGCAGCACTTACGCGGACCTTCAACCGATCACCCAGCAGCCCGGCTACGGCATCACGGCTCGCGCCCGGCACCGCCTTGATTCGAATCAGAGTGTCGGCCCCGTCTGCAACCCATGGCCCTGTCATGAGCGGCATCGTAGGAGACGCTACCTTGGCTGCGTGCACAGACATGAATACGACGATGTTCGATTCAAGAACTTCCAGGCCGAGGTGTTGAGCCCTGCAAGGTTCCCCGCGCGGAGTCCACTGTCGGTTTCAGTGTGGCAGACCGAGGATCGCGGCGCGGCTGATCGGGCGGCCAGCGAGTCCTATGAGCCGGTGGTTCCAGGCTGGCGGTGGGGCCCGGTCTGGTCGACGGCCTGGTTTCGGATGCGAGGCGCGATTCCGGACGGCGCGGGCGCATTGGCACTGCGTTTTTCCAGCGGCACGGAAGCCTTGCTGCGTCTGCAGGGCCTTCCGTATCACGGGCTCGATGTCAATCACGATCTCGCCGTGTTGCCTGCTGATGCGAGCGTCGAAGATCTGCTCGTCGAGGCAGCCTGCAATCTCCCACTCGGCATCAGCACGTTCTGGTGGGACGAGGAGGAGATCCAGGCCCGCTGGCGCGAGACGAATCCCGGGCGTCTGGAATACGCCGAGTTGGTGCGGTTGGACCCGATCATGCAGCAACTCACGCACCGGTTCGACTTCGCTCGCCAGTTGTGCGCATCGCTGCCCGTCGAAGGCTGCCGCGCCCAGGAAGTTGCAGCGGCGCTTCATCGGGCCATGACGATGCTGGCCCCGACGAATCCTCGCGACGCAGCCGCAGCCGCCTTGGAGGTGCTGGACGCCGCAATCGGGGCGGGCACGCCAACGGGCACCGAGTGCAGGGCGATCGGGCACGCCCACATCGATACTGCATGGCTGTGGACGCTGAACGAAACTCGTCGCAAGTGCACACGGACCTTTGCGACGATGCTCCGACTGATGGAGCGGAGCGACGACTTCGTGTTCCTCTGCTCGCAGGCGCAGCAATACGCGTGGATGGAGGCCGATGAGCCTGATCTGTTCGCCCAGATCCATGCCCGCGTTCGGGAGGGACGGTGGGAGGCCGGTGGCGGGATGTGGGTCGAACCAGACTGCCTGATCCCCTCGGGCGAGTCACTCATTCGGCAGATTCTCAAGGGCACCGGCTGGTGGGTCTCCCGGTTCGGCGATGCCGCCTTGCAGCGTCACCTGTATCTCCCCGATACCTTCGGATTTCCGGCCTCGCTGCCGCAAATCGCTCGGCAGTCGGGCCTGGATACCTTCATCACCAACAAGATCGCATGGAATGAGGTCAACGCATTTCCGCACGTCACGTTCCGGTGGAGGGGCATCGACGGGACCGACATCGTCTCGCACATGACGCCCGGTCACAATTACAACTCCGAGATTGCGCCGAGCGACCTTCTGGCTGGTGAGGGCAACGTCGTCGAGAAGGACCATGGTACGCCGCCCCAGTGGCTGCAGCCCTTCGGCTATGGCGATGGCGGAGGTGGTCCCACCGAGACGCAGATCGACCGCGTGCATGCGTCCCGATCGGCAGGCGGTCTTCCCGCGACGCGATTCACCCGAGCCGACGCGTTCTGCGACTCGCTGCATGAGGCGGCATCGCTTCCGGTCTGGGACGGCGAGTTGTACATGGAGGGCCACCGCGGCATTTACACCTCCCAAGCCTGGCTCAAACGAACCAATCTGGATCTGGAAGAGTCGCTGCGGATTGCCGAGTTGGTCGCCGGGGAGTCGCCAGAGCGTGCCGCCACGATTGACGGCTGCTGGACGAGCGTGCTGCTTCATCAGTTTCACGACATCCTTCCCGGCTCGTCGATTGCAGAGGTCTACGCCGACGCGTGCGAAGCGTGCGCGGAGGCGTCCACTTCCATCGGCGCGGTCATCGAAGCGGAACTGGGCACCGGCGATGCCGTCTTCAATCCGGCCTCGACTTCGCGAAGCGGCGTAGTTCGAGTCGACGGCGAACTGCGATGGGCAGACGGGGTCCCGGCCCTGGCGAGCAGCATTTCGACGCCGGGACCACCAGCGTCGGTCAGACCGGTCGTGTGTGATGGAACGACGCTCGACAACGGCCTCGTTTCGTTTCGCGTCGGCGGATGCGGCTGCCTGAAGGGACTTCGTAGTTGTGACACACCGCTTGATGTCGCTACAGACGACACGGGCTGGAAGATGCGCGTGGGTGAGTTTCGGCTCTATGAGGATCGGCCTCGGCAGTGGGACGCTTGGAATCTCGATCACGACTACCGCGATCAGGAAGTCCCATTGGATCGGCCGCGCAGTGTCGAGGTAGTCGAGGCCGGGCCGCTTCGGGCGGTCATCGAAGTGCAGCGAACCATCGGCCAGGCAAGTGCAGCGGTCATTCGCTACACGCTCGATGCTGGTTCGCGCCGCGTGGATGTGCAGGCCGACATTGAGTGGCATGAGGACCGCCGCGTGCTTCGCGTGGACTTCCCCACGAGCATTCGGAGCCGCGTCGCAACGTGCGGCATTCAGTTCGGATGTCTCGAGCGGCCGACCCATCGCAACACGTCGTGGGAGCGTGCGCAGTTCGAGGTTCCGGGGCATCGGTGGATGGACCTTTCCGAGCCTGGGCGGGGTCTGGCGATTCTCGATCGGGCCATCTATGGCCGCAGTGTCGAGCACGGGCTGCTGGGTCTGACGCTACTCCGCGCGAGTGTGTTTCCTGATCCGAATGCGGACCGGGGAGCGCACTCGCTGCGATGGGCGCTCATGCCGCATGCGGGCGATTGGCGGGCAGCGGGCGTCGACGCCGAAGCGGAAACGCTCACGCGGCCGTTCCGCGAGTCCACCGGTCGGCGGGCGGCGCCCTTTGCGATGGAGACCATCGGTCCGATCGCGGTGGAAATCGCAGCCGTCAAGCCATCGGAGGACGGGCGGGCCCGTATCGTCCGGCTGGTTGAGAAGCATGGCGGCCACGGTACGGCGGTGCTGCGTCTGGCGGATGCGTGCGGGCTTGTCCAGATGTGCGATTGTCTGGAACGCCCCGCGGCCTCAGATTCCCTGGTTGCTGACGGCCGCGCGGTGCGGGTCGGGCTTCGCCCCTTCGAGATCGCCACGATTCGGATCGAGCACCCCGCGTGATCTGGATCGACTGGATCATCATCGCGGCGCTGCCCACCCTGCTGCTGGTTGCGGCGGCGCGGACGCGGCGGCATGCGCGGAGCGTCTCGGGGTTCCTGGCCGCCAATCGCTGCGCGGGCCGCTACCTGATCACGGTCGCATACGGCATGGCCCAGGTGGGCGTCATTTCGCTCGTGTGGTTCTGGCAGCAGTACTACGACGTCGGGTTCACGTCGGTCTTCTGGGGCTGGATGGAAGGGCCGGCGATGATCATCCTGGCCCTCTCAGGCTGGGTGGTGTATCGCTACCGACAGACGCGCGCGATGACGATGGCGCAGTTTTTCGAGATCCGATACAGCCGCAGTTTTCGCGTGTTCGCGGGGCTCGTTGCGTTTCTCTCTGGTCTCATCAACTACGGCATCTTCCCGGCGGTTGCGTCGCGTTTCTTCATCGTGCTTCTGGGCCTGCCCGAGTACTGGGTGATCGGCGGTCTGGA
>JASMKH010000023.1 GCA_030749435.1 Phycisphaerales bacterium
CGCGGCCCGAGTAGGCGAGCCACTTCCCATCAGGAGACCACGCCAGCGTGTCCTTTGGCCCAACGGGCAGCCAGTCGAGGTGCACGTTCTTCCCAGACTTCACATTGATGAGCCGTATCTGCGTCTTCTCCCAGTTGTACTCGGCGCGTCGACCGCACACGGTGGTGATCGCCATCGTCTTGCTGTCGGGGGACCAGTCGTACGAAACGAATCCCATCCCATCCTTGTTCCAGATGGTCCGAGCCTTGCCCGTCGAGACGTCGACAACCTTGAGCACGTACCTTCGGTCCATGAAGTAGCCGTCGCCGTCCAGGCGATACCACGGGGTCGTCACAATGCGCGGCGGCGGGCTGGCTCCTGCCTCTTGCCGTGCCTTCTTTGCTGGCTCGGTCCAGTCGGGGTCTGCCTCTCTCCAAAGGAATGCAATCGAACGTCCATCCGGCGACCAACTGAACCCTGCGATCGAGCCGCCGGGGAGTTTGGTCAGTGCGCTGGATTCGCCGCCGCCGCTGGGAAGGAGGCGAATCTGCATGGTGCCTCCATCGCGGCCGGAGATGAACGCGATCTGGGTTCCGTCGGGCGACCAGCGGCCATGGCCGCCTTTGTCGCCGCTCGTCATGATTCTGGGAGTACCGCCTTCTGCCGGCACTGCCCAAAGGTTGCTCACTTTGGTGTTCTTGGGGCCAGCATGCTGGCGGGCGAACAGCACAGTCTTGCCATCTGGCGAAATCTGCGGCTGCGAAGGAACGATGATCTGTTCGAGATCCTCGGGGGTCACTGGTGTGCGGCGGCTGGCCATGGAGGTGTCCTTCCTTCTGGGGCTGCGGGTCCTGCGAGGTATCCTGCCCTGATGCCTGAGCAGCGTACCGGAACCCCCGCCGATCGAACACTCCTGTCGGAACTCATGGCGATTGATAAGACGTCGGGCGGGCCGAGCGATCCTGCGCTTGATCGTATCGGTAACCTTCTGGACGATGCAGGCTGCGACGTGTGCCGGCTGCCGGGGGCAGGCACGGGCCGAGACAACCTCATTGCAATTGCTGGTCCGGCCGGCGAGCCCGGCGGGTTGAGTCTCTCAGGGCATGTTGACACGGTGCCGGTGGGAGAGGGATGGAGAAGCGACCCCTTCACGCTAACGCAGCGAGACGGTCGCTGGTATGGACGCGGCAGTTGTGACATGACCGGCTTTGTTGCAATGGCGACGAATCTGCTTCGAGAGGCGGGGCAGCTCGAGGGCCCACTCGCGCTCATTCTGACCAGCGATGAAGAACTTGGCTCCATCGGGGCCGGTGTGCTTGCGGAGAATGCCGCATCGCTGCCGCCGCTTCCGAAGGCGTGCGTTGTAGGCGAACCGACTTCGCTTCGAGTCGTGCGGCTTCACAAGGGTCATTTGAAGTTCACGATTACGGTGAGGGGCGCTACCGGTCACACCGGCACGCCGCTGAGCGGGGTCAATGCCATCGACGGTGCGCGTCGGGTTCTCGCTGCGATCGACGAGGAACGGGCGCGTCTTGAGGACATGCGAAGCGATGAGTCCACCGCGTTTGTGCGTGTCCCGCATCCGGTACTTTCGGCCGTCAGGCTCCGGGCAGGAACTGCGTGGAATGTCATTCCGGATGAGGCTGCGGTGGACTGCGGCCTTCGCGTACTTCCCGATCAGGACGCCGCGGTGCTGCTTGACGAGATTCGCGCGGCGGTCGATGCAGCCCTCGCAGCGTGGCCGCTTGACTGGTCGCTGGACGTCTACAACAGCAATCCACCGATGCGCACGCCTCGTGGGAGCGAGATTGAAGTCGCATGCAGGGCGCTGGTAGGTCAGGAGCAGGACATTGGCGTTTCGTATTGCAGTGACGGTGGGCATCTCGGGAGGCTGGGACTTGACTGCGTACTCTTCGGTCCGGGCGACATCGCAGTGGCGCATCGACCGGACGAATACGTGCCTGAGGCCGACATGATCGCCGCGAGAGACCATCTGAAGCGTTTGATCGCGGGTCGATGCGGAGGTGGGGCGTGATCGATGTTCTACGGCCAGCATTGGCGTGGGTCGACGGCGACTTTCGTGCCGGGCTTGAGATTGAGACAGCCAGTGGCTCCATCACCGCGGTTCGTTCGTCGGAGGCCGAGCCCACCGAACCGAACACCGCGCTGCTGCCAGGCTTTGTCAATGCCCACAGCCACGCATTTCAACGAGGGCTCCGTGGTCAGGGCGAGGTGTTCACCAATCCACAAGATGACTTCTGGTCTTGGCGCGAGGCCATGTACGGATTGGTGGAGACACTGACTCCGGAGTCCGCGCACGAACACAGCCTTCGAGCCTTTCAGGAAATGCGGGCTGCTGGCATCACGAGCGTCGGTGAGTTTCACTACATCCACCACAGCGATGCAGGCCTGGACTTTGCACTTGATGAGGCAGTGCTCGCGGCTGCCGACGAGGCAGACATCAGGATTGTGCTGCTTCACGCCTGCTACCTAGCTGGCGGCTTCGGCTCGCCGCTCGCCGGAGCGCAGCGCAGATTCAACGGCGTTGATCTGGATACGTGGTGGAAGTCGGTGGATCGCGCAGCCCTAGCCTGCCGGGGCCCGAAGCAGACAATCGGAGTGGTCGTTCACTCGCTTCGCGCGGTGCCGATCGATGTCGCTGCTGAACTTCGAATCGAAGCGAAGCGGCGCGGCTTGGTAGTGCATCTTCATCTAGAAGAACAACCCGCCGAGATTACTGCGTGCCGGACTGCCCACGGTTGCACGCCAATGCGTCTGGTGCTCGACCATCTCGAACCCGGCCCCGATATGACGGCGGTCCACTGTACGCATACCGATCCTCGGGACATGGCCGCGTATGCCGCAACCGGCGCGCATGTATGCCTGTGTCCACTGACCGAGGCGAATCTCGGTGACGGCATTGCAGACGTCACGGGCATGCGAAACAGCGGGGCGTCGATCTGTCTCGGTACTGATTCCAACGCGAGAGTCTCCATGATTGAAGAGATGCGATGGTGCGAGTACGGCCAGCGTCTCCGAGACCGGCGCCGCGGCGCCTGCGTCGATGCGGGCGGCCGGATTGACGGGCCGCTTATCGGCATGGCAACATCCGCCGGGGCCGCATCGCTCGGTCTCAATGCCGGGACGATCGTTGCCGGCCACGTAGCCGACTTCGCTCGCATCGATCTGGCGGCGCCAGGACTTCAAGGCATCGCACCGGACCACCTTGCCGCCGCCATCATCACGGGCGGAGCCAGCGGATCAGTCGCAAAGGGATGCGGCTGAAGACAAGTCTCTTGTTCACCGCTTTGGTGATCCTCTCTCTGTGGCGCAAGCCGCCGCCATGAGGAGGGTGGTCTTCTGATTGGGGCCAGGCGAAACCTCCTTGGTGGCGACACCGAGCCGCTCGCGTCCGAGCGGGGATGGCGGAGTCACCGATAACACGTGAGATCGTCTGCCTTCTGGCAACCGTTTGTGTTCCATGCATATTTTCTCGCCTCGGGTTGCTGGCCAGCCGATGAGTGAGCATTGGCAGCGCGGTACCAACGTGCAGCATTGCTACACTGCGACCGACCGCTGAGACAGAAGGCAGACACACCATGGCCGATCGTGTTCGGGTTGAAGCCCGTGTACATTCGGAATACGCAGTTGACTCATTCACCAAGATGGACGGTGGAGTTCGTTTCTACGGGTTCGTGCATGCCGCCATCCTCAAGTCTGGGCCGGACCCCAAGGTGCTGGACTTCGGCGCAGGGCGGGGCTGCTTTCATGACAATCGAAAGTCGTCCTACTCCAAGCATCTGCAGGATCTGCGCCACACCGGGGCTGAAGTGTGGGCTGCAGACATTGATCCGGTCGTCAACTCACATCCCTGCAGCGATCATCAGATTCACTTCGATCCCGACGAGCCGCTGCCCTTCGAGGATGAGCAGTTCGACGTCATCGTGAGCGACATGGTCTTTGAACACATCGCGAATCCCGAAGTGATCATGCCGGAGCTCCGCCGAATTCTCAAGCCGGGCGGACGGCTGTGTGTTCGAACGCCGAACAAATTTGGGTATCTGGTCATGTGCTCCCGCCTCATTCCCAATGCTCTGCACGATCGGTTGCTGCATTACATTCAACCGTTTCGCAAGGCCCAGGACGTGTTCCCGACGGTGTACAAGTTGAACTCGCCTCGCGATCTGAAGCGACACTTCCCTGATGATGAGGTCTGCTGGTACTACGACATTTCCGAGCCGGCCTACCACTTCAATAACGTGTTGGTGTACCGGATGCTCCTTGTGATGCATCGGTTGTTGCCGCCCGGGTTGGCGGTGGCGGTGTGCATGTTCGTTCGCAAGCGTCGTCGCGACTCCGAGTAGCCGCCGGATGCCTTGGGCCGCGGTGCGATGCAATGCTGCCCAATGCTTGCCCAATGCTGGACACCCACCGAATCAGGCCAATGCCGGACACCCACCGTGCCCAATGCTGGGCCAATGCCGGACACCCACCGAATCAGGCCAATGCCGGCCAATGCCGGACACCGGCCAAGGCCAATGACGGACACCCACCGAATCAGGCCAGTGCCGGACACCCACCGCGCTGCTTTTCCGCAGTAATCCGCCGACCTCACCCCATCGCCACATAGGGTGTTCCTCAGCCAGCAGGAGGTCGCCATGCCCACGCCGCGCAATGCAGTTGTTGATCCAGATCGGCCCGGCATCTACCACACCATCAGCCGCTGCGTCCGAAGAGCCCACCTCTGCGGCGATGGTTTCGGTCATCGTCGTGGCTGGCTGCAACGTCGGTTGGAACTGCTGGTCGCTGTAATGGCCATCGACGTCTATGCCTGGGAGATCCTCTCCAATCACCTCCACATCCTGCTGGCTATTCGTCCAGATATCGTCAAGGGGTGGACCGATCGCGAAGTGGCCGTTCGGTATCTCAAGATTTGCCCGTGCAACTACCGCAGACGCGGCCGTGGCATTCCCATTGGCGCTGACCCGACGGACGATGAGATTGAGGAGATTCTCGCAACGGAAGGTCGCGTTGCGGTGCTTCGCAAGCGTCTCTCGAGCGTCAGTTGGTTTATGGCCAAACTCAAGGAGCCCATTGCGCGTCGAGCCAACGCCGAGGATGGATGCACCGGGCACTTCTGGGAAGGCCGTTTCGGATGTATGGCAGTGCTCGATGAGGCTGCCATCGCTGCGGTGGCGACGTACATTGATCTGAACGCGGTCCGAGCTGGCATCGTCGAACGCATCGAACAGAGCAAGCACGGGTCCATCGGACAGCGTGCGCAGGCGTTGGCTGGTCGAAAGCCACGGACACGCATCCCACTTCAAGCAATTCCGGGCTTCACTGATCGCGGCTACCTTGAGCATGTCGATCAGTGGGCGCGAGCCGTCATGCCGGGCAAACATGCGACACCACGCAGTCTTCCGTCGATTCTGAAGCGGCTTGGCCTGACTCGCTCGAGTTGGAAGGATGTTCTGACTCGGGGGCTCGAGTCGCTCTCAGGTACGGCGATTGGTGCAACTGGTGCGCTCCGAAAGGAAGCGAAGCGGCGAAACGGTTCCTGGGTACTCAGCCCGCTCAGAAACTGGGCGGGCTAAACACCCTCGCAACTTCCGAGTTGCACATCCAAGTCCAATCACTTCTGGGCCTCGCGCGGTCCCCTCGCGGCGTCAGCGCCGTCGAAGGTGGCTGGAGGCTGTGAGTGCAGCAGCGATGGCGCCCCAGCACCATCGGACTGTCTCATGGAGGGCCGCCGCAGCGAGAGAGGCGCGAGTTCTGAGTCTCTCCTTCCATGAGATTGGTGGGTGTCCGCGAATGGCTCGTGAGATTGGTGGGTGTCCGCGAATGGCTTGGATCCTCCAAGCGATCTTCCTGATGAGGTAGGCGCGATGTCTCGTGCGAACCGGCTGACCATGAAGCTCCTCGTATCGCTCCGCCAGTTCGCTGGTGGTCATCTGATTCAGCGCGTCGATCTCTTTGGCGATGTCGCCGGGCATGCGTAGCTCCTTTTCCGTGAGACTGTGAGACAAGGCCGCTAACCCGCGGGCCGCGGAGCCACACTGAGCGGTGAGTTGGCACAGAGATCAAGGCCACTGTCGCGGGATTCCCGTGTCTTCGAGAGATTGCTCAGAGTGCCGCGTTGTGAACGGGTTGTGCGCAGCATGGCGCCGGCAAGAATGCTGGCGACTTCATCGCGTCGTTCGTCGGTGGTCATGTTGTCGGGGTTGCGCCCGGTCGGCATGGGTGGCTCCGAGAAAGAGGTCGTGTCTCGGGTTATCTATGCCACGAATGCGCCGGCTGCACAGAACATGGTCTCGGCAGCTTGCGTGGACTGACCGAGTCAGGGATCATTCATGTCCACGATGTTTCGCTACCATCTCAACTCAGACTCAATTGAAGTGCTTCCGGACGCAACGTTCGCCCAGCTCAGGATCTACGAGTGCTCAGGCGCGCGGTGGCGGATCAAGGCGAACGTACGCCAACAGGTCGGGTTCATCTTCATCTACGCCATCTTTGCCTGCGGGGTACCCGACAATGGATGAACCAAGATCACTAGACAGCCTCTTCAAGGAGAAGCTCTTCCGCATCCCCGACTACCAGCGAGGCTACGCGTGGCAGATCGAGCAGCTCAAAGCATTCTGGGAGGATCTTGTGAATCTGTCGGCCGGACGTTCGCACTACACGGGCGTTCTCACTCTGAAGCAGATTCCTGCCGACGACATCAACGAGAGCGACAAGGAGTACTGGCTGGTCGATGATCATTCGTACAAGCTCCATCACATTGTCGATGGCCAACAGCGATTGACGACGTTCGTCGTCTTTTTGCAAGCGTTCCTCAACCTGGTCGAGAGTCTTCCGGAACATGATGGGCAATCCGCCGACGACATTTACATCTCGGACAGCCTTAGTGTGGCGGCTGTCCGCAGCAAGTACCTTTTCAAACTCAAGCCCACCGGTGACAGATTTCGCACGTACAAATTCGGCTACACGATCGACAACCCGAGTGACAGGTACCTGCGGCATCGGATCCTTGATGAACCGGGTGGTGGATCCGTGGCAGAGACGTTCTACACTCTGAACCTGAACAATGCGAAGCGATACTTTGCCGAGCAGCTTCGCGAGGTCCATGAGCACACGGGTATGGCTGGGTTGCAGGACCTCTACAAGAAGCTGACGAAGCGGTTCCTCTTCAACGAGTACATCATCAAGGACGAGTTCGATGTCTTCGTCGCGTTCGAGACGATGAACAATCGTGGCAAGAAGCTCTCTGACCTTGAGCTGCTCAAGAACCGGCTCATTTATTTGACGACGCTGTACGACGACCAAGAACTCGACGCTGCAGAACGAAAGAGTCTGAGAGACACTGTCAACGACGCTTGGAAAGAGGTCTATCACCAGCTGGGCCGAAACAAGACGCGCCCGCTGAACGATGATGACTTCCTGCGGGCCCACTGGACGATGTATTTCAAATACTCGCGGCAGACTGGGCGCGATTACATTCGATTCTTGCTGGAAGAGCAGTTCACACCGCAGAAAGTGCACAAAAAAGTGGTGCATGATGTTGCGCTGGAGGCTGCGCATGAACAGACATCCAGTGCCGACTTCGAGGACGAGGAGAACGGTGACGGTGACGTCGAATCCGATGT
Organism: Phycisphaerales bacterium; assembly: GCA_030749435.1. Taxonomy (GTDB): domain Bacteria; phylum Planctomycetota; class Phycisphaerae; order Phycisphaerales; family SM1A02; genus UBA12567. Next base: position 7,626 of record JASMKH010000023.1, read on the forward strand.
CACTCCAACTCCATCCGCACAACTGCGTCCAACGGAGATCCGAGACTTCGTCCTCAGTCTTCGTGAATCGTCGGTGCACTGGTTTAACTCGTTCTATCCGCACCTGGCCGAGACGATGTCGATCGAAGAACGAAAGTGGATCGAGCGGCTGAATCGAATCGGGATGGTGTACTTCAGGCCGCTAGTCATGGCGATCCTCAAGAGCGTGTCGGATGAAGCTGACCGCGCCCGCGCATTCCAGAGGGTCGAGCAGTTCATCTTTATCGTGTTCCGCCTAACTACGGCACGGGCGAACTACCGGAGCAGCGAGTTTTACAATGCGGCACGGGCCGTGGATTCTGGCGAGCTCGACATGGAGAATCTCGCCGAGAAGTTGCTGTACCGAATGGCCTTTGCTTTCAACGACGATGCAACGCTTCGTTCGGCAGACTTCGCGAACATCCTGTTCAAGAAGTTCAAGGCCGGCAGCGGCTACTACTCATGGACCGGACTTCGTTACTTTCTCTACGAGTACGAACTGAGTCTGTTGTCGGCAAGCCGGCAGAAGAAGGTGGATTGGGAGGACCTGCTAAGAACGGCGAAGGACAGGATCTCGATCGAGCACATCTATCCCCAGACGGCGACTGATGACTGGGAGTCTGCGTTCAAAGGTATTGATGACGAGCTCAGGCCGCAGTACGCGGCAAGCTTGGGCAACTTCTTGCTGCTCTCGCAGTCTATCAACTCATCGCTTCAGAATGACAGCTTCGAGCTCAAGAAAAGCCCCAAGGTAGTTGCCGACGGGAGAAAGGTGCGCAACGGGTACTCTGACGGTTCGCACTCCGAGATTGAAGTCTCAACGCAAGCGGGTTGGGGGCCGGACGAGATTCGTGACCGTGGTCTCCGGCTGCTGAAATTCATGGAGCGCCGCTGGTGTTTTCAGTTCAAGGATGACGAGGAGCGCGAGTCGCTGCTGTTCCTCAGTCCGTTGGAGGATGCATGATGACCGTCCGATCCATCACGACGACGAGTCCTCAGGTAGCGTGCCTGCCTTCAGTCGATTCTCGTACGACTCCTGCTCCAGGCAACGGTTGACAATCGTCTCGTCTTCAATCGGATAACTCCACGCGCCGTCGTGCGTCTGCTCTACCATCGTCCAATACCACATACCAGCGTGCCCGAGGTAGCGGTACTTCTTGCTATAGAACGACTGAAGCTGACCCTCCTGGCGAATGTAGCGCACCAGTTCGTCGAACAGCTGGGCGTCGACCCGATCCCTCACGATGTATTCGTGCGGCCACTTCGGATACGTCTTGGCGAACGTCCAGGTCTCGGAGTCCACGAATTCTCGAAGAGGGGTTGGCAAGCTCGATACGTCGCTCATCCACGCAGTTTACTTGACGATGGTCGCGGTCGGCTCATATAGGTCAGGGCGGCTTTGCGGATCTCAGGCCTCGCAGTTGCGGTCCGCTGATCGGGACAAACCGTCCTCGTTGCACTCCCTCAACCAGAGACAACTCACCGTTTACCCCGGCCCACGTCTCGACCAGAGACTCAGAGACTCTGGCCCCCGATCGGCGTCCTGACCCGCGATCTCACGCCGCTCGTTTATCCGGGAGTTCGGGGAGAGACACCGGCCACAACCCCGAACGCTCCCAAACCCCGCCACCACGGGCCAAAAAGGACAACGCCGCCGAGGTCTCTCGGCGGCGTCGTTCGTGAACCGTGGGGCCGGCTGCTTCTGCAACCGACCGGGTAATAGCGGGGGCAGGATTCGAACCTACGACCTTCAGGTTATGAGCCTGACGAGCTACCAGACTGCTCTACCCCGCAGTCGAAGCGGGGATTGTAGCAGGGCCGCGACAAGGGGGTCAAGTGTGGCGGAATCGGGAGTCAGGGCGTCAGGGACTGCGCGGTGAAACTCCTGGCAGCGGGGCGATTGTGGTCCGGCCCGGCGGACCTCGCCGATAGAACCGGACATGGTGGCGTCGCGAAACATCGGTACGGCTCGCGGATTACGCCGCCCCGGCGCCCCTGACAACTCGGGCGCCTCTGACAACTCGGCCGCCCCTTGTGACCGGGACGCCCCTGATGACTCGGCCGCCCCTGGCGACTCGCGCGGAGACCGAGTGCCGCCGGTCCTTCGCGTCTCGGCGGCGTGGCTCTTCCTGCTGGCAGGGCTGCTGCTCGCCGGGGCCGTCATGCTCGTTCCGGCCTGGCGCGATGTGGAGACCGTTCGGTTTGAGCGTGATCGCCTGGAGGCGGCCGCCGCATACCAGACGCGCCGCCTCGCAGCGACGCGGCACATGCGGACCGCGCTGAGCCGGCCCGATGCGGCGCTGCAGCAGCGGCTCATTGCCTGGCAACTCAACCTGCTGCCTGCCGACCAGACCGCCGTCGCCCGCGAACTGCACGCCGGCGGCATCCTCGGCTGGATCGATAGCACGGTCGAACCACTCGTTCCGCCACCGCCGCCACCTCAGCCAACGCCACTCGAAAAACTGGTGTCGGGGCCCAAGCGGCTCTGGGTGCTCGCGGGTGCCGCAGTGATGATCTTTGTCGGTCTCATCGGACTTCCCTCGGCGGACAACAGATACCCCGAGGCGGCGCCCGCCTGAACGCCGCGAGACGAACCGGCAACCGCACACGCGAAAAACGGCAGTGCGCCGGGTTCCCGTTCGATCCACCGGTACGGTGCCGCGATGCACGCCCGCGAACCACGTGAGAGGCCCGGAAGCCCCGCCGAAGATGGTGCCTGGCTTCAACTCTCGGGGGCGGTTGGCCTGGGGCCGCACACCATCCGCCGCTTGCTCGCGGCCTATGGCTCGGCAGGCGATGTGGTGCGAGCGGCCACGCAAGGCGACCTGACCGCGCTTGACGATGGTCTCGTCAGCCGCTGCGGCAGCGCAATCGCCGCGGCGATTCGAAGGAGTGATCCGCAAGGCGAACTCGAGCGGCTCCATCGCATTCGCGGATGCCTCATCCCTTTCGATGACCCTCGCTATCCCCGCGGGCTCCTTGAGATCCCCGACCCGCCAACACTGCTTCGGGTTGCGGGCAATGTTGAGCGGCTGCGCGATGTCGGCGTTGCGGTGGTCGGCACGCGTCGATGCGGCGCTACCGGTCTTCAGCAGGCCGCCCGCTTCGCCGGGGCGATCGCCGCCGCCGGGCTCACCGTGGTCTCGGGCGGCGCGCGAGGGATCGATGCCGAAGCACATCGCGCAGTGCTGCGAACGGGTGGACGCACCGTCGTCGTGCTTGGAAGCGGACTTGGGTGCCCATATCCCCCCGAACACGCGGCGCTCTTCGATGATGTGCGGGGGGCCGGAGGACTCCTCGTCAGCGAACTGCCCACATCGCAGCCGCCCAGGCCCTCGCAGTTCCCGCGGCGAAACCGAATCATCAGTGGACTCTCCCGTGGGGTGCTGGTCGTCGAAGCACCGACTCGAAGCGGCGCGATGCTGACGGCCCGCCTCGCCGTTGAGCAGCACGGCCGCGAGTGCTGGGTAGTGGCCGCCGGGGCAGAACGGCCGCAGGCCCGCGGAGGCATGGAAGCGGTCCGCGATGGATGGGCCGCGTGCGCGCTGGACCCGGGAGATGTGCTCGCCGATGTGCTCGGCCGCGAGGCGCCCGAGTCTGAACCTTCAGACGAGCGAGCGGACACATCCGTTCCTGCACTCGATGCCGCGCAGCGAAACGTGATCGACGGGCTCCGCCGGGGCGGCGCGCCGCTTTCGTCATTGATCGAGTTCTCGGGCGGCGGGCCAGCAGCTGCGCTTCAGGCGATCACCCACCTGGAACTGCTCGGGCTGGTCGACCGAAGCAGTGATCTGGTCCGGCTCACGCCGACCGGCGTTGCCGTCGCTGCGGCGATTCCGCGAGGGGGGGAGTAGCGGCGCGTATGCCGCGCCAATCGTTGTGACGTCGAAACAGGCGATCAGGAGGCCGCCTTGCGGGCCTGATTTTCAGGGCACCTATCCGTCGTACCGCCGCATGACGCCTACGACGATGCCCTGAATGCGGCAGTTCTGAACGATGATCGGCTCGAACGCCTCGTTGGCAGGTTGCAGCCGCACGCGCCCGTCGGGCTCCCGGAAGAAGGTCTTGAGCGTCGTTTCGCCGTCAGGCAGGAGCGCGACGACACGCTCGCCGGGCCGTGCAGTGTCGGCCCGCCGGACAATGACGTAGTCGCCGTCGAGGATGCCCTCGTCCTGCATTGAGTCGCCAGTCACCTGCAACGCATAGGTGGCGCCGGTGCTGCCGATGCGGGGGCCGAAGACGTGTTCGAGATCGAGCGTGTCACTCTGCTCAAACTGCTCGATCGGATAGCCCGCGGCGATGCGGCCGACCAATGGGAACTGCAGCGAACTCGTCTCGTCGGGGAGGCTCGCGCCTTCAGCAAGCGACAAAGAGCGTGCCTTGTTCGGCTCGCGAACGAGTACGCCTTTCTTGATGAGCGCGCCGACGTGCTCGAAGACGGTGACCTTGCTGACGCCGAGCGTGTCGGCGAGTTCCTGCATCGTCGGCGAATAGCCCTGCGCGATGAGACTGTCGCGGATGAGTTGGGCAATGTGCAGTTGCTTGGGCGTGAGATTCATCGTGAGCATTCTCCGTTGGGGCCAGCGTGAGGACACGCTGGGCACCGCGTGGGGGCCTGGCCTGGGTCCAGTCTTCGGGGCCGGGGCGGTGCGCGGCCACGAGGCCAAGCACGTGGGCGAGCCGCGCCGCGGCGCGGGGATCGTGAGCGAGGGCCGATGGGCACGCCACGGTCTGACTGAGCCGGTGCAGGGGCTGGTGGACGGTCCGCCGCACGAGTGCGCCGTTCTCTTCGACCACGGCTGTGCGGTAATCCCCTCCAGGGCCTGTCAGAACCAGTGGCATGCTCATCGGTATCCTCACTTCCTTCCCGATCCGTGAACCGGACAAGACGCTGCTCACCCAACCCGACAGCCAGTTGCCACGCCGCTCACTGCAGGTGGGGGCAGTGAGGCGGGTTGCCACAAGATGTAGTAGTTCGGTCGGCATGAGCAAGGCTATTCGTCCAGTCGATTGTGATGACTTGAGCATTCCATCGGCCACTTTGATAGGGATACGTTAGGGGAACAGAACCCAAACGTCAAGATGGTGGTGAATCGTGCGTGAGGGGGTCTGCATCGCGGGCTTTGGGGCTGCTACCGTCCGCCCGCCATGAACTGCAGCCCCCCCAGCCCGCCCAGCCCCCTTCCCGGATCCGAGCGGTCGTGCTGGTCACTGCCCGAGGATTGGGCCTTCCTGAATCCCGGCAGTTTCGGACTTCGGCTTCGCGAGGTGCAGGCTGCCCGGGCAGACCTGCTGGCGCGGTGGGAGGCCCAGCCGGTCGACTTCATTGAGCGCGCCTCGCTGGCCTTGTACGACTCGAGCCTGCACCGCACCGCTTCCTTTGTGGGCGCCGATGCCGACGGATTCGGCTTTGTGAGCAACGCGACCGAGGCCATTGACGCGGTGCTGGCACGCCACGCTTTTCGCGGCGGCGACATCCTGCTGGGCGATCAGGCCTACGGGGCCGTCGCGGCGGCATCCGCCTGGGTGACACGCGGCAGCGGCGCGGGGAGAGTCAGAAAGGTGAGCGTGGATCTTCCGGCCGTCTCGGCCGACGCGATTGTGGCCGCGTGGCAGGATGCCCTCGAGAAGGGCGGCGTGGACCTGGCCATCGTAGATCATGTGACGTCCTGTACGGCGCTCATTCAACCAGCGGCCGAGATCGTTTCGGCATGTCGTGAACGTGGTGTACCGGTGCTCGTTGATGGCGCGCATGCGCCAGGCATGCTGGATCTTGATGTCGCCGCAATCGACGCCGACTGGTACGCAGGGAATCTGCATAAGTGGATCGGCGCTCCGGCCGGCGCGGGGTTCCTCTGGACCGCCCCGCAGCATCGCGACAGGACCAGGCCGCTGGCGCTGAGTCACGACGCCAACGAGGGCTACGCCGAGGCGTTTCGCTGGCAGGGCACCCGCGACTTCACCCCCTGGCTCGTCGTACCCACCGCGATCGAGGCGATCGAGAAGCGGTGGGGCTGGTCGAGGCTGCGAGCCTGGCAGCGCGACATGACCCGATGGGCGGGACGGGAAGTGGCCTCGGCGCTTGGGACCTGCGTTGCGGACGGCACCGGGGGTGGGTTGACCGGCGCCATGGTGTCGGTGCGTCTTCCGGAGTCACATCAGCGCGGGTTCACCGATTGCGTCGCCCTTCGGGATCACCTGGCCGCCACCTACCGCGTTGAAGTTGCCATCGACGATACGCCGGGCCAGTGGTGGCTCCGATTATCGCTGGGCCCGTGGGCGCGGCCAGCAGATGTGCACCGGCTGGTGGAGGCCCTCGCCGCTACCGGCTCACCCGCGCGACGATGAGTTCCTCGCGGGGAAGTCGCCGCCGCGCGACGCTGGCTTCGGCACGCGAGGCGAACCCGCCGCACTGCACCAGCCACCAGTCTCCGTTCGGGTCCTGACGCGATCGCACGGTCACGGGACCAAGCCCCGCGCCGCCCGCCGAGGCTTCAAGCCGCGCCGCGTGGGCGTCCGCCGACGAGCGGCTTCGATAGGCGGCGGCCTGAAGCACGTAGGCGTGCGGGGTCGAGGCCGACTGGCCCTCGAGTCTGCCTCGCCAACGGCCCACCGCCAGCGTGTCGCCTGCGACTTCCGCCGCGGCCAGCCCGCGAATGGCAGCCTGCCTTCGGTCGGATCCCCGGAGCAGCGACCATGCCCGCTCAGCGCGGCGAAGCGACTGGGCATAGTCGCCCCGGCGGGTCGCGAGCTGAGCGAGCATGGCCTCCGCGCCGCCGGCAATCTCGGGGGATGCGGATCGGGCGGCTTTCTTGAAGAAGGTCCGAGCTTGCTCATCGTGCCCCTGTTTGAACTCTGCCAGCCCGCCGTACCAGGCCGCCGCCGCAGCGTCAGCGGAGCCGCCGCGAGCAACCACGGAGGCCGCCGCGCTGGCTGCACCGTTGAGCCCTTCACCGTAGAGCCGCTCAACCCGCTGCAGATTCGATTCGCTCCGCTCGGGTTGGCAGCCAGTCAGCATGGCCGTGGCGCAGACGAGGGACATGAGGTAGCAGTAGGGGCGGCGCATGGTGGCAGCGTATCTCCTGTCGATTCTCTCGTTTGAATCGGTCGGAACCGGCTCCGAGCCCGAATCATCGTTGGTCGGGGAGGGCCGCCGGCCGCCGCTCCGCCGCGGCAGCGCTTCCCAGTGGCCTGTTAGCCTGCCTCCTCATGCGGTTGATCAAGCCCATTCTGAGACACTGGATCCGCCACCCCCTGCGAGTCCGGGTGGAGGATGACTTCCGATCGTGGAAGGGGTACATGCTGTGGGCCGCCTCGCGGCACCTCGCAGCCGCCATCCGATCTTCGTCAGATCGCCCCAACATCGGTGTGCTGCTGCCCACCGGCGGCGCGTTTCCTGTGGCCCTCGCCGCCACATGGATGCTCGGCCGAACGATTGTGCCGCTCAACTACCTGCTGGCACGCCGCGAACTCGACTGGATCATCGACCACGCCGAGCTCGACCTCGTCGTGACCGCCGGTCCGATGCTTGAGCGATTCGGTGCCATGCCCGAGCACATCCGGACCATCGAGTTGGACTCGCAGCAGTTCAAGGGCGTGCCGCCGCTCTTTCGGCCCATTCACCGCGACGATGATCACACCGCGGTGATTCTCTATACGTCCGGCACCTCGGGAATGCCCAAGGGCGTGCAACTCTCCGTCGGCAACATTGCAGCGAATGTCGATCAGTGCATCGAGTGGGCGGACTTCACCGCCAGAGACTGCTTCCTGGGCGTGCTGCCGCAGTTCCACAGTTTCGGATTCACCGTGACGACGGTGCTGCCGATGGTTCTCGGCTGCGGGGCTGTCTATACCGCCCGGTTCCAGATGTCGCGGGTGCTCGACCTGCTCCGCCGCCGCCGCCCGACTGCTTTCATGGCGATTCCCTCGATGTTCAATGCGCTCCTGCAGTCGAAGTCGGCCACAGTCGATGACCTGAAGTCGCTTCGATACCTCGTGTCAGGTGGAGAGCCGCTTCCAGATGCCGTGTACGACGGATTCGCCGAACGATTCGGCATTCGAATCTGCGAGGGCTACGGATTGACCGAGACGGCGCCGGTGACCAACTGGACGCGGCCTGACGAAGAGCGGCGAGGCGTCGTGGGCCGACCACTCGGCGGCGTCGAGGAGATCATCGTCAACCCCGACGATGGCGTTCGTCTCGGGCCCGGGATCGACGGCGAGGTTCGCATCCGCGGCGCCAACATCATGAAGGGCTACTTCAAGGACCCCGGGGCGACCGACGCCGCCTTCGATGACGAGGGGTTCTTTTGCACGGGAGACATGGGGCGGCTCTCCGAGGACGGCTTTCTCTCGATCACCGGCCGTATCAAGGAGATGCTGATCATCGGCGGCGAGAACGTCTTCCCACGCGAAATCGAAGATGTGCTTCGCCGGCACGAGGCGGTGCTCGACGCCGCGGTGATCGGCGTGCAGGACGACATTCGAGGTGAAGTTCCGTTGGCGTTTGTGGAACTGGTCGAGGACGCCGACACCACGCCCGAGGCGCTGCGGAGACACTGCCGCGGTCCGCTTCCTGGATTCAAGGTGCCCCGGGAGATTCGGATTCTGGACGCGCTGCCACGCAACCCGACCGGCAAGTTGCAGCGACGAGCCCTGAGCCCCGACACCGGAGTGGAGACGACCCGTGCCTGATCGACTGCGTCTGACACTTGCGCACAGCCCGGATCCGGACGACGCATTCATGTGGTGGCCCCTGATCGGGCTGGAAGGTGTTCCGGCGATCGACACGGGCCGATTTGACTTTGACATCGTGACCGACGACATCGAGTCGCTCAATGCTGCGGCCGCGGAAGGGGCCTATGACGTGACCGCGATCAGCATTGCGAACTACCCCTTGGTCAAGTCGCAGTACATCCTGACCGCCTGCGGCGCATCGGTCGGCGATGGGTATGGACCGAAACTGGTGGCGAAGCCGGGATTGAGCCTTGAGGACATCGCTCGGCGGCAGCCCGTCATTGCCGTTCCCGGCGCCCGGACAACCGCGCTGGCGACGAGCCGGATGCTTCTGGGCGAGGGCATGCGGTGGGAGGCCATCCCCTTCGACGAGATCGAAGCGGCTGTGCTCGGCGAGCACTTCGAGGCAGGGGTCGTGATTCATGAGGGCCAACTCACCTGCGAGCGGCTCGGGCTTGAGATTCTGGTGGATCTCGGGGCGTGGTGGAAGCGGACACGTGGCCTGCTGCTGCCCCTCGGCGGCAATGCCGCGAAGCGGGACCTCGAGTCGCGAGGAGGCCCCGGGACGCTCGCGGCGCTCACGCGAGTCCTCTCGGAATCGCTCTCGCATGCCATGCGCGAACGGGAAACCTCGCTGGCGTACGCGCTTCGGTTCGGCCGGGGGATCGCGCGGGCCGATGCGGACGCATTTGTCGAGATGTACGTCAACGCCTGGACGCTGGAGTTCGGCGAGCAGGGCGAAGCCGCGGTCCAGGCCTTCCTGGCGGCTGCCCACGAGGCCGGTGTCCTTGACAGCCCGGGTATGGTGGACTTTGCCCACGCCGGGCCGGTTGGTGCCGGCCGGTGTGACGCGGCAGGAGCGGACGCATGAGCGCAATGGATCCACCCGGAACCGCAGCGGGATTCAACATTCCGGTGGTGCGACAGTTCAGCATCTTTCTGGAGAACAGAGTGGGCCGGCTGCTCGATGTCCTGCGAGCCTTCGACGAGGCAGCCGAGGTGCAATTGCACGCGCTGGCTGTTCTGGAAGCGACGGACTTCGCCGTCGTTCGACTGATCCCAGACAACGCGGACGCCACTCGACTGCTCCTGCGCGAGCGGAATCTCGCCTTCTCCGAGATCGACATCATCGTGACTGAACTCGATGAAGATCATGAGCTCTCGAAGTTGTGCCTGTACCTGCTCGGGGCAGAATTGAACATCGAGTTCATGTACCCGATCATGGGCGACCAGCCGGTCGCAGGACCACGCATGGCGATCTGCTGCGACGACAACCAGTTCGCCGGGCAGGTCCTGCTCAGGAAGGAGTACCGTCTGCTGGGGGCGGCGGATCTTCGGTGACGCCGTCCGGCGCTGCAGCGGGGCGATCCGTCAACTCGGAGAGCGGCAGACGATTGCCGGCGGTGTCCAGAACAATCGGGTCGTAGGGATGCGGGCGACGCCGCGTCACGACGACAGAGTCCAGCACGTCGCCCTGTTCCATCTCGCGGATGACGTCAAGTCCCGTCAGGACCCTGCCGAACGTCGTCCGCTTGTTGTTGAGATGGGGCCCCGGGAAGTGCATGACGAAGAACGTCGTATCGGCGCTGTCGAGTCTGCTGGTTCGATACGCGACCAAGCTGCCGGCAAGTATGGGCCGCGCCTGCGGGAGTTCATGCTCGTCAGGAATGGTCCAGGGGGGCATACCGTCGTCCTCGCGGCGATCACCGAAGATGGTTCGGAACCCGCGATGGACCAGGCCCGCCGGATGTCCATCAAAGTGCCCGCGATCCGCGGCGGCGACGAATGCTGCGACGGTGTTGGGCGCGTCGTCCTCGAAGAGCTCGACCGTCACTTCCCGGCCCTCGACAATGAGTGTGGCAAGGGGGTTGTCTCCGCGGCTGGCGTCGCTCGCGCGTCGTTCCGATTCAGCCGGCCAACCGTCGGCAGCGGTCTGCCTCAGCGGGATCATGAATCGCAGCCTGCGGTGCAGTCCGGGTCGCCCGGACGCCTCCAGGGCATCCATGTCGATGGAGTCCAGCAACTCGCGGGCCCTGTCAAACTCGTGGTCCGCGTAGTGCACGTCGGACCAGAGATAGACATGCGCGGGGTCCGTCAAAAGCGCCTCGGGCACGCTGTTCATGAGGCGCCTGGCCGCGGCGAACTGGTTGGCGTGACGGTACCCCCTGGCAGTGGCGATCAGGAGTTCCAGATCGTCCGGGCGACTCGCGCGAAGCGATTCTCCGATCGCGGCCGCCGCCGGACCGTGGACCCGCGCGAGGATGTCCAACTCACGGACAGCCTGCGAAAACGTCTCGTCACTGCGGGCCAGTGTGTCGAACCGAGTCCGGACTGCCCCCGGGCCCTCCGCGAGCAGGGTGGTCATGAGGTGTTGAATGTACTGCAGGGCGTCTGGGCGACCCGCAACGAGTTCCTCGAGCACGGCCCGGGCTCGCGTGGTGTCTCTGGTCTGCCAGTACCTCGCCCAGGCCAGCCCCGCCGCGGTCTTGGAGGGCGCCAGCGCCAGGAGCGCCCGCATGGAGGCGTCGACCGCCTCGTCGTCCTCCAGTTCAATCGCCAGCGTTGCCTGCACCTCCAACCCCCGCGGGTCGGTGGGGAACCGGGCGGTGAAGGCGCGGCCGCGGTCGATGGCCCCTTGAGCTCTGGTTCGCCACGCGGGGTCGTCGGGACTGGGAGGAGACAGGGCGGCGATCTCGGTCGCCAACGCTGCGGCGGCCTGCTCGAGGGCCGAGTCCGCCGAGGCCTCCCCCGGGGGTGGGGTGTGGGGGGGGGCCGGTGCCGGGGTGGGGGCCGGGGTGGGGACCGGTGCCGGGGCACCGAGTGGCGGGGAGGCGGCCACCGCCATCGAGACCGTGACCAGAACGAGGATTGGCATCATGAGGTGGGCATTCGGATCGGGTGGTTCAGAGCGTTGGCAGCGACCATGCATGATAGGGGGCGGCGCCGCTCCGGACGATGCATCGGCAAACCGCTGCGGTCCGCTCCGCGAATGTGCCAACTCGACCCACAATCAGCCGGTCCTCCCGGCTCCGTAAGGTGGTCCGGATTGGTCGCCAAATTGTTTTCGATTTCTCACCTACGTTCGTTGACGTGGCTGATCTGGACAGTATGATTCCTCGCGTCGGGCCTCCGCCCGGCACCAAGTTTGCCCCCGGAAGGGCTCGGTATGCGGCTTTGCCGCTACCGGGCCTTTTTCTTGCGCTTGCTTCCGGTCGGGGGGCGGGCGTCGGTCGGGTGGACACGCCCTCTGGCGGCGTCGTCCTGCATCGGCGGGGCGATGGCCCCGCCTGCGAGCGTCATGGGGCCGGCGGGCGTTTGTGCAAACCGCTCCCCCGCTTGCGGGGGAGCTGTCGGCGCAGCCGACTGAGGGGGTGCCGCTCGCTTGCCGGGAGTTGTGGGGGCCCCGCCGGCCCGCGGCCGCGACCCACCCCAAGCACCGGCGCCG
>JASMKH010000024.1 GCA_030749435.1 Phycisphaerales bacterium
TCGGGTTGCCTCGGCGCTTTGAAGGGCCACAATCCGAGCACCGCGCCAAGCAGCAAGCCCATCAAGACGCCGAGCGTGGCCTGGCGGGCGTGATCGAGAAACCAACGCACGGCGTTCGATACGCCCACCACGCCAACGACCGCGCCGATTCCCACGGGGATGATGACGCTCAGGGGCTCGCCCCAGTCGCCACCATTCTGCAAAGCGGCTTTGGCGCCTTCGACGGCCCCGAGGACGATGAGGTACTCGCCGAGAATCAGCAGTACATAACTTCCAGAGAGCCCGGGCAGCACCATGGCCGAGCCTGCAGCCAGACCAGCAATCAGGTGGAGCCACCAGCCGCCTCCGGATGTCTGCGACGCGTCTCCACCGGACTGCACTGCAACGAGCAGCACCATGAAGGCGAGCCCGCCGATGAAGCCGGCGATGGCCGTGGGCGTGGCGGGTCTGATGAGTGACCACAGCAGTGGCACGCCGCCGAGCGTGAGTCCGAGGAAGAGGCTGTACATGACCCAGCGGTGTTCGTGGACGAGGTCACGGATGACGCCAGCGCCAAGCACGACGGCGGCGCCTGCTCCACCCACAATGACCGCTAACGTGACAACAGACTCGGCGGACCACCGAAAGGTCGTGATTCGTGCGACGGCATTGACAAACCGCCGGTACACGCCCGCCGCAAGCAGCATGGTGCCGCCGCTGATTCCAGGAACGAGGTTGGCCAGTCCCATGAGGACGCCCCCGAGCGCGCACCGAACGAGAAGCAGCGGGTTGGTGATGTGGGGACCGTCCGACATGGCGGCGGATGGTAGGCCGGTTCGCAGCCCGAGAGGGGGCGTGGCCGAGAAATCGGGTGAGAGCCCGCGGGCACTACCCCCCGATCGCAGACATGCCGCGGTCGGGCTGCTGGAAGTCCTCGGCGCCGATGCTGTGGCCGGACTGTTTGGTCCAGACTGAATCGACGAGGAATCGCATGATGTCCTCATGCGTTCCGCCGTTTCGCAGCAGCGGCCGGATATCCCATTCGGTATTGCTGAAGAGGCAGGGCCTGACGGCGCCTTCGGCGGTGACCCGCAGGCGATTGCACGCGCCGCAGAATGGCCGGGTCACCGAGGGAATGACGCCGATCCGCCCCGGCGCACCGTCGGCGAAGTCATAGTGCCGCGATGTGCTGTGCGGATTCATGGGGTCGCGGAGTTGCAGGGCGTGTCGAGCAGTGATTGCCTCGATGACTTCGGTCTCGGATACGACCCGCCCGGGTTTCCACGAGCGGCCGGAGTCGAGTGGCATGAACTCGATGAACCGGATGTCCAGGTCTCGCTCCCGGGCGAGATCGGCGAAGTCGGCAAACTCATCCTCGTTGACGTCCCGAAGCGCGACGACGTTGACCTTGGATCTGGCAAGACCCGCTTCTGCGGCGACATTGATCGAGTGAAGTACATCTGCCACAGTGGTCTTGGATCGCGTAATGGCTGACATTCGATCTTCGCGGAGTGTGTCGAGGCTGAATGTCAATCGGGTCAGGCCCGCGGCCTTCCATCTTGCGGCGCGGGCGGGCTCGAGGAGAGAGCCATTGGTTGTCATGGCGATGTCGTCGAGATTGCGACGGCCGAGTTCACTGATGATGGAGTCGAGGACCGGGTACAGCGTGGGCTCGCCGCCAGTGAGCCTCACTTTGCGAACCCCCAACGCAATCGCCGCGTCGACGATCGTCATGTATTCGCTTGCCGAGAGCAGTGCTCGCTTCGGCAGGAATCGATCGCCCGGTTCCATGCAGTAGATGCAGCGAAAATTGCATCGATCGGTGATGCTCAGTCGCAGGTCGTGAATAACGCGGTCCTGCGAGTCTCGAAGATCTCCCCGAGCATGCTGAGCATCGGGGGCTGTCGGAGGCGAGGTGGCGGCGTCGAGTTGGGGGAGGGGGCGGTCCATCAGAAGTCCCATGATAGGTGTCAGCGCACCGCAACCGCGGCGGACCATCCGGCTACCATCCTGCCCGATGGCGGGATCAGCAAAGTGTCGGCGATGGTGCTGGATCGGGGTGGCCGGTGCGGGCATGGGTTGTGCGGCGACCGGCCCTCAGATTGATGGAATCCTGCCGAAGGGGCACCCTCGGGTGTACGTCGCGGGAGTCGCCGAGGATCCGCCCTGCATCGATGGTTCCCTTGAGGATGTGGCATGGCGCCGCGCTGCATGGACTGCCGATTTTGTCGACATCGAGGGTGGGTCGAAGCCACCGCCGAGACTCCGCACCAGGGCCAAGATGTGCTGGGATGCGGAGTACTTCTATGTGGCCGCAGAACTCGACGAACCTCATTTGTGGAGCACGCTGACCGAGCGGGACTCGATCATCTACCACGACAACGATTTTGAGATCTTCATCGATCCTGATGGCGATCGGTTCGGGTACGTCGAGTACGAGATCAACACGCTGGGAACAGAGATGGATCTTCGCATGGACCGCCCCTATCGAAATGGCGGCGTGTTCGATCTGAGTTGGGACTTTGACGGCGTTCGATCAGCGGTGGCGCTCCAGGGGACAGTCAACGACGCGTCGGATCGCGATCAGGGATGGACCGTGGAAATCGCCATTCCGTGGGCGTCCATGGCCGATTCGGCGGGGCGGGCGTGTCCACCGCGTCCGGGCGAGACGTGGTGGGTCAACTTCTCGCGGGTGCAGTGGCCTGTGCGAGTTGGGGGTGTCAGGTACGTCAAGCCGGAGGGCGCTCGGGAGGACAACTGGGTGTGGTCGCCGCAATACGCCATCGACATGCATCGCCCTGAGTATTGGGGCAACGTGCAATTCAGCGCAGACGCCGGTGGGGCGGGAACCTACGTGGTTCCAGCCGATGCCGCCGTTCGCATGCAGCTGCGGCATCTGATCAATGCGCGAGAGCGGTACAGGTCGCTCTCGGGTGGGCCGCCCGAGACGATGGCGGATCTCGCGGGATTGTGGACGCCGGATGAGTCGCTGCCTCCGCCGACAATCCGCGATGGCCCGGGCGGCAGCGTGATGGTGCAGCGGGCGGGGAATGCGATCTGGACCGTCGATCGCCGGGGGAAGATCCGCCGCAGGCCTGCGCATCGACCCGACGGGTGATGTATCTGCGTGTGATCACGGCACCTGCAGATCAGCAAACCCGGGACGGCCATGAGGACCATCGGGATGTGTGGTCTTTTCGGCAGGCCGCTGCGTTTTGGCCATGGTTGACGGAACAGCGCTGAAACTGCGGTAGCGTTCCACGCGCCGCAACTGGTGCGGCAGGAGGATCTGACGATGTGCGCTATATTGAACGCTGCCCTTGTGGCGGCCGTGCTGTCGATGCGTCCCGAGGCCGACACGCTGGTGCGAGTGCCGCAGGACTACACCTCCGTGCAGGCGGCGGTCGATGCCGTAGCCCCGGGCGGCACGGTGCTGCTCGCCCAAGGGGTGCATGCAGGTCCCGTCAACATGCGGGGCAAGGCAATCACCCTTCGCGGCGAGTGGGGGGCCGAGTTCACATCCATCATGGGAGGTGCTGGCGTCATTCAGTGCGCGAGCGGTGAGGGGCCGGAGACGGTCATTGAAGGGCTCACTATTGCTGGCGGAACGGGCGTTGTTGGCGAAGACGGGTTGAGCCGCGGCGGTGGACTCTACGTCGATGGTGCCAGCCCTCGGATTCATCTGTGCGTGATCGTTGGCAACACCGCCGATCGCGGGCCGGGCGCGTGGATTCATGACGGGGCCCCGGTCATGGAGGACTGCTGGGTACACGACAACATCTCTCCGCACACCGACGGCATCGTCTGTGAAGGTGTGGCGCCGCGTTTCATTCGCTGCGGGTTCCATGACGACGGTGTGCAGTGGAGCGACGCGCCGCCGGTCGATATTCGAAGCGACTGCGCATCACCCGGCGGCGCGTGCTGCCTAGGCAACTACTGCGTGCAGACGACACCACTGGCCTGCAGTGATGCGGGCGGTCTCTGGCACGCCGACGCAGCATGTGACAGCGGCGTGTGTCCGCAGCCCTGCGGCGGCGATACGAATGCCGATCGTCGCATCAATCACACGGATCTGATGTGTGTCCTTGACGGATGGGGGATGTGTCCGTAACTGGCTGCTCCTGAAGCAGCAGGGGCAGGTGCATCACAGCCAGGTGCATCACACGCGGACAAGCACGTCGTCGCCATCGACCCGCACCTCGTACACAGCCAGCGCGTCGTCGGCGGGGGGGTCGCCCGCTTCGCCGTTGGTGAGCCGGAACGACGCGAAGTGCAGCGGGCAGACGATGAATCCGTCTTCGACGTGTCCGCCGTCACAGAACGAGGCCTCGGCGTGCGTGCAGGTGTCGGCGACGGCGTGCACCGTGTCGCCCTGCCGCACCAGCGCGATCGGCGTGCTGCCGACATCAACGCGGACGGGTTGGCTCTCGGGAAGGTCGGACAAGGATGCGGCGCGCGTGAAGTCAGTCATGGGGCGTGGAGCATATCGTCCTGGAAATCCGGACCGGGTGATCCAACTCACTCAGTGGTGGTCGGTGGGGTTGCGAGAGATGGTGAGGTTGGTCTTCGGGGCGGACTTTCGGGGGTCGAACTTCCGGGGGTCGAACTTCCGGGGGTCGAACTTGCCGGTGAAGTCGAGATCGAGCCTGGCGGCCTCGCTCATCATGTCGGGTGTCCATTCAGGTTGCCAGACGACTTCAACAGTGGCTCCGGCGACGCCTTTCACGCTGGCGACGGCCTGCTCAACCTGCTGGGGGAGCAATTCGGCGACTGGGCAGTTCGGCGTCGTCAGTGTCATGGTGATCTGAACGCTGTTCTGCTCGTCGATCTGAATGTCGTAGATCAGTCCGAGTTCATAGAGGTTGACTGGAATCTCTGGATCCCGCACCGTGCGAATGGCATCGATGATGGCCTCTCGGAGTTCGTTCTGGTCGCCCTGGCTACCCGAAGACATCGATGACTCTCCGGATGGCGACCTCGGTCGCCTCGAGTTCTTCGCTGGTGTTATAGAAGGCCGGTGCAATGCGGGCGGTTGCGGAGTGACCAAGTCGCTCGAGAATGGGTTGAGCGCAGTGGTGTCCTGCGCGGATGGCCACGCCGTGGCGGTCCAGCATTGCTCCGACATCTGCGGGGTGCATGCCCTCGATGACAAACGAGATGGCGCCTGCACGCTGCGTCGGTGTGCCGACAATCTGCACGCGGTCGATTGACTCCAGTCGCGACACCATATCCCCCAGCAGGGCTGCCTCGCGATTGGCGAGGTTGTCCATGCCGATCGTCGAGAGCCAGTCGACGGCGGCCCCCAGACCGATGGCACCTCCGATGTTGGGGGTTCCCGCCTCGAACTTCCATGGGACGTCGTTCCACGTACTCTCGGCGAATGACACAGTGCGAATCATGTCGCCACCGCCCTGCCACGGAGGCATGGAATCCAGCATGGCCTTGCTCGAAACCAGTCCACCGATGCCGGTTGGGGCATACATCTTGTGTCCACTGAAGACGAAGAAGTCGCATCCGATTGCGGCGACGTCGACAGGCATGTGAGGCGTCATCTGTGCGCCATCGACC
Organism: Phycisphaerales bacterium; assembly: GCA_030749435.1. Classification (GTDB taxonomy): domain Bacteria; phylum Planctomycetota; class Phycisphaerae; order Phycisphaerales; family SM1A02; genus UBA12567. Next base: position 5,548 of record JASMKH010000024.1, read on the forward strand.
AGCGTCGTGATGCCACGGGCCCTCGCCGTCCGGCAGATCTCGGTGATTGGCGTCACCGTGCCGAGCGCGTTGCTGACGCCTGTCATTGCGAGCAGCCGCGTGCGATCGGTCATCGCCGCAGTTGCGGCGTCAAGACGCAGTGCGCCGGTGTCATCGACGTCGGCGATGCGCAGGTGGCACCCCCGCCGCTCGCACAGGAGTTGCCAGGGGACGATGTTGGCGTGGTGTTCAAGGGCGGAGATCAGGATTTCGTCGCCCTCGCCGAGGGCCGCTTCGCCCCATGATGAGGCGATCAGGTTGATCGCTTCGGTCGTTCCGCGGGTAAAGACGAGTTCACCGCCACCGAAGAAGGCCGCGATGCGGCGGCGAGCATCTTCGTAGGCGTGTGTGGCTTCGCCGGAGAGCGTATGGACTCCTCGGTGGACGTTGGCGGGAAACGTTGATTCGTAGGCGAGAACGGCGTCAATGACCGCCTGCGGACGCGGGGTCGTGGCCGCATTGTCGAGGTAGATGAGCGGTTTGTCGTGGACCCTGCGGCTCAGCGCAGGGATGCCTGCGCGAATCGCATGGAGTTCGGGGCAGGAGGATGCCGGAGCATGGCTCACAGCGACACGACCCCTTCATCGAGCGACTCGGCACCCGGCAACTGGGCGAGGATGCGGCGAGCGAGGTGCGCCCGGAGTGAGGCGATCGGCACTTCGTTGACAACCTCGGCCGCGAACGCCCAGGCGAGCAGTGCTCTTGCCGTCGGTTCGGGGACACCGCGAGCTCTCAGGTAGAAGAGTGCCGCCGGATCGATCTCACCGGTCGTGGTGCCGTGCGTGCACTTGACGTCATCGGCGTAGATCTCCAGTTCCGGTCGGCTCCACGACTTGGCGTCCGGGCTGAGCAGGAGGTTGCGGCTCGTCTGGACCGCATCGGTGCCATGAGCGCCGTGGTTGACAAAGATCCTCGCCGTAAACGCTGCCGAGGATTGATCTGGAAGCAGGTGCTTGAAGATCTCGCGGCTCGTGCAGTTCGGGGCCATGTGCGAGACGCGGAGCCGGCTGTTGATGTGCCGGTCGCCGTCGCCGATGCCGAAACCGCGGAGCGCTGCGTGGGCACCTTCGCCATCGAGTGAGGCGTGGGCCAAGGTTCTGATGGTTTGCCCACCGACGGTCAGCACCACGGACTCGAATGTACTCGCTGCGGCCTGCCTGGAAGCGATCGCGCCCATGTGCAGGACTCCCTCGCCGTGTTCAACAAGCCGGGCATGGTCACAGTGCGCGCCTTCGGCGAGTTCCACTTCGGTCATGGGCGTGAGAAGCGCCGGCCCCTCGCCCGCCCAGGTCTCCAGTACGCACGCGCGGGCGTCCTTTCCGATCCGAATGGCGATGCGGAGCGTGCTGGCAATCGGGTCGGCGTCGGTGCTGGTGAGGTGCACGATATGTATGGGGTCCGCGACCGACCGGCCGTCAGGCACCTCAATGACCACCCCGTCCTCGACGAGCGCAGTGGCAAGTTGGGCAAACGGATCGTCTGTGAAGTCGGCCGCGCGGTCGAGTTCCATGTCGCCGAGCATCGGGGCGAGCAGTCGCGTGTGTTCCGGAAGCGGCGAACTGGCGGTTTTGTCGAACCTGCCGTTGACAAAGACGAGGCGTGATCCAGTCCCGGCGACATCGAGCGATTCGAGGAGGCTTGCATCAGCATCTGCAACGGGGGCGGGGAACCAATTCGTATTGGCGGCCTCCTTGAGGGGGCAGTATCGGAAGGCGTCGTCGCTGCGACTGGGCCAGCCGAGTTCGTGCATCCGCTCGCACGCGGCGCGGCGTTGGTCTCCCATGGACCTGGCGGCCAGCGTGTCGATGGCGTCGCAGAGCGGGCACGAGTTGTCGAGGGTCTTGATGCACATGGTCAGGCGCCTGCCGCGACCTCCTGTTCGATCCAACTGTACCCCTTGGCCTCAAGTTCCAGAGCCAGTTCCTTTCCGCCGCTGCGGACGATCTGGCCGTCCAGAAGCACGTGAACGACGTCGGGAACGATGTATTCGAGCAGCCGCTGGTAGTGAGTAATCACCAGGAATCCGCGTTCGGGGCTCCGCTGCTGGTTCACGCCGTTGGCGACAACGCGGAGGGCATCAATGTCGAGCCCGGAGTCGCTCTCGTCGAGAATGCACATGGTCGGTTCGAGCATGGCCATCTGAAAGACTTCTGCGCGTTTTTTCTCGCCTCCGGAGAAGCCGTCGTTGACGGGTCGATCGAGAAGTGCGGGGTCCAGTTCGACCCACGCGGCCTTTTCCTTCACGAGTTTGAGAAAGCCGTAGGCGTCGAGTTCATCGAGGCCGCGGTGAGCACGAATTGAGTTGACGGCCGTACGGAGGAAGTACTTGGTGCTGACTCCCGGAATCTCGACGGGGTATTGAAATGCAAGAAAGATGCCCTCGCGAGCACGCGCTTCAGGATCCATATCGAGCAGATCCTTCCCGTTGAGCGACACGCTTCCCTCGGTGACTTCGTACGTCTCCTCGCCGGCGATGACCCGCGAGAGCGTGCTCTTTCCGGAACCGTTGGGGCCCATGATGGAGTGAACCTGTCCCGGCTCAATGGTGAGATTGACACCTTTGAGGATCTCGATCCCTTCTACGGATGCGTGCAGGTTCTTGATTTCAAGCAGGCTCATGATGTTTCTTTCTATCCGACGCTGTCCTCAAGGCTCACGGCGAGCAGCGCCTTGGCCTCGACGGCGAATTCCATCGGGAGTTCCGCGAAGACTTCGCGGCAGAATCCGTTGACGATCATCGACACCGCGTCCTCGGACGAGATGCCTCGTTGATTGCAGTAGAAGATCTGGTCTTCCCCGATCTTGGTGGTTGAAGCCTCGTGCTCGACCTGAGCGGTGCGGTTTTCGACTTCGATGACCGGAAAGGTGTGCGCGCCACACTCGGCTCCCATGAGCATTGAGTCGCACTGCGTGTAGTTTCGAGAGTCATCGCTTCCGGGCAGAATCTTGACGAAGCCACGATACGTGTTGTGCCCCTTGCCAGCGCTGATGCCTTTCGAGACCACGTTACTCCGGGTTCGCTTGCCGACGTGAATCATCTTGGTTCCGGTGTCGGCCTGCTGATGGTTGTTGGTGAGTGCCACTGAGTAGAACTCGCCGATGCTGTCGTCACCCTTGAGAATGCAGGAGGGGTACTTCCATGTCATCGCCGAGCCGGTTTCGACCTGGGTCCACGAAATGTGACTTCGATGACCGGCACACAAGCCTCGCTTGGTGACGAAGTTGTAGATGCCGCCCACGCCGTTCTCGTCGCCCGGGTACCAGTTCTGAATGGTCGAGTACTTGATCTCTGCATCGTCCAGCGCCACGAGTTCGACGACAGCTGCGTGCAGTTGGTTTTCGTCCCGCTGGGGGGCCGTGCACCCCTCGAGATACGAAACGTAGGCACCTTCGTCGGCCACGATGAGCGTCCGCTCGAACTGGCCGGTGTTCATTTGATTGATACGGAAGTAGGTGCTCAGTTCCATCGGGCATCGGACGCCCTTGGGGATGTAGACGAAGGAGCCGTCCGTGAAGACTGCTGCGTTGAGCGCCGCGAAGAAGTTGTCGGTGCGGGAGACGACCTTGCCGAGGTATTTCCTGACGAGATCGGGATGTTCCTGCACTGCCTCGGAGAATGAACAGAAGATGACGCCCGCTTCGGCAAGTGTGTCCCGGAAGGTTGTGGCGACAGAAACGCTGTCGAATACGGCGTCGACGGCGACGCCAGCCAGCGCGGCCCGCTCCTCAAGCGGGATGCCGAGTTTCTCGTACGTCTCCAGAAGCTTTGGATCGACCTCGTCGAGGCTCTTGGGACGGTCTTCATCGCGCTTGGGCGCCGAGAAGTAGGAGATGGCCTGATAGTCAATCGGTCGCCAGTCGCGGTCGGGCCAGTGCGCCCAGGCCGGCTCTGCCATCTCTTTCCACTTGGCGAAGGCCCCGAGCCGCCATTCCAGCAGCCACTCGGGCTCACCCTTGCGGGCGGAGATGATGTGGATGACGTCCTCATCGAGTCCGGGCGGGAGGGTGTCCGCGTCGATATCGGTGACGAATCCCCACTTGTAGTCCGACTGGTCGGCCCACTGGTCCAGCGTTGTGTTGGGGTCGTGCGGCATGTGTGGTGGCTCAGGGGCCTGATTCTTGCAAGTCAATCTCAAGTAGAACTGTTCGTCCCCGCGGAATCCACTATAATAGCCGTTTCGAGACCACTTTGAGTCCCGATCAGGAGTCCCACCCATGTCCGTGACCATCACCGAGACCGCCGCTCGAGAAATCGCCACCATTGTCCGTCAGCAGGACCTCGATACCGAGGCGATCCGCCTTCGGGTGGGCGTCAAGGGCGGTGGATGTTCCGGCTTCTCGTATCTTCTGGACCTCACCGAGACGGTCCGCGATTCGGACGAAACATGGGACTTCGATTACGTACTTGAGCAGGCCGAGGGCGAGGGCAAGGCGCCGTTCAAGCTCCGTGTGATCTGCGACCCGAAGAGCCTCCTGTACCTCAACGGCACCGAGATCGACTTCAAGGACGAGATCATGGGCCGTGGGTTCGTCTTCAACAACCCGAACGCGACGAGCAGTTGCGGCTGCGGAAGCAGTTTCAGCGCCTGAACGGGCTCATGCGTCCCAGTCAGTGACCGGTGCGGGGAGCCGCATCACGCGGTCAAGCGCGTGGCAGAGGTCGGGGGCACACGCAAACTGATCCGAAATGGCCAGCGACGCTGCCGGGCGAGCGCCCATCCAGAGTCGCGTGAAGGCACCAACCGACGCGTTGAGTGTCGGAAGAGACGCGTCTTCGCCTGGCGCTGCGTGGGAGGTTGGTCCCAGGGTGATCGTCTAGGAACCGCCCAGCCCGCGCCAGTCCGCGTCCTCGGGTAGCCAGTGGGCCACCCGATCTTCGAGCACCAGATTGAAGCGAACAGTCTCTCCGGGCAGGCGGACGGCCTCAACGCATTTCTCGAGGTCGAGTATGCGGGCCTGCTCATAGGCGTTGCTTCGTGGGTTGACTGCGAATGTGCTCCCCTTTCGTGTCAGGTAGGTTCGGAAGGGTGCCTCGAGCATGTCCTGCAACTGCACGTGTGCGGGTTCCCGCATGGTGACGCCGTGGACCTGATCGCCAAGTGACTTGAGCACGCTCAGAAGCTCGATGAACTGCTCCGGCGACTCGTACGCGAGCCACTCGAGCGAGTACGGACCGTTCTCACCCTTTGGCTTGAGCACCATGCAATGTGTGAGGTTCCCGTCGTCGCCTCGAAACCCGAGGCCGAATTGCGTCTTCTCCCACAGCATCTCGCACTCGGTCGCGCCAGCACCGACCAGGCTGCACGCACCGTGCCACCGCATTCGCCGCATTCTGCAGTCGTGGAGTTCGCTCGCGTCCTGAGCCGAGAGCCGGATCGGCGAGCGATTCAGCTTGGGGACGCTGAGATTCCGTGGGTCGATGGTGCTGAGCCGGACGTACGCAAGTGTGCCGAATCCCAGTTTGTCATAGAAGCCCTGATCGAAAATGCCCAAACGCGCGACGGTGGCGCCTGACGACGCGGACTGCGCAATCGAGTGCGCGGTCGCAGCGAGCGCCAGCCCTCGCCCGCGGGCGATCCGGCTTGTGCCAACGCCCGTGATGAATCCGACGGGCAGATCGACATCGAGGTATCGCATCCAGGCCTTTCGGCAGATGGCCCACGACTCGGCCTCGCCTTCCAGTTCGGCGACGAGCACATCGCAATCGCTGGTGTAACGCTCGAAGAGCGGGCCGTTGTCCTTGGCATCACCCAGTCCCCAGCCGATTTCCTCCAGGATGCGGAGGCACGCGGCGTGGTCCCGGTCACTGTCATACGGACGAATGGTGTCGCTGCGCATGGCGGCATCGTACGAGACCCCAGTGGGTGGTATCGCCGCTGCGCAGGTCGGGCGGACGCAATCGCCTACCAGACCTCCAGCAGCAGGAGCAGGTCATCGGCATCAGTCATGCCGTTTCCATCCAGATCGGAATCACACGATCCTGCGGGCGGGCATGTGCCCCACGAGGACAACAGGATGAGCAGGTCGTCGATGCCGATCACGCCATTGCCATCGATGTCGCCGACGAGGCCGCATGGGGGGCTGCCCTGGTCATTGGTGGCGGTGGCTGTCGATTGGGCCGGTACGCAGAGCGTGAACCCGTCGGTGAATGTGACCTCGGTGTCGATGCTGCTCATGTTGTGCGCGGCGTAGGTACGCGTCTGGCCGTTCAAGAAGGCGGCGGACAACGGCGCGTCCCCGCCGACGGCAGGGTCGAGGCGCCCGAGACCATCGAGCGCGGCGATCCACCAGTAGGTCCGGGCCTTGGAGTCACCCGCTTCCGACGTGAAGCTGCTCGTCATGAAACTCTCAAGGGCCGCCGTCGCGTCGGTGAGCGCCTGGTAGCTCCAGAGAATGTCCTGCCACACGGTCGGCTCGCCGCCGTTCTCGGCCAGGAAGACTCCCCACAACCGTTCGACCGCATCGCTGCGCCTGCCAAGGTAGAGCGAGCCTCCCGTCAGTGGGAGCATGTTGATGCCGTGAATCTCCTCGGCGTTGGCGGTCCACCAGGTGCTGTAGCTGGCGCCAGCATCCCACACAATGCCCGCCAGCGCGCGGGGCATGACAGGGGGGAAGACTTGTTCGTCGACATCGAACCAGTACTGCTCGACTGCTGCGGATTCAGCGGCGAGCATGAACAGTCCAAGATCGCGTACCTGCTCGTCGCCGGTTGTCTCGCCCCAGAGGAGGCATCCAGTCGCGAAGTTGATCGCTTCAGAAGAGGATTCCTGGTTATTGCCTGCCGCGAATCCTGCGTGGCCAGCCGCGTACGAGTGTGACGCGTATGGCTCGAAGTGGCGAAGGAAACAGAATCGGTCGTCGCTGCGGTCGTAATTGGCGGCGTCGCGAATCAGCATGTCGACCATGCCGCCCCAGGCCTCAGTTGCAGCCCACTCCGGGTCGAACCGCGCTACCACGGAGGCGGCCCAGAGAAAGTAGCCGTAGTGGAAGTGATGGTCGTTGAGTTCGGTGTCGGCCCCGTAGGAAGCGGGGTAGCCAATGAGCGTGCCCCACGTTTCGTCGTAGGCGAAGGTGGCGGCGCCGTTGGCGACAAACCACGATTCGAGGCCACCCTTCAGATCAGTGACAAGCGCGTCGCGGGTTGCAGTTTCGCCCAACGCATCAGCGAGCATCGCAAGCTGGGCCACCCGGCCGAATGACTTGCCGCCCCAATAGGTATCCGAGACGAAACTCGCAGCGGTATCCGCGATCGATTCGGCGAAGAACGCCGCAGCAGTATCAAGGTCAATTGAGTCGATCTGTGGCAGCTGAGGCAGTGCGCCCGGGACTGGAAGCGGGACATCAAAGCCCGCCGTCTTCGCGAGCTTCATCGTGCCACGGGCCGAGGGATAGATATGCCCGCTGAGCGGCGCCTCGGAGAGAAGCCACTGGTGCCGGTAGAGGCAGGTCAGGACATCGCCGCTCCCGCCGTTGAGCGGCTCTGCCGTGAAGTCGTAGGTGGCGCGGACGCTTCTGCTTTCAGGCTCCCACGACCAGGACACACGTGTGTCGCGGACCGCCGTCAGCGCAGCGTCTTCAAACAGGGCGATCGTTTCTGGATTGCCGTCGGGGAGGATCGCCACCGAAACCGCCGGGGCGCCGTTGCACCGCCAGAGGTCTCCGCTCTGCGACCACGTGAATCCGTCCGGTGCGAAGGCGCCCCAGAACTGCCCGTTCTTCTGCAGGACCAGCGTGCCGTCTGTCTGGGAGTGGACACTGGAGTTCGACGCATACACGATGGGCGTCCCTCCGGCACTCTCGGCGAGCACATAGGGCAGGCCTCGACCGATGATGGCCCGCATTGATCGTACGCCGTCATCCCACGCGGCCTCGAGAGTCCAGTCACCCGCGCCTGCGACTCGCACGTCGGGCGAAGTCATGCCCTCGACGCCGAGCGTCAGTGCAGCGGTGCCACCCGAGAACGAATACTCATAGCCACGATCCCACCCGTTTGGATTCGTCACGTGCCCGAGATACAGCCCCTCCGGGGCGGCTTGAAGCGAGAGCGGATGGGCATGCACGGGCTGCCCGTATGTGTTGCCAGGGTGACGCTCCCAGATGAGCGATGACCACCATGTATTGGTTGGCGGGGGCCCGGTGAAGTCAGTGGTGACGCGTGGGGCGACCGCAGCACCGTTCGTGTCCGACGGCCCAAGCGATCCGGCGGGAATGGCCGTCAGATAGGACCCTTGACCGACCGGCTGCACTTCGTCTGCCCTCACGACGCCGGTTGTGACCAGAAGTATGAACAGCACAGATCCGCAGGACACAGCGTGGGGTTGCATGTGGGGCTCCTTGGGTCGAGGTTGACCTGCACGGGCCATTCACCTCCCGCCAAGGGAACAGCGAAACCGGCGTTCGGGGGTTGTACGCGCGGCGAACTTCTGGGAGAGGATCACTCGAAGGCCGCACAACCCGACCCGGCCCCCTTCACGGGCCCCGGGGACGTGATTTGCTATCCTCTGGTCGCCATGTCAGATAGCCAGCCAATGACCGTCAAGTCAATCGTGACCAATATCGTGTGCGTGTTCATCGTCGCGCCGGTGGTTGCGGCGCTCATTGTGTGGGCCGCGATGGTCTTGAGGCCCGACCCGCCGCCACAAACGATGTCGCCACATGCGACGTCCAGCCAGACGGCCAGCATCCGCCCCGCACCGCACACGCCGGTTTCGGGGCGGACGGTCTATATGGCCAACTGTGCGCGGTGCCACGGCGCTTCCGGTGATGGCAAAGGAACCGAGCAACTGGACCGACCGGCACGATCCTTTCTCGACGGTGGATTTTCGTTCGGGAACACCACGGAAGCAATCCGCCGAGTCGTGCAGCACGGAATTGCCGGCACCCCGATGCCGGGGTTCGCCGGTGTGCTGGGCAAGGCGCAGACCGATGCGGTCGTGAAGTACGTGAAGGCGATGACTCCGCCGACTCCAGAAGTTGGCGACGAGGCCGAGTTTGTTGTCACCGATCGCCCGCAGGTGGTACGAGGGATGCTCCCGGCTCGGGGACCATGGGACGTTTTGCAGCCACGCGGACTGCTTGTGGGTGGGACGGACGGCTTGACGCTCTCCTACGACACCGATGATGTGCGATTCCGGGTCGCGCGGCAGGGGCCCTTTGCCCGCCGCACCGATTGGGAGGGCCGCGGCGGCACGCCGCTTGAACCGCTCGGGCGGATCATTCACTTTGCTGGTCCCGCGGCACCATTCTGGAAGGACGCTTCACCGATCGCGGCCGAGTTTCTTGGGACGACTACGCGGGGCGACCATGCCTCCATTCGACTTGCCGTTGGCGACGCCGTTATCGTCGAAGAAGCCCGCACGAGTTCACATGAGACGCTGCCGGGTTATGTTCGCATCCTGCGCGTGTCCGGCGATGCGACCGGTGTGAAGATGTCAATTCCCTCGTTCGAGGCGCCGGTGGCGCTCGGTGAGCGGTCCGGATGGCATTGGTGGCGAGGAGGCAACGACGTCTTCGGTGTGCAGGGTGCCCAGCCTTCCGGCGATCAAATCGCACTTCCGCAGGTCGGCACTGTCAGGTTGCTGGTGCTTCCTGGCATTGATGCAGCGCGGGCTGGTGCAGCAGGGATACCGGTGGGGATGCCGACGTCGTGATTGCGTTTTCCATGTTGCTGGTCCTGCAGGGCGGGCCTTCGCCCGCGTGGGTTGTCGAGACCATTCCCACTCCGAAAGGCGAGGTTGTGGAGGTTGGCGGCATTGCGTTTCCGGACGAGGATGCCATGGCGCTCAGTACGCGTCGAGGACGTGTCTGGCGGGTCGACGGTGCGCTTGATGGCGACCCGTCCGATGCCGTCTGGACGATGATGACCGAGGGGCTGTGGGAAGGACTCGGGCTCGATCGTGATGGCGATGATCTGATCGTGCTGCAGCGAGGTGAACTCTCGAGGCTTCGTGACATTGATGGGGATCAGGTCATTGACGACATCGAAGTCGTGACGCAGGGCTGGGGGCTTTCGGACAACTACCACGAGTACGCCTTCGGGCTTCCTTGCGATGCCGGAGGAAACCGCTATGTGTCACTGAACCTCGGTTTCGGCTCGCCTGAGTGGTGGCACGGCCAGTCAACAGAGCCGTACCGCGGGTGGATTCTCCGCGTGTCGCCCGATGGCGAGGTTGAGCCGTGGGCCAGCGGGTTCCGCAGCCCGTGCGGGCTTGGATTCGACCATCGCGGTCGCCTGCTCGCAACCGACAATCAGGGCGATTGGATGCCGAGTTCGCCCATCTACGTGGTCGAGCAGAACGGCTTCCATGGCCATCCCGCCGGACTGCGATGGACCGAGGCGTTCGGGTATGGCGAGGAACTGCCGGACAATCGCGAGCCTTCCAATGTCGAGCGTGTTGCCCCTGCGATCTGGATTCCCTATGACTGGTCCCGATCGACCGGCAATGTGGTGTCCGACACGACCGGTGGTCGGTTTGGCCCGTTCGAGAATCAACTGTTCGTCGCCGAACTCACGACCGGGCGTGTTCTTCGCGCCGAGATCGAAGATGTGGATGGGACACCGCAGGGCGCCGTGTGGCCGTTCGTGGATCGTGTCGGGTCCGTTGCTCGGGTGGCGTTTGCGCCGGACGGCTCGCTCGTATGTGGACTGACCAATCGAGGCTGGGGGGGGTTGGCACCTGGCAGTGGTGTCAAACGCATCTCATGGACGGGTGAGACACCGCTTGAGATGAAGCATGTTCGGGTTACCCCGACGGGCTTCGACATTGAGTTCACCAAACCAGTCGCGGGCCCGGTCGATCCG
>JASMKH010000025.1 GCA_030749435.1 Phycisphaerales bacterium
CCCCCTCAGTCGGCTTCGCCGACAGCTCCCCCGCAGGCGGGGGAGCGGTGAGGACAGCGGCACCCCCTCAGTCGGCTGCGCCGACAGCTCCCCCGCAGGCGGGGGAGCGGTGAGGACAGCTGCCCCCCTCAGTCGGCTCCGCCGACAGCTCCCCCGCAGGCGGGGGAGCGGTTTTGGAGCGGCACCCCCTCAGTCGGCTGCGCCGCTTGCGGGGGCGGTGTGTACAACCGCCCCCCTTCTCGGTTGAGAAGAGGGGCGGCATTGAATCGCAGTGTTGTGACGAGAACTCAGGGGCAACCGCCCCAAGCACCCACGACCCCGAGGATGTCGTTGGCATCCACGACCCCGTCGCCATTGACGTCGCCGGCGCCGCAGCCGCTGGTGCAGCCAAACTCGCCGATGACCTGCAGCAGGTCGTCGGTTCCGACGCTGCCGGATCCGTCCACGTCACCGAAGCACGGTTCGCCACCGGCGTCGATGGCGCTGATCACGACATCGTCAATATTCCAGCCGCTGTAGGCCCATGCGTAGTCATTGACCGCATGTGTCCACCGCAGATAGACCGCCGGCTGACCGTCGGCAACGCCCGAGATGTCATACTCCTGAACCGACCATGAACTGTCGGCAGTCTCACCGCTGCTCGGGTTGGCCCAGAGTGAGGTCCAACTGGATCCGTCGTTGGATACTTCGAAGGTATCGATGACGTAACTCTGATAGTCGCAGTTGAGCCAACGCTGGAACGACACACTCGTGTCCGAGTAGTCACTGCAGTCGATGGCACCGGACGTCAGGTTCATCGATCCGACGGCGAGGCTGTAGTCGCCATCCAGGTTGATCCCGTAGACGTTGCTGCCCGTGGCACCTGAATTCGGATCGGCATTGCCGAACGAGTTGCCGCCCTGACCGGTTGGCTGTCCGAAGGCCCACTCACCTTCCGCGATCCAGCCCGGGTCCTCGTCGAAGGTCCACTCGAGGACCGGGACCGGGATGCCCACGTTGATCGAGAGGCCCTTGTCGACGTCTCCGTCGTGATTCGTCTGATTGACGAAGGAGAGAGTTGCCTCGTGCAAACCGTTGGGCAGGCCATCTGCACTGCCGTTGAGCGATGCCGACACAACAACTTCTCCGCCGACGGGGATCGTCCCACTGGCAGGTGCGAAGTCCATCCACGCAGCACCACCGCTGACGGCGAACTGAAGTTCCGTCTCGTCGTGGTTGGTGAGAACGAACTCACAACTGCTTGGTTCAAACGGACCGCCGTTGGGGCCCTCGGCCGCGAAGCCACTGCCCGCTACCCGCATCCCCGTCGGGGGCGCAGCGGTACCGACGACCACGACCGAAGGGTCGCCAAAGCAGTGCCAGGTGTTGTACATGTCCACACCGCCGCTTCCGTACTCATCCATCATCTGGCAGGAACCAGCCATGAACAACACGCCCAGCGTGGTGTACTGCTCATCCGTGTAGCAGTCGTAGACCTCGTCCTCGGCACACATCGGCGGTGCCCAGGTCTGGTTGATCGTTGAGGCATACATGCCGATCGCTCCGGTGGGAGCGCCGTTGTGAGTCGCACGAAGCCATGCCTCCGCGAAGCATGTGCCGGACGCAAACGCACCGTTGACGCACGCGACCGAGACGATCCAGGGCAGCATTTCGGTGTTCTGCAGCGCATTGACGTCGGACACGCACAGCGGCGCGCCATTTCCGAAACACGTCTCGCTCCCGTGCCCGCAGTAGGCGATGGTGCCGATACCTTCGTTGAGCGCGGCAACCGCGTCGGGAATGCTCCCGCTCGGGTCGTACTCGCCTTGCGTGTAGGTATATCCGTAGGCCTCAAGTTGACTCAGAATATTGCCGACGTGCACGTCATCTGATTCTCCGTCGTCGCCCGCACCGTTACCCTGATTCGAGGCGAGGCCAAGCGCTCGCATGTACTGAGGCTTCTGGGTCCAGGCGTCCACCTCGTAGGCGATGGTTCGCTCAACCTGCGTGTCCACATCGGCTGCCGACTCTGCCGAGAAGCGGCCGAGGAAGACCTCCGGGTAGTCGTCAGCGGTCATCTTTCCGTAAATGGGGTCGGACAAGCCATTGTCAGCCGACGTGTAGGACGAAATGTGCTGAGCGTCGCCGACCAGCAGCACGTAACTCAGATCGCCGTCGTCATACATCGCGTCGATGTAGGCCTCGATGCTGGCGGGGCTGTTCCCGATCGTCGAAATGCCCACGACACTGGTGTTCACGCCAATGCTGTTCTTGTGGTCCGCCAGCGGCTGGATGTTGGAGAGCCACGCATCGTTGCAGATGATGAGCATGCCGCCGCCGAGTTCCAACGGGTCGTACCGTGTCTCGGCCGGATAGTTGATGTAGTGACGCTGATAAAGAGTCTCCCACGCGGCGTTGTCGCTGTGCGTGCCAAGTGCCCGGCTGGTCAACACGTTTTCCGTGGCGACGCCGACGGTCTGCACGTCAACAACCATGTCGGTCCAGACTCTGAGCGTGTTGGTCGCAGGATTCCACTGCAGGGGGCGGACCGTCAGAACGGCGCCGCGCGTATTCCGCATGATGTGCGGATCATCCAGGGAGACAGGGCTTGCGGGCCAGAATCCGGCCGAGTCATACACCTTGCCAAAGGTGTAGGGGACGCTCGCCGGGTCGACCGTGCGGCTGATGAGACCCTTGCTCGGCGCAATGGCGACGTTCGGGATGTCGTAGTAGGAGCCGTCGACCAGACGCGCCTCGACCTCATCGGTCGGCCCGATCAGGACGCTTCGGCGGACGTCCGGAAGCGCTGGCTCCCCTGCCTCTACCGCAATGCTCTCGCCGCCAAGCCGGTAGATCGACCACGCTTCATTGTCGATTCGGATCGTTGATTCGACCGGTGCTGCGAGCCGAAACTCGATGCGACGGTTTGCCTCCGTATCCTCCAGGATGGAGGTATGAACAAAGGCGTCGTCCTTTGCAGTTGCCATTCCAGACACCAATGCGGCGCACGCGAGTCCGAATGCCGCTCGGACGGTACTGTGATAAACCACGATCTGCTCTCCTTGGTTGCGATCCAGGCCTTGAGACCTTGAGTGCATCCGCCCCACGTACGCACCCTCAACTCACGTTGACGTACCTCTCAGCGTACATCGATTCGATCGCCTCGCAAAGGCGGTTCCGACGTTTCCCGAGCGATTCAAGGCCGTTTTGGGGGTTCTGAAGTGACTGACGCCCCCTTGCTCCCGGCTCCCCGATGCCCCATACTGTCATCAGGGCCCTGGGGACCCGTATGGAGGCCGGAAATGCTCCTGAGAATCGCGTGTTGCAGCCTGCTCGGCCTAGCCTGCCAGGCCAGGGCGGAGACCCTTCTGGTGCCGGAGGACCATCCCACCATCCAAGCCGGAATCAACGCCGCTTTGGATGGTGACGTTGTGTCGGTCGATGCCGGGGTCTGGCTTGGGTGGATCAGCTTTCGTGGCAAGGACATCGTCGTGGAGAGCCGGCATGGCGCCGAGGCCACCACGATTGACGGCGGTGAGGCCCCCTCCGCGGTCGTGTTCACTCATGGAGAGTCGCAGGCGAGCGTGCTCAGTGGCTTTACCGTGACGGGATCCGGTGGCGGGACCGAGTTTGAGACACTGCGAATGGGGGCCGGGATGTACATCCACCTTGCCTCACCAACGATTGAGGACTGCATCATTCGCGACTGCAGCTCGCAGTTCGGCGGTGGCGTGAGCATCTGGGAGGGGGCGCCAGTCTTCCGCAACGTGGTGCTTCGGGACAACACGGCGACTGTCGACGGCGGCGGCATGCGAATTCACTACCTCAGCCATCCGACCATGGAAAGCTGCGTGCTTCTCAATAACACGGCCAATGTCCATGGGGGCGGGCTGGCCTACGGCAACGACAGCAACGGTGTGCATGATGGATGCACCTTTGAAGGCAATGTGGCGGGCATTCGCGGGGGAGGCCTTTCCAAGAGTTGCGACTGCTCAAACGCCGTGATCCTCAATTCGACGCTGTGCAGCAACACACCCGACCACATCCTCGGGACCTGGGACGACTACGGCGGCAACGAACTGTGTCCCCTGTGCGCCCATGACCTCAATGCCGACGGTGTCGTCGGGGTTGACGATGTGCTGGCGGTCGTAGGCGCATGGGGTGGCTGTGTCTGTGTTGAGGACATCACCGGCGACGCGGTCGTCAACATTGACGACCTGCTGCTCGTCATCGACTCATGGGGTGCATGCCCCGCCTGAACCGGTGGGTGGCAACCTGCGGACCCGAATGTTGCGGTAGGCGATCGGGCCGTGATCGCCCTGAAGTCGGATCGGCCCTTCGCCTGCTTCGGCCCCCCACCCCCCTCGCGTCGGCCCGGTCAGTTCAACATTCTCGTGAATCACCACGCCATTGTGCGTGATACGCTCGAAACGGGCGTTTTCGGTCTTGAGCCCATCGGGCCCGAATCGTGGCGCCCGAAACACGATCTCATACCGCTGCCAGGTTCCGGCTGGTTTGGCAGCATTCGTGCTTGGCGGCGTACCTTCGAATCCGCTCGGGGATCGGGTCTCATCCCACCGCTCGTAGATTCCGCCACAGTCCCCGGGCCCGGGCTGCGTCTTGCCGGCGCTGTCCAGAATCTGAACTTCATAGCGGCCCTGCAGATAGACCCCGGAGTTGCCTCCCTCGGGAACCATGAACTCAAGCGAGACTTCGCAGTCTCCGAAGTCCGCTCGACTCACAAGGTCACCGGGTCGCCCCACTGCGGTATTGAGCAGGACGCCCGTCCCCGGTTCAGCCGTGATGCCAGGGCCAGCACCCACGGCCCCGGTACCGCTCCGCCAGCCGTTACGGTGGGCCCACGTGCGGTCATCGAGTGATGCCAACGTCACCCAGCCGCCCGACGCAGCCCAGTCAATCGCGGCGGTGACGTGCTGCAGAAAGGCCGGCTCGGACCAACTCTCCCTCGTGTGTCCCAGCCCCGTGTAGAACCCGACGCCCTGCCCCATTGGCACCGTCCAGACGATCGGATGGTCGGCGCCCATCGTCCCGCCCTCGTACGAGTCCTCATCGAGCAGGGCCAGCACGTGGGCATGCGGCCCGGGCGAGCGGGTGTAGTTGTACCACTCGTCGGTACGGCTCCACGCCTCGGGCACGTGTCGAAGCGTCGGATGCGAAGCCTCCGTCACGGTGATTGTCGCCGGCTGAATGCGGGGGTGGCTCTCAAACCAGGCGCCGCCGAGCAACTCGCCATACCACGGCCAGTCCCGTTCGGTGTCGGCGGCCGCATGAATGCCGACCCACCCGCCGCCTTGCTCCAGCCACGCCTCAAGGGCACGCTGCTGCGAAGGGTCCAGCACATCCCCTGACGTGTTGAGAAAAACGACCACGTCGATGCCACCGAGGCCGCCGCTGGTAAATGTCGTGGGGTCCTCGGTCTGCCGCACGTGCCACTTGCCCGCAGCGACCGCCTGCAGCGCTTCAACTGCAGGTTCGATGCAGGCGTGACGAAAGCCAGTCGTACGCGTAAAGAGGAGCACCCGGGGCATGGCCGGGGAGGCAGTCAACGAAACAGTCAGAACTGTCGTCAGCATTCAGTCACCAAAGGAATCTTCGAACCCTCGGTCCGGCGCAACGATGTCGATACTTCGCACATACTCGCAGCTCTCTCGGGCCCCCTGCTCGCGGTGCATGCCGCTGTCCTCCCACTCCACCGAGAGCGGACCGTCATAGCCTGCACGATTGAGCGAGCGGACGATGGCGTCAAAGTCAACATCACCGCGACCGACACTCACAAAGTCCCAGCCTCGCCGAGGATCACCGAACTGCAGGTGCGATCCGAGGATTCCGGCGTCGCCATCCAACTGCAGCTTCACGTCCTTCATGTGGCAATGAAAGATCCGATCGGGAAAGCGATCAATGAACCGGGCCGGGTCAACGCCCTGCCAGACCAGATGGCTGGGATCGAAATTGAATCCGAACGACTCGTGGTGCCCAAGGGCCTCAAGCGCCGTCTCGGCCGTCACGGTGTCATAGGCGATTTCGGAAGGGTGGACCTCCAACGCGAACTTCACTTCGACCTCCTTGAAGACGTCGAGGATCGGCCCCCATCTGTCGGCGAAGTCGTCATACCCCTGGCTGACCTGTTCTGGTGACGTCGGCGGGAAGAAGTAGACATCGGGCCAGATGGAGGAGCCGGTAAAGCCGTTGACGACAGAGACGCCGAGCCTTGCCGCAGCCCGCGCCGTTCGCATCATCTCCTCGGCCGCTCTGGCCCGGACCCCCTCCACCTCACCGTGGCCCCAGATGTGGTCGGGCAGAATCTGGTGGTGTCTCGCGTCGATCCGGTCGCAGACTGCCTGACCGACGAGATGGTTCGAAATGGACCAGCACCGAAGGCCGTGTTCTGAGAGCAGTTGGTGCTGGCCCTCACAGTAGTCCGGCTCATCCAGAGCGCGGCCGACGTCAAAGTGGTCCCCCCAGCAGGCCAGTTCGAGACCATCGAATCCCATGTCGGCCGCCATCGCAGCGAGGGACGCCAGCGGGCGATCCGCCCACTGGCCTGTGAAGAGCGTGACGGGACGAGCCATGAGTTGGTACCTCCTCAGCGGCGAGCATTCAGTCGGACATGGTACGACCATCGAAGTGCCGAGGCGGGCGTCGGCGGCTCAGTCGGCCCGCCTCCAGGAACTCTCCGTATCCTCCGCGCCGGGCATGCCGGGGCTTCCTTTCCACTCGGGATTTCTGAATGCGTACAACACGAGCGGAGCGGTGATCAACGCGACGAAGGTCACGAGCAGGGGAATCGTGAACCAGATACCGCTCATCGCCATGTCCTCGGTACTCGGTGGCCAGAACATGATCACGATGCCGGCGACGGCAGCAATCGCCCCGCCACCGGCCACAACGAAGAGGCCAGGCAGCCCTCCGGGAATCATGAATGCGCGGGGCACGTCGGGCTGAGCGACCCTCAGCACGACCACCGAGATGAACATGAGCAGGTACATGACCAGGTAGATCTGCGCTGAAGCGATTGTCAGGAAGTAGAACACCCGATTGACGTCGAAGAAGAGCATCAACATGCACAGGATGGTGACAACGACGGCTTGCAGCAACATGACGTTCCGCGGCGCTCCACCCTCGGTCGTCCGCTGAAACGCCGGCGGGATCAGTCCGTCGTCCGCCGCGACGCGAAGTGACTCGGTCGGGCCGATGACCCAGACCATGATGTGCCCGACCATGCCGCCGAGCGCCAGAATCGCCAGAAGGCGAACGAGCCATCCTGCACCAAGCGGGTCGAGAACGTACTCAAATACCTGCAGCGTGCCTGCCGCAAGGTCGATCTCGGAGACCGGCACCAGGACCGCGACGCTGAGGGCACCGAGAACCGAAATCGTCAGCACCAACAGCCCCGAGACCAGCAGCGATCGTGGAATGGAGCGTTGGGGATTCGTGACGTGGCGAAAGTGAACGGCGTTCACTTCCAACCCGGAGAGGAATGAAAAGACCGCGGCAATGCCGACAACCTCGCCGATCGAATCGATGCGCGGCACCATGGCCGACCACGTCAGCGGAATGGCCGATTCGCCTCCCGATCCGATCCACCAGATCGCCAGCGCGATGGCGAGCCCGACCGGAAGCAGCGTTCCGAGGTACAGCAGCGTCGTTGTGAGCCAGCCGCTGAAGTGCAGCCCCTTGAAGTTCACCAGCGTTGCCATCCAGAAGACGCCCAGGCTCGTCAACACCATGAAGGGCGCCACCCGCTTGAGCGACGGGTCGATCACGTACGCGAGCGACACAGCGCACACCGCCAGCACCGTCGGATACCAGATCAGGATCTGCATCCATTGGCACCAGGTTCCCACGAAGGCCCACCGTTCGCCAAGCGCCTCGCGGATCCACCGGTAGATGCCACCGTCGTGCGGCCACCCCACGCCCAACTCGGCGGCGACGAGCCCCACCGGGAGAAAGAAGATCACGGTGAACACGGCGTAGTAGATGATGAGCGGCAGGCCAAAGGAACCGACCTCCGGAAGCCCTTCGAGGCCGACGACGACTGCAGTGCTCATCATCGCCAGAACAAAGAGTGAAATGGGTCGAGTTCGATCGGCGCCGCCGTGCATGGGAGACACGGTATCACCCCCGCCAGCACCTGCATCGCCGGCAACCGCGGGATGAACCGACTAGGCGGCCAATGCGGCGGCCCGGGACCGCACCTGCTGCACCATGCCGTGGAGCCCGTTGCTGCGAGTCGGACTGAGGTGATCATGGAGCCGCAGTCGACCGAAGATCGCTTCCAGGTCGAGATTGACGATCTCTCGAGGCGTCAGGCCCGTGACGGCAATGACCACGATTGCCGCGAGACCCTTGACCAGTTGGCTGTCGCTCTGGGCGTTGACGAGAACGCTGTCTCCGTCAACCTGCATCGTCACCCACACCGTGCTCTGACATCCTCGGACAAGGTTGGCGTCAACACAGTCGGCCCGGGGCATGGCTGGGAGTTTCTCGCCCAGGTCCATGATGTACCGATATCGATCTTCCCAATCCTCGAAAAAGGCGAAAGCCTCTTCAACCTCCGATATGGACGGCAGCGTCGTGGACATCGGGCTGGCATGGTAGTGCCCCCGTGATCCCGTCATCGAGCGTGCCTGGGTCGGAAGGAATCGCACATGCTCGCGTGCGTCTCAAGCCTCGGCCCGCCGATGAGATCGATGCAGTATGGCACGGCCGGAAAGACCGCGTTCAGACAGTCCGCAACTGCCGAGGGGTTTCCGGGAAGATTGATGATGAGCGCCTCGCCCCGGGTCCCGGCAACCTGCCGGGAGAGAATTGCGGTGGGCACGATCTCCAGTGACGCTGCCCGCATGCACTCGCCGAATCCAGGCAGCATGCGATCGCACACGTGTTCAGTTGCCTCAGGCGTGACGTCTCTCGCGGCGGGGCCAGTCCCCCCGGTCGTCAACACCAGCGAGCAACTGTCAAGGTCGCACATCTGCCGCAGCGCACCCTCGATTTGTTCACGCTCGTCCGGCACGATGATGGCGATCGGCGACCAGTCGCTCGCGAGTGCCGCGGTCAGCCATGCCTGGACAGCTGGACCCCCACGGTCCTCGTAGGCGCCGCTGCTGGCGCGATCGGACACGGTAAGGATGCCAATGGTGGTGGACATGGCCTGCAGGATACTCGGCCACGTGCCACTGCCGAAAACGAGACAGCCCCCGCCGCCGTGGTGAGTCCACTGCGGCGGGGGCTCGAATCGATCAGCACGCTGTGCCGAAGTTCTCCAATGCCAGCAGGATGTCATCGACGGTGTAGTCGGTGCCATACCCTGCCACGGCCTCCAGGATGTCGTTGACATCCACCACGCCGTCACCGGTCAGATCGCCCGGGCAGTCAATCTCGTCGCAGTACTTCTGCTCGATGCTGACGGCATCCACCGCAGCCTCGACGACGGATCCGTCGTTGAGATCGGACGCTGTGAACCGCACCCGCATGGAGTCCGACGGCACGATGCCAGGAATCGCGCCCAGATCCCACTCGACGTGGAACCAGCCGCCGCTGACTTCGCCACCGCCGGGTCCAACCGTTTCAAGATCGGCCCATGTCACGCCTCCGTCGTCGCTGATTTCAACCACGAAGATGTCATTCTGCGGATCAGCACCGCTGCAGGTCGAGCCGTTGTTGTACCAGCGGGAGTAGCGAAGCGTCGCCGCCTCATAGCCGACCATATCGGGGCTCGTCAGCGTCGTGGATCCATCGTCGATGTCCTCGTCGTAGCCATTCCCCGAGACGTAGCACATGCCGGAACCATCAGCGTCCGTGGCATTGTCGCAGCGGGCACCGCCGTTCCCCGAGGGCGTCGCTCGGACCCAGTTGCCTGTGCCCGCGCCAGCGACCACCTCCCAGCCCTGATCGGAGTTGAAGTCGTCAGAGAAACTGACTTCGATGCCACTCCAGGCGTCGGCCGACCATGAATCATCCGGCGCGTTGTAGGGACTGCTCACATAATCGCCCTCGACGCTCTCGACGCTGATCCACCAACTCACCGCCGCCCCACACTCAAAGGAGGGGAACGTGCCGACCATGCCGCCCGGGACGTCCACCATCGGCACTTCGTCAGAGGCGCCCCCAGCAGCCCAGTGCAGCAGGCCGCTGCCGGCAAGCGGCGCGACATTGCCGCCGATTTCGATGGCAATCTCCGTGCCACCGTTGGGATCGAGAAGCTCCGGGCGTCCATCCGGATAGTCGATCGTCAGGCTCACCGTCGACAAAGCCGACTCGACGGCAGCGACTGCGTCGATCAGGCCGTAGCCGAAGTCGTTGTCCTTGCCCACAGGCCCCTTCTCGATTGCAGTGTCGTAGATGATCTGCTTGACCTGCTCGCTGCTGAGGTCCGGGTTAGCGGAGAGCATGAGCGCCATCACGCCGTTGACATGCGGCGAAGCCATCGATGTACCGCTGTAGGAGGAATAACCGCCCGGGACGCTGGAGTACGTGTCAACGCCCGGCGCCGCGATGTCGGGCTTGATGGCGCTGCTGCCATCACTGGTGCACTGGGTCGGCCCTCGCGACGAGAAACTCGCGATTGAGTCGCCGTTGTACGGATCCGTGGCCGCCACTGCCATGTTGCGGAAGTCGTCGAGCGCCCGGTCTGCGGGACGTCGAAGGCCGCTTGAGCCCTCGTTGCCGGCCGAGAACAGGACGATCACGCCGGCAGCCTCGCAGTTGTCGATGAAGGACCAGAAGGTCTGATCACACTCGGGATAGCCGTGGGAGGTCACGAGCCCCCACGAGTTCGAGTTGGTATGGGGCACATCGAAACTGGTCAGCGGATTGCCGTCGGGCTCCGCCAGCCACTGAAATGACAGAATTGCATCGGACACGGTCTGCTCGATGGTGTATCGATCGATCGGCGCCGCCGCAATCCACTCGGCCCCCGGGGCCACACCGATCTGCCCGCCGGGCGAGCCACCGCATACCGTTCCCATCGTGTGCGTGCCGTGGGATCCGCTGTCAAATGGAAAGCTGTGATTGCCGGTGTACGGATCGTAGAAGGCCCACTGCGGATTGCCGTCATAAAGTGGGTTGAGTCCGCGCCATCGGTCTGCCAGCGCTTCATGTGAACCCTGCACCCCAGTGTCCATGTTCGAGACGACGACACCCTGCCCGGTGTAGCCCATGGCCCACACATCCGGAGCGCCGATTGAGATCAGGCCCTGCTCAGGGGCATTGGCAGCAGTCGTCGTGTCTGTCGGAACACCATTGCCGGCAGCCGGCTCAATCAACTCAATCCCGTAATCAAGCGTCGCCACCGCGACGTCATCCCGCGTCGCAAGCGTTTCGGCAACGGCGGGCGTGGCCTTCATGGCGATAACGCTCGTGATCCAGAAAGGTACGACTTCCGACACCGCAGTCTTGGGCTGAGCATCGAGCCAGGCGAGCACATCGGCCTGCCCATGCGTCGCGGCCTGCTGAAGCGCCGTTACGACCGCAGCATGGCGGTCGCGGCGGGCGAGTCGGTCTTGCAGCAACTGGCCTTCGAGTTGCTTCACATCTGCCTGATGCGTGAGATACACGAGCATGCCAACCTGTTCGCTGGCAGGGGTTCGGTCAAGCACCTGCTGCAGGTTGATGTCAACCTCGCCCGCCACCGCGGCGGCTGTGACTGTTGCTGCAGCCACGACTGTAAGATGTCGCATTCGAGTCTCCTCATGTGTCCAAGCACGCTCGGACGGCTTCCCCACTGCCGCCTCACTGTACCCTCTCTGCGGCCCAATCCAAGGCTGCAGATGGCTATTCCTGCCCCAAGTCCCCACATCGAGACCCCGACAGCGTGATATCGCCCCTTGACGTCCATCTGGCTGGTGCCTCAGGTGAGGTCACGGGGGCGTGCACCGTGCTGGAGTACGGCGGCCGCAGCCTCGCCGTCGACATCGGTCTCATTCAGGGGCCTGCATCGCGGGAGTTGGCCAATGCCACCATCCCGATCGAGCATCCTGAATGGCTCGACGCCGTGGCCATCACACACGCCCACGCAGATCACTGTGGCAGGCTTCCGATGCTGCCCCGGCTCGGGTTCAAGGGGCCGGTGCTGGCGACGCCCGCCACGGCTGACCTGCTTCCGATGGTGCTGCGCGCCTCGGCCCGACTCCAACGCCGGCTTCATGGCGATCACGCTGCAACCGACCGTTCCGCGGGCGTGCTGTTCGACCAGCGGGAAGTGGATCGCGTGTGTGAGTTGATCGAACCGGTACCGTTTGGGACCACCCGCGAAGTCGCCCCCGGGGTCACCGTGCGATTTCACCCCGCTGGCCACGTGCTTGGCGCCGCCTCCGTGCTCGTGGAGGGACCGAAGGGTCGCCGCGTGCTCGTCTCGGGCGACCTCGGGCACGATCTGGGCGAGCCCCTGCCACCGCCAACCGCCCCGCCACCTGCGCATCTGGTGGTCATGGAATGCACGCGGGGAGATGTTGAGGACCCTCAACTGCAGCACGATCCCGAAGTGCTGCTCGCGCAGGTCCTGAACGCCGCGGCGATCGACAAACAAGTTGTGCTGATTCCGACATTCGCGATTGGGCGGGCGCAGCAACTGCTCTATCGGTTTGGACGCCTTTCGCGAGCGGGCGAGCTGGGCATGCCGGTCATGCTCGACTCGGCGATGGCATCCCTCGTCGCGCCGATGCATGCCGCCCACCCCACCAATCTCTCCGCCGACGCATCGGCGCTGCTGCGGCGCGGAATCGACCCGCTCGACTTTCCGGAACTCCACCGCATTCGCAGTCGCCGCGCCGCACAGGTCATCAAGGATCTGCGTGGCCCGGCGGTCGTGATGGCGGGGAGCGGTTTCGGGGACGCCGGCCCGATCGTGGAGCACTTCATCAGATGGCTTCCTTCCCGCCGTGGCCGGATACTGCTGGCCGGCTACTGCATGCCGGGCAGCGTTGTCGGCCAACTGCTCGACGATCCGCCTCGTCTCAAACTCCGCGGTCGGTGGGTTCCGGTTGAAGCACCGATCGACCGATTGGAGTGCTTCTCGGGGCACGCAGATGCCGCAGGACTGGAGCGATGGCTCTGCAGCATGCCGGGAGCGCAGCCCCGCGTCGCACTTCATCACGGCGACCCGGAACCCCGCGCGGCCTTTGCAGCCCGGCTCAGACGTCTCGGGTATGACACGATGACGCCCGAAATCGGCGTGCGGCTCGGCGTATGAGTCGAAGTGCTGCCGGCGGTTGGGCGATTGCGGCGCTGCTCGTCGGCGTGATCGGGATCTCGTTCGCCTCCCCCCTTGCAAAACTTGCGGTGCAGGGATCCGATGTCGGCTGGATCGGGGCCGCGTTCTGGCGGACGACCCTGGCGCTTCCCATTCTGTGGACGGTTCTGCTCCTCACTCGATCGCCAGCACGGCCAGCCCAACGCGAGCCGCGGCTCGCGTGGTGGCCGCTGCTCATTCCCGGGGCGCTCTTCGCTGGTGACCTGCTGACCTGGCACCTCTCCTTCGCCTGGACGACCGCGGCAAGCGCTACCCTGCTGGCCAATCTGGCCGTGGTTCTCGTCGGCCTTGCCGGTTGGTGGTGGCTCCGAGAACGGCTGGACTGCAGGTACGTGATCGGGGCCGTCTTGGCCGTGGGTGGCGTGTTCTGGCTTGTGACTGCTGCAACCGGGCCCGCCGACCATCCGCTCCGCCTGCGGGGCGACCTGCTGGCCATGCTCACCGCCGTGTTCTACGCGGGGTACATCCTCTCCATCAAGGTGCTTCGATCCGATCACACTGCCATCATGTTGATGTGCATCG
Organism: Phycisphaerales bacterium; assembly: GCA_030749435.1. GTDB lineage: Bacteria > Planctomycetota > Phycisphaerae > Phycisphaerales > SM1A02 > UBA12567. Next base: position 13,772 of record JASMKH010000025.1, read on the forward strand.
GCACTTCAGCGTCCGCGTGCATCCTGTTTCTCGCCGTGGTTGCCTCGGACGAGCACCTCGTCCCGAACAGCATCGAAGCCTGGGGTTGGCTGGCGCTGCTCGCCATCGTGCCCCATTGTCTCGGCCAGGGGTTGATCGTCTGGTCGCTCTCGACGCTTCCAGCATCGATGGCGGCCGTGACGCTGCTGCTGCAACCCGTCGCGACCTCGGTCTGGGGCTGGCTCATGCTCGGAGAGGCGCTGGGGCCAAGTCAGATCACGGCAGGGCTCGTCGTCATTGCGGGGATTGTGCTGGCGCGACTCGGTAGCATGCGTGCCCCATGACTGCGCTGCCCCCGCTTGAAACCATTGTGACACCCCCTCGCGCAGTTCCGCAGTCGTCCTCCGGCTGTCTCGCGCTGCTTCACGGCTATGGGGCCAATGCCGCCGACCTGCTCCCGCTTCGAGACGCCATCGCGCCCGGATGGACTGCAGTCGCCGCGCAGGCCCCCTTCGACCTCGGTCCGGCTGGAATGCCCGGAGGTCGGGCGTGGTTTCATATTGCCCCGGATGCGACGGGCGGGTTTCGGCTCGACCTCAATGGTGCCCGCGAGGCGCTGACCCAACTGGCCGAGGAACTCCCTTCGGCGATCGAGCAGGCAGGATGCAGGATCGAGAATACCGTCGTGCTGGGATTCAGCCAGGGGGCCATGCTCGGGCACGCCCTGCTGCTGCATGAACGCCTTCCAGTTCGCGGACTGGCCGGATGCAGCGGACGCATCGTGCCGGAGATTTTCGGAAGCGGCGAAGGCCTTCCAGATGGCGTTCCCGTATTCCTCTCGCACGGGACCCACGACGAGCTGATCCCGGTCACTTCAGGGCATGCGATTCGCGCCTTCTACGAGGAAAACACACCGGCCAGAGTCACCTGGTGCGAGGAACCGGTCGGTCACGGGATCGGGCCCGTCACCCTGCAGCGGCTCCGAGACTGGTGCGACCGTCTTGAGCGGCCCGAGGGCACGCCGGCGCCCTGACGGCTAGACGAGCACCAGGAATCCCACAATGAGTGCCAGTAACAGGATGACCGCAATGGCCATCAGTGCCCAGCATCCAAAGTCGCTGGTTTCGTCGCGCTGCGTCGTGTCGGGGTCGCTCATGGGGCGTTGGGTCCTCAATGGAGTTGAATGCGGATGATGATGTCCTCTTCGCGCCGCGTCAAACCCGCACGGTACCATTCCGAAATCCGGACACATCATCAGGAGGACCCACCATGACGTTTACGCTGCCCGACCTTCCGTATGGATTCGATGCCCTCGAGCCATTCATCGACGCGCGGACTATGGAGATCCACCACGACAAGCATCACGCTGGGTATGTGGCCAAGCTCAACGCCGCCCTTGAAGGCCATCGGGAATTGTCGGACATGTGCCCGGGCACGCTCTGCAGCAATCTCGAGAAGGTTCCCGATGACATTCGCGTTGCTGTCCGAAACAACGGCGGCGGGCACTTCAACCACTCGGTGTTCTGGAAGATCATGGGGCCAGGCGGCGGTGAGCCGACCGGGCCGCTCGCCGATGCCATCACCGCCACCTTCGGCGATCTGGCGACCATGAAGAAGCAGTTCGCCGCGGCGGCCGCTGCGCGATTCGGTTCGGGCTGGGCCTGGCTGTGCGCAAGCGGCGGAGCCCTGTCGATCTGTACGACGGCGAACCAGGACAACCCGCTGATGGGTCTTGACGGGTGCAACTGCGGAACGCCCATTCTGTGCCTTGATGTCTGGGAGCATGCCTACTACCTCAACTATCAGAACCGCCGCCCCGACTACATCGAGGCGTGGTGGAGCGTTGTGAATTGGGACGCGGTGGGCGAGCGGTTCGCCAAGACGGCGTGCTGCTGCGGGGCTTCCTGAACGCGATCGATCCGCGCCGAGTTGGACTCCTCGGGCGTGCGCCGATGCATCCTGACTCGACCGGCGAAGCCGACCGAGGGGGGTGCCGCGACAAAACCGCTCCCCCGCTCGCGGGGGAGCTGTCGGCGCAGCCGACTGAGGGGGTGCCGTTCCAAAACCGCTCC
>JASMKH010000026.1 GCA_030749435.1 Phycisphaerales bacterium
GTTCATCGCCTGGGACCTGCGGCACGATCCGACCGAACTGCTCGAGGCCGATCCGGACACGATCCACGCGCGGACCTTTGTCAGCAGGGACGACCTCCCGGAAGGCGTCGAACGCTTCGCCCTCAAGGGCATCAAGAGCAACCATGCACCCTTCGTGCTCGAAGTGAGCAAGCCGTTGATGGCGTCGATAGACACGTCCAGAATCGGCCTTGATCTTGACGCATGCCGCCGACACTATGCCATGCTCGCAAAGGCCCCTGCAGATCTCGCGGACCGCATCGCGGCGGCGTTTACACGCGACTTTCCTCCGCCCACCGATGCGGACGACATGCTCTACGAAGGATTCATCGACAACGCCCAGCGACGGCAGTGCGAGATCATCGCAGTTGCCGACCCCGAGGACCTCCGGGGACTCGAACGGACATTGACGGATTGCCGGCTTCCCGAGTTGCTCATGCACTACCGAGCCCGGAACTTCCCGGACTCGCTCGACGATGGGGAGCGGCGGCGGTGGCGCGAGCGGTGTGCCGCCCGTCTTGTAGCACCACCGGGCCGCAATCAATTGGCGTGGCCAGACTGGCTTACGCATCTGGACGAAACTCGGGCCAAGCCGGACCTGAGCGACGAGGACCGCGCCCATCTCGACGCGACCGAGGACTGGGGACGGCAACTCGCGGCTCGGATGGACTTGACCGTCCCTACCGGTTGATCATGAACGTGGCCAGGTGATCGAATCGGGCGTCGAGAAACGCTCGCAATGGCCCGTCGATACCGCGGTCGTCCATGGCGCGACCCATGCACACCATCCACGCATCGCGGGCGGCTTGATCGATCTTGAAGTGGGCATGGCGCATGCGAAGCCGCGGATGGCCGAACCGCTCAACGTACATGGGCGGGCCGCCAAGCCAGCCACAGAGAAACCAGAACAGTTTGTCACGTGACTGCGACAGATCCACGTGCATCGCTCGGATGGTGGCTGCGTCCTCGTCCCGGTCCATGTCGTCGTAGAACGCGTCGACAAGCGCACGCACCGCGTGTTCGCCACCAATTGCCTCGAAGGGCGTGTGTTCGCCGTCGAAGAGGTCTCCCACGCCCGATCCCATAGGAAGGCCGTTCACTTCGTATCTGACCCATCCGGAGTTCGAATTCGCATGTTCCGAAACTCGACACGGTCGCCGTGATCCTGCAAACCGATGTGCCCGTTCGCCTGCGTGCCGTACATGGGCATGTGGGTGAACTTGCTTCCCGCCACGCGGGCATTCCAATCATCGCTGCCGATCACATAGTCCGCCGTCTTGACGCCGTTGAGCCAATACTGGACGTGATTGCCTTCCACTCTGATTCTGGCTCGGTTCCACTTCCCTGCCACTCGGCTTGAATCGACAGGCGGCGCGTGCAGGGCGTAGTTGGCGCCAGCAGATTGCAGCGCCGAGATGCCGTTGGAGTGGCCGACGTTGTCCAGGATCTGCATCTCCGGCGCGGTCTCCCAGATCGCATGGCCGTCCTCAGAGGCGTTGAAGAAGATTCCACTGTTTCCGCCCACGCCGACCCGCCAATCGACGTACAGGTCAAAGTCGTCGAACTTCGCTCGCGTGACGATGTCGCCACCCCCCTCTCGGATCAACATGCCCTCCCGAACAACCCAGCCCTTCGGCAACTCGGGCTGGCGGTAGCCCCGCCACCAGGCTGAAGCATCCTGCCCATCAAAGAGCAACTCCCAACCATCAGCAACCTGTGCATCGCTCAGCACGTTGTGGGGTCCGGGGGGCTCAGGGCCGACATCGTGGTTCCTGGCCAAGCGTGGTGCCACTTCCTTCGGGCCGGCGGTAACACGACGGACCTTGGGCCAGCGAGACCGCATGTCGGCATCACTCAGGATCTCAAGTGCCTCCGCGCCAGGCTGCTTCCATGCTGCGTGAAGGCCGGCGCCGCCACCGCGTTCGAAATACTTGATCTGAAAGGCATGAGGTCCCTCAGTCAATTCAATCTCGCCGGTCTGGGAGGTCATACCATGCAGGCCGTCATTGTCGACGACGACTCGCCCATCAATCCAGAGTTGTGATCCGTCATCGCTCGTCAACCGAAACGAGTGAACGCCCGGCGTTTGCACCAGCAGTTCACCATCAATGAGGGCGAGGAAGTCATCCTCGAAGGGGCCGAAGTCGCCGCGATCGCCATCAAGATCCACCGCGCTCAATCGCATCCACGCGTTTGGGGGCTGCCCCGGAACGAGGGGTGCCAGCGCTGCGATGGGCCGGTCCAACTGCCAAACTCGCATGACGGCCCCAGGTTGGACACCACCGTCAACCGCAACCGCCAGAATGATCAAGGACATCATCACCGCGACTCCTCCTCGTCCAAACCACGGGCAATCAGCGGCGTCTTCACGCGAACTGTCCGATCGATACTCCGGTACAGATTCGCTGCCGTCGCAGCGTCCATGGAGACGCGAGCCACAGGATGACCCGATGCGTTGACCAGCGACATCAGCAGCAGATCCTGATCGCCCCGACGCGCCGTCCCGTCCCAGTTCCACCGTCCCCCCTCGATCACTCGGCAACCGACATCGCTCACAGCTGGAAGATCGTTATCGAACGCCACGGTGAGCACGTGTTCGCTGGCGGGGCCGGCTTGCAGCACATCGGTCCGCATGGCCTCGAGGAGTTCGAACGTTGCCTGAGGTGTACTTCGAGCCGCGACCAGCCACGTGGCCCGGCCCGGCTCCAGTACCGCAACAAGAATCCGCGGATCGAGTGTCGATTCGCCGTCTCCGATCAGAGGTCGATCCCAGACCGGGTGCTGGGTCACCCACTGGAGCGGGCCACACGACGTGGCGTCGGCGGCGATGGCCCCATCCGGACCAGCGGCGAGGGTGCCGTCGAACTGCTGCATACGGCCACACGCTCCAAGAAGCAGCAGGCACAAGCAAGTGCACCCGATCATCCGGTTCACGAGTCATCCTTCTCGGCGTCATCCTTGGCAGCGATGCCAGCCAGTTCCGGGATCGACTCAGCCTGCCACGGCTCCAGAAGCAGTTCCAGTTGGACGATCGCCCGCTCATCAAGTTGGCTCCGCCGATACTTCAGCCGTTCCATCGCCAACTCAGTTTCCATGCCATCACGAGTCGGCGGGAACATGCGACCCGGTGGTCGATTCCGCCTGGTGTCCACCATTCGTCGGGTCAAATCCAACCATGCGGCACGGTACTCGCCCGCGTGCGTTTCGATCTTGCTCCGCTGTTCAGGCTCCAGTTCGATCCGCAGTACCTGCTCGAGCACCGGATCAACGGACTGTTCATCCTCGAAGATGTCCGGGTAGGCACTTCGCTCGTACGCGTACTGCAGCACCAGTGCAGCCGCATCGGATACGGAGGAAAACAGCAGCTCGGCTGTTTCTCTGTTGAGCATGGCCAACTCGCTCGACGTCTCCGACAGTGCTTCGCGCCGCTGCTCCATGCGAGATCGCATGGCCGCGCGAATCTCTGGATCGTACTTTTCGGCCCGGTCCGACCAGAGCTTGTCCTCCAGTTTCTTGATCCCCGCAATCCGCTCGTCGAGTTCCTCGACCAGTGGCTCCACGTCCGCTTCATATCCGATCAGACCATCCAGCACCGTCGATCGCTCGGCGCCCGTCAACGGTGTCGGATCAACGGCGAGTAGTACGGCCGTGAGGTCGATGCTCGATTCAGGCGATCGTGCCTGCCAGTCACTGGCCGCAACCCGTGCTCTGCGACGCGAACGCTCCAGCGCCGCCCGGACCCGATCGACGCGATCGCGGTCAATGTCTTCAGGCAGCGCAAGCGCCAAGTCAATGAACAAGCCAGATTCCAACTCGTCGAGTGCACTCGCCGCGGCCTCCCGAAGCCCCTGCCAACGCGCCCGCCGATCTCGCCACGACTCCTCCGCATCCCGAGACTGCGCTGCTTCGACAGCTTCGTTGCCACGCGTCTCCAGCATCGCATTGGAAGTGGTGAGGTAGTCCGCGTGCATCACCTGCATCAGGCCAATCGTGGCCTCATCGGCCCCCAGCCATCTTCCGAAGTTCGCCACCTGGTCGCCGGTCAACGGGCTCACCTGCATCTTCTCTACGGCGACCTCGGTGGAGAGCCCCCCATCACCCGACCCGCCTCCTCGCGACTTCGAGCCTGACGCCCCATCCTCCGAGTCACCCGTCTCTTCATAGGCAGCCAGTGCTGCCTCGGCCGTCTCGACCATCCGTAGTCGGCGGGCCTCTAACTGCTCGATGCGGGAGTCTGCGTCGGTTGCCACCTCACCCTCCAACTGAGCCATCGTTCGGTACTGGTTCCGGTCGTCCAATGCAGCCACATAGACCGGTACGAGTGCCGCCCACTTGGTGTCGAGCGTCTCTATTGCCGCAGCCACATCCCCGCCTTCGGGGGCCTCCCCGAGCCGCTTTCGCAGTTTGGTGAGTCGCCCTCGAACGTCGCGCACGCCCGCGTCAACCTCCCAATAGCCGGACCGTACGAATCGAATACGCAGGTCGTCCGCGTGCTTCGGTGGGAGCACTTCCATCAAAGCACGCCAGGCCCTTTGATTCTCATGACTGACCCGGGCAGCCTTCTCCTGCAGCGGCTTGGAAAGCACGTTGAAGAGCAACTTGAGTTCTTCCTGCGTGGCCTCATCGCCGAAGAACTGCATCATGGTTGCCATGTCCATGTTCCGCAGCCCCAAACGATCGACCTCGTCGAGCACCTTTTCGATTGCATCGACGCCAGCGGACTCAAACCGATCCAGCGCGGTGAGCAACTTGCGGGCATGGTCCGCGAGAATCTCGTCCACCAGCAGTTGCACCTCGCTATCCACTTCGATTCGCCGCATGATGCCAAGAAGATCGGGCGCAGCGCCGTTGTTGATCTCGCCAACCATGTTCCGATGGAGCATCGACAGCCTCGCAAGCGATCGCCGCTGCTGCTCCTGTTCCAGTCGAACCAACTGGGACTCACCGAGAAACAGGGCGATGCCGTCAAAAAACTCGTCGTCGATCCGGCCGAACGCGTGAATGGCGCGAAGCGACTTCCCCACCAACTCCATGACTTCCTTGCGAGACGGAATCTCAATCTCACCACCCCACCACTGGATACGCATCACCAGATCCATGAGGTGGTCCATGACCGCCTTGACGTCTCGCTCCTGCAACTCCTCGAATGCCAGGTTGTAGTCCTCGTACCTGGACAACACTGCCAACCGCTGGTCGCGGGCCAACCCAAGTTCGTCGGCGATGGTCCGGACGTCCTTCACGGACATGGGCTGCACGAAGAACGGGTAGTCCTGGGCAACTGCGGGCACCGGCACTGCAAAAAGCAACAACAGACCCACCATGCACCGTCTCAGCGTGACCATGTCCCAGCACCTCCGTCAATCTCCCCACATTCCATTGTAGGGCAGACCGGTGGCCGGATTTCACATGCCCGCCGCCACCCCAATGCCCCGTGAAGCGGAACGTCAAAACGAACGCGGCGAACCCGATTGGGTTCGCCGCACACGGAGAGAGGAGAAATGAGTTCGGGTCCGCCCCGGTGTATCAGGCTGCGGCGCGTGACCGTCCGACGGTCCGCTGTTCGGCCGTCGCGCGGCGCTCCGGCTTCGTATTCATGCACTCGATCATGCCGACCGGCGTATCCGACCAGATGTCGGCACCGATCTCTTCGGCCAGGCCGTCAGCCCGCGAGAACACCCCGCCACCAACCGCGATCTGCGTGTTCGGGCATGCCCCGACTTCACGAATCGTGTCAATGAGCCGCCGAATGTTCGGCGCGTCGCACGCTGCGGAGGAGAACATCAACAGGACATCCGGCCGCTGCTCCTGCACTGCTGCCAGCAGCTCGTCATATGCGATGCCGCCACCGCCGAAGGACACGCTGTATCCATTGGCCTCGGCAAGATCAGCAACCATTTGAGCGGCCAGGTCGTCGGCTTCTGTGTCGCCGCAGAAGAGCATCAGGGAGCGACCGTTGCGATCGGCCTGTCCATAGCAGGCCTGAGCCTGATCAACGAGGCTGCGAAGCAGACGAGTCGCGTAATGATGCGCAAGCGTCGTCAACTGATCGCGTCGGAACAGATCATTCACCATGTCGAGCAGCGGCCAGTAGACCTCCTGCGTCATTGTCTCGGGCGCGAGCCCCTCAGCCATCCACTCGCGGACGGTGTTTCTCGCACCGTTCCGGTCACCGGTGATGAGCATCGGGAAGAGGCGTTCCACCATCGCCTGCGTGTTCACTGGTCGGCTCCTTGCAATCCGGTCTTCGGCCGGGAGTTCATTGCTTCACGGCAACGTCGCCGTGACTTGTCCCCCGACACTTGCCACATCGGGAGGAGAACCCATCGGGAGTCAGGAGTTTTCGGTTGCGACGAAAACCTGGCTTATCGGATGACGGGCGCACCGGTTGCGCTGGCTGCCAGAGGACGTCCGAGAAACAACGGCGGCATCAGAAGGTCGCGGATCTGGGTGTCCTCGGATACGGAATGACATCGCGCACGTTCGCCATGCCTGTGGCGTAGGCAATCGTTCGCTCGAATCCGAGACCGAATCCGGCATGAGGCACAGTGCCGTACTTGCGAAGATCTCGATACCACCAGTAGTCGGCCGTATCGAGACCCATTTCGCCGATGCGCTTGTCCAGCACATCGAGCCGTTCCTCCCGCTGCGATCCACCGATGATCTCGCCGATGCCCGGCGCCAGGACGTCCATTGCCGCAACCGTGCGACCGTCGTCATTCTGACGCATGTAGAACGCCTTGATGTCTCTCGGATAGTTCATCAGCACGACCGGCCGCCCTACGTGCTCCTCAGTCAGCCATCGCTCGTGCTCGCTCTGAAGGTCGACGCCCCACGACACGGGGTACTCGAACTTGACCCCCCCTGCGACGGCTTGCTCCAGTATCGCGATCGCGTCGGTGTACTCCATCCGCTCGAAGGACGCCTCGACAAATGACTCCAACCGATTGATGCACGTCTTGTCAATGCGATCTCGGAAGAACCCCATGTCATCGGGAAGTTCCTGCAGCAGCGCCGTGAAGATCGACTTCAAGAACTCCTCGGCGAGATCTGCATCATCATTGAGATCCGCAAACGCGATTTCGGGCTCGATCATCCAGAACTCCGCGAGATGCCGCGAGGTGTTCGAGTTCTCGGCGCGGAACGTCGGCCCGAAGGTGTACACCTTGGAGAGAGCCTGGCAATAGGCCTCGACGTTGAGTTGTCCGGATACGGTCAGATTCGTATCGCGACCAAAGAAGTCCTGCGTGTAGTCAATGGCCCCCTCTTCGGTTCTCGGCAGGTTTTCCAAGTCGAGCGTCGAGACCCGGAACATCTCGCCCGCACCCTCGCAGTCGCTCCCGGTGATGATCGGCGTGTGCACCCAGTAAAAACCGTTTTCATGGAAGAACCTGTGCACAGCCTGCGCAAGGCAATGCCTCACGCGGGCAATCGCCGAAAAGGTGTTCGTTCGAACGCGAAGATGGGCCATTTCCCGCAGGTACTCGAAACTATGCCGCTTGGCGGGAACCGGATAGGTATCCGGGTCCTCGACCCATCCCACCGGCTCGATCGTGTCGGCAAGTACCTCGACCGATTGCCCCTTTCCTTGCGAGGCCACGATGGTGCCGGTGCAGCGAACCGAGCACCCGGTCGTCAGCCGCTGCACCTCAGTTGCGTAGTTGTCCAGCTCGCCCGGCGCCACAACCTGGACTGCATCAAAGCAACTCCCGTCATGCACCTGAAGGAAGGACAGGCCAGCCTTGGAGTCCCGCCGGGTGCGAATCCACCCCTGCACCCGAACGGTGTCACCGACTTGGCACCCGCTGCAGGCCAGCAGGTTCTTCACGCGGATCGGGATGGCTGAGTCGGGCATTGGAGGCTCCATTGGCAGTGAAGTGGAAAGGTGAGGGAGCATCCTTGCCGCCGGGTCTCCCGTCAAGCCTGCTGCAGTGGATCCCGCCAGGCGGCCCCCGTTTCCGGAGGGGGTGACCGCACCCGCCAGATCGGCAGGCCGCCGGCGGGGCTGGCCAGGGCATGGAGCGACCGTGTGTGTCCTCGGGCCCCCCTCGGGGCCCCCACACACGGCTGCAACCCCCATTCTGCGAGGCAGGCCGCCCGTGGAGGTCACCTGGCCCTCAGGCAGCGGGATGACCTCGTCGAAGCGTCCCCGGAACCGGGCCCCGACACCGCAGCTCGGACGCTGGCCGCCGGGCCGGGGTTTAGGCACGCTGCTTGCAGGCGAGGGGCGGCGATCCGTTCGCCAAAACCGAGCCATGCAACACGCAACCGCCCATCCTGGTGCCCCGCGACTCAATCTGCTGCTCTCCTATGGCGGATGGCGGGAGCACGCCGCGGTCAAGCAGATCCCGAGGCTGCTTGAGCCGATGGGAGTCCACGCCCTGGAGGCCGATACCGGAGAAGAGGCGGAATCGCTGATCCGGCAGGAGCCTGTTCACATTGCGGTCGTCGATCTGGACATCCCCCTCCATCAGGACCGCCGGGGCGGGGTTGCCGGCCCGCGGATCCTGCAGTTGCTCCGAAGGCTCGATCCCGCACCACCGACCATCGTCGTCAGACCGCGGCAGGCGAGCGGCCGGGAGAACTCACGCGGCCTCGCCGCCTCACTCAGAGAGGGCGCCTTTGCAGTCGTCGACCGCCCCCTCCACCTCGAAGTCCTGCTGCAGACGCTGCGGCGAGCGTTGCGCCGACACTATCACGACACCTGGCCCTCGACCCAGTGAATCACCATCAGACCACGATCACCGGCCACCATGCCGGCTTTGGAAGGAGAGATCAGACATGAACGTCAAACCCCTCGGAGACAAGGTGCTCGTCAAGCGAGCCGAAGCGCGAGACCGAACGGAATCCGGCCTGTACCTGCCCGAGTCTGCCAAGGACAAGCCTCGTGAAGGCAAGGTCATGGCGACCGGCGCTGGCCTGCTCAACAAGGAAACCGGCGAGTACATGCCGTTCAGCATCAAGAAGGGGGACCGCGTGCTGTTCACCTCGTATGCAGGCACAGAAGTGAAGATCGACGGAACCGAGTACCTGATCATGACCGAGGATGACATCCTCGGGACCATCGACTGAGCATCACACCCATGGAACGCGAACCCATCCTGAGAGTACTCAACGACATGGTCGGCACCTCAGCCGAACTTGACATCGTGCTCAATGGCGATCACAAGCCGATCGAACTTCGGAACGTCACCGAAGTCGAGCCACTGCACAGTTCACACGGGCTCAGGATCACGACCCGCTCGAACACCATCTGGATCGACGCCAGCCATGTCTCCGCGATGTGGCAGGCACGGATGGACGGAAGTTGACGCACATGGCCTCGATCAACTCAGCACGGCACTCGACCGTCCCCGAAGCCCGCTGGTCCGATTCGCCCCTTGGGGGCGACGGCCCGATGCCGACTGCGTCACCCGGACCAGCCGACAGAACCGGACACACTCCACGCACCAACGGTGCCGCGGCCTGTGTCCTCGATACCGATCGAATTGACTGGATTGAAACACGCCCACCTGTGGCCACACTTTGACAGAACCCCGTGCCACTGCGGACTGCAGCGGACAGGAAGGAACAGAGACTATGACTGCCAAACAGATTGCATACGACATCGACGCCCGCGAGCAGATGCTCAGGGGCATTCAGAAACTGGCCAAGGCCGTCAAGACGACGCTCGGCCCCTCGGGCCGCGTCGTCGTGCTGGAGAAGTCCTTCGGCGCCCCGACGGTCACCAAGGACGGCGTCACCGTCGCCAAGGAAATCGAACTCGAGGACCCCTACGAGAACATGGGCGCCCAGATGGTGAAGGAAGTCGCGTCGAAGTCGTCGAAGGACGCCGGAGACGGCACCACGACCGCGACCGTCTATGCCGAGGCCATCTTTACCGAGGGGCTCAAGAACATCACGGCTGGCGCCAACGCGACGCAGGTCAAACGCGGCATCGATCTGGGTGTCACTGCGGTCTGCAATGAACTCGCTTCGATGTCCAAGCCGGTCAAGCGTTCCGCTGAGATCGCACAAGTGGGCACCTGTGCAGCCAATCAAGACAGCACGATCGGGGCCATCATCGCCGAAGCCATGGACAAGGTTGGCAAAGACGGCGTCATCACGGTCGAAGAGGGCTCGAGCCTCGAGACTACGGTCGAGTTGGTCGAAGGCATGCAGTTCGACAAGGGATGGCTCAGCCCGCACTTCGTGACCGACACAACCGCGATGGAGGCCGTCCTTGAGGACTGCCACGTGCTGATCCATGAGAAGAAACTCTCGTCGGCCAAAGACCTGCTGCCGATCCTCGGCAAGGTCGCGGAGTCAGGCAAGAGCCTGCTGATCGTCGCCGAAGACATCGACGGTGAAGCGCTCGCCACGCTGGTCGTCAATCGCCTTCGCGGCATTCTCAAAGTGTGCGCAGTCAAAGCACCTGGCTTTGGCGATCGCCGCAAGGCCATGTTGGAAGACATCGCGACGCTCACCAACGGCACGGCAGTCATGGAGGAGCTCGGCATCGACCTCGAAGGCCTCACGCTCAAGGATCTCGGGCGTGCCAAGAAGGTCACGGTCGACAAGGACAACTGCACCATCATCGAGGGAGCCGGCAAGAGCAGCGACATCAAGGGTCGCATCGAGCAGCTCCGCGCTCAGATCGACCAGTCCAGTTCCGACTACGACCGGGAGAAGTTGCAGGAGCGGCTGGCCAAGCTCGCTGGCGGCGTAGCCCAGATCAACGTCGGTGCTGCAACCGAGGTCGAAATGGGCGAGAAGAAGGCCCGCGTCGAAGATGCCCTGCATGCCTGCCGCGCAGCAGTCGAAGAGGGCGTCCTCCCCGGAGGCGGCACCGCCGTCATTCGGGCGAGCAAGGCCCTGGAAGCTGCCCGCAAGAAGGCTCGAGCTGACGAGAAGCTCGGTGTTGACATTGTCGGCCGCTCACTCACAGCCCCGATCCGCCAGATTGCCGAGAACTGCGGCATGGAGGGTGCCATCGTCGCCCGGAAGATCGAGGACTCAAGCGACGCCGCATTTGGATTCAACGCGCTGACCCGCGAGTATGAGAATCTGGTGGAGGCCGGTGTCATCGTGCCGACCAAGGTCGAGCGGGTGGCGCTCGAGAACGCAGCGTCCATTTCAGGCCTGCTTCTCACGACCGACTGCGCCATCACTGAGATCAAGAAGGAGACGGCCAAGGCCGCGCCTGGCGGCGACATGGAGTATTGAGTCTCCAATTCTTCGCATCATCAGGGCGGGCAGCCACATTTGGCTGCCCGCTCTGTCATTCCACCGGCGCGAGGCCGGTACAGTGCCCCTTCGATGCCCAGACAGAACAGTTCGTCCCGAGGAGGCCGACGCAGCCGCCGAGACCGTCATCATGCCGAGTCGCACGCAGACGAGTCGGCCATCGGCGCCATCCCCTCCCACGCGATGGTTCCCGAGAATCCGGCCACGCTCGTGGACGACCCGGCAGGGCTCGCCGAAGCCGTCGGTCACCTTGAAGAGCATGACGTCATCGCGTTCGATACGGAGTTCATCGGAGAAGAGACCTATTACCCAAGGCTGTGCCTCGTACAGGTTGGATCCCGGGAACGTGTCTATCTCATCGACCCGTTTGCGGTCGAGGACCTCACGCCGCTGCTTGAGGTCATCGCATCACCCGATCGCGCCACACTGGTGCATGCAGGCCGTCAGGATCTCCAGATCGTCGCTCGCATGCTCGGACGCCCTGCCCGCCATGTGATTGACACGCAGATCCTGGCTGGACTTGCGGGGCTCCCGTGGCCATGCTCGCTCTCCAAGTCGGTGCGATGCGCCATCAAGGCCCCGATGCCATCCGGCATGACGTTTACGGCTTGGGACGCGCGCCCCCTCTCGGCACGCCAACTCCGCTACGCAGCCGACGACGTCAGGTACCTGCCGCTGCTGCACGGGTATCTCGTAGCACGCGTGGCATCATTCGGTCATGAGCACTGGGCCGCAGAGGCCTTTGCTGCATTTGAAGATCCCTCATGGCACCACACGGATCTCTCCAGCCAGCGGCGGAAGATCGAGGGCACCCGCAGGTTCAAGCCGATCGAGCGACGCGTGCTTCGGAACCTCGTCGTCGCCCGGGACGAAATCGCCCGCGCCGAGAACACACCTCCGCGAGCGGCGATTCCGGACAACGCCCTGCTGGCCTTGACCAGAGATCGCCCTGCCGATGCATCTCGGATTGCCTCAGTCCGGGGCCTGCCGCGACCCATTGCGGGGAGGCATGGGGATCGGCTCGTCCAGGCCATCGCGGAGGCCCAAGGCGACACATCGCCGCTGGAGCCACAACGCAGCAGAGAGGAATCCCCGGATGACCGCGTCGCGATCGATGGTCTCTGGCACGCATTCGCAGCAGCGGCCATCGGCGCCGGCGTCTCGCCCGCCTTGGCCCTCTCTCGGGCCGAACTGGCCAACTGGTACCTGAACGGCCGAGAAGGCCTTCCGGGAAAGGCGTCCTGGCAACGGGGCATCATTGATTCACTCCTTCGCCCACTTCTGGCTGATGGACGTGCCCTCAGCCTGGAGTGGCGGGACGGGACCCTGCGACATACCGGCGAAGAGCGGACCCACACCGAGCCATGACCAGATCACGGATCATCTCGACAGACGAGCAGCCGGACGATCTCCGCGAGGCCGGTCTGGCGATTCGGCCTACGCGACTCGACGACTTCGTCGGGCAGCAGCAACTGCGAGAGCGGCTCTCGATTGCGATGCGTGCCTCGCAGCGAAGGCAGGATCCGATGGAGCATCTTCTGCTGCACGGCCCGCCGGGGCTCGGCAAGACGACCATCGCTCACATCGTCGCCGAGGAGATGGGCTCACAGGCCTACGTCACCTCCGGCCCGGCGCTCACCAAAGGCGCCGACCTGGTCGGAACACTCACGCGCATGCAGCCCGGAGACGTGCTGTTCATCGACGAGATCCACCGCCTCCCTGCTGCGGTCGAGGAATACATCTACCCGGCGATGGAAGACTTCAAGATCGACTTCACACTCGACGGAGGCATGCACGCGCGGGTCGTGACCTATCACCTCAAACCATTCACGCTCATCGGGGCGACGACCAGAGCGGGCCTGCTTACCGCGGCACTGCGCAGCCGATTCGGCATCGCGCACCGCCTCGACTTCTATGAAGTTTCGGATCTGGAGCAGATTCTGGACCGGGCCGCCAACAAACTCGACATCCGCTTGACCTGTCCCGATGCCCGCCAGTTGATTGCCGCGCGAAGCAGAGGCACCCCCCGAATCTGCCTGCGGCTCCTTCGGAGGGTCCGAGACTACGCCCAGGTCCGTGGGTCTGGTGACATCACCAGCGAGTTGGCGATCGAAGCGCTCAAACTGGAGGGCGTCGACGACCTCGGCCTGGATCCGCTCGACCGTGCGTATCTGGCAGTGCTGGCCAGGGTCTACGACGGAGGCCCGGCCGGGCTGGAGGCGATCGCAGCGACGTTGGGCGAGGACGCCGGTACGCTTGAAGACCTCGTGGAGCCGTTTCTGCTGCAGCAGGGCATGCTTGCCCGGACCCGCCAGGGTCGCCAACTGACCCCCTCCGGAGGCCTGCGGGCGGGGTCCAAGGGTGGCGCCGGCCCGCTTTTCCCGGATTCAGACCTGCCGGCTCGGTAGCCCTGCTGGGAGTTTTTTCTTCGGAAAACGCCTCGGCCAGTTGACATCCCTCCCGCCTCGCAGCATGCTGGTAACGGCCAGTTTCGTCCCTCAGGGGACGGAGAATGCGATTTGGCGAGCACTGGCCGCACGTCTCTCGCTCGCTGACAATGGATCCGCCATCGCGGATTCGGCGAAGTTGCACAAGGGTGGGGCAGCCGGTACCGAGTGAGGTGCCTGTTGAAGTCCTGTGTTCGCGTTCGCTGCGCGGCACGTGTCGGCTTGCCGAAACGCCTCGATGATGATCCTGAGGGCGCTGGCTGATGGTCAGCCAGCACAACAATGGAAGGTCTCACACCATGAAGAAGTATTCCCCCCAGCGAGCCGGCTTCACCCTTGTCGAGTTGATGGTGGTCGTTTCGATCATCGCGCTGCTCGTCGGGCTGATCCTGCCGGCCGTTCAGTCTGCCCGTCAGGCAGCCATGCTGAACGACTCGAAAATCAACGCCAAGCAGATTCACATGGGCATGAAAGCCTATGAGTCCAAGTACACCAAGCTCTGGACCGGTCCGCCGGAACA
>JASMKH010000027.1 GCA_030749435.1 Phycisphaerales bacterium
AACATGAGGTTGAACATGCGGGGTTCGGTGAGCGTGCCGGCGTTCTTGGTGTCGGGCCCGACCGTGACGGCGAGTTCGTCCGCAGAGAGGTCCGTCAACGCGCAGGTGTCAAGTTCTGCATCGTCGAGCGATCGCTTGATGTACTTCTCGAGTTTCTTGCGGGCGCTGGCGAGCGACTCGTCATCACCACTGACGAATGCGTAGATCTGACCCGAGGCGTTGCCTTTGATGCCGAGGCAGGCGAGGTGGTCCGCCCGGTAGCGGGACTTCGTCTCGCGGCAGTCCACCATCGGATCATTGAACCCGCCGACGTGCCCAGACGCCTCCCACACCCGGGGATTCTGAATGATGGACGAGTCGAGCCCGACGATGCTGATCTCGTTTCCATCCGGACCCAGTGGCGGCCGCTTGACCATGTCCCGCCACCAGCGATCGCGCAGATTGTTCTTGAGCGCCGTGCCGAGCGGACCGTAGTCCCAGAAGCCGTTGATCCCGCCGTAAATCTCGCTGGCGGGGTAGATGAAGCCTCGCCGTTTGCAGAGCGAGACCAGTTCGTCCATTGAATACGTTTGCGTCGTGTCGGGCATAGCGGGGGATGGTACTTCCCGGCTACGCGGTGGTTGGTGCCGTGGCGGGACTACACAGCCGAATCGCCAGGTCAACGGCCGCCTTCATGGACGACGCGTCGGCCTGCCCGCGACCAGCGATGTCGAAAGCAGTGCCGTGGTCGGGGCTCGTGCGGACAAAGGGCAGTCCTACGGTCCAATTCACCGCACTTCCCTGGCCGAGCAGCTTCAAGGGGATGAGTCCCTGATCGTGGTACATCGCCACGACGAGATCGAACTCGCCGCCGACGGCGCGGCGGAAGAGCGTGTCGGCGGGGAACGGCCCGCTGACGAGCTCGCCGCCTGCGATCGCCATGTCGATGGCCGGGGTGATCACCTTCTCTTCCTCCCAGCCCAGCACGCCGCCCTCGCCCGCGTGGGGATTGAGGCCACACACCGCGACTCGCGGCCGCGGAATGCCAAGAAGCCGGCAGGCCTCACCGCCTCGCGTGATTGCATCGAACACGCGGCCGATCGTGAGGATGTCCCGGACGCCCATGAGCGGGACGTGGACGGTTGCCAGCGCGACGCGGAGGTGGGGCGACTCGAACACCATCGACACTTGCCTGGCCTTGGCCCGGTGCGCCAGGAGTTCGGTATGACCGGGCCATTTGAAGCCAGCCATCGCCCACGCTTCCTTGCTGATCGGAGCGGTGACGATGGCGTCGAGTCGGCGGGGATCGCCGCTTGGCCGCATGGCGTCGCGGATCGCCAACTCGACCCAGTGCTTGGAGGCCGCCCCGGACCGGCGGTGCGGCGTTCGCCGAAGGTCGAGCAGGTCCCCGTGGCTGGCGTCATCGAGGACAATGGGGGCGTCCTGCAGCGGTTTGTCGCCATGGTCGCCCGCGCAGGCTCGGAACCAGTCCGTGCGGATGCCCATTGCTTCGGCCGCTTCGTGCAGCGGCCCGCCCGCGCCGTAGGCGACGAGCCTGGCCCGCTCCTGCAGCGCCGTGTCTGCAAGGCACTGTGCGACGATCTCCGGTCCGACCCCGGCGGGATCTCCCAGCGTCAATCCGATGAGTGGTCGATGTCGTGCCTCGGCGGTCATGTGGGCGTATCGTAGACGAGCAGGATGGTTGGACCAGCAGACAAAGTGGCCAGAGCGGCGGCTCAGCGATTCCTCGCTGGCGAAGCGGTGTCGATTCGCGATGCCGTCGACCAGGCCCGCGCCGAGTCCGGCGAGACCGTATCTCCTTCGGTGGCGACGGTGCGGCGGCACCTTGAGGGTCTGCGGCAGGCATCGATGGGAATGGAAGCTTGGCGGGCGCAGCGGTTGTCACGTTTGGATGCCCTCGAGGAACTGCTACAGACCATCGCATACCTGGCGCCCGAGTGCACGTGCTACGTCACCGGCCGGGCTGCCGAGGGGCACGTCGATGACACCGGTGCCGCCATCATCCGCGTTGTTGGTGCGGACTCCGGCCCGCAACTGATGGATGATCTCGAAGCGCACGATGTGCCGCCCTTTGATGTGGAGAATCGGGCGACGCGCATCGGTTCCATCGCTGTGGCGCACGTCAATGACGAAGCGCTGCACGCGGATCTGCTGCTCCTGCCCGATCGCCCTGAAGCGCATGCCGCGGCCAGCCTCGTCGATGGGCGCGCGGTTGCGATCGTGGACGAAGTCGCGTTCGCCAGACTTGTGGAGGACATCCGATCGAACGCGACCGTAGTCTGAGATGGATCAGCCGATACCGCCCTTGAGCGGGCCGTTGCCAAACTTGGCTCGCAGTTTGCGAAGCGCCGGATCGTCAGGCCGCGTCGAGCCGCCTCCGCCTCCGTCGCCGGCCTCGCCAGTCGTCTGCTTGATGGAAAGGCCGATCCGCTTGGTGTCGGGGTCGATCTTGAGGATCTTGACGTCGATCACCTCGCCCTCGCGGACCACCTGATTCGGTCGTGAAATGCGCTTGTGGGCCATCTCGGAGATGTGCACCAGGCCTTCGATCCCTTCGGCGATCTTGACGAAGGCGCCGAACGCGGCCAGGCGCGTCACAGTCCCTGAAACGACTGCGCCCTCCTTCAGATCGCTCGATGCGGCCGTGAAGGGGTCCGCGACGAGTTGCTTCATCCCCAACCCGATGCGTGGCGGGTCCTTGTCCATGTCAATCTTGAGGACCTGCACGCAAACGGCATCGCCAGCCTTCACGAGATCCCCCGGGTTCTTGACGTGTTCCCAGGACATATCCGACACGTGTACCAAGCCGTCGACGCCGCCGATGTCGACGAAGACCCCGTATTGCTGCACGCTGGTGACGACACCGTCGAAACGCTGCCCCGGCTCGATCGTGGCCATCAGTTCGTCGCGCTTCTCCTTCCGCTCCGCGTGCAGCACGCTCTTGCGGCTGAGGATCATGCGGTCCCGCTGGCGATCCAGTTCCATGATCTCGCATGCCATCTTCTTGCCGACGAAGTCGCTCAGATCGGGAACATGGCGAAGGTCCACCTGGCCAGCAGGCATGAAGGCCTTGTGCCCGGAAACTTCCATCTCAAGGCCGCCCTTGTTTGTTCCGGTGCACAGTGCCTCGATGATCTGCCCCTCGGCCAGATCGGTCCACTTGGCTTTCGAGATGGACCCCTTCATGGACAGGATGAGCATGTCGTCATCGGTGTCGCGGCGATCGATGGTGAATGTGTGGCGGCTGCCAAGCGCTGGCGGCGCGGCAAAGGCTGCGAGCGGACAGACGCCACTGGTGCGGGGTCCGAACTCGACCAGGACCTCCTGGCCTCGAATCTGAACCACCGTGCCCTCACGCTCGGGACGACTCCCGCGATGCGCGGCCGCAACGGGAGGCTGATCGATGTCGGCGACGGACATGTCCCCGAGCGCAGCTTCGATCTCGGCTTCCAGTGCCGGGTCCATATCCATGGGCGAGCCTTCGGGCGGCATGAGTGTGAGTCCTTCTCGTCTGCACGATGCAGGTCAGTTCGGATTCAGGACAGGCAGCGATCGTGACGCTGCGCCGTCTGCAACAATGGCATCATCCTCGATTCGCCCGGCAATTGCACGGATGAAATCACCTCGGTCCGCCTCCGCCTTGACCGAAATCATGGCGTAATGGTCGCAGCGGCCGATCCAATGTCCGACCCGACGCGGATCCGGTTGCTCGGCGAACAGCCCAACCTCCCTGCCGAGCAGGCGTGTGCGAAATGCGGCACCAAGTTCGGCATCCAGATTGAGCAGGCGTTGGACCCGGGCGGCCACGCGGTCGTTCGGCAGGGCGTCCTGAGTCCACCGGGCCGCGGCCGTTCCGGCTCGGGGGCTGAAGGGGAAGACATGCATGTGCATGAAACCGACCTGGTGCGCCACGGCCAGGGTGCGTTGAAAGTCATCGTCGGTCTCCCCCGGGAATCCGCACATGATGTCCGTCGTCAGTGCTGGCGGCATGCCGCTGGACTCGAATGTGCCCTTCACGCGGTCGATCATCTCAAGGTAGCCCTCGATGCGGTACTGCCGGTTCATTCGCCGGAGGACTTCATTCGACCCGGATTGCAGGGGCAGGTGCAGGTGCGGCGTCACGACGTTCCGGTGCGCCGTAAAGGCTGCCAGTAGTTCGTCCGAGACGTCGCCCGGCTCGAGCGAACTGAGTCGCAGACGCCGGAGTCCGGGAAGGCCTGCGACGGCGTCAACGAGTTCCCCGAGCGGGTCGCCGCCCAGGGCGTGCTGCTTCCGACGCAGCGCGGTCCCGCGGCCGTACGCCCCGAGGAAGATGCCCGCCAGCACGATCTCCTGATGCCCCAGATCGATCAACCGGCGTGCCTCGTCGAGCACGACCGACACGGGCTTCGTCCGAAGCACGGGCCTGGTGCGGGGAATGATGCAGAAGGTGCAGTAGGCGTCGCAGCCATCCTGAACGCGAACCTCGGCCCGAATGTGGCTGGAGGCGTGCCGGGGCGGCTCCGCGAGCGGCAGGTGGAGGATGGCGGAGGGAGCGACGGGTGCCTGCGGTGCCGGCGGGGTGGCATCCCGTGGGTCAGTCTGTCCGATTTCTCCGGCCATCGTTGCATCGATCCACGCGGCCACTGCCTCGGGGACGGGGACCTCGTGACCGAAGGTCCGTCCCCCGCCTCGGGCCAAATCGGCCGCCTCGTCCGGGTCCGACCCTGCCAGACAGCCTGTGATGAGGACGACTGGGGGGTGCTCGCCGCCTCGAGCCGCTTTGCGGGCCGCCTGCCGTGATTTGGCCGCAGCGCGGGCCGTGACTGAGCACGTATGCACGATCTCAATGTCGCTGCTGCACCCCGGGGCGGCCTCGTGAAGACCCCGCGCGCGGAGCACCGACTCGATTTCCCGCCGCTCAGCATGATTCACACGGCACCCGAGCACTCGGACGCGAAATGTTCTGAGGGTTCGGCCCATCGCGGCATGCTATTGGCTGGATGAGCGTGGCGATCGGGATTCCCTGGCGGCTGGTGCGGGTGAAGGCCGCCTCGTGGCACCCGCCCGGGGGGCATGCTGGGTATGATCCGACGCTCGAGCAAGTCGCGCAGGTTGGAGAGGATCCGCCTGCCATGAACCGCGAATCGTGTTTCCGGGGGGAGCACGCACACAGGACACCCGTATGGCCACCGCACACGCAGCATGGGGAATCGAGATCGGCGCCTCTGCGATCAAGGCGATTCGCCTGGAGCGGGTGGGAAGCGAGGTTGAGGTCTCGGACTTCACCGTCATTCCCCACCGCAAGGTACTCACGACGCCCGATGTTGATGTCTCCGATGTCCTCAGGCTGAGTCTCGGTCAGTTGATCAGCCAGAAGTCGCTCGAGGGCGAGTTGATCGTCATGTCGATCGCGGGGCACTCGTCCTTTGTGCGGTTCGCGAAACTGCCCCCCGTCGAGCCCAGGAAGATCCCCGACATCGTGCGGTTCGAGGCTGTGCAGCAGATCCCGTTTCCGATCGAGGAGGTTGAGTGGGACTATCAGACCTTCTCAAACGAAGAGTCGCCTGAGATCGAGGTCGGCCTCTTCGCGGTCACCCGCGAGAAGGTCAACGAGTTGCTGGACCTGTACGGCGAGGTCGGCCTCAGCCCCGAAGTGCTGACGCTGAGCCCGGTGGCGGTCTTCAACGCCATGACGCATGACCTCAGCCTCGACGGATCGTCGGGGGCCAATGTCTTCATCGATATCGGTACAACCGCAACGGATGTCGTCATTGCGGACCAAGGGCGATGCTGGATTCGGACCTTCCCCATCGGCGGGAATCACTTCACCGTGGCGATCGCCGAGGCCTTCAAAATCTCCCACCAGAAGGCCGAAGCGCTCAAGCGGGAAGTGTCGACCAGCAAGTACGCCAAGCAGATGATGGCCGCGATGCGGCCTGTGTTCACCGATCTGCTGCAGGACCTGCAGCGATCGCTCGGATACTTCCGAAACACACGACCCGGCGTGGAGATCAACAAGATCGTCGGGATGGGATCGACGTTCCGGATTCCCGGGCTGCGAAAGTTCATCGGGCAGCAGCTCGAAGAGGTCAACGTTCTTCGGCTCGACGAGTTCAGACGCATCCGCGTTGAAGGCAAGGGCGCGGCAGCGTTTGCCGAGAACATCGTCAACATGGGCACCGCCTACGGCCTGGCCCTGCAGGGCGTGGGCCTTGCAAGCCTCGACGCCAATCTGGTGCCGAACCGCGTGCGGCGGGAGCAGGTGTGGCATAAGAAGACGAAGTGGTTCGTCGCAGCTGCAATCTTCGCCGTCGCGGCGGGAGGCGTGACATTCCTCAGGCCCATGCGAGAGGCTGAGGCCTTTGGCGACAAGGCACCGCGGAGCGTCAAGCAGGCCCTCGATCTGGCCAAGAAGCATCAGGGGGCGTATGAGGCTGCGGAGTCCGAATACAAGCAGACCGCAGGGGCCGACTGGGCGTTGGGGCTGCTGGACCGCCGTGACGTATGGCCCTGGGTGCTTCACGACGCCGCCATGTCGCTTGCCGTGTCGGATCCACAGGCAGCCCTGCTCGGTGGTGATCTGGAAGCAGCGATGGCAGTTGAGCCGGGTACCCGCAGGCTTGTGGAACTGGTTGATCTCCGCGGAACGCTCATGGCCGGTGATGGCTCCGGGAAGACGGCCGGTCCCACCCGCATCGAAGTCGTGATGTCAGTCGAACTGACGGCCTCGGACCCGGTGATGTTCGTGTCCGATCACGTGGTCAAGTGGTTGAAGGATCAGATCAAGGCGGACGTGCCCGAGCGGCCGTATCGCATTGTGAGCGCCCGCACCGATCGCAGCGCGCTTGCTGAACGGGCCATTGAGGCGGACGAGTCGTCGTCTGGCGACGGCCCCGCTGGCGGCGGGGGTGGTGGGGGCGGCGGGGGTGGCTTCGGCGGCGGCGCCGGAGGCGGCGGATTCGGTGGTGCCGGGGGTGGCGGCTTCGGTGGTGCCGGGGGCGGCGGCTTCGGCGGTGCCGGGGGCGGCGGATTCGGCGGGGGTGGCAGTGGTGGTGGCGGGAGCGGATCGAGCGGCGATCTCGATAAGATGGCGCCGCTTCCGGAAGCAACGCCTCAGTATCCCGCTGGCACCAAGGTGTTCACCCTGCCCGTGATCTTCGAGGTTGAACTGAAGGCGCCGGGAAGCTCGGTCGCGGACGCTGCGAGCGTCACTCATCCCGCATCGGAGGGCTTGGCATGAACGGGCAGGCTGTGCTGCATTGGGTGAAGTCGAACCTGATCATCGTGATCTGCTCGGTCGTGATTCTCGGGAGCCTGATTGCCGGACCAATCGTCTCGAACGGGATGAACGAGGAACTGGCCAAGGACGTCAAGAAGCGGCTTCGAAAGATTGATGATCTGGACAACAACACCGAGTCATCCTTTACCTGGCCCGGAGACACCGAGTCGCACCAGGTGATGATCACTGAGCCATTGATCGACGCCTATCAGCAGGTTGCTGCGGACCGCGTGAAGCAGTCCGAGCACGTCGTCTCGATCGTGCAGCGGGGCAATCGAGGTGAGAACACGAACATCATGCCTGAGTTGTTCCCCGCCCCGACGAATCGCGACCGCGACCTTGAAGTCCTCCCGCCGGAGCTGCATCGTCGGATCCTGGCCGGGTACGAGGCAATGTTGGAGTCGCTCCATGCGGGAACGGCGCCAGCCGAGGAGGACGTCAAGAAGGAGTTGACGGCCAAGCGGGACGACTTTCTGGATCACAGCTTCCGGAAGCAGCCGAATGAGCGATTGACTGACGAAGAGCAGGACAAGCTCAGCGAGTACCTCAGCGGCCAACGGCTCCGCGTCTACAGGGAACGGGCCAGCGACATCGGCGTGTATCTGTCCATGGACACCCTTGGGCCACCCGAGTACTCGCCGCGAGACAAACCGACGCTGGATCAGATGTTTGAGTGGCAGTGGCGGCTCTGGGTGCTTGAGCGGGTCGCTGGTGCGATCAAGTCCATCAATGGTGGATCGGCCGAGCCCATGGCGGCGATTCACACCATCGACCAGATCGACGTTCGGGGGCTTCTTGCCGTCGCGACACCAGCTGCGGGCGAGCGAACGTTCGAGGGTGGTTCGTCCGGCGGTGGCGGTGGTGGATTCGGAGGCGCCGGCGGGGGCGGATTCGGAGGCGCCGGCGGGGGCGGCTTTGGCGGCGGTGGCCCAATGGGAGGCGGTGGTTCTCCGGGTTCGGGCGGCGGTGGCAAGGGTGGCACCGTGTCCGTCCCGCCAGCGGGGACCCGCGACTACACCCGGTCGGTGACCGGTCGGGTGACGAATGCGGCATTCGATGTCGTGCTGGTCGACCTGGACATGCTTGTGACGACGAACCGCATCGATGACATCCTCGAGGGGCTGACGGTTCCCGTGGTGATGTCGGTACTTGATGTGGAAGTGGCGCGAGGCGACCCGTACGCGTCGTTGGCGCGTGGTGAATATGTCGGTGAGGAAGATGTGTCGCGTCTGGTCTTGACGTTGGAGACGCTGTGGCTGCGGGACTGGTCCGGCGAGCTGATGCCAAACGAAGCTCGCGCCAGAATCGGCTTGCCCCCGCACCCCGAGCCCGCTGAGGAGACCGAGGAATCGCTCTGACCGAGCGGAGCACCAAGGACCCAATCCCGATGAAAAACACCATTCTGAAATTGCTTGAGCGGTATGTTGAGTTCGCTGTACTCGGTGTAGTCGTGATCGTCTTCGGGTTCTACCTGTCCATGCAATTCATGGGCGATCCCAACGCTGCCAAGGCCGGGCGAAGCGGTTCCCTGACAAGTCCCGCCGACGTCGAGGGCGTCCTTGAAGCGAAGGCGAAGTCGCTTCTGGCAGGGCTGTCGGTCAAGGCCGACCACTCCTCGGCCATGCAGGGCCTTGAGGCGCCCGAAGCATCCGACCTGCAGGAGCGATATCGCGCCGTTGCATCCAAGTCAATGATCCCTGATGGCTACCAGCCATTCCTGACCGCAGGTCAGGCGCCGATTGACCGGGAAGGTGGCGACGTCGGCGCCGCCGCGACCGCTGTCCATATTCCGGTTGTTCCGCCGCCCTCGCAGGCGTTCGTGTATCAGACATTCGACACCCTGACTCCCGACGCCGTCGCCATGGACGAGTCATTGACGGAGCGCTTCGCGGAGGCGCCACATGACGTGACGTGGATGACGATCGCCGCGGAGTTTGACATCGATGACGTGTTGGCTGAGTTCAAGGCAGAGGGGCCCGACGGGGCTCGCGCGATGAGCGAACGCTGGTACGACGCCCGGGTGGACGTCCTGGACGTCATCGTGCAGCGGCGGGAGATCTTGCCCGACGGTACCAGGGGAGCGTCGACCGATGTCGCGCTGCTTCCCGGGCAGGTGTCGTTGCGGGCTGACCTTGAGGGAGAGCACACGTCGTCCGATCGGGACGCTGTGCTCAACACGATCCGAGAGGATCGAACGCAGGAGCAGGTGATCCGTCCGGAGTTCCTCGCGACCAGGTCCGGTCGCTGGGAGGACCCCGATGAGGCGGCAGCTCGTATTGAGCGTGGCGGGGACGAGCCTCCGGAGGAGCGACTTCGACGGCTGCTTGAGAAGCGCGTGCGGCTCGAAGAGGAACTCGCACGCGCCGGGGGCGACAGCCCCGGCGGCGGCCCCGGTGGGGCTGGCGGCGGCGGCATGGGCGGCGGTGGCATGGGCGGCGGCGGCTTTGGCGGCGGCGGCGGCATGGGCGGTGGCGGCATGGGTGGCGGTGGCTTTGGAGGCGGTGGCCCTTCGCCCGGTGGCGGGAACAGCGACGACGAGCGACTGATCCAGCGGCTCAAGCGGCAGCTCAAGCGAGTCAACAAGGACATCGCTGTGGTCGCCAAGGTCCTCAACCTCTCGGACGAGGATCTCGAGTCGTGGGAGCCGGAACAGGGGCAGGAGCCGGAGGCATTGGCGATCAAGGGGAAACTCTGGGTCTGGGTGCATGACATCGATGTTGAGCCGGGGCGCACCTACGAGTACTGCGTGTCGGTGTCTGTGTACAACCCGCTCTTCGCCAAGGCAATCAGCCTTCCCGAGTCACAACGACAGCATGCGGCGCACCTCGCGATGACCTCAGTGGCAGGCCCATGGTCCGCTCCGGTGTACGTCAATCCTCCGACGCTCGCCTACGCGATGCGGGCGATGGCGGTGGGCCAGGACCGCGGACTCGCTGGCCCGCTCAATCTTGGCGTGGCCCAGTTCGAGTTGTACAAGTTCCACGATGGGGCCTGGCACCAGTCGACGCAGGTGGCCCAGCCGGGCGATGAGATCGGCGCGGTCATCGGCGATGCGGGTGATACCGATTTCTCGACCGGGCTCTTCGTCATGGACGTCGTGGCCGACCCGATGGCAGGGCAATTGGAGGTCGACACCGGCCGCGGGGCAGTCGTGCTGCTTGGACGTCTGGGGACCGACGGCGTGATCGATACCCGTCGTCCGCTCATAGATCGTGCTGCCATCAAGCCTTGGGTTGATGAGCAGATTGGCGAAGAGGAAGCACCGGGCTGAAAACCGGGTTTTTGCCCGTGGCGGCCCCTTGACAGGGGTCGCGGGTTGAGTATCCTCTCGGGCTCGCGCCGCTTCGGCCCGTTTCATGGCCGTGCGGCGTTGGTTCTGCTCTTTGACAAGTCATGTGTTGATCAATTGGCCGGCTTGGCATGGTCCTCCCCGGAACATGCCGCCAGTCCCGGATCGTGTGGATCTGAACAGCCCACACTCGGGGACCAGTTCACTCCTATGGACTGAAGTCGGCCTACACCAATTTGAGAATGTCGAGACAAGTTGAGGCTCGGTAGCGCGTCCCGTTCAGGGGCGTTCAACAAACTGCCATGCCGTCGCTCGTACGGAAACTGTGAGGACTTCGGTCTGAACCGTTTGGCGTCGGGGTCGGGATGGCGCGAGAAAGCTACCAAAGGGCATACGGTGAATGTCTTGGCGTCCAGAGGCGATGAAGGACGTTGGAACCTGCGATAAGCCTCGGGGAGCCGGTAACCAGGCTGTGATCCGAGGATCTCCGAATGGGGAAACCCGGCCCGTCAGGGTCATCCATATCTGAATGCATAGGGTATGGAAGCAAACCCGGTGAACTGAAACATCTCAGTAACCGGAGGAAAGGAAAGCAAAATGCGACTCCGTCAGTAGCGGCGAGCGAAAGCGGATCAACCAGTAGCTGCGTGAACGACCTGGAAAGGTCGACCACAGAAGGTGATAGTCCTGTACTGCAGTAGCTGGCCAGCCCTAGAGTAGCGCGGTGCTCGTGAAACTCCGCGTGAACATGGGGGGTCCACCCTCCAAGGCTAAGTACTCCTGGACGACCGATAGCGAATCAGTAAGGTGACTGAACGATGAAAAGCACCCCGATAAGGGGAGTGAAAAGTACCTGAAACCGTGTGCTTACAAGCTGTGGGAGCCCGCCTAGGCGGGTGACCGCGTGCCTTTTGCATAATGAGCCTGCGAGTTACTCTCTGTGGCAAGGTTAAGTCGAATCACGACGGAGCCGAAGGGAAACCGAGTCCGAAATGGGCGTCGAGTCGCAGGGGGTAGACGCGAAACCTGGTGATCTACCCATGGGCAGGTTGAAGGAGGGGTAAAACCTTCTGGAGGACCGAACACACCTACGTTGAAAAGTGGGGTGATGACCTGTGGGGAGGAGTTAAAGTCTAATCAAACCAGGAGATATCTCGTTCTCTCCGAAATAGCTTTAGGGCTAGCCTCGCGTTACAGCGTTTGGGGGTAGAGCTACTGGATGGGGCTGGGGGGCTCACCGCCTACCCACTCCAACCAAACTCCGAATACCAAACGCCTTTGTCGCGGGAGTCAGTCTGTGGGAGATAATTTCCACGGTCGAAAGGGAAACAGCCCAGACCGCCAGTTAAGGTCCCTGATCGAACCTCAGTTTCTAAGGAAGTCGAATTGCTGAGACAGCCAGGATG
>JASMKH010000028.1 GCA_030749435.1 Phycisphaerales bacterium
CCCCCTCAGTCGGCTTCGCCGACAGCTCCCCCGCAGGCGGGGGAGCGGTGAGGACAGCGGCACCCCCTCAGTCGGCTTCGCCGACAGCTCCCCCGCAAGCGGGGGAGCGGTTTTGGAACGCACCCCCTCAGTGGGGTGTTCAGAGCAGATCACCAATCACGGCGTCGGCCACCAGCACGCCCCGGTGACTCAGCGAGAGCCAGTCGCCCCGCCACTGCAGCAGTCCGGCCTCCAGTGCCCCTTCAATAGCGGTGGTCCGGGTTGCACCTCGCTCAGGCGTCTGGCACGCAGCGGTAACGCGGTCTCGGGGCACCCCGTCCATCAATCGAAGACCAAGCATCAGCATCTCGCCAGCCCGGCCATCGTCGTCAAGGTGTTCAACCGAGTCGATGTGGGGTAATCCGGCCCCCGCCAGATACGGGCCCAGCCGCGGGAGGTTGCGCCACCGCCAGCCCTCCACGTGCCCGGAGGCCGAGGGGCCGAGCGGCCACCAGTTCCCGTTGGTCCAGTACACCAGGTTGTGCCGGCATCGGAAGCCGGGCCGTGCCCAGTTGCTGATCTCGTAGTGCTCAAAGCCCGCGGCCTCGAGCCTCACCCGAGCGCACTCGTAGAGGTCCGCCTCCACCTCCTCACCAACCCGCTCGATTCGTCCGACGTCCAGGCGACGCCGCAGCGGCGTACCCGCTTCGTAGGTCAGCCCGTAACAGCTGAGGTGCGTCGGGTCGAGCGCCAGGGCCATGTCCAGGTCACGCGCCCATACCTCGACTGGATCCTTCAACTCGGGGACGGCGAAAATGAGGTCCACCGACAGGTCCGTGATGCCGACCCGGCGAAGTCGCTCCATGGCCTGCCCCACATTGGCCGGATCGTGCCGCCGCTCAAGCATCTGGAGCGCAGGTGGGTCGAAGGACTGGGCGCCCAGACTCACACGGGTCACACCGGCCTCGGCCAGCACCGCGGCGGTCTCGTCGGACACGGTGTCCGGGTTCGCTTCAAGGGTCCACTCCTCGATCCGATGCCCGCCCGCAGCGAGTCGTTCGCGAAGCCCGGTGAGCAGCGTCGCCAGGACGCTCGGGGGCAGGTGGGTCGGCGTTCCCCCTCCCACAAAGACAGTTCGGATCCCCGGCGGTATGCGTGGCAGCACGACGTCGGCCTCGCCCAGCAGGCGCTGAGCGAAGGCGCGCCGCTGGTCATCACGGCCCGCAACCGTGAAGAAGTCGCAGTAGTGACACCGATGCGCGCAGAATGGGACGTGCACGTAAAGCCCCTGCACACAGGCCTCTACGCTTGATGCAGACGCCAGCATTGCAGCAGCATCCGGGGCTGCGGCGGTCTGGCTGGTATCATCTGGGGCGTGAGCACGGGGCATCGAGGGGTGTCCTGGCACTGGATTCAAGGTTGCGGCGACGGACCCCCGGGGACCCGCAGCCGGTTGGACATCCTACGAGGACCTTGGCGTGAAGTTGGCACTGATCATGCAGACTGGCAGCACCGGCGATCGGACCTTTCCGATCAATGGCGAACGGACCGTCATCGGCCGGGACGGAAGGTGTGATCTGCGCCTGCCGTTGCCGACCGTGTCTCCGAGGCACTGCGAGATCGCGATCGAGAATCGCAGGGCGACGCTGCTCAGCAGCGACCCCGCCAGCGAGACGCTGCTGAACGGCGTTCCTGTCGATCAGGCGGAACTCTCGGATGAGGACACCGTCTGCATCGGCCCGGTCACCTTTCGGGTCTCCATCTCATCGGCCGCCGAGGATGGCTCCACCAGACTCACGGTTGAGCGGGACGAAAACTGAGTCGATCCCCCGGCGTGCGGGCGATTCCCACGCCCCGCGCCGGTACCAGTCTTTACCATCTGCACCATGCACACCGGTTTCAATACCGCCGTGGTCGGCTTGCAATGGGGCGACGAAGGCAAGGGCAAGATCGTTGATCTGCTCGCTGCCGAGCACGACGTCATCGTCCGCTACAACGGTGGCGCCAACGCCGGTCACACCGTCGTCGTCGATGGTGAGCGATACGCCCTGCACCTGCTGCCTTCGGGCATTCTCTCGAACGAACGTACCTGCGTCATCGGTAACGGCGTCGTGGTCGATCCTCGCCAGTTGCTGAGCGAAATCGAGTCGATCGAGGCGCGGGGATTCGCGATCACGCCCGACAGGCTGCTCGTCTCGGATCGCGCCCACGTCGTCATGCCGTACCACAAGGAGCACGACGCGGCGCTTGAGGCGGTTCTCACCGGCGCGGCCGACAGCGGTGACGAGAACCTCTCGATCGGTACGACCAAACGCGGCATCGGGCCAACCTACGCGGACAAGATCCACCGCTCGCTGGCCATTCGCATGGGCGACCTGCTGGACGAGGCCGTGCTGCGCAGGCGACTCGACATCGTGTGCGCGATCAGGCAGCGTGAACTTGAAGCGCTCGGCGTGGAAGTCGCACCGCTGGACCCGCAGGCGCTCGCTACCGAGTACCACGCACTGGGAATGCGGCTCGGAGGGTTCATCACGGACACCGTGTACGCGCTGCACGAGCGCGTCGAGGAGGGCAAGCGGCTTCTCTTCGAGGGCGCCAATGCCTGCCTGCTCGATATCGACCACGGCACCTTTCCCTACGTCACCAGCAGCAATTGCTCGACGCTGGGCATTCCTCCCGGAACCGGACTCCCCGGCAACGTGATCGATCGGACGGTCGGCATCGTCAAGGCCTACGGCACGCGGGTGGGTGAGGGACCGTTCCCGACCGAAGATCTGGGCAACCATGGGACACGCATTCGCGAACGCGGCCGCGAGTACGGCACGACGACCGGCAGGCCCAGACGCTGTGGCTGGCTCGATCTGGTTGCCGTGCGGTACTCCGCGATGGTGTGCGGTTGCACATCACTGGCGGTCATGCTGCTGGACGTCCTGAGTGGATTCGATGAACTCAAGCTCTGCACGGCCTACCGGATGCCCGGCGGTGTCGTGACGGACCGATTCCTGCCGGACGCAAGGAAGCTCGCCCAGGCAGAACCGATCTGGGAGACCGTGTCCGGATGGGCCGACGAGATCGACCACGCGGTGTGCGCCGATGAACTGCCGCACGAGGCGCTTGCCTATCTGGACCGGATTGCCGCATTCGTCGGCTGCCCCGTTGAGATCGCAAGCGTCGGTCCCGATCGCAAGCAGACCATCCGGCTGGCGCAAGCGGCTGGAAGCCACGCGTGAGCCGACCGAATCCCGCCGACGAGCCCACCCTCGACTTCGAGGTCCCGCAGGACGAGCGGCCGAAGCACATCGCCATCATCATGGACGGCAACGGGCGGTGGGCCAAGGCGCGTGGCGTCCCACGGCTCCAGGGGCATCGAGCGGGCACCGACGCCGCCCGCGCCGCCATCCGCACCTGCGGCCAACTTGGCATCGAAGCGCTCACGCTCTACTCGTTTTCCACGGAGAACTGGAATCGATCGCCCGAAGAAGTCGCGGCGCTCATGTCGCTCGTCGTCGAGCTGCTTCCCGAGGAACATGGCGAGATGATGGAGAAGGGCGTACGCTTCCGCGCCATCGGCGATCGGGCGGGGCTTCCGGCGGAAGTCTCAGCCGCCCTGGATGAGGCCACGCACCTCACGCGCCACAATGATCGATTGCACCTCACCATCGCCATGAACTACGGCTCGCGGCAGGAGATCGTGCGGGCCGCCCGCATGCTGGCCACGCGGGCACGCGAGGGAGACCTGGACCCTGCCACCATCGATGAGGATGCCTTCGCCGCCTGCCTGTGGACTGCAGGCCTACCCGACCCCGACCTGCTCATACGCACGGGCGGGGAGTGCCGGGTCTCGAACTTCCTGCTGTGGCAGATCTCGTATGCCGAGTTCTTCATCGATGAGGGGTACTGGCCGGACTTCGATCAGGAGGCCATGCTCAACGCCATCAGGGCGTACGCCCGCCGCAACCGCCGCTTCGGCGGCCGCCCCCCCGAGTAGATCCGGCAGCACCCGCGTGACTGCGTCAATCCTTGACCCGCTGCATCATCAGGATGCGTGGTCGGTCGCCGGGGTGGTCCACCTCGCTGCGATCCACCAGCATCACGTACCGCGCGTCGT
Organism: Phycisphaerales bacterium; assembly: GCA_030749435.1. Taxonomy (GTDB): domain Bacteria; phylum Planctomycetota; class Phycisphaerae; order Phycisphaerales; family SM1A02; genus UBA12567. The sequence continues at coordinate 4,088 of JASMKH010000028.1, forward strand.
CAACGATGTTCTGCTTGTCCGTCGCGTCCCAGATGCCGGTCTCGGCGTCACGCTTGAATGTCCGGATCTGCAGGTGCACGGTGAACAGGTCCGACCGCGTGGTCACGATGTTCGAGATGCCACTGAAGAGGAGCCCCTGCTCCTCGGCATCCGATGCAACACGGTCGCCCGTCAGGTGGATTTCACGTGATCTCGGGTCGGCCGCAGGGCCTCCGTCCCGAACGTACTGAATCGGGTCATCCCAGAGACTGTTGCCCGGGCCGGCAGCCACGTAGTTGGACTCACGGAGGTCATACACCTGCGTGTCGTAAAGACGTCCGGTATCGGTCGACAGGAACGAACCGACGTCGTCCAACGGCCCTCGCTGACCGACCACACTTCGGGCATCGACCAACTGGCTCTGGCCGGAGAGATTGCCCCACGCGCCGTGTACCTGCTTGTCCTGGAATCCGAATGGGTTGCGAGCCGCCCAGTCCACCCGCCAGGCGTCCGCCGCAACCGCGGTGCCGATGGCTTCGCGAAGATCTTCGTTGGCATCCGTGTTGTCGCCGTCGAAGTTGTAATCCCGCATCGCAAAGTCGTAGTAGGCGGGCCGGCTGAGTTGGAAGAGTTCGCCGATGCCTGCAAACCCCCGCTCGCCTCGGCTGAAACGGACCGTCTCATCGGCCTCGACGTCCGCCAGCGAGCGTATCACGTAGTGGTTGGACAGCGCTCCGTAGAACTGATCCAGATCGGCCGTCTCGTCGTCTGCCGTTCCCGGAACGCCATCACTCCCCCACCAGGCGATCGGCAGCCCGGAACCACGGTCGAGGTACGGCGGGCCGTCGGGGACGCCGGTCAGCAGGAATCCCGCCTCGTCACTGCGGGGGTCGTATGTCCATGGCGTCCCCTGATCGCCATCCTCTGAACCAGAGGGCATGTGCCCGAGTCCGTCCCTGAACTGCACGATGGCATCGGCGAGGGCCGATCGCGGGTGCGGGCTGATGGGCCTGTCTGTGGTGTGCAGCATCGCCGTCACGGAGTCGTCGAGAATGGGCTGCTTGTTCCACTGGCCATTTCCGTTCGAGGTCGGATCGGCGTGCACCAGACGATGCATGTGCGGCATGGATCGCAGCACTTCGGCGGGCGCGGTGTTGATGTTGATCATGCCGCTGGTCGACCGACGATCGAAACCACCCGCGTTGTCGAAGTTCGAGGTGCGGGCATCAAACTGTGGCTGGGTGTACTGGGACACGAAGGCGGGCCATGCGCCAAGATCATCGATTCGCCCATCCGGGTACTCGAACTGATTGTTTCCACCGGGGGTCGCCACCCAGTTGAGGTTGTCGACGAGGTCGTAGATGCCCGGGCCGTCGCACACGAACATGTCCATGAGTCGTTGGGACGCGGGAAGATCGGGCTCGATGTGAGAGAGGTCGCTGGCCTTCACCACCCAGTGCGGCACGGCGTTGGGATCGAGCCCGCCGAAGCCGCCACTGTCAAAGTCGGTGTGCCGCAGATCGTAGGAAGCATCGCCACCCTCGGTGAACCAGGGGTGATAGGGGTCGCCCACGATGGCGTTGGGGCCGTGCTGGCTTCCGGTCAGCAGCAGCCTGCCAGCGCGTCGGGTATCACCGCCCTCCGCGATGCGATCCGAGATCCCTTCCGAGAACGTCCGGAGCGTCGTGATGCGATCTTCAAACTCTGTGACCGGGCCATCAACCTGCGTGAACTGCCCCGAAGCGGGATGCGATCCGAAACTGCCGGTCTGGGGGATGCTCGGGTCCGGCGGCCACGCCCACCACTGCGAGGGAACGATGCGGGGCGTCGGGTCGTTCGCGTCGAAGTCGACGCTCTTCAACGGCAGGTACAACTCGTGCGCCACCGTCAAGGCATTGAGGACTTCGCCCACCTGCTCGAAGTTCGCGTTCTTCGGCTGCACCTGGAAGCCATGCGGCATGAGCAGGTCCCCGTCAATCTCGGCGGGGCCGTACCACCCCTTGTCGGGGTAGGACCAACTGAAGTTGTACGCGCCGTAGCCGCCGGTCTGGTCGTATCCCGCGTCTCGCTTGCGGGCGACTCCGGTACCCGGGTCTCGGTCGAAGTGTCCAAAGCCGAAGAAGCAGGGCTTGGCGGCCTGGTAGATGCGGTACTCGGCCTCGGGCGTGCCATCGAGATCAGTGTCCACGTTCCAGGACCATGGAAGCCGCACGTTGCGGGTCGCCCACGCATACGGGTATGGGTTCTGCTGCGTGTACGGCTCGACCGTCTGCCAACCGTTCGAGGAGGTATCCCACTGACCATCGCCGTCGGAGTCGATTCGACCGAGTCCGTCCGGGTCCCAGTTGGTGCTGTAGATGTGCCCGTGCCGGAATCGCAGCAGTGTGGCGTAGGTGTCAGCCATTTCCCAGCCGTTGGTGCCGTACTCGCCGGTTGACCCGACGGACGTACGGTACCAGCCAGCACCCCACCCATCAGTGAAGGGGGTCTGGTCCATGAACGGCGGCGGCGGCGCCGGAACGTCATTTGACGTATCGCCGTCGAAGAGAATCGTACTACGAGGAAGACTGAGGTCCTGCTCGGGGTCGCCCTCAATCAGCACGCGAACGTCGCGGGCCGCGCCCGGCTCTGAAACAACCCACTGCTTCCATGCGTACACGTCATCTGCGTCCTCGGCCCAACTGGGGTCAATCGTGGCGTGTGAATACTGACCCTTCTGTTCCGCCGCCCTGCGATCGAGTCTGAGGGGCGCACCAACTCCCAACGCCAAGGGCGCGGTCGCCGCGTCGTAGGGCTCGAAGGAGCCGAGATTGGAGTCGAGCAGCAGCGGATCCTCGGTTGCAACGATCAACCGCTCCGCGCCGGGGATCCGATCGGGCCCTGCAGACGGGCCTTGCGGATCCCAACTGACGTGCCGCAGGACTCGGAGCACCGCGTCATCCGATCCGTCGATGTTGCCGCCATAGGGGAACTGCACCGAGTCGCCGTCGGGTTCGATGTCGAGTTCATCCGGAAGATTGGGCAGCTGTCCCATCTCTGCAGCCCACTCCCGGGCCCACGAGCGGGTCACCCGACTGCCGGCTGCGGCAAAGCGTGGGGCCGCGCGATCCGGTCGCCACCGGCGGGAAGTGACGGGCACCGAGGGATCCCAGTCCAGCAGGTTGCAGGCGTATTCGGCCTCCGCAAAGCTCGGCATCGACCCGGCGGTGCCACTATCGAATTCATAGTCGTCCACGGCCCAGGCCCGGCTGTACCGCGCCCATTGCATCCACCTCGCTTGCGCGGGCGGCACCCGGAACATTGAGTCCAGCATGGAGAAGCCGGCGACGTCGTTTTTGTCTACCGCCTCGGGGGACAGCGCCCGTGGGTACAACCAGCTCTGGGTGAGGTTCGCGCCGTTCTGACCTCCGCCGTCGACGGTCGTTCGGAACTGAGCCGAAACAGGGAAGTGCTGCGACATGCCGCTGACGAGCGGCTGCACCCCGGTCGGATTGTCCTCAAAGGACGGTTGGCGATGCCGCGTCAACTCGGTCGTCACGGCGTGGGCAAACTCATCGACACCGTCGGGTCCGACCGTGCGGTCGATCACCACATCGATTGCGTAGTCATTGAGACCGGTCCCGGCGACATTGGGGTCATCAAAGTACGGATCGTCCACTTCGTTCCCGTTCCAGTCGCGTTTGTGATGCCGCACCAACTCGATGCCGACGCCCATCCGCGGGTCGACCGGCGCATTCTGGAATCGCTCCTTCGCTGCGTCCGCGACGCCGCCACCGACACCTTCGCCGAGCCAGAACTTCGCGAGCGAGGGCATCGACTTCTCAGGCGCCTCGGCGTTGGAGCCGAAAGGATCGTCGGACGACACCTCTGATGGAACCGTGCCCGAGTGGTTCGGCCGGACCGACCAGATCAACTCGCCGGGGGCGATCCACCGCGTCTCCGAGGGGTCGTATGGATCCCTGAAGCCGTAGTCGAACTCATCGCCGTCAATGCCGCCGTCCCCGTTCACGTCGCTCGAGGGATGCAGACCACGCTCGGCGTCAAGGAAGTCGAGCCACCGGGCCGCCTCAAAGGGCTGGTTGTCGAAGTCGTAGACCGTTCCATTCTGATCGCGATCGTCCAAACCGTTCATGACGATCGTGAGGCTGTATGGGCGATCGTTCGTCGAGGGCGGCAGGACCGGAACCAGATCCATGACGTCGTCGCCGTCCGTGTCCCAGACGACATCGCCGTCTGGAAGCCCGTTCGCCGAGTCGATACTCGTCATCGCGTCGAAGTCCAGCGTACCGTTATGCGTTTCGCCCACGGCGCCCGGGTCGTAGCCCCGTGGATCGATCGGAATGACCCACCGCGGTGGTGATGCAGGATCGTACCGGTTCTCCCGGAAGAGGTTCAGTGAATAGATCGGCTGACCGTCCTCGTCGAGGAGCGGAATCGGCACGTCGTAGGGATTGACCAGTTGCACCGCGAAGACAACGCGAGGTGGCTGCGGGCGGTGCTGAGACTGCTTGAAGTAGTCGCCCGCCGGGCCCTGCGCAAGGACGATGTCACCCCACTCACCTTCGTAGGGAAAGGCATCGCCCGGCGGCTCGTAGGCCGTCGCCCAGGTCCACAGGCCCGCGTTCTCATACTCGTTGTAGGCGTTGTTCTGATTCTCCCCGGGCTGCAGTTGCGGCTGCTCGGGAATCTTCCATGGCCGCCCCACGACGGCCACGAACGCCTCGGAAATGAAGGGCTGCGCTTCCACGCCGAGTTCGTGAATCTCGGGGCTGTACTGCGTTCGCCACACATCGTGCTCGGCGAAGAGGCGATTGTCCTGATAGGTGGCCGTGTTCTCGGGATCTGCAGGATCGACCCACTCCAGATCCGCCTGATAGATGTCCCAGGGCGCCACCGGTGGGACAGTGGCCGACCCGCCCTTGGCTGCCGCATCCAGCACGTCCCGGTGCGCCGCATCGCTCAGGTCGATGAAGTCGTCCACCAGATTGCCGACTTCATTGTTGCCAAGGTCGGCGTCAAAGGGCAGGGCGTCGAGGTCGCTGGGCAACTCATCCACGCCGCCGAGCAGTTCCGGGCGGCTCCCCGTCTGGAACTCCACGGCCCACGGGTTGTCGATCCACTTCGAGAGATCATCGGGCACGTAGGCTTGCTCGAAGAGCGGCAGCGGCACGGCCCCCTGCTCGCCGAACCACTCGTACTCACCCTCGGCGTCTCCCAGGCCCTGGGCCAACGGATCAATGCCCTCCATCGTGTAGAGCGGCGCGTCGCTGTCGGGGTCCCGCATTGCGATCATGTTGGCGGCCATCGCAGCGGCCATGCGACGGGTCTTCTCCCACGCTGCATCACCCTTTCCGAAGTAGGAGTCGCGGCTGCCCAGTTCCAGATCACCCACCGGCAGACCGTCGCCATCGACCGGCTGGGTGTCGCGGTCGGTCACATCGCCGCTGGTGAGCCCGAGCATGAGGTTGTGCGCAAGGAGTTCGCTGAAGGTGTAGGGCTGATACTCGGGCGGTGGGTCGACCTGCTCGTCGGGCGATGGCGACGGCGGCGGCGCGGGCCGTTCATACTCACGAAGATCGAGTTTCAAACGCGCTTGCTCGAAGAAGCGTTCGTGGAGATTGCGGACGATCACGTCGCTGCGGTCCCCCGCGATGGATCCCTGCTCGTCCTCAACCACGAATTGCCATGCCCGAGGGTGCGGCGCGCGAAGCGACCACCAGAGGTGCGGCGGCCGGGTCTCATTGCGGGCCCCCGAGTAGAAGGTCATGCGGTGCCGCAGATCCGAGGCGAGCTGCCGGTTGTCCATGGGTTCGCGGTGTTCCGGCCAGTCCAGCTTGCCGCGAAGCAGGTGCGGCGTCGTGCTTCCCTGCGAACCACCAAGGGCCCGCTCCAGCCGGGAGTACACGTAGCCACTGTTGTTCCCCTCGTGGGCGCGCAGTTCAAACTCGTCGGAGAGCCCGAACGGCGTGAAGATGTTTTGGGGGTGCTGGCTCTCCTGCCCGCTCTCCTTGAAGTAGAACAGGCGGTTGTCGCGATCGGCGATGTCGTAGAGGCCGCCACCACCATCTGGGAAGAAGGGGTTCGCGGTACTGCCAGAGTCGATATTCATCGCCTCGAGCCAGGCGCGATTGCTCTGGCCCCGCCAGTAGTCCGCATTCCACGCCACGGGCGTGTCCGAGTAGCCCCGCCCCGTGCCCGTTCCAGGCGCAGGGAAGGTGAGCATGGGCCGATCAAGGTCCGGGTGCGATTCCTGAAGCAGATCCCACGTACTTCCGCCGTAGAAGGGGGCTTCGAGAAGCCAGGGCTGGTGCGATTCAATGTCGAAGAACCCGGTGTTCCAAACTGGAATCCCATCGCCCGCTGCAGTCTCTGGGATTCGGGCACTGTCCTGGCCGTACCCGGCGGAGTTCTGGCTCACCAGCGCGGTCGATGCAGGCGTCCAGCCCCTGGTGCTCTCCTTGCTTGAGCCGTCATCCTGCCGCTCGAAGCGCGTCGCCACGTTGGCGTTGATGCGGCCGCTGTTGTCGGTAATCGAGACGCCCACGAGTTGCCGCGTGTCGTCCACCCCGACGTGCGGAGAGAGCCACCAGAATGAGTCGGTGAACCCGTCACCATCGGTGTCGGTCAGGATGCGACCGACGTGCCAGCGGGCGGTTCCGGGGATGAACTCGTCGGCGGCCGACTCACCGAATCGGGGGTCGCCGGGAAGTGGGTCGTTTCCAAAGGCGTAGTCACCGCTGCTTGGGTCGGTCTCCGCATCGTAGTACTCACTCACCCCATCCCCGTCGAGGTCGCTCAGATCGTAGAAGTTGGATGGCAGCATCGTGCCGTCGCCGCTGCGGGCTGCCAGAAGCGCCTGCTTGTAGCCTTCGGGGCGCAGCCAGTTGATCCAGCGGTCCCAGAAGTCGAGGTGCCCGGCGTACTGGGGCAATGACATGTCGGTCGGGGTCGATGGAAGCAGCACGTCTTCGGTCTCGGGCAGGAACGTCGTCGTGGCGGTATCGCCCCAGTGGAATCCACTCCCCGAGAGAACCGACCAGTTGTCGGCTACCCGCGTCTGTTGATTGGTTCCGAGGAATCGCCCCGTTGGCACCATGGCAGGCCACTGCTCGATCGGGACGTCGGTCCGCTGCACGACGCCTCCGTAGTAAGCGCGGCCATCGTCCCACGTGGCTGGTGATCCACTGCCATTGTCGTTGAAGCGAATGCCGTCGCCGGAGACGGAACTGCGGGCCCCCGTGGCGTCAGCGATGTCCGGGCACATCCGCCAGCCGTTGCCCGGTCGCCCGATGTAACTCAGGTGCCGCCAGTGGCTGAATGCGTCGGCGCCGCGATCTAGGAACGGGTTGGGAAGGGACGGAAGCACGGCAGTGGGATTGGAGATGCCCCGCGAGGGCACCCGCTGCGGCTCGATGTCCCGCAGCCACCGGGTGTCCGAGGTGCCCGGGCCACCGTGCGGGTTCTCGCGTGGTTGCAGGACCTGGTTGCTCAGGTCCACATCGGGCCATGATGCAGGCGCGGCGGGCCAGTCAAAGAGGGCGACATCCTGATCGGCCCGAAGATCCGCCCACAGCCACTGCTGCGGATCCCAGCGACCATCCGGATTGCCTGGGTTGTCATAGGCAATCTCATGGAGAGGCCCCGGCCGCAGCGGCCAGGTCAGCCAGTCGGGCGGATTGGTCCAGGGCGACACTTCATACGGGGCGC
>JASMKH010000029.1 GCA_030749435.1 Phycisphaerales bacterium
CGACCCAACGACGACCCGACCTGCGTGCGCCGTCCAACGAGGACGGATGAACAGACCACTTCAGACGTGACCCCTGGGCAGAACGACCCAAGTCGCGGCGGCCGGAACGGCCGAAAGCGAGATCAATCATGAACAAGCAACACATCATCGAAAGCGTGACCGAAGGACAGCTCAAGAGCGACTTCCCCGCATTCAGCGTGGGCGATACCCTCGATGTGCACGTCCGCATCATTGAAGGTGACAAGGAACGCGTGCAGGTCTATCAGGGCGTGCTGATCGCCGAGAAGGGCCGCGGCGTCAACCACACCATCACGGTGCGCCGCATCGTCGCCAACGAGGGCGTCGAACGCATCTTCCCACTGCACTCACCCAGGATTGCGAAGATCGAAGTCGTCCGCCGAGGCGACGCCCGCCGCGCGAAGCTCTACTTCCTGCGTGACCGCGTCGGCAAGTCACGGCGACTCCGAGACCAGCGCCGCGGACTCAAGCACGTCTGAGACGCTCCGGTCAGGAACGCTCACCCACTCCGGTACACAACGCACCCCCGAAGGCGCCCGCGCCCTCGGGGGTGCGTTTCGCGTCTCACCATACGCCCCCGGCAAACATGTCAAACAGCCACCCAGAAACCGCCGGCGTCGCAGACTGGATGCGTTGCCGATCCTGCGAAGCCTCTGCCGAGGCCGTGGTACGACTCGCTGCATTGCCACCCGCGGCCTCGTCCGACGGAGCGCGTCACCCTGAGCGCGTGGCCAGCAGGCGCAGCGTCCAGTTGCCGACTCAGTCGGTCGCTGCGGCGATGCCGTACTGCTTGATCTTCCGGTAGCGCGGGCCAGCCGAACTCAACGTGGACTCCTGCAGCGACACGAAGGCCGCTGGCGCCACGAGGGGAAGCGGCAAGACATCCTCAATCGCGTGGACTGCCGCCTTCGTCAATCGGCGAGCGCGAGCAATCGTGACATGCCCCATGAATCTGTGCTCGGCATCAAACAGGCCCTCGAGCGCTGCATCAGCGTGTTGCTGAATGGCTTCTGCCCCATCAATTGACACCCAGACAATGTGCGGCGAGAAGATCCCTGTGCACCCGATTGAAAGCGCCGCCTCCGGCCAGTCCACCCCGCTCAGTCGTCTGGCAGTTTCATCCAACTGCGTTGCATCGATCTCGCCCAGAAACTTGAGCGTGAGATGCAGGTTCTCAGGGCGCGTAAGCCGCAACCCCTTCACCCGTTGACCGATGGTTCGCTGCGCGGCGAGAATCGCCATCTGCAGATCGTCAGGCACATCGAGCGACACGAAGCAACGAGAGCGTGGTCCGGACATGCAGACAGGTTACGGGACGTCGCCCCTCAATCGCGCTGACGGAGCTTCAACTGCGGCGGGGCCTTCCGTGAGGCGCCTCTGTGTGCTTGTGTGGGCTCATCCCTGCGATCAAACCGCGCCCTGCGAATGGCAAGTTCCATGCGCCGCAACGCCGTTCTGGCCTGGGCGACAGCATCCTGGGTCCTCGATGTCGGCTGGTCCATGACACGCTCCTCCGGGCCTCTCAAAGCCCACCAGCAGCGACTTCGGCTTGATGAGGCGTCCGCTTGAGCAGACCTGGGGATTCAGCCCGAGGCGTCTTCGTCGCCCAGCGGGGCATCGAGCAGCCGCGCTGCCTCCGCCGCCGCCTCATCGTAGATCGTCGCCAGCAATCCGCTCAGCGGGAACTTCCCTTCCAGCGTCGAGGGCCCAAGCCGGCGGAGCAGCGCATGCGAGGCGTGGGAAGCGCGTTCCAGTTCGTGTACGTGGCTGTGCGGTCGCCACCAGATCTCCAGGCAGTCGGCAAGGGGCGGACCCGACGCGACGGCGGAATCCAGAACGACAGGCGGATGAGCCACGGTCTCGCCTTGAGTGCGCAAGGCGCGGTGATGACTGATTCGCTCCACCAGATCGCCGCAAGGCATTCCTCGAACAGCCAGCACGGCCAGCGGATCACGGAAGAACCGCTCCGAGGCAATCCAACCCAGCGCGGCGACTCGCCACACGTCCCTTCGCCCCCCCCGCTCGACGTGAGTCTTGATGTGTTCCGGATCCGGCAGCAGGGGCGTACCGCAGCCGCGAAAGAGGTCGCCCAGCCCGGCCGGAATCTCGCCCTCCAGCAACTTGGCCGCCCAGATCGCCTCGCATGCCATGGCCTCGACCAGCCGCTGCCATCCGGCTTCATCGATCGTGGGCAACTCAATGGCAACTGGAAGTGACGTCTCCGCATCCGCCTGAACCGGCCCGGCAATCTCGCCCCGGTCAACTCGAAGCGAGCGAACCGCGCCGTCCTTCGCGGCGAGCAGTCCATCGTGCATCGACTTGGCGCCGACGATCGACTCGATCGTTTTCAGCCAGATGGAGCTCACCGGTGCGTCGCGGAGTTGCTGCTCCTCGATCTTGAGGCGAACGCGGCCTCCGCGTCTACGCGATGGACGCGGTGCCTTGCTTGAGAGATCGGCGCGGCTCATGCTTCCACCTCCATGGCGCTGCCGCGAAGAAGCAGCATGTCACGCAGTTCTCTGGTGTCCATTTCAGTAAGCCAGGAGTCGCCGGTACCAATGATCTGCTCGGCAAGCTGGGTCTTCTCTTCGATCATCCGGTCAATTCGCTCTTCGAGCGTCCCCATGCACACGAATTTGTGGACATGCACTGTCCGAGTCTGACCGATTCGGAAGGCGCGATCGGTCGCCTGCCGCTCGACGGCCGGGTTCCACCATCTGTCGAAGTGGAACACGTGATTGGCAGCCGTCAGGTTGAGTCCGAGACCGCCAGCCTTGAGCGAAAGCACGAAGATGGGCGCATCGCCTTCGGGAGACTGAAACTCGTCGATCATCTCCTGCCGTTTCTTCATCGGCGTGCCGCCATGCAGGAACAGCGAGCGGCAGCCGAGATCGTGCTCGATCATCGCCGAGAGCAGTTTGCCCATGCGGCGGTACTGAGTAAACACAAGCGCACGCTCGCCAGTTGCAAGCACCTCTTCGAGCAACGTCATGAGCCTGCGGGACTTCCCCGACCGCTCGGAGAGCCGCTTGAGCGATTCCCCCTGACCGGCGGCAGTCACGATGTCGTCCCCGGGCGCAGAGAGTTCGGGGTGGTCACAGATCTGCTTCAGTTTCGCCAGCATCGCCAGAATGAGGCCGCGGCGCTGAATGCCCTCGGTCCGATCGACCTGGCCGATCATCGAATCGACCACTCCCTGATAGAGGGTTGCCTGTTCGGCCGTCAGCGTTGCATACTCACGCGTCTCGACGCACTCCGGAAGATCGTCGATCACGTTGCGATCCGTCTTCAATCGCCGCAGCACAAAGGGCTGCACGAGCCCCCGAAGCGACGACGCGGCTTCCACGTCACGATGCCGTTCGATGGGACGGGCGAAGCGTCGCCGGAAATCCGGCGCCGTTCCGAGGAATCCCGGGTTGCAGAACTCCATGATCGACCACAATTCGCTCAATCGGTTCTCAACCGGCGTGCCCGTGAGCGCAATCCGCCGCCCCGCATTGATCGACCTGATGGCCTGCGCCTGCTTGGTCGGCGGGTTCTTGATGTATTGGGCCTCATCGAGCACCACACGGTGCCAGGGAATGCCACCGAGGCTCTCGGTATCGCGCGCGACCAACGCATAGGTGGTGATGGTGACGTCCACCGCCGCGGCCCGAGAACGAAACGCCTCGCCAAGCGGTCGATCGGGGCCATGCTGCACATGCCAGCTGAGTTCGGGCGCGAAGTGTTCCAACTCGCGGGTCCAGTTGCCCACCACGGATGTCGGTACGACCAGGAGCGTCGGCCCGACTGTCCGATCATGTGTTCGCTCATGTTGAAGCAGCGCGATGAGCTGCACCGTCTTGCCGAGTCCCATGTCGTCGGCGAGACATCCGCCGAGGCCACACCGATCGAGGAACCCGAGCCAGTTCAAACCAATCCGCTGATACGGACGAAGCGTTCCGCGAAGTCGCTCCGGCTGAGGCAGTTCCTTGACAGTTCCCTCGTCAGGACCGTTCAACAGCGCCTCGACCCATCCGTCGGCCTCAATGCCAAGTACCGCGAGCCCTGTTTCTTCCTCGATCTCCTCCGACGCCACTCGCATGGCATCAAGGAGCGTCGACTCCGTTTCTTCCTGCCGCTCGAGTAGATCAATAGCCTTTGCCAGTTGCGACTGATCCACCTCGATCCATCGACCGTCCACCTGCACAAGCGGACTCCGCTGGTCCCGAAGCCGGCGAAGCGACTCGAGCGAGAGCGGCTGATCGCCCACGGCGACCTGCCATCGGTACCGGATCGACGAGGCCATCCCACGCGGCGGACCATCGAGATCGTCCAACCCACCGCTCTCAATGATCATCCGCAGGCCGATCTTGTTCTGCTGGCCGCCCCACCATGACGGAACTGCGACGATGCATCCCGACTCTTCCAGAAGCGGTCGGTACTCACCCAACAGAGACCATGCCTCGGTGGTCGAGAGATCGAGTTGGCTCGGAGTCGCCTCGCTGAGCAGCGGCTCAAGAGCAGGCCAGAGTTGAGCTGCCCGGCCAAGTTCCGTCAACAGGACATCCTGCGGGTCGCTCTCCCCGGCGAGCTGGGCTGCTTGCGGCGTTGCCCTCCAGACATCCTCCGCTGTGATGCAGAGGGTCGGGTCGTCGGTCGCCGCCAGCCCGATGCTGAGCGACCACGGTTCGCCCTCGATCGCCGGCGGAACCAGATCGAGGCGCAGGCGGAGGCTCTGGCCAAGCGCAAAGTCGTCGAGCCGCGAGATCCACGCACGCGCGGCGCGAATGACCTTGATGGTCGACTCGCCTTCCACGCTCAGAAGCTGATTGCCATCGAGCAGACCCGCCAACCAGAGCACGTGTGGGTCGGCGGCGTCCCGCCCATCGATGGCGTCAATGAACGACTCACGACGAAGCATGGTGCGGACGAGGTCGTCGGTCATGGCCTCCAGCGCAGCCTCAAGGCGTGGCCATGCAGCATCGCCCAGATCGTCATCTACTCCTCGCGCCACTGGAGGCATCGCGCTCAGGAGCATCGTCAACTGGTCTGCTGCCTCTTCATCCTGAAGCCAGGGTCGCCAGAAGGCCCGCAAACTCCCGTCGCCATCCTGACGAAGTGACGGCACAAAGCGTTGGCACTCACACCGCTCTGCCACGAGCGCCGCCACGTCAGCCCAGAACAGCAGGTCGTGCCCGGGCTCTTCGTCCAGTTGCAGGTCGCGTGACTTGACCGCCAGGAGAAATCTCATTCCTTCGACAGGCGAGAAACTGCGGGTCGCCACGCGAAACCGAGCGAGCCAGGGCTCGCCGCTACGGTCCACGCCGCCCACCGACGCCGCCAGGCGATCGCTTGGAAACGGCCCCAGAAGGTCGCGGGGCATTCGCACCGCGCACTCGCCGTCCACGCTGAACGCCGATGCAGGTCCAAGGCTGTGCAGGAACTCACTGCGGCGTGCGACGTAGGGATGCCACGGCAATGGCTCGTCGGCACGCTCAGCGGTTGACCGGGGGTCACCACCGCGGGCCAACAGCCGCCAGCGATCCGTGCACTCTGCCCACACATGCAGGCGTCCGGCGGTAAAGGTTGCGTGAAGAATGTGGGCCAACGATTCCTCGCTTCCTCGATTCCACAGCCCCCGGCACCGTGCGGGGATGATCGCGCTGGGACTCGAACCCAGGACCTACCGCTTAAAAGGCGGTTGCTCTACCGACTGAGCTACGCGATCGGAAGCCCCGCAGTCTACCACGACCTCCACCCCAAACTGCCCTGTGGATGGCATGAGGACCGATTCTCGGGCCCATCGCGCCGAATCTGCGCGTTGAGCAAGGCCCGAGAATCTTTGGGCCAGGGCACCGACCACTGTCGATTTGGGGTGAGTCGCCCGGACGCAGGCTGGGGCAGTGCCTGGCCCAGCGGCGGATCGCGACCCACATCTCAGGAGCCGACCTTGGACCCCGCACAGACCACCACCCCCCGGCGACACGTAATCTCCTTCCTGCGGAATGGCCACACATGGCGTCTGCAGTGGCAACGCGGCGACGAAGCCCTCCTCGTGGAAACCGTGGCCTCTCTGGCCTCCGACCCCGATTGCCCCCTCGATGCCTTCGATCAGGCCCTGGTCCAGCACCATCTGGACACCACGCCGCAATGAGCCCCTTCTTCGAAATGATCGCCGCCCGACTCTGATTGTCCCCTCGTTATTCCCGGACCATCCCCGACCACTTTCGGGGATCTCCGGGCCCCTTCCCGCCCTCCATGCCCGGACCACACACCGGCCCCCGAAAGCCCGATTCATGCCAGCGAAGTCACCACGCCCCGAACTGACCTACCCCATCATCAAGGCCTTCCTTGACTACCTCATCGATGAGCGGCACTTCAGCCAGTACACATCAAAGTGCTACGGCGTGGATCTGCGGCAGTTCATCGCGTATACCTGCGACGAACTTGGCATCGAGTTTGATGCAGAGGCCGAAGCAGCGACGTGGGCCCGCGCTCAGGATGACAAGACCGATGTTGTCGGTGCGGTCGGCCCCACCACCCTCACTGCGACGATCCTCGCCTGCGATGTCGAGCCGATTCGGAACTTTCTCGCCCATCTGGCCGAGTGCAATTACAGCACCGCCACGATGGCTCGGAAGATCGCCACACTTCGCTCCTTCCACAAGTGGCTTGACCGCACCGGTGTGATCGCGCGAAACCCGATGACCGTCATCCGAACGCCTCGGCAGAGCCGCCGGCTTCCGAAAGCAATCACCGTGCAGGATGTTGAACGACTGCTTGCCGCACCGGAAGCGGACACGCTTCTCGGTTGCCGCGACCGGGCGATGCTGGAAACGCTCTATTCTACAGGCATTCGCGTGAGCGAACTCGTCGGCATCGATATCGAGAGCGTCGATGAGCCCGGGCAAGCGCTCATCGTGTTTGGTAAGGGTCGGCGCGAGCGAGTCGTCCCGCTCGGAACACACGCACTGCGGGCACTGTCGGATTGGATCGCCATGCGACGAAGGCACGGCCACGAGTTGGCCACTGGCGAACCCCTCTTCATCAATCGCCATGGCACACGCATTTCAACGCGATCGGTACGCCGCAAAGTGAGCAAGTATCTCGAGCAGGCCGGGCTGGATCCGGACATCAGTCCGCACACCCTCCGGCACTCCTTCGCAACTCATCTTCTGGACAACGGCGCCGACCTGCGGGCGGTCCAGGAGTTGCTTGGACATCGGTCGCTCTCGACAACCCAGGTCTACACGCATCTGACCACCCAGAGGATGCGAGATGCCTACGACGCATCACACCCGAGGGCGGAGGCAGGCTGACCGCGGAGAGGCACATGCTCGCTGCCCGGCAGGCACGCCCGGCAACCAGCATCGAACGACAGGCCCGAGGCCGCGAGGGAAGCGGTCTCGGGCCTGTCGCATTGGGGGCGATCACACGACCAAATGGTCAGGGGCACGGCCCCCAACCTGAGATGACATTGAGAATGTCGTCGGTGCCGACCGTGCCATCGTCGTTGGTGTCGCCAGGGCAGTCTTCAGGACACCCGGCATCTTCGCAGAACACCCCCACGCCCTTGAAGACGCCTCCAAGTTGCAAGCACACGGCCCCATCCACGATGGCGCAGATTCCATTCGAACAGCACGCACCGTCCGTGCACGAGAGGAAGAAACTGTTCCCGCCCAGGTCGGTGTACGAACCATCAATGGCATTGGGTGAGCCGCAGAAGAACGACCCGCCGATGCCCACTTGCGTCTGCACGCCTGCCCTCGGTGGCAATGGTGAGCCTCCAATCCTGATGTCTCCGCCCGTGTCGGCCACGTTGTTCTCGAACCGCATGTTGTTGATTGTCCCGAAACCACAATTGACGTTGACGCCTCCGCCAGCCTCGGACTCGCAGAGTTCGACCATCCCGCCGTCCAGCATCAACACACCGCACTGGCAGAAGATGCCACCTCCACCGAGAGACGCCTGGCAGGAGGAAACTTCACTGTCAACCAGCGTCGCTGCTGCGTCGTCAACGATGTAGATGGCCCCGCCATACCAGGCAGCGGCGTTGCCGATGAGGTTACACGACGTCATCGTCGCGGTGGAATTGCCGGTCAGATAGATCCCGCCGCCCTTGTTTGCGGCATTGCCCTCGATCGTGCAGTCCTGCAGCGTGACCTCGCTGAAGTTCACCAGAGAGAATCCACCGCCGTTCTGCCCCTCACACTGACCGATGTAGCAGCTCTCGAACGAGGGGAAGCCGATATCGACATAGACGCCCCCACCGTCACCGGGGTAGTACGGGTGCGACATCGCCGAGTTCTCAATGATGTGACAATTGACGATACGGGGCGATGCGCCTTTGATATAGATCCCGCCGCCAGACTGATAGGCGTCTGTGCGACCCTCTCGCACGGTGAATCCGTCGAGCACCGTGTCTTCAGTCTCGCCCTTTCTGAATTCGAGGCAGCGTCGCAGATCGCCACCGTGGATCGTGGTCACCGCTGGCCCGCCGGTGCTGCGGATCTCGATTCGCTTTCCTTGCGGGTTCACCAGTTCGTAGTAGGTGCCCGGAGCGACTTCGATCACGTCGTAGTTTCCCGCCGCATTAATGGCCGCGGTGATCGTCGAGTAGTCAAACTTTCCGCCTGGCCCGACGGTGATAACCGCCGCCGATGCAGGCGCCGCCATGACGGTCAACAGACACAGTAGGCCAAAGGTCATGGATCGCATTGCCGAATCCCCTCGTTCATGTCCCCAGAGTGGTGATTACGTCATGTGATACAACTACCACGTCCGCAATGCAATCCCAACCTGCAAAAACGACCCTGGATCGTGTGGTCCGCACCACTGGTTCCATCCATGCGCTGGCGATGGTGTCGGCGTGCGTACTGGCTCCTGTCGGTGGATTGGGCGACTCGATCAGCCTCTGGTTCTTCGGAATCGCGGCAGGAGCAGCCATTCCGTGGTACAGCCGCCACGGATTCGGCGTGCTCGCCAGACCCGCGGTGGTCCTGTACGGGCTTTTCTGGCTCCTCGTCCTGGCCTCCACGGCATGGTCCCCTCCCGCAGCGACACCCGCGGGCTCCGCGGCGTGGACCCTGCTGGCCATTCCAGCCGTGATTCCCGCCCTCCATCGTCCGGGCCTGGTGCTATGGCCCATTGCCATCGGGGTCGCCGTGCAGGCTGCCATTCAGGCGGGCGGCGCCGCTGGGTTGATTGAGAGCCCCGGGGAACGAGCATGGCGATCGTCACCAGGCCTGTACTGGTATCCCGCATCCGTCGCCGTGTGGTCCGTAACCGGTCTGCTGGTGTCACTCGGCCTGGCGCGGGTGAGCGGATCGGCCCGAAGTACGCTGGCTGCCGCTGGCCTTGGCATGCTGGCGGCGGTCGGTCTGGTATTGACACTCAACCGAGCCGCATGGCTCGCTGGCGGCGTCGGCGCCTTCCTGCTGCTTGCCCGGTGGCTCTGGCAATCCCGCCAGTCGCACCGCGTGGGCGCCGCCGCGCTGCTCACGCTGCTTCCACTGGCCATCGCCGCCGCCGCCTTCTTTGGAAGCAAGACGGTTCGATACCGAGTCCACACCGCAGTCGAAGAAGTCGCGGCGGTGTGGCAATCGCCTGCGGTAGCGCCGGGCCTCCACCCCAGTTCATTCGGCATGCGCCTGCTGTGGTGGAGGGCTGGATGGGATCTGATGTGGACGCGCCCGATCAGCGGCCACGGCGCCGGATCGATTGCCGAGTCGCTGGCTCGACTTGAAGTCCGTCGGCCATCAGGCGGTGCCGCCGACGTGCGAGGGTTCATCACGTCCAATCCGCACTGCTCGCTCACCGCAGCAGCCATCGAGCAGGGCGTCCCAGGCGCATCGCTGCTTCTCCTCACCGCCATCGCAACCGCTATCGGAGCCTGGCGGCGTGGTGCAAGTGAGATTGCCATGAGTGGCGTCGGTCCCGCCGTCATCGCGATGCTCCTCATCGGCACCGTGCATGCGGTGCTGCTGGAGCCCTACTCCGCCACGCTTGCTGCATTGTTGGTCGCCATGTCGGGCGCGCCGCACGCCGCCAAGGGGCTGGGCGTCGATCCTGCGCGGCGTTGCGATACCATGCGTTGCGAGGGCGATTAGCTCAGTTGGCTAGAGCGCTTCGTTTACACCGAAGAGGTCACAGGTTCGAGTCCTGTATCGCCCATTCGAATGCGGTGCTCGGAGCCTGCGGCTCCACCACCGCTTCCTCATGGTCAATGTGTCAGCCAGAGGCTGACACCCGTGGGCTGCGCCCACGTCAGGAGCCGGTACTTCCTCGCTTCGCTCGGGCGCCGAGTCCTGTATCGCCCATTCGAATGCGGTGCTCGGAGCCTACAGACGTACACGCTCACCCGCTGCAGTCTCGGATAGTGAGTAGGAATCGCCACGCCACTGCACGCCGCCGCGGCTCATGGCCAGCGTCATCGCCCGAAGGGTGATCAACATGCCAGCCACCGCACCGAGCGGCGAAAGCAGCGACCAGCAACGCGGCAGACCGAAGGATGCGGCCAGCATCGCCCCGAGCACCGTTGCCGTGGCGGCTGTCGCGGCGGCGAGCAGGGCCGGCGGCGATGGCCACCACGCCACAAGAACGAACGGGGAGACGTCCACCGCAATCAGCACGGTGGCAGCAAGGCCCGCAAGCACGATCCCTGATCGGGTCCGCGCCTTGGCGACACCCTTCTCACTTCCCCGAAGAAACTGCCTGGCGGTCCGATACCACTCGATCTCCACCAACGCAGCGCCGATCGCGTTTCGGCTCCGGCCGCCTGCGTCCTTGATGATGCGAGCGATGCCCACATCGTCGGCAATCTCTAGCCGCAGTTGGTCGAGGCCGCCGGCACGCTCCAACGCTTCGCGGCGGGCCAGGTTGAAGGCGCCGACGCCCATCGCCCGCGGTTGGCGGTCATCGTTGGCCAGCCAGAGCCGCAGCGAACAGATGAGCAGACGCATGAGCGGTGTGATGCACAGTCGAAGCAGCCAGGATCCTCGGATGATTCGAGGCGTCAACGCAACATGATCGGCACCCTCCTGTTCGGCCCAGGCGATCGCCGCCTCGACGGCGCCAGGTCGTACATGCGTGTCACCGTCACTGAAGAGATACCAGCCTTCCGGGCATACATGGGCCTGTTCTAGGCCGACCTGCTGCGCATGGACTTTCCCGAGCCAGCCGCGGGGAAGGGTCTCGTTGTGGATGACGCGGGCCCGGGCGTCTGATTCGCACGCGGCTTCAAGCGCCGCGCCCGTGCCGTCGCCGGACCGGTCGTTGACAAAGATGAACTCCATCCATGGGGCGGGATCTGACAGCCGCGTGCGGACCGCCGCTGCGATCGCATCGGCTTCGTCGCGTGCGGGGCAGATCACAGACACCAGTGGCGCCGCCCCACTGGG
>JASMKH010000002.1 GCA_030749435.1 Phycisphaerales bacterium
GCAGGTACAGAACGATGCAATACCGCGAGGTGGAGCAAATCGCAAAAGCCTGCCCCAGTTCGGATTGGAGGCTGCAACTCGCCTCCATGAAGTTGGAATCGCTAGTAATCGCGGATCAGCAATGCCGCGGTGAATACGTTCCTGAGCCTTGTACACACCGCCCGTCAAGTCATGGAAGCTGGTAGCGCCCGAAGTCGCCACAATTCAGTGGTGCCCACGGCGAGACTGGTGACTGGGACTAAGTCGTAACAAGGTAGCCGTAGGGGAACCTGCGGCTGGATCACCTCCTTTCTAAGGGATTTCCTTAGACCCGGATGTTGAAGTGATCGCTGGCCAATACTGGTCAGCACAACCCACTTCTTCGCAGGGAGACCTGCACCGGGTAGTCAGGACAACCTCGTCCGCTTCGGCGGACACTCGTGTCGCGAGACACGATGAAGCGTGTATCGACTGTCTACTTGTCCTTGAACAGGACCCGCTGCGGCCCGATCGCTGGATCGGGCCGCATTTGTTTTTGCCCGCCCCACTTGTTTGCCCGCCCCACTTGTTTGCCCGCTCGGGGAAGGCCGCCGCGGCATCGTTGCGCCGTGGGGCGTGCCACTGGCCAACGGGGCGCTCCGGCGGCCGTCACTGCGGTGGGCCCGGCAAGCCGGGGCCTCCCATCGGGACTCGGGCGGTGGCGGAAAGCCCGTGGGAATGCTGTATCGAACCCCCCCGATCCCCCTCCTTGCTCCTGGAGACGGGCTTCGTGGGCCCGGCAAGGTGGAGTGGCTGCGTGTTCCGGCGTGCCCGAAGCTTGCAATCGGCAGTTGGAGATCTGGCCGATAGGGGTAGAATGGGGCGGGGCGTGGTCAGGGAGGCCTCATGCGCAGCATTTCTCTGGTATTGAGCGGGGTCACGATCGGCGTGTTGGCCTGCGTGGCCCACGCTCAGGTTCGTATTGCGCAGTGGAACCTTGCCGAAATGCGGGGCGAGCCGGCCGCCATCGACGCCGTGATCGAAGCCCTGAGCGAGGACGACTACCCGGGCTTCGCGGCTCCGGTTGGCATCCTGACCATTCAGGAGGCCGACTCGGCGACCTACAACTACCTGCTCACGAATCTGGGCCCCGAATGGTCCGCTGCCACATACACCAATCAGAACGAAGACAACTACGGCGGGGCTCAGGCCTGTTTCTACCACGCTGCCACACTGACCGAGGATCCCTCCGGCCACGATGACACGTACGTGGAGGCAGGTCGCCGAGCGGACCGATGGAAGTTCAGCCTCAACGGCCACGACGACCCTCCGGTTGAGTTCTACGTGTACTCCGCGCACCTCAAGGCTGGCAACAACGGATCCTCGGAGGCTGACCGTACGATCGGCGCCGGCCGCATCATCGACAACATGGGTGAGATTCCGGCCGGAAGCAGGGTGATTGTCACCGGGGACATGAACTTCTACGACAACGACGAGGCCGGATATCAGACCTTTCTGGATGGTGGGCTGGTCGATCCGTTGGGCTCAGGCTCATGGGCCGGTGCCTCGAACACGTTGAAGCACTCCCAATCGCCGCGAGTCGTGCAGGCTGACGGGCTGGCCAATGGAGGCCTCGATGACCGGTTCGACCTGCATCTGGCGACCGCCAACCTGCAGGGAGTCGCCGGACTGACCCTCATTGCAGGATCCTACAGAGCAGTCGGCAACGACGGCAATCACTACAACATCGCGATCAATGACGGCACCAATTCCTACTGGCCTGCAGACCCTGCAGCAAGCAATGCGTTGGCCGATGCCATCCACGACGCCTCGGACCACCTTCCGGTGGTCGCGGACTACCGCCTTCCCGCCGTGCTTGATGTCACCGACTCGGGGTGCGATGTCGGCACCGTGATCGAGGGGTATCAAGTCGACTGCGTACTGGACATCTCGAACGCGGGCGACGCTGTCATCGCGGGAGGGACTGCGAATCTGAACTGGGCACTGTCGGGCACCGGCGTGCTGGATGGCAACGACGATTCCGGCCAACTGGCACCAGGGGACGCGGCCCCTGTTGCCATTGACATCGATACAACTGTGGCCGGAACCTTTGCCGACGAGTTGCTGATTGAGTCTGATGATGAGTTGACGCAACATGCGCCCGCCACGCTTGCAGTGTCAGGACATGTGCTCCGTCACGCCAATCCGTCCTTTATCAGCGACGGCGATAACGACTTCTTCGTTTACTTCATAGAACTTGATGCAGATGCTGGGGTCGCGCCGCTGGTGATTCAATTCTGGAATTACCAGTGGGACGAGAATCAGGCACGCATGGACGTTGACGAGATCTCAGATCCGGATGCGCCGCTCTCATTCCTCGGAGGCACCTGGCAGGGGGTCGGCCCCTTCCCCGTGTCCATTCCGTTTGAGTTCGACACCACGGGGCTCGCCCCGGGGACGTATGTGCGGCCAGTGACCATCGTGGTCAGTGACGAGGACCTGCCGGGTGAGTCGACGTCGTCGCTTCACGTCACCTTCAATGTCACTATCCGCGAGCCTGCTCCTCAGTGCACCGGCGACGTGACCGGTGACGGTGTTACCGACATCAGCGATCTGCTTGCATTCCTCGAAGGATTCGGTGGAAGTGATCCCGCGCTCGACCTCGTCCCCGACGGCATCGTCGATGTCAACGACATGCTTGTGCTGCTCGGTGACTTCGGCTGCGAGTAGTCCCCCTCGTGAGGGCACTGGCTCAGGCCTGCGAGGTTGCCGGCGTTGGATGCAATACGACCTCGGCGGCTTTGCGGGGAACCCAGCCTTCCTCGCCGTTGGGGAACTCGACATGAAGCCAGATTGGGCGTTCTTCGAGAATCCGGAACTCAACGCCCCGATGGATCGGCTCGTCAAATCGAGGTGAGTAGGTCTCGGCGTCTCCCTTGCGGACGATCACTTCATCTTCGATCAGCACCCCGGTCGGGCCACCGGTCTCAAAGACAGCCAGCGTAGCGGCCGCTCCAGCCAGCACCGAGAGTGCCAGCGACCCGCCAGCCAGCCACCGCCATGAGGTCGGTGGCAGGGTCCGCCGCCAGAGCATGAGGCACCAGAAGACCAGCCACGCGGTTGCAAAGACGATCGTTCGTGCCCATGCCGAGATGCCGGCGAGCGAGTCTGCCCACCGCTGCATGAGGGCGGAGGGCGTGTCGCCTGCAAACTGCGGAGACACGAGCGACCGGGCGTGCGAGAGGTTCTCCGCGAGCCGGGCGTCGCCGGGCATGTACTTCTCGCTGCGGAGGTACGACGCGATTCCCTTGCCGAGCTGACCGGCCTGAACCCAGGCGTTTCCGACGTCATACAGAAGTGCCCCGTTGACGATGCCTTCGTCGAGCAGCTGCGTCCACATGGTTGCAGCCCTCGCAAAGGCTTCACGGGCTTCGGCCGGATTGCTGTTGAGAAGCGACGTCCCCACGTCAAACGCGGCCTGACCTTCGTCCAGCACAAGCTTCCGCTGGCTGTCGGTGAGGTCCGCCCGGGCGGGCGACGCTGTGCCTGCGATGGTGAGCAGGCCTGCCAGAATCGTGATGACTACCAGACTTGATCGCCTCATCGGAGTGTGGCCTCCAACTCATGGACGAGGTCACGTATCGCCTGGATCGGCGGCTCCTGACCGCCGCCTGCGTTACCGGCGTAACCCATCCGCTCAAGATCGGCCAGTTGCCTCCGCAGACGCGTTGCCAACTCGCCGTGACCTGCCTGACGGACCGCGTCGGCGGCCTCGCCACTGGTAATCGCGTCTTCGGGAAGCCCGAGGCGATCGGCAACAAAGGATCGAACCGCCTGCGCGGCGGCATCAGGTTCGTTGCCCGCCTCGACCATGCGGCTGTTGAATCGGCGCCGGGCAATTCGGCAGCGTCGTCGTTTCGGATTGCGTTCATCGGATGCCCGGCGGCTTCGAAGCCCTGCCAGCAACCCGACGGCGATGGGCGGCGTCACCATGATGCCGGCGAGCCACCCGGCACCCGGCCGACGCTGGGTGGCGAGCAGTGTGTCGGGATCGGTGTAATTGGCCAGGAGGCCTCCGCGTACCGAAGTGACCTCGTCGAGTTCTCTGGGCCCACTGTGCTGCGGCCCTCCCAGTGTGGCTGCGTCGAGTTGGAGGGAACTCGTCACTTGAATGTCGATGGGCCGGCTGAATGCAATGTCGTACTTCCGGGTCAGTGGGTCGAAGTAAGCCAGCGGTATGGGCGGGATGAAGTCGACCTCTGCGGAGACCGGTCGAATGGACTGCGTGAACGTCTTCGTCCTGCCCGACACAACGCCACCGGGCCGATCATCCGGAACGCGAAATGACTCAGTCAGTGCTTCGTCATGGCTCAACGCTGGTGCCTGCAGCAGTTCCAGATCGCTTGGGCCCGAACCGACGTCGGTGATTCGCATGGTCAGCGTGATCGGCTCGCCAACAACCACTTCGGTGGGACTGGCCGAGACGTCGAATCGGTATTGGCCAATGGCGCCGGACCACGTGGCCGGTCGCCCCGATGTGGGTGGAGTCTGCACATCGACTTGCACGATCCCGGGCGTTGCCTCGACCGGCCGCGCCGCAGCCACACCCAGGGAGGGCAGCGGGTCGAAGAAGGAACCCGAGTTGCGACCAAGCTGAACCGGGTAGTTCATTCGGACCAGGACATCGGAGAGGTCCAGCGGGCCTTCGCTCCGGAGGCGGATGTCTGACGTGATGTCGTAGGCGTACCAACGCTCGGGGAGGCCATCCACATCCACTTCCGTCAGGGTCATGGCCGGGAATCTGTTCGCCTTGAGCATCTCCACGATGGGGTCAAGGAAGGGGCCCCAGCGGCTTGATTCGAAGTCGATCTGTCGCCACATGGCTACTGCCGACAGGGCCTCCTCCGGGAGCTGCCGGTCCCGGAACGGCTTGACGAGGATCCGGATCGTGGCCGGGAGTGTGTCACCCACCCAAGCCTGTGAGGGGATGCCTGTGACTTGAGCGCGGATCAGCGCGGGATCATTGGCGGATCGAAATGTCAGTTGGATCGGTTCGGTCTCGTAGGTTCGAGCGTCGGCGCTCAGTTGGAATCCGGGCAGCACGTAGGTGCCCGGCTCATCGACATCGATGAGGAAGTGGTAGGTGAGCGCCGATTGCTCGCTGTGGTGACCATTGATGATGCTGACCCTCGATGAGTGAGAGGGAGGTCCGCCGCTGCTGACAAGAAGGCCCGAGGCTGTTGGAAGCACTGGTGGCTCGTGCGAGGCCACATTCTCGAAGATGAGGTCCAGCGTGATCGGGCTGCCGACCCACGAGGTCTGCGAGGAGAGCCTGTGTTTGACTGTTCCTGCCAGCGCGGGCAACGCAGTGAGGCAGACGAGAAGGACGGCGGCTGCCTGTGCGATGGCACGTGGTACTGCTTTGGTGATCCGGTGCTGCATGCCTACCAATCCTTGCCGGTTGGCGCCACACCGGACGCCTCCCGCGCTGCCTGCTCCAATCGCCGCTGCCTGGCCCGGTCGCGAACGGCCTGCAACATGCGCGCTGCCTCCTCGGCAGTCATGTGTCCGGGCTGGCCCGTGCCTGAGACGTTCTGGTGCGGTCGCCGGTTCGGCGGGTTCCTGCTTTCATCCTCAGACTGAGCCTGCTCGCCGGACTGCTGCTGGTCCTGTTGTTGCTGCTGCTGCTCACCGGACTGCTGCTGGTCCTGTTGTTGCTGCTGCTCACCGGACTGCTGCTGGTCCTGTTGTTGCTGCTGCTGCTCACCAGACTGCTGCTGGTTCTGTTGTTGCTGCTGCTGCTCGCCAGACTGCTGCTGGTCCTGTTGTTGCTGCTGCTCACTTGACTCCTGCTGGTCCTGTTGTTGCTGCTGCTGCTCGCCAGACTGCTGCTGGTCCTGCTGCTCCTGCTCCTGCTGCTGCTCTTGCTGCTGCTCCTGTTGTTGCTGCTGCACTTCCTGCAGTCGATTCCACGCAAGCTCCGCATTGGCCAGTGCTTCCCCGAGGGTCGGGTCGAGCGCAATGGCATCGCGGTAGGACTTGATCGCCTCCTCGAAGCGCTGCGCTTGCAGGTCCAGATCGGGCTGCCGACCCGGGACCGCGGCCTTCGCGTCCTGCTCGGCCAGCGACATGCGTGTATTGCCCAAGTTGTAGGCCGATGAGGCTGCCAATCCTCGGTCGGTCGTGTTGCGAGCTCGCTCAAAGGCAGTGCGGGCCTGCTCCAGATCGCCCGCCCGGTAGGCTGCAACGGCCTGGTCGTAGGCAAGGAGCGGATCGGACTCCGGGAGGTTGGCCTGGGCCCGTGCAAGGGCTGCTGCGGCCTCTGCCCATGCCTGACGTGAGGCGGCATCGGTGGCAATGGCGATGTCACGCGTCGGGGTTGTGGGGGCAGCAGGTGGGGGGGCAGCAGGTGGGGGGGCGGCAGGTGGGGGGGCAGTTGGTGGGGAGGCGGCTACGAGCGCTCCGTTGAACGCCAGCCCGGCTGACATGGTGAGGATCAGTTTCATGCGGCGGCACCTCTCGCCATGGCGTTCTGCACCGCTGCTCCGGGTTTGGCGTGGCGACTCGTGCGGCGTCTGCGAAGGCCGAGCACGCCCTCGCTGGCGAGGCATGCCAGCGCGATTCCGACGAACCACCGATAGCGAGGAACACCCCGTTCGAGGCGTGCCGACTCGACCCGGCGGCCTGCGGCTGGCGCGATGATCTGGTTGTAGATGTCGGCCAGATCGAGATTCGCAACGCCTGCGGGGATGAAGCGACCGTCCGCTGCCTCGGCGATGGCAGTCAGAATCGAGGCATCCATTCTGCTCCAGACTTCCTGCCCTTCATGGGTCAGGAAGATCCGCTGTCCATCGACCTCGACGGGTATTCGGCCTCCCTCGGCGGCGTCGCCGAGGCCGATGGTCCAGATGGAGATGCCGGCTTCTGCAGCGGCTGCCGCCGCCTCGGCGGGATAGGAGCCCATGTCCTCACCGTCGCTGAGCAGGATGATGGCTTTGTGCCCGGCTTCGCCTGCGGCGAGTGCCTCTTCCGAGAGGCGAATGGCGTCGCCGATGAGTGATCCGCCGCGGCGTCCTGACCTCGGCCGGACTTCCTCAAGCGCGATCTTGATGGCATGCGTGTCCCGAGTCAGAGGGACCTTCAGGGTTGGTACGCCACCGAACACAACGATCCCGAACCGATCTCCGACGGCCTGGTCGACGACATCGTCAATGTACTGCTTTGCCCGTGCCAGTCGATTGGGCCTGAGATCTTCCGCCAGCATGCTCCTGGACGTATCCAGTGCGAAGACGACATCGATGTTCCGCTGCGCGACCTGCTCGTACCGCACGCCCACTCGGGGATCCAGAAGCGCACCCACGATGGCGATCATCGCGATGACCAGCAGCCCGCCTCGCCACCCACGTCTGGTGGGTCCGATGGCTCGCTCGAATCTCGGCTGCAGGTTGGATGTCGCCAGCCGCGACATCGCCCGTCTCCGCCGCGCTGCAGCGAACAGCAGCAGGGCGGCGGCGGCAACGACCGTCCAGAGCCAGAAGAGGGAGTCGGGTTGATCGAATCGAAGGTCCAGCGTGTTACTCCATCAGGGAAGCGATCGGTACCGCGTTGCTGCAAGAAGGACTTCGCCGAGCAGCACGAGCAGTGGGAAGATCAGCAGGGGCGGCAACGCGACGCCACCCAATACGGTCGGTGTGACTGAAAGATCGGTGTAGTGGTAGTAGTGCTGTTCGGCCACCTCAGTTTTTTCGAGCGCGTCGATCTCGGCGTAGATATCCGAGAGGGCCTGAGTATTGCGGGCTCGGTAGAATCGGCCGCCGGTGAGGTCGGCGATCTCCTGCAGGGTACGCTCATCGATCGTCACCCGCTGCTGCACGATTCGTGTTCTGCCCCGCGCGTCCTGAACAGGCATCGGCGCGACGCCCTCCGTACCGACGCCGATCGTGTAGACCTTGATGTCCAGCGCCGCCGCCATGTTCGCGGCGGTCACAGGATCGATTTCGCTTGCGGTGTCCTCGCCGTCCGTCAACAGGATGACGACGCGGCTTCGAATGTCGTCTGTGGAGAGGTCCGCGTGGTCCTTCAGGTCTGTCAGCCTGCTGACAGCCAGGGCCAGTGCGTCGCCGATGGCCGTATTGGCCCCCTCCGCCTCGGTGGCGGGGCGGACCTGAGCCAGGGCGTTTGCGAGCGTCGTGTAGTCGAGTGTCATCGGGCAGATGCTGTCGGCCCATGTGCCGAACGTGATCAGGCCGATGAGGTCGTGCGCACGACCGGGCAGATCCTCTTCTCCGAGGATGAAGTCCGCTGCGACGGACTTGACGGCGTCGAGCCGATCGCTCTGACGACCATCAACCTGGAGATCCAGCGCTCGCATGGATCCGCTTCGGTCGATGACCAGTTCGATGGCGACGCCTTCGACCGACTTGTTGGTCTGCTCATCTCCCTTGATCGGTCCGGCCAGCGCGACCACAAGCATCACGACGGCGATCGTGCGAAGCGTGGGAAGAATCCAGCGCGTCCGCGCGGCCCAACCGTGCGGCACCGATCGGGCTGGCGCGGTCGTGGACCACGGCACAGCCGGCCGGTTGCGGCGGCGAACAAAACGCCACCAGGCCAGCGGAACCAGCGGCACGATCAACAGCAACCACCACAGCGACCCTGGGCCGAACGTCAACATGGTGCTATTTTCCCTTCGTCAACACCCTGTGTCGCAGCCAAGGAAGTCTCGGCGCCCTCAATGAACCGCCTGGCCTCGTCGAGCGCCAGCACGCCTTGGTCCTGCGGCGGCGTATGACCGGCGAACTTGACGAGGTCGGCGACCCGAAGGAAGGTCCGAAGATGCGTACGCTGGGCTTCGTCAAGCCGGGTGTCATTCTCGGCGTCCGCAAGGAACTCCGCGGTCGTCTTCCGCGGGGCGTTCAGTGCAAACCGCCCTTCAATGTACTGGCGGATGATGTCGCTCAGTGTCGTGTAGAAAGTGTCCACCTCGCCCCGGCGAAGGAAGTCGGATGCTGCCAGGCTCTGGAGTGCGGCGCTCGCGATCTCCGCAGGCGTCGGCGGCGGCCCGGTGGGTCTGGTTCGTGAGGCCACCAGGAAGCCGAGGGCACCTGCGGCTGCGACGAAGACGCCGATGGCGAGCACCCACGGCCACCATGGGCCACCGGGAATCTCGATCCAACCGTGGATGTCCTGCATCTGTGCCGTCTCATCCTTGAAAGAGGACCGAATGAGTACGGAGATCGGATCGAGGTCGATGCGTCCGGTGAGCGGGGTCGTTGCGCGATCGTCGTCGAAGGTGATCGGCGGCAGGGTCAGGTCGTGCGATCCGGCAGCGAGGCAATCCACAACCATGTGTTGACTCCATGATCGGGATCCGTCCTCGTGCGGTGTGTCTGTGGCCACCGAGAGTTCAAGAACGTCAAAGTCACCCATCCGTCCATTGGAGGGGTCTGGAATCAACGGTGTGTGGAGCCGGGCACCGGGGTCTGTCGTCGCCTCGAGGCGAATGATGATGCGCTGACCGGCGATGGCCTCGTCCGGCGTCACTGTGAGACTGACTCGGACGGGGCCGCGATGCGCTGACACCGTGGACGTCCTTGCTGCGTCGGCGGAGTCGGACTGGGTGCACCCTGCAGCCGCGACGAGCGTGCCAGCAATCAAAAGTAGTCGCGCCATCAGTGCTCCATCCTCGCTTCCCGCCTTCGGAAAAACGCGCTGAGCGTCTCGACAAACGACTCTCCGGTCATCAATGGCAATCGGTCGATGCGGTGACGACGCATCCAGCCGATTCGTCTGGCTTCGTCCTCGGTGGACTGGGCGGACCAGGCGGATCGGACCGCTCTGGATGAGGTATCGAGCAGCGTCAGTTCTCCGGTCTCGGCGTCGCGAACCTCGAGCAGGCCCACATTGGGGAGGTCGGATTCACGTTGGTCTCCGACGTCGATCGCGACGAGATCGTGCTTTCGCCGCACGACGCGAATGGCCTGCTCCCAGCCATCATCCTGAAAGTCGCTGACGAGGAAGGCCGTACATCGCCGCCGCTGCACGTGCCTGAAATACTCGAGCGCCATGGCGATGTCCGTTCCCTTTCCGCGCGGCTCATGCGCCAGCAGTTCGCGAATGACGCGAAGGACGTGTCGTGACCCCTTTCGCGGTGGAACAAACTTCTCGATGCGATCAGTGAAGGCCAGCAGCCCGACCTTGTCGTTGTTGCGGATGGCCGAAAATGCCAACGTGGCACACAATTCGGTGAGCAGTTCTCGCTTCGTCTGTTCATTGGTTCCAAAGCCCTGCGAGGCGCTCATGTCCACAATCAGCATGACCGTGAGCTCCCGCTCTTCGCGGAACACTTTGACGTGCGCGTCGCCAGCCCTCGCGGTAACGTTCCAGTCGATGGATCGGACGTCGTCGCCTGGTTGGTACAGACGCACCTCCTCGAACTCGATGCCTCGGCCCTTGAATGCCGAGTGGTACTGGCCGGCGAGAAGTTCACTGGCCAGTCTCGAGGTGGCGATCTCGATGCGTCTGATTTTTCGAAGCAGTTCGGTCGGGATCATGTCCTGGTGTCCATTGAGAACTTGATCAGGGGACTGGCACGTGATCAAGCACCGCCTGAATGACGTCCTCTGAGGTCTTCTCTTCGGCCTCGGCCTCGTAGGTGGTTGCGATCCGATGACGGAGCACGTCCATTGCCAGATTCTTGACGTCCTGAGGGACGACGTACCCACGTCCATCGAGGAAGGCCTCGGCCTTGGCTGCGAGCGACAGGGCGAGTGTGGCGCGGGGTGATGCGCCGAACTCAACGAGCGCATCGAGTTCAGGAGAGATTCGTCCCGGCTCCCGGGTCGCGAAGACGATGTCGACGATGTATCTGGCAACCTTGTCGTCGAGGTAGATCTCGTCGACGACCTTTCGGGCGGCGAGAATGTCCGCTGGCTTCATGACCGCTGAGATTGAAGGGGCGGATCCCGTCGTGGCCATCCGTCGCAGAATCTCGACTTCCTCATCGCGGGAGGGGTAGGTGACGACCACCTTGAGCAGAAAACGATCGACTTGCGCTTCGGGGAGGGGATAGGTTCCCTCCTGTTCGACGGGATTCTGGGTAGCCAGTACAAGGAATGGGTCGGGCAGCCGATGGGTTTCCTTCCCGATCGTGACCTGCCGCTCCTGCATCGCTTCCAGAAGCGCGCTCTGGACCTTGGCCGGAGCGCGGTTAATCTCATCGGCAAGAACGATGTTCGAGAATATGGGCCCCTTGTTGACGATGAAGTCGCCGTCCTGCGGACGGTAGATGAGCGTACCCATGACGTCCGCGGGAAGCATGTCCGGCGTGAACTGAATCCGTTGGAAGTCGGTGTCCACGCCTTGCGCGAGGCTCGAGACGGCCAGCGTCTTGGCCAGACCCGGTACGCCTTCGATGAGCAGATGCCCATTGGTCAGAAGTGACACCAGCATGCGGTTCAGAAGCATGTCCTGACCCACGACGACCTCGTGCATCTCGCGGATGAGCCGCCTGAAGGGCTCGCTGGACTCACGGACCTGCTGGGAGACGAGATCGACGCTCGTCTGGGTGCTGTTCATGGCGTTCTCCAGGGTTGCTGTACCCGGTGCGATCGACATCAAGGACCTCCCATGGCCTGGAAAGGGGTGGCGGCACGCAACCGTGCGTGCACTCGCCCCACAGGCGTTGGGAGGGCTACGAACGAACCCCTGACAGGGTTCGAGAGGATTCTATAGAGAATGCGTCCGCCGCCGGCTGGGCTGGTTCATCGGCCTACTGGCCTCGCGGTGGCCATGGCCGGGCCGCCGGGTCCTGACCCCAGAATCTGGAGAATTGTTCATAGACCTTCGGGTGGGCCGCTTGAAGCGGGCGGGGCGCATCAAAGAAGCACTCGGTGGTCACTGCGAAGAACTCCGCCACGTTGGTCAGTCCGTAGGGGCGTATGGGGTCTCGTCCACCCCGGGCGTACGTGCTTCGGAGTTCGGCGAACGTGTCGGACATGATGCGGTGCCAATCAGCGTAGTGTGAACGGTCTCGCAGCATCGGCGTTCCGTTGGTGGAGCCGGTCATCATGTCGACCGCGTGGGCCAACTCGTGAAACACGACATTGAGCCCACGACCCGGGTGGCGTGCCGCCACCATCGTGTCCCGCCAGGAGAGTACGACCGGTCCGTTGTACCACGCCTCCCCGAGGTTGGCCGACCCGGAGTGGACCAGTCCGTCGGATCCGATCCGCTCCTGCGTCTGCAGGTAGGCGGCGGGGTACAGGAGAAAGGTCCGCACATTGTGCAGGTAGTCGGTCGTGTCAAGATGCAGCAGCATAATGGCCGCGTGCGCCGCTACCACGACCCGCATTGTGTCCGTGACGTCGAGCCCGTCGCAGCCTTCCCAGTACTTCTCGTCCACCAGAATCCTGACGGTATCTCGAACCTGCCCGCGCTCCACATCGTTCAGCAGCGTCAGATACGGCACGTCGCTGAGGAGCGTGTTCTCCCATGCCTCGGGGAAAGGTCCCTCCAGCAGTTTCCTCCGGTGGTGCTTCTTCAGAATCGACATCGAGATCAACTACGCTCCACGAGCCGGTCGATGAGGTGCGACGACTCTCGCATGGCGGTATCGGCGAAGGGGCCGAAGAACTCGGCGACGTCGGAGAATGCATCGCGGAACCCCGCCGCGTCTCCCGACCGCATCATCGATTCGAATGCTTCGGCTGCCTCCCGGAACGCCGCCATGACTTCCGGTGTGTTCGGATTGGACATCTGGATGGCGCTGTACAGATCGGGCGATTGTGCGAAGTGCCGCGCTGTCATGAGCAGTTCGAGGTGGTAAATCGGGCTGGTGAACCGGAGTGTCTCTTCGATCGAGACATCGAGTTGTCGCATTGTTCTTCCAACGACCTCGGTGGAGTAGTGGGTCAGCACCTGTACCACGGCCATGACTCGGTCGTGATCGTCCGCCGTAGTCTCAAGAAGAACGAGTCCCGCCGCTCGAAGCGTCGCGGTCAGCCACGACATCCAGTCGGTACCCTCGACCAACCTCGCCGGGGTCACTGCGATGCGTTGCCCCTGCATGGTGTGCACTCCCGGTCCGAACAAGGGGTGCGTTCCAATGACGCTCGCTTCGCTCGATTCCAGCATGGTCGCCACCGGCGCACGCTTGATGCTGGTCACGTCGGTGAGGAGCCCGCCTCGATCGATATGCGGTCCGGCCCGCCGGATGACCTCCTCGGTTTCCCTGATATCCACCGACACCAGGGTGACATCCGCCGCGGCGGCGGCTTCTTCGACGGTCAGCCGCGTGTCGCGATCGACGGCGAGAATCTCGTTGTCCAGATCGCCGAGGAAAGACGACATGAGCCCGCCCATGCCGCCCGCCGCGCCGATGATGGCAATTCGCATGGGAGGCATGTCGAGCGGGACGGCGGCATGCAACTGGGCCTGGCGATTCCTGCTGGCCCAAAGGACCATCCTGAACAGGCTCTCAATGACCTCCGGGCTCAGGCCGCTGCGACCTGCCCGCGTTCGCCGGTCAGCGAGCAACTCGGCCTCGCGGCAGTCATCCCGGATGGGGACGTCGCACTCCCGCTTGATTGCGGCCACTTCGCCGACGACCCGATGCCGCTCAGCCAACAGATCCAGGAACTGATGATCGATCTCATCGATCCGGTTTCTGAGTGCGGTGAGTGCCGCGGGGATCTCGGTAGGGGGAACGTTCTCGGGCACCGTCATGGTGGGGCAGGATACGTCGATGCGGCAGTCTCTGGTG
The DNA here is from genome assembly GCA_030749435.1 of Phycisphaerales bacterium. GTDB lineage: Bacteria > Planctomycetota > Phycisphaerae > Phycisphaerales > SM1A02 > UBA12567. The sequence continues at coordinate 13,721 of JASMKH010000002.1, forward strand.
CGCCGCTTCCGCATCGGTATCACCCCCTGTATCATCCATGTTCCCCTGCGGGCCGCGATGGAGCGGTCTGCATGGGCCAGACAAGGACGACGAACCACCATGGATACATCGGTTGCGACGCCGGGTACGGGCAGTTCCTTCATGCAGGATCACCTCGATGCGCTGAGCATCCGTGATCCACACCAGCCGGAGTTTCTGCAAGCGGTGCAGGAGGTCATTGTCTCGCTTGAGCCGGTGATCGAGCGGTACCCTCATTACGGCCGGCAACGGGTCCTTGAGCGATTGCTCGAGCCGGAACGCGTCATTCAGTTTCGCGTTCCGTGGCAGGCAGACGATGGCAGTGTCCATGTCAATCGGGGCTTTCGCGTCGGATTCAACTCCGCCATCGGTCCCTACAAGGGCGGGCTTCGATTCCATCCCAGCGTCAACCTGAGCATCCTGAAGTTCCTCGCCTTTGAGCAGGTCTTCAAGAACAGTCTGACCGGGCAGCCAATCGGTGGGGGCAAGGGCGGATCGGACTTCGACCCCCGTGGCCGGAGTCACAGCGAGGTGATGCGGTTCTGTCAGTCATTTATGACAGAACTGTTCAGACACGTTGGACACAACACGGACGTGCCGGCGGGCGACATCGGAGTTGGCGGTCGAGAGATCGGGTATCTGTTCGGGCAGTACAAGCGCATTACCAATACGTTCACCGGCGTGCTGACCGGTCGAGCGCCGGGATGGGGCGGCAGCCTGCTGCGTCCCGAGGCGACCGGGTACGGGGCGGTCTACTTTGCCGCTGAAATGGCCGGAACGCAGGGGCAGACCCTTGAGGGCAAGCGATGTCTGGTCTCGGGATCAGGCAACGTGGCCCAGTACGCCTGCCGAAAGTTGATCGAACTCGGTGGCATTCCGATCACCTTGAGCGACTCAAGTGGCTGGATTCACGACCCCGATGGAATCACCGAAGAGAAACTCCAGTTCGTCATGGAACTCAAGAACGAGCGACGTGGTCGGATTGCAGAGTATGTGGAGCGATTCACATCCGCGACGTGGGCTCCGGTCGAGTCGGAGGCGGAACACCATCCGCTCTGGTGTGTTCCGGCCGAAGCGGCATTCCCGTCGGCGACGCAGAACGAGATCAATGCACTTGATGCTGCCCACCTCGTCGAAGGTGGTGTCCGTCTGGTGAGCGAAGGCGCGAACATGCCGACGACGCCCGATGCGCAGGACACGCTCGTGGATGCTGGCGTGTTGCTCGGTCCCGGCAAGGCGGCCAATGCTGGTGGCGTGGCCGTATCCGCACTTGAGATGGCGCAGGCCAGCCAACGACTTCGCTGGACTACCGAGGAAGTCGACCGCCACTTGAAGCGAATCATGCATGACATTCATGCCGTGTGTCTGGATGCGGCGGAGTCCTACAGCTTCGGCTCGGACTATCGACACGGTGCCAATATTGCGGGCTTCCGCAAGGTGGCCAACGCGATGATCGATCAGGGGCTGGTGTGAGTTCATGAGATCGGCGGATCGGGACGCGACGGAGCTGCCACAGCGGGCCGCCATCACATGCCGGGCGTTGCCCGCATGAGCGGAACGGCCCCACATCCCGAGGCCGACTGGTCATTCGGTGATCGAGTTCGTGTGCCGACGAAGCCGGAGTGGGGTGTCGGGACCGTCACGCGGGCTGCTGCGACGCATGTGCGGGGCAAGCCGTGCTGGACGTTGACCGTTCGATTTCCAAATGCAGGGATCAAGATGGTCAACACTTCGACCGGGACGTTGGAGCGGGTCGAGGACACAACCGAAGCGGGGGGCGGAGAGACTGCCATGGCCATTGCCGAGGCGGAAGCGGTGGCGGGTGATGACCTGCTCGGCCCACAGGCGCAGCGACGGGTCGAGTCGTTGATGGTGGGGCTCCCGGAGGCTTGCACAGACCCGTTTCGCTCCATACCCACCAGGGTCGAGGCGACGGTGGACCTGTACCGGTTTGACGGTTCGGGCAGGGCGCTGGTCGATTGGGCGGTAGCGCAGACGGGGCTGGATGACCCGTTGTCCCGCTTCAACCGGCAGGAGTTGGAGACGCACTTCCGGAAGTGGCAGCAGGTCCGCGACAGCCACCTCGCCAAGTTGGCCTATGAGGCCCGGCAGAAGGGGCTGTCCGTTGATCAGGTGCTGGCAGCCGGTCCCGAGGAGGCCCGGGCTGCCGCAGCCCACGCCAGATTCCGACGCTGAGAATCGCGATCGCCACCGGCCGGGGCCCGGTCGGGTGGCTCCAGAATCGGGTGGGAAGAGCCTCCAAACGCTACAGACCGATGTGTGAGCGTCCGCAAGTACCGGTTTGCACCGGTCCGGGGTGGTTCGTGGACGCTGCGGTGACATGCTTCCCGTGATCCCGCTCCAGTGCGGTGTGCCTGAAGAGAAGAAGAGACGGAGAAGAGCCATGAACGAGCGAACCTTCCAGCACCAGTTTGCGACGTTGCTGGATCGCATCAACGAGCTCCCGGCGCGGGAGCGGGCCATGCTTGTCGGCCTGGCCGAGGCAGCAACAGATCAGGAACATGAGGTGACGCAGTGCCTGCAGTCATTGGCGCATTCCATCGACTCGATGCGGCTCTGCGTCAAGTACCTCGTATTCGATCTCGAGGCCACCCGCCGAGAGAACGAGTGCCTCAGACGCATGCTCTCCGAGACGGAGGATCGCCCCCCGCAGCAGGGAGAGACCGAAGACGATCGGGAGTCGTTCTGGGATGACGGAGTTGATTGACCGGTCCGGGGCGGGATCGCGTCGCCTCGTGTGGGAGGAGCCGCCCGCGATGCCCCTGTGTGCTGCGGCCCGGTGGGTGCTACCGTGCCTTCCATGTGCGGCAGGTTCTTCCTGAGCAGCCCGATGGAACTCGTGGCGTCGCTTCTGCGGATCGAACGGTTCACGGAGACGTCGGACATCGCACCGCGATGGAATGTCGCCCCGACGCAGCGAGTCCTGATCGCCCGATTGGATGAGCAGGGATCGCGGGCACTGTTCGGCGTCCGGTGGGGACTGATCCCGGGATGGGCCAAGGATGCCAAGATCGGTGCCCGAATGATCAACGCCCGCAGTGAGACCGCATCGGAGAAGCCGTCCTTTCGAAACGCGTGGCGGCGGCGCAGGTGCATTGTTCCAGCGGATGGTTTCTATGAGTGGATGCGGCGCGGTGACGCGAAGCGACCATTCTGTTTCCGGCGGGCCGACGGCAATCTCATGGGAATGGCCGGGATCTGGGAGGCATGGCAGGGGCCGGAAGGCGACGCGGTTGAGTGCTGCGCAATTCTGACGACGGCTGCCAATGGGCTCGTCGCGGCGATTCACGACAGGATGCCGGTGATTCTCGATCCAGCGGACTTTGGTGCGTGGCTCGATGTCGACGGGACCAGCGCGGCGGAGGTATCCGCAATGGCGCGGCCCTGCAGTGACGACATCCTGACCTCGTATGAGGTCAGCCGCCTGGTCAACAATGCGCGGAATGACCAGCCCGCCTGCTGCGAGCCGATCAGCGGGGGCCGCTGCTGATCGATGCGGTCTTGACCGCGGGGTCCGGCTCCAATGCGTGAATCCACGGCAGCGTGTCCTCGCCGGCTGCCGCCCGCGGGAGGGTCGCCGGGAATCCCGCTGTCGGTTCACCGCATCGGGCGAGTGCCCGCTCGGCCCGTGCCACATACCACCTCGGCCGCAGACCCGCCTCGGCCGCTGTCATGACGTCCTGCAGCATGGCGGCGGCTTCCTCCGTTCTGCCGACGTCGACCAGTTGAATGCCCAGCGCGAGGACTGCCGAGAGGCGGCTGCAGCCCGCAACCGGCTCCTCCGAAAGCGGCTCGAGCATGCGCTGCTGTGCAGCCTCGATCAACTGTCGCTCCTGAGGAGGCGCTGCTCCGTGTCGCTGCTGCCAGCGGAGTCTGGACTCGGACTCACGCAGCAGGATGCTGCACTGCAGGCCGAGACCGCGAATCGACATGGCTGGAAGCGCGTGCGGGTCCTTGATGTGCTGCCACAGGTCTTCGGCACCTTGCAGCGCGCCAGGCACATCGCCCTGCCACGCGACCATCTTGAGCCGGGCAGCCCGGGCCATGAGCACGGCCGGATGATCGACCGGCAGGTGAGGTTCGATGCAGCGGATCGCTTCGTCCACAGCCTGAAGGCCCTCGAGGATTCGGCCCCCGCGGCCGAGTACCAGGGCATGGTGGACGCGCTCGCGAAGCACGCTCGTGCTCTCGGGGGGTGTGCGTGGAATCAGGTCTCTGAGCAGATGCTCGAAGATGGCTGCAGCTTCATCGAACCGGTTTCGATCCCGCAGACTCAGGCCCTGCAGGGTGGAAGTCTCGATCCGCACGGGATCCGTTGGATCCATGTGCTGGCGTGCCAGTTGCTCTGCTTGTCGGTACCAGACATCGGCTTGATCGAGTGTGCCCTTTCGGTGCAGCGTGAAGCCCTTGAGCATTATGGCTCGGATGAGGCGCGGCCAGTCCGGTGCAGGCTGCGCCTCGAGCCACGGAATCAGGCGATCGAGCAGATGTCCGGACTCCTTGCCGTGCCCGAGGTTGCGGGCGGCGACGGCCAGCGACTCGACCGCCGTCATGGTTCGCGGGTCGTTCGGCCCGTAGTGAGCCTCTCGGGTTGTCAGCACCTCACGCGCGTAGGCGGAGGCTTTTGGCAGGTCGTAGATGCCGTTTTCGAGATCGGCGTGGAAGTCGGCCAGATCGAGCAGGCAGTCCTGACGGTCGGGGTTGTCGGGGCCGGTGGCCGAGCGGTAGAGCGATTCCGCCCGGGCCAGTTGTGAAGCGGCGTCATCGAGCCTGCCAGCCTGCCGGAACGACTTGGCGACCATTCGGCGAATCGCGGCCTCGGCGATTGGTTGGGTCATGACACCACGGTCCGCCTGCCTGGTCATCTCTCGAAGCAGCGATGTCAGCGGTGCCTCACCCGTCATCGGATGGTTCACCGCCTCAAGGCTGGAACCGACCGTGGTGATGATCTCCTGCAGTCCCTGCCGCTCACGCTCGACCTGCAGGCGATGCTCGGACTCTCGAGCGAGCGATCCACTGACGAGGACCAACGCCGCGGTCAGTGCTGCAATCAGGATCGATGCGAAGGCGACGGGCGCTCGGTGCCGCCTCACAAATCGGCCTGTGAGGTAGAGCACACTTGGCGGGCGGGCTGCGATCGGCTCGAAGTGAAGCCACCTCCGAAGGTCGGCCGCCATGGCTGCGGCCGACGCGTATCGGCGGTTGCGTTCCTTGGCCATTGCGGTGGTGCACACTGTTTCGAGATCACCTCGAAGTGTGCGATCTGCGGATGAGAGCGGTCGTGGTGGCATCTCCCGGATCATTCGGGCCGCTTCCGGCAGCGGCAGGTCGTCGAGATCGAAGGGTGGTTGCCCCGAGAGCAACTCGTACAGGACCGCGCCGATGCCGTAGACGTCGGTACGCTCGTCGGGCGTCTCGTTGCGCGAATCGACCTGCTCCGGACTCATGTATCGAAGTGTGCCGACGAGTTGACCACCGCGGGTGAGTCGCGTGGTGTCCACCGTGACGTTTCCGCACGTTGTCGCCACGCCGAAGTCGATGATTCGTGGACTGCCGGACTCATCAACGAGGATATTGCCCGGCTTCAAGTCGCGGTGCACCACGCCACGCTGGTGGGCATGATCGACCGCGTCGCAGACTCTCGCCACGAGCCACGCCCGCCCCCGCTGATCGAGTTGATGTTTGTCCGCGTAGTCGGTGAGTGGGAGCGCGTTGTTGACGTACTCCATGATGAAGTACGGCGTGGCGCCCTGTCCCGCGTCGAAGGTGCCGGACCCATAGATTCGGGCGATCCCGGGGTGGCAGAGACGGCCGAGGAGTTCGGCCTCGCGTTCGATTCGGGCGAGCATGCGGTGCCCGATGGCGCCGCCCGGGCGGAGAATCTTCACGGCGACGCGGCGGTGGGGGTGCGATTGGGTGGCCTGGTAGACGATGCCCATTCCACCTGCGCCGACTCGCCGCTCAATCAGGCAGTCGCCGATGGTGGTGCCGATGAGGTGGTCCATCTCCGGGCCCGGCGGTGGGTTCTCGGGGCCGGTCATCGTGTTGTGGTAGTTCAGCAGTGAGTCCAGTTCTTCAAGAAGCACCGGATCGTCGGCCAATTCGCGTTCCAGATAGGCGCGCCGTTGATCGGCGGGCAACTCAACCGCGGCGCCGAAAACGACGCACCGGCGGCTCTCGCGGGTTTCGTTCGGGGATTGTGAGCCGTGGTCCGTCATGGGCTAGTCAAGTTGGTCTAGTGAGCGGCGGAGCCAGGCGCGGGCAAAGGCCCAGTCCTTCTTGGCGGTGCGTTCCGACGTCCCGGTGATGTCGGAGACCTGGCGAACGCTGAGCCCAAGGATGTATCGAAGCCGCGCCACTTCGGCAGCCCGGGGCGACTCGTCGTCAAGTGCGTTCATCGCTGAGACGAGGCTCGAAATCTCGTTGGACGTGGCCATGTCCCACGAGGCCAGTTCGCCTGCAACGACGGCGAGCGAGAGTTTGCCACGACCGCCGCCGCGACGTTTCGCCGATCGGTGCCGGGCGTGATCGACGAGGTACTGCTGGATGGAGCGAGCCACTGCGCCGAAGAAGTGCCGGCGATTGTCCCACTGATCCGGGTGGTGGCGGTCGATTCGAAGGAAGACCTCGTGAACCAGAAGGGTGGGCTGCAGTTGTGTTGCTGGCCCCTCATGCGAGAGGGCGTGGTACGCCATGCGCCGCACGTCGTCATAGACAAACGACCACGCATCTTCGGCGGCGGTCTTGTCACCGGCGGCTGCGGCATTGAGTACCTGCGTCAGCCCCTCGGATTTCACTCCACCCGATATCCCCGTTGTACCCGTCATCATTCCCGGCCTCGCAGTCTCTTCAAACCAGCCGAGTCCCGCGCCCGGCTAGCGTTCCCCACCATACTGTCTCAGGGCCATAAAGGGGATGTGGAAGTCTCTGAACGCCTGTAATGGGGCCTCAGGCCCCCTCATTGCGTCGAGCTCTCGGTGGCTCTTGGTGATTTGAGGGATCTTGAGGTTCTGAGTTTGAAGGTAAACGACTGCCTGCGTTCTGCCTCGCGGGACAACCGTACCATCGCTTTCGATGAACCGAATGAAACGAACCATCCTCGCACTTCTCAGCGTTGGTTTCCTTGTTTCAGGATGTCGCTCCTATGACGCTTCGGTCTTTGATCATCGGCTCCGAGCCGCCACGTTTGAAACCTACCATCGGGCGATTGATGAGCAGGCGCCGGATCTGGAGGCCGTTGGCCTCGATGCCCAGATGCTTCGCGAACGGTGGGAAGGCGAGGTTGTTGGGGCGGAAACGGCGACCGAGTTCTATCACGCGTTGATGCGCATGATGGCTTCCGTGCGTGATCCACACCTCAACTTCAAACCAAATTTCGAGTTGTGGGAATCGGAGGACGGCCCTCTTGGTGCAACCGATCTCATGCTTTCGATCGTGGACGGGCAGGTGGTTCTGCAGTGCATGTCGGATACTCGTGCGCTGCTGCTGAGTGGCTCCACGCCGAAGTTCGTTGGCTGGCCGGTGGAGCGGTTCAATGAGTGCCAGGTCGAGGACCGGACGTCGATGCACTACCCGCTCAACATCGGACCCAAGATGTCGCTGCTGACCGTGGATCTGCAGGATCCAGAATCTGGCGATGTCGTGACATTGCCGCGGCGGCGGGGTATGGATGTGACGGTGGTTGCCCCCAATGAGGCCAGGGTGCTTGGCGGGGGCAGCAGACTCATACCAGCGGCCAGAGAGGCCACCACCGCGGCGATGTATGCCCACATGTCGCAGTGCGAGTCCCCCAAGTCCATGGAGGGTGAATTCATCTCGGCCTGGAATCTGGACGGCGTCGGCGTGCTTGCCTGGAAGGCGAATTGCCATCTGCCCGGCAAGGGTGATGCGCTCTTGGCCCTCGAACAAGAACTCGATGCTGCTGCGGAAGTGTTGCGAGGTGCGACGTCAACGCTTGTCGACCTGCGCTTTGCACCGGGCGGGAAGGGTCATGGTTTTCAGCTGCTGATTGGTCGGCTCCTGCCCTGCGCTGTGCGTCTCGAGACGCCGCCAGAATCAGTGTTCTTCGGGCTGGTTGAAAGCACCGGTGTGTTCAACATCGATGCGTCGCCCGCGATCATTGCTGGCCCCGTTGTCGTTCTCGTCAATGAATCCACGGCGAGTTACAGCGAGTGGACTGCAGCGCTCCTGCGAGGTTTGGTTGGCGCGACGGTCGTGGGCGCGCCCACTGCCGGGTGTGAATACTGCGTGGTCAGAGTCGCCGGGCCGGATGGATCGACGCTGGTGTTTGGAGGGAGCCCCTTTATTCCGCCCGATGGTGTCGAGTCGTTTCAACGTGTGGGTCTTTCGCCTGATGTTCACGTTGTCGCGGACGCGGGATCGATGCGAGGTGGGTCGGTCTGTGATGCCCTGCTTGAAGCCCACGATCGCCAACTGGAAGCTGCTTGGGAGGCGATCGAGAGGCGAAAGGCGGAGTAGCCGGATCTGGCCTTGGGCCGCTGATTACGGCCTGCTTTCGCCGGATTTGCTGGTCTTCGCCGAGGCACTTGACCGATACCGAACAAAGCCCTAACATGCAGCCATGGAGATGGCACGATGCATGGCGACGGGGTGGCGAGGTGTTGATGCTGCGCTTGGGGGCGGGGGATGGTCTGATCCGGTCTGCATGCGTGGTTCAGCCTGTTTGTCGGATGCGTCTGTTGCTGCGCGACTCGATGCGGATGGGGCGGCGCGGCAGGTGAGCGTTGGCCATATCCACGCGATGGTGCCATCGGTGCGGGACGCTGCTGCAGCCGGAGATGCTTCGGACGCCACAACCGACGCCCGTGGCCTGGTTGTTGCAGGCGTCCATGAGTTTCTTGGTGAAGCCGGCCCGCCGCTTGGGTTGCTTGCGAGGCTTGCGGGTCGGATCGTGGCGGCGGCTCGCCGCGAAGGTCGGGGTGACGATGACACGGTGACGTGGATCGGGCGCCGCGCATGGCCCGACCTTCCCGCGCTCACACGGCTGGGAATGGCCAGTGGGGTCGATCTACCTAGCGTTTCGCTCTTTGTCGATCCCGCGAACGCTGCTGGACGCTGGTGGGCGGCGGAACGGGCGATTCGAAGCGGCGCCGCGTGCTGCGTTGTGCTCGATGCCGCGGGCGGCACACTGACCATGACGCGGCGGCTCCATTTAGCCGCGTTGGATGCAGGTGTCACCGTGCTGTTGGCGCGTGATCTGACGGAATCAAGTCGACCATCGGCGGCGATGACGCGGTGGGGTGTTCGGCGATTGGCGCCTGTCGCGTTGGAGCACTCGCCGTCGCGGCACCGCCACGCTCGCTGGCAACTCGACCTGCTTCGGTGCAAGGGGCGGCAGGTGTTCAATCCGTCCGGTGACCCCGAAGCCGTCCGCCGCGCGGAGGTGGGCACGCTCGCATCCTGGACGCTGGAGTGGGACCATGTACACGGCCCTGTCGATTTTTCTTCCAACCTGGCCCACGGATCTTGTGGCACGGAAACTTCGCCGTCAGTGCACCGAAAGCGAGCCGCCTCCGATTCTGGTCGAGCGGCGCGTCGGCCAGCGGAGGATCGTCGCCGCTGCGTGCGCGCAGTGCCGCTTCCGCGGGGCGCGTCCCGGCATGGCACTGGCTGAAGCGGAAGAGCTTCTGGCTCCATCACACGCGCATACGGTGCTGGCCGATCCGGCAGGCGACGCAGCGGCACTGCGTGCGCTGGCAATCTGGATGCGGCGATTCTGCCCGCTGGTCGAACTCGATTCGCCGGACGGCCTGCGGCTTGACATTCGCGGATGTGGACATCTCTTCGGAGGTGACGCGTTGCTTCTCGAAAATCTTCGTGAAGATCTGCGGAGGATTCGCGTTGCAGCCGTTGTGGTCGCTGCGGCGACGTTTGCGAAGGCGTGGGGGATCGCCCGCTTTGGCGGTTCCGACTTCGATCGGACGCAGTGCGACGAGCTTCCGATTGCGGCGCTCGGTCTTGACGGTGGCGTGGAGGAAGCCTGCGATGAAGTGGCCATCGAGACCGTGGCGCAGCTGAAGGCGATCCCGCGAATCGAACTTGCCGCGAGATTCGGTGACGCGGTCCTGACGCGGCTTGACGCATGGAGCGGCGCCGAGCCCGAGTTGCCGATTGACGGGCGTGCGCCTGAAGACCGGATCCGTGCCGAGCAGGTATTTGATGGGCCTGTTCGGGATCTGGAAACGGTGCAGTTGGTGGTATGGCAACTGGCCGGAGAGATCGCAGAATCACTCGCGGCGCGGCAGCGGGGAGCCGAGCAACTCGACCTCCATTTGGGACGTGTCGATCGACCGGATTGGAACTGGTCCTTTCGCATGACACGGGCATCACATGATGTGGCGCACTTTCGAACCGTGTTGCGGGACCGTGTCGATCGGGTGGATGTTGCTTCCGGGGTGGAGACCGTGTCGGTGTGCGTGACCCGGAATGCTGTGCTGTCCCCGCGGCAGCGAACCGCATGGATCAAGAGGGATCCGAACCGTGTCGGCCGAGCACGCGCCGCTCTGGAGGATCTGCTTCGAACGCGGTGCGGCCGGGATCGGGTGCTGACGCGATGTCTGGTGGATACGCATGTGCCGGAGTGTGCCGATGGTTTCCAGGAGAAGACGGCGGCCACATCGGGTTCCACCGTCGATGCTTCTTCGCTCCGAGCTGATGAGGTCGACCGACCGACTCGAATCGTGCTGCCGCGGCGAATCGAAGTTCGGCTGCCGTGTGCGGAAACGGCGGGATGGGTTCGAGGAAACAGACTTCGCTGGTGGGTGATCGAAGCGGTGGGACCGGAGCGATTGGAAACACCGTGGTGGATTCCGGGACGAGACTGGCAGAGCCGGGATTACTGGCGATTGCTCCGAGATGATGGTCAGTGGCTCTGGGTGTATCGCTGCGATGGCCGCTGGTTTCTGCAGGGAGCGTGGTTGTGAAGCCCCCCCCTTTCTCATGAGCGATTACTGCGAGCTCGAAGTGACGACCAACTTCACCTTCCTCACAGGAGCGAGTCATCCCGAAGAGTATGTGCGAACCGCATCGGATCTTGGATATGAGTCGGTGGCGATCACGGATACGGATAGTGTGGGTGGATTGGTTCGGGCGCACGTGGTGGCGTGCGAAGTCGGCATCCGGTTGATCTGCGGCGTTCGATTGCGTCTTCAAATGGAGTATGGCGTACTCGAGGTGCTGGTGTATCCGACCGATCTCGCCTCGTGGGGTGGGCTTTGCCGCCTGCTGACGCTTGGCCGGTGCCGGGCAGGCAAGGGCGAGTGTGAACTGTATCTGCAGGACTTGATTCACCACCACGTCGGGCTGCTGGCCGTTGTTGCCGCATGGGAAGGCGGTGATGTTGAAGCCTTCTGTTCGCTTGAGCGACTGCGATCGGTCTTTGACGATGATCGCCTTTCGCTGGCGGTGCATCGGCACTTTGGTGGTGAGGACGATGTTCGCTCGGCGGCCCGCGTGGCGATGGCAGCGCGGGCGGAAGTACCCCCTGTCGTCACCAACAACGTGCAGTTCCACAAACCGCAGCGGCGACGGCTTCATGATGTGCTGGCATGCGTTCGAATGCACTGCACGCTGGACGAGGCCGGGACGCGCTTGGTCCCAAACAGCGAACAGCACCTCAAGAGTGCAGGTGACATGGCGACGCTCTTTGCCGATCTGCCCTGTGCAGTCTCGCGAAGTTCGGAGATCGCCGATCGGGTCGCGAGCGGGTTTTCGCTCAGCCACATCCGATACGCGCCACCGCGGGACAATTGTCCGCGAGGTGATGACGAGGATGCCCACCTTCGCACGCTGACCGACCGCGGGCTTCGACATCGGTATCCACATGGTGTTCCGGACTGCGTGGCGGATCAGGTGGAGCGCGAGTTGTCGCTGATCGCTGAACTCGGGTACGCGTCGTACTTTCTGACTGTGCATGACATCGTCTGCTTCGCGCGGCGCCGTCGGATTTTGTGTCAGGGGCGCGGGTCGGCCGCCAACTCGGCAGTGTGTTGGGCGCTGTCGATCACGGCGGTCGATCCTGAGCGGGGCAACCTGCTGTTTGAACGGTTTCTCAGCCGCGAGCGGGGAGAACCGCCCGATATCGACATCGATTTCGAGCATGAACGCCGGGAGGAGGTGATTCAGTACATCTATGGGAAATACGGCCGTGATCGCGCGGCGTTGTGCGCCACCACGATTACGTATCGGTGGCGGAGTGCGATTCGGGATGTCGGCCGGGTCTTCGGTTTGTCGATGGATGTTGTCGAGCGCCTGGCGAAGGAGGGGGCGTCTTCGGCGCAAGGTCGAGGCGTCGTTGATCTTGCAGTGGAGGTTGCGGGGTGGCTGCGGGGGTTCCCGCGGCATCGATCCCAGCATGTCGGCGGGTTTGTGATTACGGAGTCGGCACTTGAGTCGATGGTTCCCATCGAGATCGCCGCTATGGAAGATCGCACCGTCATTGAATGGGACAAGGACGATATCGAGGCGCTCGGCATTCTCAAGATCGACGTGCTTGGGCTCGGCATGCTTACCTGCATTCGGCGATGTCTGGATGAGATCCCAGCGGACCCACCGCTGAGCATCGCGACCATTCCTCCAGAGGACTCCGCGGTATATGACATGTGTTGCCGCGCTGATACGGTTGGCGTGTTTCAGATCGAGTCGCGGGCGCAGATGGCGATGCTTCCGCGAATGCGTCCTCGATGCTTCTACGACCTCGTGGTTGAGATCGCGCTGGTGCGACCGGGACCGATCCAGGGCGGCATGGTTCATCCGTATCTGCGAAGGCGGGAGGGGACCGAGGCGATTTCGTATCCCAACGACGCGGTGCGGTCAGTCCTGGAACGAACGCTCGGCGTGCCGATCTTCCAGGAACAGGCCATGCGATTGGCGATGGTTGCCGGTGGATTCTCGGCGGACAAGGCCGAACACCTTCGCCGCGCGATGGGAGCGTGGAAGCGCCGGCCGGACACCATGCGGCAGATCGGTGCCGAACTCGTCGAAGGAATGCGGGCGCGTGGATACGAGCCGGACTTCATCGATCGATGCTGGAAGCAGATTCACGGGTTCAGTGAGTACGGATTCCCGGAGTCACACTCGGCAAGCTTCGCCCTGCTGGTCTATGCCTCAGCTTGGCTCAAATGTCATCATCCTGCTGCTTTCGCATGCGCCCTGCTCAACAGCCAGCCGATGGGCTTCTACGCCCCTGCGCAGATCGTTCGGTGCGCGAAGGAGCACGGCGTTGAAGTTCGCCCGATCGATGTGAATCACAGTGTCATCGGGTGCACGCTTGAGGACTCAGACGGACCGCATCCGGCGCTTCGGCTCGGCCTTCGTATGGTGCGGGGGCTCTCTCGCGACGATGCGTCCAGTGTCTGCGCTGCGGTTGCGGATCTCGGGGAGGTGCTCGACTTGTGGTCTCTTCGATCACGTGGTGTCGGGCCCGGGGCGTTGCGTGCGATGGCGCGGGCGGATGCCTTCGGGTCCTTGTCGTTGGAACGGCAGGCCGCGTTGTGGGAGATCACATTGATCGAGCGGGGCACCCTGCCGCTGTTTCCGGTGGAGGGGGCGAGGAAGGGGCCTGCGGAAACGAGACTGCCCGAAGTGACGCTCCGTCATCAGGTGGTCCAGGACTACTGCGCGACGGGCTTGTCGCTGAAGGCGCATCCGATCTCGTTCATGCGAACCTGGCTGGAGGCCCGCGGCGCCGTGACGGCCGGGGCACTCAACGCCATGGAGACACCCCTGAGCGGCGAACGGCCCCGCAGGGTGGCGGCAGGGGGCCTGGTGCTGGTGCGTCAGCAGCCGCACTCGGCCAAGGGCATGGTGTTCATGACGATCGAGGATGAGACCGGCATCGTGAACATCGTCATGGGTCCGAACGTCTATCGGCGATGCCGCGCGGCCGTGCGCCTGTGCCCGGCGGTCATCGTGTATGGCGTACTGCAGCGGCGGGGCGAGGTGGTCCATCTCAAGGCGGAGGTGATTGCGGAGGCGGCCCCCTCCATCGGAGACGCCCTGCACCACGCCGTGAGCGTCCATTCGTGGCGGTAGCGAGCCACGCCGATTGCACCGTGGCGGCCCGGCACGCCCCATGTGTTCGGCGTCGAGGTCTCGGCTCGAACCGCGGCCGCACGCACGCTACAGAACGAAGACGACGAAGAACACGACAAGCACCACCACTGTGATCAGCAGCATCAGTCGCTTGTGAAACTCCATTGCTGCGGGAGGTCGGCGAAGCACGCGGCCGCCGATCTGCGAGCCGCACTCCGGACAGAACTCAACCTCATCCCAGACCTCGGCGCCGCAGTCGGGGCACCACCCGGTCTGGTCGGCCTCGTCGCCAAAGCGATCGAGGTCCTCTGAACTCGGCTGCTCGTCCAACATGGGTTCTGGTCAGGGGGCCGAGGTTCGAGTGAGGGTGACGGACGAAGGCACTGGCCGCTGCGGATTCAACGTGAAGCGGCCCGATGAAGTGGGAATTGATCCCTGTTCGATGGGTGCCGGAAACGCAGCACCCTGCAGGAACCGTGTCCATCCCCAGACCGCCCAACTGTCGAATGCGTCCTTGCCATTGCCTGGAGCGAAAGACCATGCAATCGGGATCGCGCGATTCAGGCGCGGCATGGTGCCGAAGTACTCCCAGCGGCGGCGAGCGTCGAGGGTGCCGACAGACTGTTCCGAGAGCATCTTCGGATTGAACGGGGTCCAGCCACACTCGGGAAGATAGACCTCGCCCCAGACTCCGAACTCGTCGAGACCGCCCCATGCGACATTGCCGATACCAATCACCGGCCGGGCGGGGAAGTCCGCGGCTCGGAGCATGGCGACGCACAGGCATACCAGATCTGCAGGAGATCCTTCGCCAGTCGTCGCCGCCTGCTTGGCGCCGACGACGTCGATGCCTCTGAGTTGTCCTTGCTGCCCTCGAGATACGCGGGTCTGACCAACCTTGAAGTTGGCACACGCGTATTGGATGAGGAGTTTGGCGGCCTGAACAGGCGGAACGCTGCGCACCTGCCCTTGGGTGAGTTCCTGTACCGCCTTGCTGATGATCGGCGCATCTGACTCGATCAGAACGCTGGGCCGCCGCATGGCGGCGACTTCTGAAGGCCACGAGGCTGGCCAGTCGATCCGCATGGCCGCCTCGTCATCAAACTTGCTCGACCAGGTTGTCGTGACGGCAGACACAGTGACCTTCAGCGGCCAGATGTTGACCGCAGGGATGGGAACGGTGATGTCTCCCTCGCCGAGTGGGTCGGGCGGTCCGACGGCCCGCGCTGCATCCATCCGCTGGGCGTCGCGGCCAGCAGCCAATGCAATGCTGATCCCGTCGGAGTCGATCGCGCTCCAGGGGCCGGAGAGAATCAGCGGGAGCCTCCATGGATTGGAGCGACCGGATGCGGGTTCGTAGTTGATCGTTGTTTCGAACGAGAATCGGTATCGAAGCGGTTCGACCCGTTGCAACGGTCCCTGCGGTTGGAGCACTGTCAATGCTTCGGGGGAGCTCCCGGCAGCCGACGGAGCCGGGGGTGGCAACTGCGCAGATCCGAGCAGACCGAGGATGATTGAAGCGATCATGAGAGTGGGCTCTTGAATCCAATGTCCAACACGATTCTCCCGAATGTCCGAAGGAACTCGGCGAGTGCCAGATTGATGACGATGATCGCCAGGAAGGAGGATACGAAGGACTCGGTCGTGGCGCGGCCGACACCGGCGGCCCCCGGCTTGCAGGTGAATCCCTTGTAGCAGGCGATCAGCCCGATGCTCAGCCCGAAGAAGACGGCTTTGATCAGACCGGTCGCAGGTTCCCACCAGGTCAGGAACCAGGCGGTGTTGTCCCAATACTCCCGGGCGGAGACGCCGTGCCATACGACGGTGAAGAGCCATCCGCCGCCAACGCCGAGCAGATCGGAGAAGACGGTGAGGATCGGTGTCATGACCATGCATGCGAGTACCCGGGGCACAACGAGTACGGCGATCGGATCGGCGCCCATGGATCGGACCGCGTCGAGTTGCTCGGTGACCCGCATGGTTCCAAGTTCGGCCGTCATGGCGCCGCCGACCCGGCCAGCGACCATGACTGCAGCGAGCACCGGACCGATCTGCTTGACGACGGACACATTGATGATCATGCCCAATCGGTTCTCAAGGCCGTAGGCCTGGAACTGCACGAAACTCTCAAGCGCGAGAATCATCCCGATGAAGGCGCCGGTGATGGCGACGACGGGGATGCTCAGAACGCCGATGTCGAGGATGAGGGGTGCCAGGACCCGCCACCGCAACCAGCGGCTTGGCTGGGTCGTCGTGGCCCACACCACGTGGCCTGAGAATTGGGTCAACTTCCCTGCCGCCTCGAGTGGTTGCTGGAGGCGGCGGGCAGCCGTGGCGATGGGAATACCGGAGGAGGCCATCGTTCAGGCGTGAACAGCCAGTTCGATCACTTCATGGGCTCGTTGTAGGCGTCGCTGTCCGCAGCGTCGACCTCCACGATCGTCTCCGTCTGTGTTGCGGGAACCAGGTAGATCTCGACGCGGCGATTCTCCGCCGTGCCACCGGGCGCATTGGTGACCAGCGGGTGGAACTCACCGTCACCGGCGACTCGTACCTGTGTGGCGTCGACGCCCGACTTCACGAGCGCGTTTCGTACGGCAATGGCGCGGTGGACGGACAGATGGAGATTCGTCGGATGTGCCTGACGGGAGTGCGTCACCGGGACATCGTCCGTATGGCCGACCACGAGCACCTCGAGCGGCACCGCTGAGGGAGACGCGATGATCTGCGCGATGGCGTTGAGTGGTGCATCGCTGCCTGGGCGAAGTTGATCGGAGCCACTGGCGAAGGTCAGGTCGCTTGAGAACCGGAGCATGCCGCTCTCCGGATCGAAGGAGATGTGATCCGGGTTGCTCGAGGCGATGGTCGCCAGAGCGCTTTCCATGTCCTCCGGCAGTTGCCCAATCTCGAGTGCCGTGAGGTGGCGGGCGAGGGTGTCATTGCGCTGGGCAAGCATGTCCCAGCGGTTGTTCAGGTCGTCGTACTCGCCCTGAAGGCGGTCGATCTCCTGCCGGGACTGGTCCAGTTCCTGATTTCGACGGACAAGCGTCTGCTCGATTTCAGCGCGACCTCGCTCGGCATCGCTGAGTTGCTGCACGAGCGAGCGGTTGACGTTCTGCAGGGCTTCGTACTTTCGGCTGTTCTGTTCGCCGCACCCGATGGTGGTGAGCATGGTGGCGGTGAGCAGGCCGAGCGTCAGGCGGTGGAACATGGACAACCCTCCAAAGGCGTGATCGTGCTAGGCTCTCTCGGGCACCCGGGCGGTCGCGCGGGTGACTTCCCGAGAGGGCAGACGTCAGTGTATCGACCGTCCCGGCAGCAGGTTGGAGTAACCGATCGACATGACGGCAACCTGTGGAGAACCTGTCCACAAGCGCCGGCTGATCCGCGCAGGTGGTCTTCTTGACGCCGCCGGGACGGAGGTGGCGCCGGGAGTCGTGCTGGTCGAGTCCGATCGCGTGGCGGCCGCAGGTACGCCGGAGTCAATCGGATCCGTCCCTGACGCCGAGATCGTTGATCGCACCGGGGAACTGCTGGTGCCCGGCCTGGTCAATGCGCACTGCCACCTCGACCTGAGCGGCCCGGGTCCGTGGCCACCGGCTGGGGGGGACTATCGAGGGTGGGTCGGTCGGGTCCGATCGCTCCGCGCCGAGGCGTCTGAGGCGCAGGTTCGCCGGGCCGTCCGCCGCGGGATTGCGTTGTCGCTGGCCGGTGGGACCTCGTGCATTGGCGACATCGCCGGGGAGCCGCCTGCAGCCTCGATCGAGGAACTGCGTCGCAGCCCGCTGCAGGGGACGGCATTTGTCGAGTGCTTCGGCATCGGCAGTGGCCAGCCATCCAGCATTGAGCGGATGCTCGGGCAACTCTCGGGGTGCCCCGCGGACGAGGCCGGAGTTCGCGTTGGGGTGTCGCCCCACGCGCCATACTCATGTGGTCCCGACGTCTTCGCGGCCGCCGCATCAACGGGGCGGCAGTTGAGTACCCACCTCGCGGAGACCAAGGGCGAAGCGGACCTGTTGTTGCTTGGATCCGGCCCGCTCCGAGAAATGCTCGAGAAGGACATCGGCGTCTGGAACGAAGGTGTGCGGATCCCGTGGGGAACTGAGACGGGGATGCCACGGGCCGCCTCACCGGTTGCGAGGGTCGTGGCGGCGATGTCGGGAACGGGAGCGCTCTGCGCCCACATGAACTACCTCGGGCACGATGACGTCGACTGCTGCGTAGCGGCCGGCATTCGCCTCGTGTACTGCCCTCGGGCGAGCGCTTCATTCGGCCACGCGCCCCCAGCGGTCGACCCGCATCCCTGGCTGGCGCTGCGGGAGGCTGGCCTCACCGTGTGTCTGGGGACCGACTCACTCCTCTGCCTTGACACACCCGAGCGAATCAGCGTGCTTGACGACATGCGGCTGCTGTATCGTCGTGATGGTGTGGATCCGATGATCCTGCTTGAAATGGCAACGATTGCTGGTGCAGACGCTTTGGAGATCCCTCGCGCTGCTGTTTCACTGGGCCCTTCAGTGGCAGGCCTCGTGGCTGTGAGATCCAGCGCCACAACGCCTGTGGGGATGCTCGCCAATGCACTTGCCCACGATGGGCCTCCATCGTGGGCGGTGCAGCCAACTTCCCTTTGAGCAGCACACACATCGGATGAATACGCATAACTGTCTTCGTCGAGGCCGTGAACTCCCGCACTGGGGGCTCGAAACGGGATCAATGTATGAATGCAGAGGAACTCAACCGATGAAAATCCCCCACAGATCGCTGAATGCAGGGTTCATCACCGTACTGGCGTTGGCCGCTGGGGGCATGACGAATCCAGCCTACGCAGCTCCTGGGGGTGATCATGGGGATAGCCCAGCTCCTGGTGGGATTCCGTCATCCGGCCTAGACGCTGAAGTAGTGATCTACGAGTGGGGGTCCTCTGCCCGGGTTGTGATGGGCACCTATTCAACGATTCAGGCTGCGGTCGATGCCAGCAGCGAGATTTCGTTTTCGCATGTCGAGTTGGGTGATGGGGTGTATCGCGAGAATGTCGTGGTGATGACGGACAGTAGTTCCGCCAACGGCGTCTCAATTCAGGCAGCTCCTGGGTGTTCTCCTGTGTGGCGACAGGCCACTGCGTTTGGTCCTGGGCCGATTCTCACGTTGGATTCGTCTGCTGATCTCGATGGTGGTGACGTGTTGGTCGATATCAGGAACATCCAGTTTTCTACAGCCGAACCAGATCCTACGGATCCACTTGGTTCACTGATCTGGCCAACAGACGGGGCAGCCATTGTGGCTGAGGCTGACAGCACAGGGGTTCTCGGTGGGTATGAAACAGCTGACTTCCTGATCTGGATTGATGATTGTGAGTTCCTCAACTGTCGTGCTGGACAGGCCTCTTCTGGGGAGTCCCGTGATGGCGGCGCTATTCGAGTGCAAGGCGTTGAGTTGGACATCGTGAATTGCAGATTTGACGGATGCCACGCAACGAATGCTGGTTCGATTTCTGCGTCCAGCAGTCTGGTTGAGATTGATAATTGTGATTTCACCAACGGTGTGGCGTCAGCAAATGGCGGTGTGATTCAGGCCGTCGATTGCGAGATCCAAATCTACGAATCTCGGCTGTCTGCCAATACAGCGGCCTACCACGGGGGTGCCATTCTCGTGGAGGGCAGTAGTTTGGATTTGGCTCACTGCAGTCTCCGAAACAACGCAGCCTTCGCGGGGGGAGGCGGTGCTGTGTATGTGCGTGAGGCGACTGTGCCTCCACCATACGGCTTTACGCCGGGGTCCGAGATTAGCGATTGTCGGTTTGTAGACAACAGCGGTCCTACGCAGCCGCACATCATGCTTGAAGGCATGCTTGAGGTCAGGATGTACAGCACGCATATCTGTCCACAACCAAGTGCACCAGAGAGTTGGGTCACGTATACGGGGTACGAGCCTACTGTGGAGACTGTGTGTGCGGATGACATTGCGGATATCAACTGCGATGGAGCGAGTGATGCAGCAGACCTTCTCTTGGTGCTGAGCCACTGGGGGAGCCGGAGCCACTGGGCGCTTCCAGATGTGACTGATGATGGCCAGGTCGATGTCTATGACCTGCTGCAGGTCTTGAGCGGCATGGCATCCGGATGACGCCCCCACATGGACGCCGCTTGCGTTGAGTGCGCTCGCCCCGCAGGTGCCATGGGGCTGCCTTCAGCAGCCATTCCTGGTGCCTCCAGATCGTTTCGTGGAGCGTGCTGGCCTGCCTCAAATCGGAGTCAAATCCGCTCAAAGAGGCCTCAGTGGTGTCGTGATGCCCTCAGATTGGGAAACTTGTCACGGCTCTTCTCGAGAACGCCCGATATCATCGTGACC
This sequence comes from Phycisphaerales bacterium, assembly GCA_030749435.1. Lineage (GTDB taxonomy): Bacteria > Planctomycetota > Phycisphaerae > Phycisphaerales > SM1A02 > UBA12567. Next base: position 34,160 of record JASMKH010000002.1, read on the forward strand.
TCGGTCGGGCATCCACAGGAGGTGGTGCGGCGGCTGAGAGGATCCCCAATGCCCATGAGCGACACATTTACGAACGATCATATTCGCCACTTTCTCGACATCGGTCCCTACCCGCTCGAGGCCTTTGAGTTCGTCCGGGAGGGGCTCTCCTACACCGCCAGCCAGGTACATCTGGAGGCCGGTGACCCGTACAACCTGGACCGGCATGTGTCCGGGCAGGAACTGTGCCTCGGGCTGCGGGACTTCGCCATCCAGCGGTACGGATTGATGGCCCGCACCGTGCTGGAGTGCTGGCGTGTGCACCGTACCGAGGACTTCGGCCGAATCGTCTACGCGATGATTCAAGCCGGCTTCTTCGCGGAGCAACCCGACGACACCATCGACGACTTCGTCAACGTCTTTGACTTCCGTGAAGCGTTCGACCCGAGAGATATCGAGTCGCGGATTGGAACGCCGCAACCCGGCTGATTCGCCCTTGTGACAGAGGAGATGTCGCATGAGCCAGGGAAGGCCACCGCGACCTGCACGAGACCTTCACCTTTGGGAGATTCGAGGCATCCGCGATGTGCTCGCGGCCCTCGTTATCGGGGTTCTGTTCTGGCTGGGGTACGCCATGCGGGACGTGACCGTTCCGCTTCTGGTGGCGCTCCTGCTTGCCTACCTGTTTGAGCCGATCATCGCGTGGATGTCCAGAACCAGGTGGATTCCATTCGGCCGGATCGGCGGTGTCTCGCTGCTGCTGACGGCGATCACGCTGGTGCTCGTCATCGGACTGGGGCTGCTGGTTCCGCGGGTCGTGTCCCAGGCCGCTGGTGTCGTGCATGATGTGCAGAGTGGGTTGGTTCGAACCCGACTGACACGCCTCGTCGACGAGTATGTGCCCCCGGAGTATCAGGGAAGCGTGATGGAAGTCATCATGTTCCTTCCGGAGTCGACGGAGGATCCGCAGCCGGCGCAGGCGAAGGCAGCGAAACCTGCAACTGAGCCCGCCGAGACGGACAGCGGCGGTGATGTGAAGGTCGCCTCGGCGGCGACGGCTGTGTTGGGCGCGGCCTCCGACGCTGCCCAACGCCAATCGATTGATCTGCTCGGTATCGCCGGGACAACTGGCCGCGTGGCGTGGGCGGTCGTCGGTCAGGCGATCGCGGTCGGGATGCTCGCATTCCTCATTCCGTTCTACTTCTTCTTCTTCAGCCTGCACTGGCCGCGGATCGTCGAGTTCTGCTCCGGCATGCTCCCCGAGGCGCACCGGCCGACGCTTGTGCCGCTTCTGGCGAGGATGGACGGCGCCGTGGCCGGATTCGTCCGCGGCCGCATTGTCATCGCCCTGATCATGGCGGTGCTGTATGCCGTGGGGTGGGCCTTCGTGGGCGTTCCCTACGCCATCCTGCTCTCGATCATCATCGGCGCCTTCGGCCTGGTGCCGTTCCTCGGGTTGGTGGGCATTCCCGTCGCCATCCTGCTGCTAGCCGTGGCGGAACTGGACCTCCCCGAGGCGCAGCGCATGGCATGGTGGGGGGTGCTTCTGTGGCCGACCGTCGTCTTCGCCATCGTCAACGCGCTCGACGGCTGGGTGCTCACGCCGCTGATCGCAGGCAAGGCGACGAACCTCGACCCGGTGACGATTTTCGTGGCGGTGCTCGCTGGCGGTTCGGTCATGGGCGCCTACGGCATGCTGCTGGCGATCCCGATCGCCGCCTGTGTGAAGATCCTGCTCTCGGATCTCGTCATTCCGAAGTTGCGAGAACTCACCCTCAGGCCGAGGGCTGACACCACAACCTAGGCCGGTGGTCGCTACTTCCGCTTTCGCCGCTTGAACCCGGACTTGGTGGACTTGGTCTTCGTGGATCCGCGTCCCATGCCGGCGAGATCCGGCATATCACCGCTTGACATGGCCTTGGCGGCCTGCATGCGTCCACCCATGCCAGCCATCTGCTGCGACATCTTGCGAACCATCTCAAACTGCTTGAGCAGCTTGTTGACCTCGGGGCCGCTGCTTCCCGAGCCGCGGGAGACGCGCCGCACGCGAGACTTGTTCATGATGGCCACGTCGGCTCTTTCATCCGCCGTCATGGAGCCGGCCATCGCTTCGATGCGGTCGAACTGCCCGTCGTCGATGTCGACGCCTTTGAGCATCCTGCCCACGCCGGGGAGCATCCCGAGCAACTGCTTCATGTTGCCCATGCGTCTGAGCGAGCGCAACTGCTTCAGAAAGTCATCGATCGTGAATTGGCCCTTGGCCATCTTCTCCGCCAGGGCTTCGGCCTCGGCCTCGTCGACCTGTTCCCGCGCCCGCTCGGCGAGCGACACGACGTCACCCATTCCCAGAATGCGGCCAGCCATTCGTTCGGGATGGAACGGCTCAAGATCTTCAAACCGCTCGCCTGTTCCGATGAATCGAATCGGCACACCGATCACGTGCTTCACCGACAGGGCGCCGCCACCGCGGGTGTCGCTGTCGAGTTTGGTCAGAATGACGCCGTCGATCGGAAGTTCTTCGTTGAAGGTGGCCGCCGAACGCACGGCGTCCTGACCGGCCATGGCATCGACGACCAGCAGCACGTGATGGGGCTGCACGGCGAACTGCACGCCGCGGAGTTCCTTCATGAGCGGCTCGTCGATGTGCAGCCTGCCTGCGGTGTCGACAAGCAACACGTCATACCGATCTGCTCGGGCTTGGCTGACCGCTCGTTGGCAGACTTCGACCGCTACCCCGACCGCTTCGCCGTAGGCGGCGCACTTCTCCGGCTCCCCGTAGAAGCCGATCCGCGCCTGTCCTTTCGCGGTCTCCGAGACCTTCTCAACGCCGATCCTCAACTGCTCGACCGCTGCGGGCCGCTGCAGGTCGGCGGCGCATACGAGCACGCTGCGGCCTTGCCGCCGAAGCCACGCGGCCAACTTGGCGCAAGTGGTCGTCTTGCCGGTGCCCTGCAACCCGCACACCATGATGACCGTCGGTCCCGGATCGGCCGCCACGAGATGCTCATCCACAGGGCCCATGAGTTCGACGAGGCGGCGATGGACGATCTCCACCATCTGCTCGCCCGGTCTCAGGCTGCGCAGCACCTCTTCGCCAAGTGCTTCCTCGCGAACCTCATCACAGAATGCGTCGACGACTTCCAGGCTGACGTCGGCATCCAGCAGGGCCGTGCGGACCTCGTCCATGGTTTCGCGGATGTTGGCTTCGGTGATGCGGCCCTGCCCCGAGAGGCGGCGAACGGCACCGGTCAGGCGATCAGTGAGCGTATCGAACATGGGCCGTGCAGGGTATCCACCCTACGAACCGCGGTCGAGCCATTCCAGCAAGCGGCTGAGCGGCCAGGCGTTGATACAGGCCTCCGCGGTGAGCGTGCCCCTTCGGCCCGTGAGTACGCCGTACCTCAGGAAGTCGAAGTGGCCTGCCTGATGGGCGTCGGTATTGATCGAGATGAGCCCGCCGCACTCAAGGGCGATCCGAACGTGCCGGTCGCAGAGGTCCAGCCGCTTCGGGTTGGCATTGATCTCCAACGCCGTTCCGTGCGCCGCAGCGGCAGCGCACAGGGCACGCATGTCCGGCTCCAGACCGGGCCGACGCCCGATCATACGGCCGGTCGGATGCCCGATGATGTGAACCAGCGGATGCGATGCGGCCTCGATGAGACGCGCCGTCGCGTCGTCCGGCGACTGCTTGAGCGCGGCGTGGGGTGAGGCGACGACGATGTCAAGCATTGCAAGGATCTCGTCGTCGTAGTCCAGCCGTCCATCTGCGTGTATGTCCACTTCAGATCCTGCAAGCAGCGTGATCTCCGGCAGCGAGGCATCGACCTCGCGAATGGCCTCGATGTGCGAGCGAAGACGGTCGGCGTCGAGTCCGTTGGCCTGCACGCTGGACCTGGAGTGGTCCGTGATGGCGAGCGAATCAAACCCGCGGCGAATGGCCTCTTCGGCCATGTCTCGTATGGAGAGATGCCCGTCGCTGGCCGTCGTATGGGTATGCAGATCCCGGCAGATGTCCTCGACGGTGATGAGGTCGGGGGGTGGCTCCGTGATGCCGTCGCGTGACTCCCGCAATTCGGGCGGCCTCCATGGCAACTCGAGCGCCTCGTAGATGTCCTGTTCGGTCTGCGAGGCGATGGGCCGCTTCCCCCGATCCTGAGGGGGCGACTCTTCTCCGTCATCCGGGAAGAGCCCGTACTCGTTGAGTCGCAGGTTGCGTTGCTGTGCTCGATGACGCAGCGCCACGTTGTGCTCCTTGGAACCCGTGAAGTAGAGCCACGCGGCGCCGAATTCCTGTTCGGGAACGACCCGCAGGTCGATCTGGATCTGATCGTTCAAGCGCACCGAGGCCTTGGTATCACCTGCCGCAAGAACCTTGGTAACTCCGGGTTGGGTGGTGAATGCCGCAATCAGGCAGGTCGGATCTCCCGAGATTGCCAGCAGATCGATGTCGCCGATCGTCTCGCACCCACGTCGAAGCGATCCCGCCCAGTCGATGCGGGTCGTCCCCGGGACGCTGGCCAACGCGGCGCACAACTGCGTTGCAAGAGGCAATGCTGCGCCGATCGATGTCCGCTGGGCTGCCTTCGCTGCGAAGTCGAGTGAGTCCGAGATGTTGGCGATGGTCTTGGCACCCATTCTGGGCAGCGAGGCGAGGCGACCGTCGTTGATTGCTTCGCGGAGGGTCGCGGTGTCGGTGACGCCAGCCTCACGCCACAGCCGTCCCACGGTCTTGGGCCCGAGACCGGAGATGTCGAGCAGGCCGATGAGTCCGTCCGGAACCTCTGCGGCGATTCGATCCCGCCCTTCCAGACGCCCGGTCCTGCACCACTGTCGAATCCGCTCGGCACTTCCCTTGCCGATGCCGTCCATCGCCTCCAGGCCGCCGGGCGTCTCGGCGAGTTCGCGCAGGTCCCCGTCGAACTCCTGCAGGACTCGTGCAACCCGCCTGGCTGCACTCACGCGGAATCCGTTGGCCCCGGTGATCTCCATGAGTGCGGCGAGTTGATCGAACTGGGCGGCGAGTTCGCGTTGATCACTCATCCAACATCTCCGAGTCCGAGCCAGCGACCGTGCGCCTTGAGGAGCCGCCGCCGCAGGAGCGCGTGCTCCGGAAGTGTCAGGAGGGGGTCCTGTTCGATCCAGGCGATCGCGTCCCTTCTGGCCAGTGCGAGCAATTCAAGATCGCCGGGAAGCGCGGCGATTCGGAAGGGTGGCATCCCCGACTGCCTGGATCCGAACAACTCGCCCGGGCCTCGGATCTCAAGGTCCCGCTCGGCGATCCGGAATCCATCGGTTGTTTCGACCATGGCGGCGATTCGCCTGCTGCCCTCGTCGGTCGTCGGTTCGGCGATGAGGACGCAGTGCCCCGGCCGCTCACCACGGCCGACTCGGCCCCGCAACTGGTGAAGTTGAGCAAGGCCGAAGCGATCAGCATCTTCAATGACCATGACGGTCGCCTCGGGAACGTCCACACCGACCTCGATGACAGTGGTCGCCACGAGGACATCCACGTCGCCACGGCGGAACTGGTCCATGATGGCCTCGCGGGCGGCAACGTCCAGACGTCCGTGCATGGCAGCGAGGCGGCAGTGCCTGAGCGGGCCGTCGGCAAGCGTCTCAAGATGCGACTCAAGGTCGGTCAGGCCTGCGGTTGACTCCTCAATCACAGGTACGACGACGTAGGCACGTTCGCCGCGACGCACTGCCGTCGCGATGCCCTCGTAGGCTGCTGCGGCGCCGCTTCGACCGACGGCAATCGTGGATATCGGCGCCCGCCCTGGGGGCATCTCGTCAATGATGGAGATGTCGAGATCCCCGAAGATTGTCAGGGAGAGCGTTCTTGGGATGGGCGTCGCCGTCATGACGAGTTGGTGCGGGCAACGCGAGTCGTCCGCGGCCTTGCTTCGCAACGAGGCTCGCTGGTGAACGCCGAATCGGTGCTGCTCATCGGTGACGGCGACGGCGAGTTCCTGGAAGGTGACGTCCTGCGTCAGGACGGCATGGGTGCCGACCACGATGTCAACATCGCCTGCGGCCACCGCGTCGAGCAGACTTCGCCGAGCGGCCCCGCTGATGGAACCGGTCAGAAGTTCGAGTCGGACGGAGGCGTCCGTGAGAAGCGATCCAAGCGTCCGGGCATGCTGTTCTGCAAGCAGTTCAGTCGGCGCGATGAGCGCCGCTTGCCGGCCGTGAGCGACTGCTTGAAGCATGGCTGCCAACGCGACGACGGTCTTGCCGCTTCCGACGTCTCCCTGAAGGAGACGGTTCATGGGGACGTTTTCGGCGAGGTCAGCACCGATCTCATCGATGACCCGCGTCTGGGCCGCGGTCGGGGCAAATGGGATTCTCGCGGCAATCCGCGCCTGGACCTCTGACGATCGATCGAGGGCCGGAGCGTGAAGATGCGTCCGGCGGTGGAAACGCTTCATCATGACGCCGAGTTGCAGCAGCAGCAGTTCGTCAAATGCAAGCCGTCTTCGCGCGGCGTCGATGTGTTCGTCCAGATCGGGTCGATGCAGGTACCGGTACGCGGTAGCCAATTCCGGGAAGCCGTGGCTTGCGCGAAACGACGCGGGGAGGTGGTCTTCCAGCAGCGCCACCGCCTCATCGAGGATGCTGTCGATGAGATCCGCGATGTGGTCGGAGGGCACCTCTTCAGATGCCGGGTACACCGGGCAGATTGAAGCGGACTGTTCGTCGAGCACGGGCGGCTGCAGCGGGGCGTCGTCGTCGATCCGGCGCCACTCCGGGTTGGCGATCTGCACGCGGTCACGGTATGTGCGAGGTTTGCCGGTTGCAATGATGCGCATTCCAGGATGCAACTTCCGCTGCACCCATGGCTGGTTGAAGAAGACGAGGTCGATGTCGCCCGAGTCGTCTTCCAGAACGACCTCGACCTTCGGCGTCCGGCCGAAGCCTCGCTGCACCGAGGCGATCTCGCCGCGGACCTCCATGCCCTCAGCGGCGCCCTTCGCCGCTGCCGCGGCAACCCGTGAGAGCGACTGCCAGGGGTGGGTTCGCCGATAGCGACTGGGCGCATGCAGCAGCAGATCCGCGACGCAGCGAAGGCCCATGCGATGCATGGCGGCGGCACGATGCCCGCTGGCACCTGGAAGGTCGCGGATGGGGGTCGTCAGCGTGAGGGCAGCTGCAGTCATGGCTTGGAGGAGTATCACCGATCTGGGCCCGGCGGGGCGTGGTGTTTCGTGGTACACATCCCGCATGAACCAGTTGCCCTTTGACTGGAAGCCAGCGGAGCGGCCGTCCGAGCGTCCGGCCATGACGGTGACCGATCTCGCAAGGCGGATCGCGGCCGCACTTGAGCAGGGCGTGCCGGACCCGGTTCGGGTGCAGGGCGAGGTGGCCGCATTCAGTGAGCGGCGGGGCCACTGGTACTTCACGCTTCGGGATGACGAGGCGAGCATTCAGTGCGTGATGTGGGCCTCGGATGTGCGGCGTGGGGCTCGGGCCATCGCCATGGGGGATGTTGTTCGGGCGGATGGGACAGTTGTGCACTGGGCACCCCAGGGGCGAACACAGGTGCGGGTCCGTTCCGTTTCGCCGGTGGGGGCCGGCGACCGGCTGGCGGCGTTTCGTCGGCTCTGCGAGGAACTCCGGGGCATGGGGTGGTTCGACGAATCGGCCAGGGCACCACTTCCCGAGGTACCTCGCCGAGTGGCGTTGCTGACCAGTGCCGCTGGTGCTGCGGTCCATGACGTGCGAGCGGAGGCGAGGCGGCGATGGCCTGCATGCCGGATCGACTTGATCGATGTTCCCGTTCAGGGGGAAGGGGCGGCCGCCCGGATGGCCGAGGTGATTGGGCGTGTCGATGCGGAGGCAGGAACACTGGGCATTGACGCCCTCATACTGACCCGTGGTGGCGGATCTGCCGAGGACCTGCAGGCCTTCAACGAGCGGGTGTTGGCCGAGGCCGTTCACGCAGCGAGCGTCCCGATCGTGGCCGCCATCGGGCACGAGTCGGACACGACGATTGCCGAACTGGTCGCCGATCGTCGGGCGTCGACGCCGACGCAGGCCGTCATGGTGCTGCTTCCGGACCGCGAAGAGGAGGCGCAGCGACTGACGCTCCTGCGCGAGTCGCTGGACCGGCGACTGCGGGCACTGGTGTCGGCATTCCGCGAGCGGTCCAGCCGGGCGGACGCAGCGCTGCAGGCGGCGAGGCGGCTTCGACTTGCCGCGGCCAGTCAGCGGCTGGCTCGAGGTGAGGCAGCGATGCTTTCAAGGCGACCGCATGCCACGCTGGCTGCCCACCGGGCCATCGCCTCTCAATGTGCCGCGCGGCTCGAGCAGTGCATGCTCAAGCGGGTGACCGCGGGCAGGGCCGCGTTGGCCTCGCTGCCACTGGACCGAGTCGCGCGGCACCGGATCGAGCAGTCGGAAGCCAGGCTGAGGCAGCGGGTGCGGGTGCTGGAGGCCGTAGGCCCGGAGTCAGTCCTTGCCCGCGGATTCAGTTTGACGAGGACCGCAGCCGGTGCGGTGGTCCGGGACGCGTCCGACGTCCGGCCGGGTGAGGAACTCGATACCCGAGTTGCCTCGGGCACCATCCGCTCGATCGTGGCTGGCGAGTCTCAGCAAGGCGATTTACCCTCTCCGCATGCCTGATTCCCCAGCCGATCCCGCGGACCTGCGTTTCGAAGAAGCCATCGGTGAACTGGAGTCCATCATCGAGCAGATCGACGCGGGCGAGATTGGACTTGAGGAGGCCATGGAGGCCCATCGTCGGGGGACCGCCTTGGTCGCACGATGCCGCCAGGTCCTTGATGCGGTCGCCGAGGAACTGGAGTCCGCGACCGACGACAACCCGGCGGACGCTCCCTGACCGCTCATGCTCGGATTCGTCTCACTCTCCGAGTCGATGCTCCGCCACGGCCCATGGCTGCTGTTCGTCTTCGCTTTCGGCGCCTGTGTCGGGAGTTTTCTGAACGTCGTGAACTGGCGGCTCCCACGGGGCATGTCACTCTCACACCCGCCGAGCAGGTGCCCGATCTGTGGTGGTCGACTTCGTTTCGTCCGTGAGAACCTTCCGATTCTCGGATGGGTCCTGTTGCGTGGCCGATGCAGGTTCTGCAAGGCCCCCATATCGCCCGTGTACCCGATTGTCGAGTTGTTCATGGCCCTGGTGTTTGCGGGACTGTATGTCTGCCTGTTCATGGTTGACCCCGCCGATTCACTCTGGTGGGAGGGTGGTGGTTCCTGGTGGACCGAGCAGCAGTTTGTTCGTGCATGGCCCGCCTACGTTGCCGTGGCATTCATGCTGGCGGGCCTGTTTTCGATGACGGTGATCGACGCCCGAACCTACCTGATTCCGCTGGCGATTCCCGTGTTCGTGACCTGCTCGGCCCTCGTGCTGTGGCTGGTCCAGTCGTACCTGGCCAGCGCGAGCGGGCTTCGCGGCCTGCACTGGCCAATCCCGGGTACCGGGTGGCCAGCAACCGGCGCGGCGGTCGGTGGGATGCTTGGCCTCGGCGTGTCCATGGCGCTTGTCTGGCTTGGGCGACTTCGGCCCAGTTTCATCGACTACGACGCGTACGTCCCGGAGGGGGACACGCTCGCGGAGTATCCGCACGCTCGCCGCGAAATGGTGATCGAACTGTGCTTCCTGCTGCCGATTCTGGTTGGAATCGGAATCGGCGGCTGGTCACTCTCCGGTCTGGAGGGCGCGCCGCCCCGGTGGGTGCAGGCCATCGGGGGCTCGCTCCTGGGGTGGCTGGTCGGCGGTGGGTTGGTCTGGGGCGTTCGGATTCTCGGGACGCTTGCCTTCGGCCGCGAAGCGATGGGGATGGGCGATGTGCACCTGCTGGCCGCCGTGGGCGCGGTGGTCGGGTGGTTTCTCCCGATCCTGATCTTCTTTCTGGCACCGTTCATCGGGCTGGCCTGGACGCTGCTGCTCGCCGTGCTCAGTCGATTCGGTGGGGGCGTGAAGCGGGAACTTCCCTACGGCCCCCATCTTGCCCTCGCCACGGTGCTCCTGCTCTTCGCCGGCCCACTGGTCCAGCGGGGCTGGCGGACACTGCTGCCAACGGTCGAGATGCCAAGAGCGGGCCTGATCGAGCCGGTGGACAACTCTGGCGATTGGACAAGGAGCCGCGCAGCGGTTCCAATGCGAACCGGCACGGAAGTTGTGCCAGCAACCAATGGAATGACAGACCGTTGCGGAAAGGAAACCCGACCATGCGTATGACTCTGCCGATGTTTCTGGCCTTCGCGGCCGCGACCGTCGCCTCAACAGGCTGTTCCTCGCAGGAGGAAAAGGATCACCTCACGCTGCTTGAGCAGGAGAACACCGAACTTCGCTCGCAACTTGACGAGCGCGACAAGGCACTCGAGGCTGCCAACGGCGAACTGCGCCAGGCCAACACACTGCTTCGAACGCAGCGGGAGGACTTTGAGCAGCAGGCTTCCGATTGGCAGAGCAAACTCGACGAGTCAAGCGCCACCGCCTTTGACGGCATTCAGGGTGTGACTGCGACCTACGGCCCGAACGATGTCACCGTCGCTGTGGAAGGAGACGTGCTCTTCGACTCCGGCCGCACGACGCTGAAGCCCGCAGCGAAGAAGGCGCTCCAGCGAGTCGCCCAGGTGCTGCAGGGTCAATACCCGGGGAAACCAATCATTGTCGCCGGGCACACCGATACCGATCCGATCAAGAAGAGTGGGCACAAGACGAACTACCACCTCGGCTTTGAGCGAGGCTGGGCCGTCCGCAACTTCCTGACGAATCAGGGCATCGACTCAGGTGCGATCGCCGTGATGAGTTACGGACCGGATCGTCCGATGGGCTCGTCGCAGCAGAGTCGCCGCGTCGAGATCGTCGTCGCTCAATAGGGCCCCCCGCAGTCGAACCTCCGCGACGTCGCTGCCAGTTCAGGGGCCTGTGGTAGGGTGCGCTCATGGGTGGGCCAGCACCACAGAAGCCGACACACCGTCAGCGGCAAGGGGTCCCGCTGCTGGCGCTTGCCGCGATCGGAGTGGTCTTCGGCGACATCGGAACGAGCCCGCTGTACGCCCTCAAGGCAACGCTGGCGCTCGGCGGCGCCGACGCGACATCGCCTGCGCACGTGATGGGCGCCCTCTCGCTGATGGTGTGGGCGTTGTTCTTCGTCATCGGATTCAAGTACATCTCGCTCTTGATGCGGGCTGACAATGGCGGTGAAGGGGGGTTGCTGGCGCTCCTGAGCCTCACGCGCTCCAGAGAGGATGAAGCGGGCGGGCCTGCCGGACGCTGGCTGCTCTGGACCGCGCTGGCGGGTGCTGCGCTGTTGTACGGGGACGGCATCATCACGCCGGCGATCAGCGTGCTCAGCGCGATGGGGGGGCTGGAGCCGGCGCACGAGGCGCGACACGCGCACTGGGTGGTCGTCGCGTCGGCGTTCATCGTCATCGGCGTGTTTCTGACGCAGCGATTCGGAAGCGGTCGCATCGGATGGCTGGTCGGTCCTCTGATGCTGGCGTGGTTTGTCCTGATTGCGGTGCTCGGCGTGCGGGGGATTCTCGCCGAGCCGGGCGTGCTCACCGCGTTCTCGCCCACATGGGGCATCGCCCTGATCGGCGAGGCGCCCGGTGTTGCCTTCCTGATGCTGGGCGGCGTGGTGCTGTGTTTGACCGGCGGCGAGGCGCTCTACGCCGACATGGGGCACTTCGGTCGGCGGGCGATCACGCTGGCATGGTGGGTTGTGGTGTGCCCCTCGCTGTTGGCCTCATACTTCGGGCAGGGAGCGGCCGTCCTGGCCGATCCGACGTCCGCAGCGAACCCCTTCTTTGCGCTCGTGCCCGACGGCATGCGGATCAGTATGGTTGTGATCGCGACGCTCGCGGCGATTATCGCGTCGCAGGCCATCATCAGCGGCGTATTCTCGACGACGAGGCAACTGGCGCAGCACGGGGTGATCCCACCCCTCAAGGTCGTGCATACCTCCGACGTCGAGGGGCAGATTTTCATCCCAGCCGCCAACATGCTCATGGCGATTGCCTGCGTGCTGGTGGTACTGCTCTTCGGTTCGGCCGCCGCGTTGGCGGGGGCCTATGGCCTGGCCGTGACGGGAGTCATGGCGATTTCCACGGTGCTCTTCAGCGTTGTCGCCAGGCGGCGGTGGCGTTGGTCGTGGTGGCTGATCGGGCCGCTGGCCGGGACGGTGCTGAGCGTCGATCTGCTGTTTCTCTCGGCGAATGCATTCAAGGTGCTCGACGGTGGCTGGATGCCGCTGCTCGTCGCAGCCGTCATTCTCATTCTGGTCGGCACATGGCGGCAGGGCATGCGGCTGGTCAATCGCGGGCGGCTGGAGGACGGGCTTCCCCTCGACCGGTTCGTCGAGTCCCTGAAGGATGGGGCCATCGAGCGGTGGCCGGGCACGGGTGTATTCTTCGCTCGAAGCACACAGATCACACCGGTGACGATTCGGAAACTGCATCGTCATGTGCCCGGTTTCCCGGAGACGATTCTGATCGTGTACCTGCAGCCGCTGGGCGTTCCCCGGGTCCCGTACCAGCAGCGTCTCAGACTGGACGCCTTGGGGCAAGGCGTGTGGATGGCCTTCGTTCGCTTCGGCTACCTGCAGCAGCCCGATGTGCCTGCCATGGTCCGCGATGCCGTTGAGCGGGGGCTTCCGACCGATCCCAATACGCTCACGTACTGGATACGGCGAGATCAGGTTGCCATCGCGGGCGATCACCGCGGCATGGCGAGATGGCGAACGGCCGTCTTCGCGTACCTGCTTCGAAACGCCACGGTGCTTCCCGACATGCTCGATCTTCCGCCTCGCCGGACCGTTGAGGTCGGCATGCGGGCACCGCTGTAGTGACCGGTCAGGGCGAGATCAGCGGCCCGACGCCTTCTTCGCGAACCTGTTCGACCAGCAGACGCAAGGACTCGGTGAGTCGGTCGAGTTGCTTTGCGGTTTCCGTGAGACGGTTGTACAGGTCCGGATTCGTCACCAGTTGACCGGTGGTGCCCTCGCCTTCCTGAATCCTGGTCATGATCCCACTTGCCTGATGCAGCGTCTCTGCCAGGGCCCGTCCAGCGCCTGCAATCTCGGTCGTGACCGTCTCGGATCGCGTGTCGAGATTCTCGACGAGGCCACCGAGCGATTCGAGCGTGCTGACTGCCCGGTCGACGCTTGCCAACGCCATGTGCATGAGTTCGCTGGCATCTCGCCGCAACTCCGGGTCATCGAGCCAGGACTGCGCCGAGGCGAGCACCGCATCCGCTCGAGCGATGACGCCCGGAATGCCTCCTTCGCTCCGCTCATCGCCCGTCCCAAGCAGCGATGCCAGCCCGTCTCCGACGGGAGCCCAGGCTTCTCCCAATTTATTGATGGCCATCAGCGGCGGCCCCAACCGCTCGTCGATGGCGGCGGTGATGTCGCGGAGTGCGGCGGGACTGATCTGCCCGGTCAACTCGGCGGAGCCATCCGTCGGGATCATCCGGCCGGTGCGGTTCGCGGGCGACTCAAGGTACAGGTTGGCTGAACCGGTCAGGAGCGAAACCGACGTCAGCGTCGTGACGCCGACGGGAATCTCGACTTCCTCGTCGATCGCTGCGGTGATCCGAACCGGCCATGGGCCGGTCGGAACGGATTCCACCGACTCGATTGAACCAATTGGAACTCCGTCGAGGGTGACGCGGCTGCTGTCGGTAATGCCGGAAGTCGATGGTGCCCGCAGGGTGAGTCGCCACGTCTCCACCGTGTCGATTTCACCGAACAACTGGAGGAGCAGAATCATCGACACGACCGCGGCGATGGCCGCAATGCCAATGAGCGTGTCACGAGAACGCTGGCTCATGCCGCAGCCTCCGTGTCCGTGGGTTCGAGATCTTCGTCACGTGCATGCCCATCCAGAAAGGCGCGGACCACCGGGTCCTCGCTGGTCGAGAAGGCCTCCGGCCCGCCCTCCATATGGATTCGGCCGTTCCGAAGCAGCACCATGCGGTCCGCCACCTTGAACGCCAGCGGGATGTCGTGCGTGACGACGACGCTGGTGGGGTGCAGTTCCTGACGCAGCATCTGGATGAGGCGGGCGACGACATCGCTGCGAATGGGGTCGAGTCCGGTGGTCGGCTCGTCGTAGAGCATGCACTCGGGCCGCAGCACGATGGCGCGGGCCAGGGCGATACGCTTGCGCTGTCCCCCTGAGAGTTCAGCGGGGAGCCGATCCATCAACTCGGAAACGCCGAGGAGTTGCAGCGTCTCTCGAACGCGGGCTCGTCGAGCGGCGGCATCGAGGGTGGTGTGCTCCATCAGCGGGAACGACACATTGTCAAGCACCGTCATGGAGTCGAACAGGGCACCTTGTTGAAACAGAAAGCCGGTTCGACGCCTGATGTCTCCGAGGCGTCGCTCGGGAAGCCGGTCGACGCGGATTTGTCCGAACCGGATCTCACCTGATTCGGGTTGCAGCAGGCCGATCATGAGTTTGAGCAGCACGCTCTTGCCCGCGCCGCTCGGGCCGAGGATGACGGTGGTCCGGCCCGAAGCGACTTCGAGGTTGAGCCCGTCGAGGACCGGTGGTCCGTCGAATCGCTTGTGGACGTCTCTGAATGAGATCAGGGATTCCGGCTCGCCATGGGCTTCTCGTCGCGGCATGCGGTGGCACCGTATCATCCCCTCGCCGTGACGACCCGATCCATCGCCCGGGAACCCCTCTTGGAAGGCCGTGTCTTCGCGGTTGAGCGATGTACGTGGCACGACGCCGAGGGGTGCCAGCGGACTCGAGAAGTTGTTCGACACCCTGGAGCTGTCACCATCCTCCCAATACTGGAGGACGGACGTCTGGTGCTCGTTCGCAATTGGCGTATCGCGGTCGGGGGCCCGCTCTGGGAGTTGCCTGCGGGCAAGCGCGAGCCGGGCGAGCCGCCAGCCGACACGGCGGCCCGCGAGTTGACCGAGGAGACGGGCTACACAGCCGGGGCCATGCGACTGCTGGGCAGCTACTACACATCTCCGGGATTCGCGGACGAGTTGATGCACGCCTTCGTAGCAACCGATCTGGTCGAGGGGACTGCCAGCCCGGAGCCGGGTGAAGAAGTGTCGGCCCGGGCGTGGACTGTGGCCCAGATCGAAGCCATGATCGACGAGGGCGGATTCATCGATGGGAAGTCGCTGGCGGCACTCTTCCTGTGGCGCCGCCTTGAGGGGCGTTGCTGATGGGATTGGCCGATCGAGACTACCTGAGGGAGACCCCGAGATCTGCCGCCACCTTCGCATCTGGCGGCATGGGAACCGGGCAATCCTGGCTCCGGACCGTCAACGCCTGGCTGATCATCGTGTGCGTGGCGGTATTCGTCCTCGATGGATTCCTGACGCAGTTTGCCGGTCCGATTGAGACAGGCCGGTACTGGGTGGAGCAGCCGAATCAGACCTGGGTCGAAGTGGAGGGGACGCCTTTCTTCGGAACGCAGGACCGGCCTGCCGACACCCATCTTGGCAAGCAGCGAACCAGTTTGAAGGTGACGCTGAAGGACCGCAAGGGCCTCGAGCGGCAGGAAGTCATCACCGGGCTTCCGGTGTATGACGGGGCGGGCACGCTGCTGGGCATTGCGGAAGGGCACAACGCATCGCCGATTCAGCGGTTCCTGCACTTCTCAACCAAGAAGGTGGTCGGAGGGGCGGAGTTGTGGCGGCTGATCGGTTTTCAGTTCCTGCACGCCGACCTCTTTCACCTCATGTTCAACATGATCGCGCTCTACTTCTTCGGGCCGCTCATTGAGCGTGTGCTTGGCGGCAAGCGATACCTGGCCTTCTACCTGCTCTGTGGCGTCGCTGGCGGGCTGCTGTATCTGCTCTTGAATCTGGCGGGATACGTTTGGGTCGGCAGTCTGGGCCTGCCGGCGATTCCAGGGCTCCTGTTCAATGCGACCGGTACGCCGCTCATTGGCGCTTCGGCGGGCGTCTTCGGCGTTCTTGTAGGTGGCGCCTTCCTGGCACCCAACGTCATGGTGCTGGTCTTCTTTGTTCTGCCGATGCGGCTGGCGACGGTCGCGTGGGTGCTGATCGTCATTTCGGTGGTTTCGATTTTCTTTGGCGCCGGCAATGCCGGCGGCGAAGCAGCCCACCTCGGCGGTGCCATCGCCGGCTTCGGGTTCATCCGCCATCCGGACCGACTGCATCGGTTCTTCGACTGGCTTGGCCGATTTGACCCGACATCGAGGCGTTTTCGAACCGGTGGGCAGCCGTCTTCGTCGCCGCCACGGCACGATGAAATCGACCGCATACTCGCCAAGATTTCGCGTGAGGGGCTTCAAAGTCTCAATGCCCGTGAGAAGAAGGTGCTGCAGGAAGCTTCACAGCGGGACGATCTTCGGTGACGGGCCCCCTGAGATTCGAGATCGACGCGACATCGGCATCGACGCAGGCCCGGGTGGGCCGGGTTCATACACCGCACGGTTCGTTCGCAACGCCCGCCTTCATGCCCGTCGGCACACGCGCGAGTGTGAAGGGACTCCTTCCCGAGCAGGTTCGCGCCACGGGCGCGGAGATCATCCTCAACAATGCCTTTCACCTGATGCTCCGCCCCGGTGATGACTTGATCGCCTCGCTCGGAGGCGTCCACGACTTCATGCGGTGGGATGGGCCGATTCTCACTGACTCCGGTGGGTTTCAGGCGTGGTCGCTTGCCGATACCAACACGCTGAATGATGACGGCATCACCTTCAGATCGATGATCGACGGGGCGAAGATTCACCTGACACCCGAGCGGGCCATTGAAGTGCAGAACAACCTCGGGGCCGACATCATCATGGCATTCGATGACTGCCCACCCTCGGTGGACGCTTCGGAGCGTCTTCGTGAGCGGCGGCCCGAACTCGCACAGGCCCATGAGCGGCAGGTCGGAGCGGACCACCAGCGGCGGCTGGCCACTGCCGTGGACCGGACGACGCAGTGGCTCGATCGATGCGTGGCTGCGCACGCGCGAAGCGATGAGCAGGCCCTGTTCGGCATTGTGCAGGGGGGGCCGAGCGAGACGCTTCGCACACGATCGGCCTCGCAGGTGACGGCCTTCGATCTGCCGGGATACGCCATTGGCGGTGTCGCTGTCGGTGAGTCGTCGGACGTCATTGCGACAACGGTGGCCATGACCACACCGCTCCTTCCCCGGAACCGCCCCCGATACCTGATGGGCGTGGGGTATGAGTGGGATCTGGTGGCGGCCGTCCAGGCGGGGGTCGACATGTTCGATTGCGTGCTTCCGACCCGGAACGGTCGCAATGGGGGGGTCTTCACACCCCATGGGCGGCTTCAGATACGCAACGCCCGATTCAGAGAGGACTTCTCGCCGCTCGTGCCGGGATGCGATTGTGAGGCCTGCGGTGCCGGATTCAGCCGGGCCTATCTCAGGCACCTGTTCGTTGCCGGCGAGATGCTCGGACCAATCCTCTTGAGCCTGCACAACATCCGGCACTTCGAACGCCTCATGGTGGACATCAGGCGGGCCATCAGGGATGATGCGTGGTCTTCGCTGGCCCGGGTCTGGCCGGTCCTGGACGCTCCCGCTGTGGCGGCGTCGGGCTCCACTGGTGGCTCAGCCTGAGGTCGTGGCGGATCGGAGCATGGATTGATGAGCACGGACGGATGCATCATTGGCTCGGTGGCCCCGATGTGGCTCGCCATCGGCCAGCAAGGGACGACTGACGCCGCTGCGCCGCCACCGCCAATGGCGAGTGGTCCCGGTCAGGCTTCCCAGAAGGTGACGATCGGTGCCGACGGCGCTCCGGTGGAAGGCGGTGCAGCTGCGCCATCCAGTCCCTTTGGCGACAACTTCTTCCTGATCCTCATCTTTGTGATGGTCGCTGTTGTCGGCTTCTCGATGCTCAGTCAGCGCAAAGAGAAGAAGCGACGCGCGTCCATGCTCTCGGCAATCAGTAAGAACGACACGGTGCAGACGATCGGGGGCATCATTGGCCGCGTCGTCGAACTCAAGCCGGACACGGCTGTTCTTGAGACCCACTCAAGCTCCAAC
Organism: Phycisphaerales bacterium; assembly: GCA_030749435.1. Lineage (GTDB taxonomy): Bacteria > Planctomycetota > Phycisphaerae > Phycisphaerales > SM1A02 > UBA12567. The sequence goes on from JASMKH010000002.1 coordinate 52,112, forward strand.
ACACGGATCACGGTGTCGCGTCAGGCACTTCAACAGGTCCTCGAGTCGACCCCCTCGACCGATTCAACCGACACCGAGCAAGTTGCAGGCTGATCGCCTTGCAGCAGTGAGAACCCTCGACCCATGCAGAACGCATTCTGGAAACTGATCATCATCCTTGGTGTTGTTGGTGGCTGCCTGTGGGCGGTCAATCCCCCCGAGGATCGCATTCGACTTGGACGCGACCTCAGCGGTGGCGTGAGTCTGGTGTACTCGGTCCGTATGCCCGAGGGTACGGATCGGGCGGCACTGCTTGATCAGACGATCCGCGTGCTCTCGGAGCGAGTCAATCCACAGGGTGTGCTGGACATCTCGATGACCCCGCTGGGCAGCGATCGGATCGAGGTCGTCATGCCGCTTCCCAACGAAGAGGTGAAGCGGCTTGGCGATTCGTATCGCGATCGCCTGGATGCATTCGTCGCTGCGACCGAAATCAAGCGTTCGGCACTGGAACGATCGCTCTCCGATGGATCTGCTGTGACACGATTCGGTGGTGGCGGCGAACGGGGGGCACTCGTCGCCGATCTTCAGGCTGCGTTCGATACCGCCAGGGCGCTGCGTGCCGAGCTTTCGGCCGCAGATGCGTCGGGGGACGCCACCGCAATCAACGCCGCCAAGCAGGCCATCGCCGATGCCGAAGTGGAATCCGAGTTGCTGCAGGAGGAACTGCTGTCCCTCAGCCTTGATCGGAGCCGTGTCGTCCGAGTGCTGGAACTTCCGGACACCCGTGAGGTTGTCCGGGATGAGCGTGGCGACATTCTGGTCGGCGAGGACGGACGCGCGGTGCTCAGGCCCTCGCCTCGCGAAGTGGCGCTGGAGCAGTTGGCAATCGAGTTTCCCGCCGCTACCGAAGGGCTCGACGCCATCGTCGGGGCATGGGCGGAGTACCAGGAACGCCGCACTGGACTGGATGATCCGAAGGACCTCATGCGGCTTCTGCAGGGAGCCGGTGTGCTCGACTTCCACATCGGCGCCCGGCCAGGTTCCGTCGAGGGCGTCGATGTCGATCGGCTGCGAGCGCAACTCGCTGAGGTCGGCCCGGACAACACCGATTCCATTCTCGCGAAGTGGTTCCCGATCCATGATCTCCAGCAGTGGGTCGACTCTCCGGCCAGCCTGGCCGCGCTTGAGTCCGATCCGATCTCGTATTTCTCGTCGAACTACCGGCTCGTCGCCGCCGAGCGGGACGGCCAGTACTACATCCTGCTCTACACCCAGCCCGGCAAGGCGATGACCCACCGCGCCGACTCCACATGGTCAGTCGAGGGTACGGGCCGGACCGTCGATCAACTCGGGCGTCCTGCGGTCAGTTTCCGCCTTGACCCCAATGGCGGCAGCCTGATGGCTCGCCTGAGTCAGCCGCACGTCGGTGAGCCGATGGCCATCGTGCTCGACGGCAAGGTCTACTCGGCGCCGAATCTCAACGAGACGATTTCCGGCAGCGGTGTGATCAGCGGTTCCTTCTCACCGGAGGAGTTGGGCTACCTGATGCGGGTGCTTGCCGCGGGGTCGCTTGAGGCGAGGCTCTCGCCCGAGCCAATCGCCGTGAGCGTGCTGGGCCCCTCGATCGGCGCGGACAATCTCACTCGGGGTCTTGAGGCATTCCTGTGGGCGGTTCTGGTCGTCGGCGTATTCATGTTCGTGTGGTATCTCGGCGCCGGTCTGGTGGCCGATGCCGCGCTGGTGTTCAACGGCATCATCATCTTCGGTGTGATGGCGATGATGCAGGGCACATTTACGCTTCCCGGGCTGGCTGGCGTCGTTCTGACGATGGGTATGGCGGTTGATGCCAACGTGCTCATCTACGAGCGGATTCGCGAGGAAGTGGAGGGCGGTGCACGCAACTTGCGTGAGGCGGTCCGCACCGCGTATCAGAAGGTGGCCAGCACGATTCTCGACGCCAACATCACGAACCTCATCGTGTGCGCGGTGCTCCTGTTGATGGAGCCCACGACCGAGGTCAAGGGCTTTGCGTTGACGCTGAGCATCGGCATCATTGCAACGATCTTCACAGCCTTGTTCGTGACTCGATTCCTCTTCGACGCCTACCTGTTCTGGCTGGGCGGGAAGCGACTGCCGATGCTTCCCTCGGTGATTCCCAGTATCGGTCGACTCCTGCACCCCAACATCGACTGGGTTGGCTTGCGTGGTGGATTCTGGACCCTCAGCGGTCTGGTGATCGTCGGGTCGGTCTGGCTGTTCTACTCCCGGGGCGCCGACATGTTCGACACCGAGTTCCGCGGTGGCGTGGCCGTGACCATGCAGACCGGTCTCGGGGAGGATGGAGCCCGCATCCATCTGCGGCAGGACGGTGATGGCTCCGTCACCGAGCGGGTGCGAAACCTGGCCGACCGGGCTGGCATGGACGATTCCCTGGAGTCGAGAATCCTCAGGGAACTCCGCGGCGCGACGGTACTTACCGTGGGCGAGTCTGCCACGGACCCGTCCGGTCGAACGGTTGGTGACTCGTTCCAGGTGAAGGTTGCGGCACCCTCCGGGCTCTCAAGTGAAGAGGGGATTCAATCGACAGTGGAGGCCGTACTCCTTGAGGAGTTCGGCGACGAGTTGGACATTTCCCCGGCGCGGACCTTCTCCGGATCCGGCGGCGGCGATTGGGCGGAGCGAACCGCTCAGATCGACGCCGACACTGCCGGCGAAGTGCTCGGATTCACGGCCACCGTGGCGGACCTCTCCGACTACCGCGGTGGTGTGCTGCTGCTCGGTGAGGAGATCGATCCTCCCATCACACTGGACGAGGTGGAGCAGCGGATCGATCGCATCAGGCAGGACCCCGACTTCAGTGACACGGTCGGACGCGACGTGCTTGTCGCGGGCGTGGAGCCTGCAGGCGACGATGTCTGGTCATCTCTTGCCGTCGCGGTGCTTGACCCGGAACTGAACTATCTGCGTCACGAAGCCGGCCTCGTGGACGAGCGTCTGGCCCAGCGCGAGTGGGAACTCTTCTCCGAAGCGCTCGCCCGCCAGAGCAGTTTCGAGCAGGTAAGCAGTTTCGCCCCGGCCGTGGCAGCGACGCGAACCGCCAACGCCATCGGCGCCGTGGTCCTCTCCCTTGCCGGCATTCTGTTCTACATCTGGGTTCGCTTCGGCTCGCTCCGGTATTCGGTCGCCGCCATCGCCGCCTTGTGCCACGACGTAATCATTGTTGTCGGATTCCTCGCGTTGACCGGTGCCATCGCAGGCCAGTCCTGGGTTTCGGGCGGCCTCCTCATCGAGGAGTTTCAGATCGACACGGGCATCGTGGCGGCACTGCTGACAGTGATTGGTTACTCGCTCAACGACACGATCGTCATTCTGGACCGTATCCGCGAGAATCGCGGCAAGCGGCCGGTTCCCAGTCGGGAGTGCGTGAACCGCTCGATCAATCAGGCCTTCAGCCGGACGCTGCTGACCTCGGTCACAACCTTGATCGCCGTGCTCATCATCTACGTCTTCGGTGGCACCGGTATCCGCGGATTCGCCTTCGCGCTGGTCATCGGCGTGATGGTCGGGACGTATTCCTCCGTCGCCATCGCCTCACCGCTGGTGTTCCGACGTGACGACCCCCGGCGAGGCGATGCGTTGGATGCCATCGAGGCGGACTCGGATGGGCCCCTCGATTCCTCGGCTGCCGCGCCGGCCTGAGCGCCCGAGGTTCTCACGCTGGATGGCTTGACCGGTCGATGGACACGGGTGGAGGTGTGCTATGTCGACTGGTGGAAAGATGGTCCTTCTCCTCGCCGCGGTCATCGTGGCGGTGTTGGTGCTCGTCTACGGTGGCGGCCCACCCCCGGTTGCTGCTGATCACCAGGCTGCGCCGCCCTTGAGTGTGGCTGCCGTCGAGGAGCCGCAGACGCCGGCCAGGCGGACCGCTGCGGTCACTTCCTCGACGCCGAAATCCCCCGGACCGGTGGCCCCGTCCACCAACAGGACCGCCTCGGTCCCCGTACTCGCCCGGGATCCGTCGCCCGAATCGGCTGCGGCCGCCGCACCCCAGGCAATCGAGATGGGCCGCGCCATTGCCTCAGCTGCCGTGCCTCCGAGCGCCGCGAAAGCGGTCCGGTCGGCGAGCAGCATCGCTGCCGCATCGCCTTCGTCTGCCACGGCAGAACCGCCTCGCCCACGATCATCGCAGCCTGCCGGAACCGGCGCGAGTGGCCCGCCTGTGATCCCTCGAGTCGTGACTGTGAAACACGGCGAGACGCTGAGCTCAATCGCGGCGCGGACCTTGGGCGATGCGCAGGAGTGGCGGCGATTCCTGGCCTCGAACCCCGGTATCGATCCCGACATGCTCCGAGTCGGGCAGCGGCTCAAGGTTCCGTCCGTGCCTGCCCGACCGGCACGAGCCTCGAGGGCGGCGGCATCTGCAGCCGCCGGGGCGCGTACCCACCGTGTTGCCGAGGGCGAGACGCTCTCATCGATTGCTGAGGCGTACTACGGCCACACGCAGCATTGGAACCGATTGTTCGAGGCCAATCGAGCCACGCTCAAGAACGACCCCGACAGACTTCCGCTTGCGGTTGTGCTGGTGGTGCCGGAGTAGCCGAAGGTCAGTACTGCTCAATCGCCCGGATGTTGGCAGCCATCCGCTCCGGGCTCAAGCTTCCAATGACGACGCTCGCGACCGCCTCAGCGATCGGGGCATCGTGGAGCACATGCCTGAGGGCGGACGGGGCGTCGAGGTGCCCGCTACCCAGTACTTTCTTGAGCAGCACACCGACACCCGCGTCGACCGCTCGGGCAATGACGTCCTCGTGTTCCGTCACGTCGATGCTGTACTCACACATGACGACGTCGGCCCAGTCAAGTGCGTGTTCCGTACCGGCCGGCGTCTTGCCCGAGAATCCGATGGCCCGCGTGAGGCCAGCCTCTCTGAGGCTCGCCAGCGTCTCCACCAGATCAGTCTGCGTTTGAATCTCCACGTCGCGGCCGTCGGAGTGGACCAGGACCAGTTCAACATCATCGGTGCGAAGTCTGCGGAGACTCTGCTGGACGCTTCGCTTGACGGCTTCACTTGAGAAGTCATGCGTACTCCTGCCTGCCTCACACTGCTCCCCGACCTTCGTGCAGAGGACGACTTCGCGGCGTCGTTCGCCGAGCGCTGCGCCGAGGCGCGATTCGGCAAGACCGTACGCCGGTGCCGTGTCGATGAGGGTGATCCCCAGATCCAGCATCGCGTGGATGATCGCCTCTGCGTCCGCTTGCGACGGAACTTCAAAGGCGGCCGGGTACTTGACACCGGCATTGCGTCCGATCTTGACCGTGCCCCAGCCAATGCGGGAGACGCTCAGGCCGGTGCGTCCGAGGGGGCGGTGATCCACCTGCAACTCTCCATCCAGGGGGGTGTGGCGACACCCGGTCGCTGCACATGCGGCGGCACGGGGGCCGCCGGGTGGCGGGGCGCGATCCGGGAGGCGATGTCATCGGCCAAGAGTGGGGCGAGCGCCAGTTTGGTTGGCCAGCCCGTGAGCACGCGGCCTTCCTCGAGCACCGTTGGCAGATCCGGTCTCCTGCCGCCAGCGGTGACGTGCTCGGCGCGAGGTGCCTCATAGGTGGACCACTGGGCACCCTCCATTGAGACGCCGGGGAGGGCCTGGGCGACTTCGGCGGCGGCTCTGGCGATGGTGTCGGCCGGGCTGCGCGTGGCGCCCCACTCGGCGAGTTCCCCTCCAATCTGCCAGACTCGGTGATCGGCCTCGTGGGCGGCGGTGGTGATCGTCAGCCATGGCCTGGTGCCCCGGATGCAGTGGCCGTTGAGCACGGGCAGTGATCCCCGTGCCAGAACCATGCGAAGCCCTCTGGTCTGCATGGCGACCTCGTCGACCCCCGCCATGGTACGAAGCGCCGCGTTCCCTCCGCCTGCCAGGAACACCAGGTGGCCGGCTTCAATCTGAATGGTGTGATCGCCAAGCGCAACCTCGACCTCGACGTGCCGCTCGGATTCGCGGCAGCCCTGCACGTGTCCCAGAAGCAGCCGCGAGGCATGCATGGAGCCCAGCACCCGCAGCAGGCTTGCGGGTTCCAGAACCGGTTCGGCAACCCGCAGGACCTGCCCGGCGATCTTGGCGAGCGCGGGTGGCCGCTCGTTGGCTGCCCACCTGGTCGGCCGGGTCTGGAGGGCGAGCTTGGCGGCAAGCAGCCCCGCGAGCGAGCTCGCGGACGTCCATGGCCAGATGGCGCATGCGTCCGCCCGGAGGGCGACACCCGAGAGATTCGGCGCGGCGAGCCCTTCGAGCATGGATCGCCACCGCTCGGGCATGCCGCTGACCGATCGGGCGGCAGCCCCGGCGACTCCGCCGAGGGCGTACTTGAGCCCGCCGTGGATGATGCCCTGGCTCCAGATCGTCTGGCCGCAGCCTAGGGCGCGGTGCTCGACCAACCACGCGCTGCATCCCTTGGCGTGAAGCGCCTCGAGCGTGAGCAAACCCGAGATACCTCCACCGACGATGAGCGCATCGAGTTGAGCGAGCTGGTCGCTCATCGGGGGGGGACTCCAGGTTGCAGGATGAACGCGTCGGGCATGCAGTAGCGGCAATGGTACAGTGCGCCGCTTCCCGCCATCTTCCCATTGGATCCACGGAGCACGGCACCATGAGGCATTCTGCGGTTCTCATACCCGGCGACGGGATCGGTCCAGAAGTCACCGCGGCGGCCCGGTTTGTGCTCGAGCAGGCCGGGGCGCAGATTGACTGGCATGTGCATCATGCCGGTCTTGCCGCCGTCGAGCGAGGTGCCTCCGAGACGCTTCCGGACGAGACGGTGGAGTCGGTCATCGCCAACCGCGTCGCGCTGAAAGGACCGTGCACCACGCCGATTGGCGAGGGCTTCACCTCGGTCAACGTAGCGCTGCGGAAGCGGTTGCACCTCTTCGGCGCGGTCCGCCCGGTCCGAAGTCTGCGGGGCGTGCCGACGCGGTTCAGCGATCCCGGTGTCGACATCGTCGTGGTGCGTGAGAATACCGAAGGCCTGTATGCGGGCATCGAAAATCAGATCACCAAAGGCGTGGTGACGAGTCTCAAAGTCGTGACCGAAGAGGCAAGCCGCCGCATTGCCCGATTCGCCCTGGACTATGCGCTCACGCGAGGCCGGCGAAAGGTGACTGTGTTTCACAAGGCCAACATCATGAAGCTCGGCGACGGACTTTTCGTGCGGTGTTGCCGCGAGGAGGCTCGGCAGTACGAGGGACGCGTGGAGTACGAGGAGATCATCATCGATGCCGGAAGCATGCGTCTGGTGCAGCGTCCGGAGGATTTCGATGTGCTGCTGTGCGAGAACCTGTACGGCGATGTCATGAGTGATCTCTGCGCAGGGCTTGTCGGCGGGCTCGGCGTCACGCCGGGGGCAAACTACGGCTGTGACCACGCGGCGGTCTTTGAGGCGGTTCACGGGTCAGCCCCCGACATCGCCGGCCAGGGCATTGCCAATCCGTTGGCTGTCATCATGAGCGGCGTCATGATGCTGCGCCATCTGGCGATGGCCACGGGTGATGAGCACTGCACCATGGTGGCGGACCGGATTCGAAATGCATACAACGCAAGCCTGTTGGCCGGGCACAAGACGCGTGATCTGGGAGGCGAACTGGGGACACAGCAATTCGCGCAGTCCATCGCGGACCACCTGGGAGTGGAGGCATGAATCCGATGACCGACTGGGAACTCCCCGGCAGCAGGGGCCTTCCGATTCGCGGCAGCACGCACCTGCCAGCCGAAGACCCGAGGGCGGTGATGCTGGTTGTTCATGGATTCAAGGGGTACAAGGAGTACGGCATGTTCCCCTGGTTGGCCTCACGGTTTGCTGCCGCCGGGCACGTGGTGCATCGTGTCAATCTCTCACACTCTGGGATGGATCACGGGCACGGGGCATTCGATGACGAGGTCTTCGTGCAGGACACGTGGAACCGCGGCGTGGAGGACCTCCTGATCCTGCTCGAAGCGATCGATCGAGGACGACTGGCCGGTCAGGGCCGCGGGGCCGTCCTGTTCGGGCACAGCCGCGGCGGCGCCACGTGCCTCCTGGCGGCGGGTCGTCATGGGCGTGAGGAGGCATTCGGGCCGGTGACAGGCCTCATCTCGCTTTCAAGCCCGGCCTCGCTCAATCGGATGCCTCAGACCGACGCGGCGACGCTTCTCGAGCAGGGCACCCTGGCCACGCCTTCTTCACGGACGGGGCAGACGCTGCATATCGGGGCCGGGTGGCTCCAGGAGCAGCGAGACGACCCGGCGGGGCATGATCTGCTTCGCCAGGTGGAGTCGATCCGGTGCCCGGTTGGCCTGATTCACGGAGCGGACGATCCGACGGTTCCCCCGAGCGACGCGGTGACCATTGCTCAGGCGAATCCCGGCAAGGTACGGGTCCATGTCGTCGGAGATGGTGACCATGTCTTCAATACGCCCAATCCATTCCCCGCCGACGGCGAGCCTTCCCCCCAACTGGCGGAAGTGTTGGCGGCCAGCACCGAGTGGATCGACGCGTGGGTGGAGTGACCGGGGCGATCAGACCGCGGCAACGGACTGGTCGACCGTTTCGACGATCGGCGGATCGGGTGACTCGGCGGCGCGAGCCGCTGCGGCCGTGCTGATTCGCCCGTCATCGCCCACCTCATCGACACGCACCGTGACTCGCTTCGATACGCCGCGTTCCGGTTGGGTCACGCCGTAGAGGCGGTCGCACGCAAGCATCGTCTGCTTGTTGTGGGTAATGACGATGAAGTGGCTGCCATCCAGGAACTGGTTCAGCGTGCCGCAGAATCGATCGACGTTTGCATCGTCGAGTGCTGCGTCGACTTCGTCGAGAATGCAGAATGGTGCTGGTCGCGACTTGAAGATGGCCAGTAGCAGTGCGACGGCAGTCATCGTCTTTTCGCCACCGGAGAGTTGGCTGATGACACGAGGCTCCTTGCCCGGCGGCTTGGCCTTGATCTCGATGCCCGACTCGAGCATGTCGACATTCCCGTCTTCATCGGGGACGAGATACAGGTCTGCATTGCCCCCGCCGAAGAGTTGGCGAAAGAGGCCGGACGTTCCGCCGAAGTGCTCACGCACCTTGATGAATGTCTCCTCGAACCGGGTGCGGCTGGCGACTTCAAGTTCATCGATCAGGGCCTCGAGTTGCTGGCGAGCGTGATCGATGTCCGCGACCTGCTCGATGAGCCCCTCGTTGCGTGCTTCGAGGTGCTGTTCTTCCTCGATTGAGTCGATGTTGACGTTGCCCAACGCCTTGATCTGATCCCGCAACGCCTTCACTTCGGCGTGCGCCGCGTCGCGGTCAAGCTCGAGTTCCGTATCGCCGGACTTCCAGTCGGGGTACTCGGCAGGAAGGTCGATGCCCAACTCATCGAGTGTCCGTTCTTCGAGGTTCTCACGATTGACCTCCGTCTCGCGGCGGGTCAACTCCAGAGCGTGGTGATCCCGCTCCAGAATGGAGTTTCTCTTTCGGGCCGACTCAAGCGCCTGCTTGGCCTCTGCGACTGCTGACTCGGCTTCCGCGACGGCCTCCGACACGGCGTCCTTCTTCCTGGTCGCCTCCGCCGCGGCGCGGCGGCTCGACTCAAGTTGGCTGTTGGCCTGCTCGATGCCTGCCTCGTACTGATCCAATTGGGCTGCGCGGCGAGTGAGCAGGTCGCGTGTCGATCGCTGCCGGTCTTCCTCGGTTTCGATGGCGGCTTCCAGGTGACGTCGTGACCGCTGCGTTGACTGGTGCTGCTCGGCCAATCGTCCGTTGTCAACGCGAGCTGCGGCCAGCGACTCCTGGGCGTCATGCAGCGTTGACCGGTGCGTCTCCGAACGAGATTCGAGATCAGAGATCGCCGCTTCGGCCTGGGCCAGCGCCGCTCCAAGTCGGTCAGATTCGGCGGCCAGAACGTCACGCTGGGCGGTGAGATCGGCGCGTCGAACCTGCAGATCGCGACGTTCGTCCTCGATCTCAGATCGCTCGTGCTGCAGCCGCGTGAGCTCGTTTGCGATGCCCTGGAGCCCGTACTCCAGATCGACGACCTGATTGCTCGCCTGCTGCAGCGCATCGGCGGCGTCTCGTCGTCGGCGGTCCGCTTCTGACGAGGCTGACTTGAGTCCGGCGAGGTCCCGTTCGAGTCCGGCGATCCGAACATCAAAGGCGCAGACCGAGGCCTCCAGGTCCTCCATTTCCATGCGGCGCGAGATCCATCCGGCCGCCGTGGGTTGGCCGATTCTGATTCGTCCATCTGGCTCGATGACTTCGCCGCTCATGGCGGCCAGTCGCCAGTCACGCATGGATGCGCGGGAGAGATGAAGTGCCTGCTCGAATGTCGGAACAACGGCTGTGCGTCCGAGCAGACTCGTTGCGATGCCCCGGGCCTCCGGTCGCACTTCGACAAGGTCGAGTACGTGGCGCACGCCGTCGAGTCCCGGTGGAAGGGGGGTCCGGTTGTTGCCCTCGTCGAATGAACCGCCAACCGCGCACACCAGCGCAAGGTCCTGCCCGCGGCACCAATCGACCAGCCCGGAAGCAGCCTCGTCATCCTCGGCGATGACGATTTCAACGTCGCGGCCGAGGATCGTTTCGATGAGGTTCGCCCACTCGCGTGAGGTATGCACGCAGTCACCGAGGACGCCGAGGATGTTCTTTCCGGACTCGTCGAGTGCACGCTTGACATCATCGCCAAGCCCTTCGTGGGCGTGCTGCATCTCTTCCAGCAGGTGCAGCCTCGAGCCCGCGCTGGCCCGGTCGTGGCGGACGTCGGCCAACGCATCGGCAATCGAATCGTGCCGCTTTCCGAGATCGGTGGCGTCATCGTCATGGCGGCGGAGATTCTGCTCGGCCTCTTCGACCTGGGACCTGACCCCTGAGAGCGATTCGTGGTGGGAGTGTCGCTTCGCTTCAGCACCGTCGATCTTCGCGTTGATCGACTCGATTCCGGGCTCAACCCGGTCCAATTGCTCGTCGATGGACCGGAGTCGCTCGGACGTGGCGGAGTGGTCAGCCTGAGCGGCGGCCTGACGCTCGGCGATGCCAGCCTGGCTGCGGCGGGCCTCTCTCAGTGACGCCGATGCAGCTTCAACCTCGTGTTTCGTCGTCGAGACCGTCTCGGCCAGTTCGGCGAGGCGGGACTCCGAGGAGGTCAGTTGAGCCTCGATCGACTCGGACTCCGCGGACACGCGGTCCAACTCATCGGCGAGTTCGGTGGTTCTCGATTCGATCTCGACCAGCGACTCGCGATCGGTCCTGATCTGGTCCGAGGCATCCTGTTGCTGCTGTGAAATGAATCGCACCTGTTGGAGCGATCGAGCGGCGATGGCCTCCTGTTCGGCGACGTGCCGTTCCAGTTCCACGCGGTTGTCCATCGCCTCATGGCGGCGAATGTCGGCGTCCTGCTGCGCATCCTCGAGTTCCGTGAGGGTGGTCTGCAGTGCGGTCTTCTGCTGTCCGAGATCGGCAAGCCGGCTGGTCAATCCGACCAGCCGATCCTGCAATTCGTCAAACTGATCAAACACGAGGTCGCGTCGAAGGTCCCGGTATCGGGCGTCAAGTTCCTGGAATGTCCGCGCCTTGCGGGCCTGGCCTCGCACGAGACGGAGACGACGCTCGGTGTTCTCAAGCTGTTCCCGCACACGCACCAGATTGACTTCGGTGCGCTCGAGCTTCCGCTGAGACTCGACCCGACGGAGTTTGAAGCGTGCGACCCCAGCGGCTTCCTCGAGGATGGTTCTTCGTTCGGTCGGGCTCGCTTGAAGCATGGCCGAGACCCGGCCCTGCTCGATGATGCAGTATGCGGCGTTGCCGATGCCGGTATCAAGGAACAGGTCCTTGACGTCCTTGAGCCGGACCTTGCGATCATTGATGATGTACTCGCTTCGACCGTCGCGGTACAGCCGCCTTCCAACGGCGACCTGATCGGTGTCGATGGCCAGGCCCCGTCGGCCGGCAGCGATGGTCGCTTTTCGGTCGATGATCGGGTTGTCGAAAGTGAGCGTGACCGAGGCCATGCCCAGCGGCTTTCTTCCCGCCGATCCCGCGAAGATGACGTCGAGCATGGCGCCTCCGCGGAGGCTCTTGGCAGATCGTTCGCCCAGGACCCACTTCACCGCGTCCACGACATTGGACTTGCCGCAGCCATTGGGGCCGACAATGCCCACCTTGGGCTCGTCGAACTGGAAATCGACGGTGTCGGCGAACGACTTGAATCCTGAAACTGTGACGTTGGTCAGACGCATTGGCTGAGTTGGACCTCCGTGCCCAGATCCCGCTCGTCCTGAGCAGGTCCCCGATCTATGGTTGCCAGCGAGCACCCGTCGCCAGTGCCCGCACTATATGTCGTCCGGGAACGGTTTGAAACGCCAGAATCAGCGTTTTTCGGGGTTCGAAGGCCTCTGAGCCCGGTGGCCGCGGATCACTCAGGCCTGGGTTGGTAGTTGCTGGTCGTGGCCGCACGCCGGAGTTCCGCAAGAACGCGGTCCTGCTGCGCCTTGAAGTCGGCGGCCACGTACTGTCGCTTCCACAACGCGTGGAGCACGCCGACGACTTTGCTGTAGGAGAGCCCGAGACCAGCGGCGGGATCTTCAATGGTCGGGGCGTGCCCAAGCAGCAGAATCATCTCTCGGAGTACCGGCGCGACCTGGTTGACCTCCGGAGGACCGCCCGGATCGACGCGATGAAAGACTTCGATCCGCGCACCATCCTTGGACTCCCGCATCAGCAGGCTGTTCTCCCACATTCCCAGGGTCATCGGCCGCTCGATCGGGACATCCTCACCAAGCACGACGATTCGGGGCGCTCGAACCTGCGTGACGTAAATCGCGGGATAGGCCGAGGGGATCTGGTGCAGTTCAAACCGGCCGGGAACGAGGTGCCGATGCACGATGGGCGATCGGAGCTGCTCGAGGGCCTCGTAGGCGCGGAGGCGAACCTCGACGCTCTCGTCGTTGAGCGCGGATCTGAGCACGTCTTCGGTGCGGGGATCTGAGGGCAGTTTCGCCAGGAGCGTGGTTGCTTCCAGCCGTTCTGCGAGTGTGCCCCCTTTCAGCATGCGACGAAGCGATTCGGCGGCGATGGCGTCACCGAGTTCCGCCCCCGCGCGGAGGGCTGCCAGTCGCGGCAGTGCCTCGGGATAGTCGTACATCTTGCGGACCATCGGGAGCGCCTGCGGTCCCATCGCAACCCACCGCCAATAGGCGGATGCCGCCTCGGAGGGGTCCCGCTGGAGCGATCTCCGAATCGTGTTGGCGACTCGGTCCGTATCGACCTGGCGAAGCGTGATGTGCCGCACGATGTGCACGAAGTCGTTGGGCTTCTCCCGCATTGAGGGCGGCACCGTCAACTCGATGGCCGCATCGTTGACGGCGTGCGCGGTTGGTCTGGCCTGGCCGCGTTCCAGCGGAAATCTCCGGTTGATGGCATCCTGAACGATGCGGACTCGCGAGTGGCTTGGATTGATCATCCGCAGTTTCAGCGGCATGTCCTCAAGCACCTGCCCGCCGTTGAGGATGCGTCCATGGAGCGTATTGATGTCGCCCGCGGAGACGTTTTCGTTCTCGAGGAACGGATTGAGAAAGATGGGGCCAGCGGCCTGCCCGAGGATCCGCGCCTGCCTGTCGCCGGTGAGCAGCGGCCCAGGGCTCAGGTCGGTCGTGTAGAGTCGTCCTCCCTCCAGACTGGTCGTGCCGGTGCGTGGGTCTGCATGCACGTGAACGTCGAACGTCGTTCCGGGGAGCATTTCGGGCAGTCGGCCCGATGCGCTTGGAGGTGTTCGGCGACGTCCGACCGCACCCGGGGGCACGACGCCTTCAACGATGACAATTGCCGTGTTCTGAGAATCGAGCATCGACTCGGGGGAGATGTCCCCGAAGCCGATCCGCTCGCTCCCGATGCCCTGCCGGGCCATCAACTGAAGCATGTGGGCGCGGACGTTGGGGGGGACGTCGCGGGATCCGGTGCCCTCAAGCCCGACGACCAGCCCGTAGCCACGGATTCGGACCGGCCTGTAGGTGGGACTGGTGCTGTCGTCCCATCCCAGGATGACCGTCTCTGCGCCGACGGTTCCCCGCATGATGCTGGCCGTCTCCATGCCGTCGAGTTCCCTGATGGTCGACGAGGCCTGGGGCCGCGGTCGGGCCTTCTCCACGGAACTGCAGCCTGCGGCGAGGATCGCCGCAAGCGTGACGTGGATCGGATTGAGACATCGAGTGATCGCCATGAGGGTTTGCCCGGCGAGGGGAACTTGTGAGTCTAGCAGGCCTCCCCTGCGGGTCCCGATTCGGGGTATGCCCGAGGTCGCCGGGAGGGGAGGGGTCAACCCGCCGCTGTGATGATCCCCCATGAGGACTCGACCCCGGTCTGGCCGGAATCGTCAGGCCCATGCCCGATGCCATTGCGACAACCGCCCTGATTGAATCAGGGCGGTGGGGTGGCTGCGATGGCAGGTGTTCACCGGATGGTGCTGCCTGCAGCGGCCTTCGAGTTTGCCGGACGCTGCGATCCGGCGTACAGCGGGTGGTCAACGCAATCCGGTGCGAAGCCTCTATGCCGCTCTGGTACCCACTCGGTGCTCATGGTCAGCCTGCCACTGCACCGCATCCTGCCGCTTCGGGAATCGAGCGAGGATGACGGGAACCGCGGTTCGCGTGCATACCGCCCATGTGGAGCCGATCTGAAGCAGCATGGTCTTTGCGGATGAAGCAGTCGGTTCGGGTGAGTAGGCGGGCATGAGGCGTCTCCTGACAGTCGATAATGACCCAAGTGATTGCGACGGCCCGTGTCGAGGGCCCTCGTCTCCACATCTATTGGGAAGACAGCCGGCATGTATGAGCCATTTCAGCCATTCCGCACTTCTTCCTTCGGAATCTGACGGCGTGACCCGCAATGCAGGCTGTTATCGGGTTCGGATCTTCGCGGCCGCGGCCCTCAGCCAGTCCTCATCGGGCATCGCCCATGGTCGGAACTTCTCGATGACGCCGGTTTCTTCCCGGTGGATGATCGCTCGGCCCGGCCCCAGATCGGCTGCCGCGGTCGAATCAATCAACTGGCCCGAGTCATTGGCGCCCATCTGAAAGAGCACCTTGATGTCGAACTCCCGCTGGCTGGCCCTGCTCAGACCTCGATTGACGTTGTTGAGGCCGTCGTACCAGAGCATCGCGTGAATGCCCGCAATGGGACCCTCGCGGAGCAGCTCCGCGAATTGACGGTCCGGCTTCGGGGTGGCATCTTCATCCATCGAGAACGCGAAGTCGTCGTCGGCCGGACGCAGCGGCGCGATTCGATTGGGCTCGAGCCCAATCACGAGGATCGTCGCCCGGTCGGCGTTCTCGCCATCGCTTCGTGAAGTGAGGATGTCGGTCAAGCGGGCCAACGACTCGGCTGCGTTGCGGGCCGTGACGCGTGTGACTTGATGTGGGAGGTTGGACGCGAAACTCGCAAGACGCCCGGAGAACAGCGCATCGGGCGGCGAGCCATCCAGAATCCACACCATCAATCCGGGCGTGTTGGGATCGTCCGTCGGCTTCATCGACGCCGCGGCCTGAAGCAGCGCGGCGGTCAGCACGGCGTTGGCCCGCTCCGGGCTCTGGCCAACCAGCATCGCGTTGCAGCCGGTTTGCCGCCGCAACTGCATTGAAGTCTGGTCCTTGATGGCGATCGGATCCCCCAGCACCAGGTCCAGCGTCGATGCCTGATCGCCTCCTCGGCCTTCCAGCATGGCGAGGACGCCAGGGTCTGCGTGAAGGATCGAGGGGATGTTGCCCCTGAATACGAATTGGGATCGTGGTGCCTCGGTTGGATGCGATGAGGCACACTTGGCGATCTGTTCCAGTGCCTCATCTCGTTCCCGGTCATCCAGCCAGACCACCTGGAAAGGGGAGTTGCCCTCGATCTTGCCGCCCGCGTCGTTGTAGATGGCATCACCCGGGCGGCGAAGCAGTCTGGCCGCCGGATTGTCATCACTCAGAATGAGATAGGAGTCCGCTTCCGCGCACTGCAAGGCGACCCGCACGCCCATCTGCCCCAACGTGCTTCGCGCCAGCGAGAAGGCACCGTCCAGCGTCTGAGAGCCCATCAGTACGTGCATGCCGAAGGCACGCCCCTGCCGCACGAGGCGGTCGAGCAGGAGTGAGGCCTCCTGCGCGAGGGCATCGTCGTTGACGAAGAACTCCTGGAACTCGTCGACGACCAGCAGCACCCGTGGCATCGATTCGGACGTCTGCGATCGCCACCCGGACAGGTCCTGCACGCCAGCGTCGCGAAACTGGTCGCCGCGGCGACGAAGTTCGAGGTCGAGCTTCCGCAGCACGCTCAGGCCAAACTCGCGGTCGCTCTCGATGGCGATCACGCGTGCGTGGGGCAGTGCGTGAGCGGCGTAGGTCTGAAACTCGACGCCCTTCTTGAAGTCGACGAGGTAGAACTCCACTTCGTCGGGTGAGTACCACAACGCCAGATTGGTGATCAGCACATGCAGGAGGGTGGACTTGCCCGAGCCGGTTCGCCCGGCGATGAGGGCGTGTTGCGTCGTTCCCCGTCCGAGCCGGAGTTCCTGAAACCGGGTGGCACCACTCTGTCCGAGCGCCACCCGAAGGTCCTCGGTCGTGGATCGAGTCCACATCTCCTCCGTCGAGGGCGCCACGAGGGAGAACGGGACCTCGACCCGGTTGGCCCCGGCGCATGCTTCTCCGTATCGGGACACAATGGTCGTGAGCATGGCGTCGGGCGGCGGCGAGTCGGGCGTGAAGTCAAAGTCGCCCAGCGGTGGGTTCACAACCGACCAACCGGTCGAGGTTGCCGCAATCCTGACACGGTGCTGGTCCCACTCCACCTCATTGAGCAACTCGGGAACGTCTCGGGATGGATCCTGGACGATGCAGGCGAAGACGCCGCATCGAGGACCACTCGAGAGAATGCTGGCCAGTCGCCGCGCGGCAGACTCAGTGATTCCTTCCGGGAAGTCGGTCAATACGAGAATGTGATACGGCTCGGCAATATGGCCCGCCGCCTGATTGTAGTCGTCGATGGTCTCGTACTCATTTCGAAGGTAGGTCTGAATGACCTTCTCCATGTGTTCGGTGATGTCCGAGAGTTTCTGCTCGAGGTGACGCGGCTCGGTCCAGACCCGCTCGAGGACGCCCGCGTCCTCGTGATCGGCCAGATGCATGAATCCCGCAAAGGTCTGGCCGATGCCGACCGGGTCGTACAGCGTGAGCCGGACACGGCCGGCGGGGAGGGTCGTGAGCGTCCGAGCGAGCAGCGCCTGGGCCATGGCAATGGCCTCGGGCCTGCGGGACTCCGAAGACTCGATGACCAGTGATCCACGACCGTGGAAGTTCAGGGCGATGGGGAGCGTCAGTGTGTGCGGCGCGTGCCACTCGAATCTGGGGTCGTCTGGTGGGTTGACGCCCAACGCCTCGACATCGCACGTGATGGAGCCGATGCCGACATCGCCACTGAATGCCACAGGGGGGGCCCACGAGTCCCAATCGCCGGACCACGTCGGCCACTGTGGGGCGAGCGCCTGTTGCAGGTGTTCAATCGTCCGGAGGTCCGAGGCGATGTCAGCTTCTGCGGCCACCCAATCGGTGGCGGCCTTCGCCCAGGCCGAATCGCAAGCTTCGGTTGCGGCGAGGCATGCTGCATCGCACTCGGACTTGATGGCAACACGTTGGCGCTTCAGTTCGGCTTCGGCCTGCTGCGTGGACTTCACCAGCGCGAGTTCGCTTGCTTCAAGTCTGGAGTCGCGTTTGGCCGTTGCGTTCTGCTGTGCCGAGTCGATGTGTGTCTGCAACTTCTCGAGCCGCCGTCTGGTGCGGGGGCCGGCGGCATCGAGATGCCGGTCACGCTCGTCGACGGCCGAACTGCGTTGAGCGTCGCGCTCCTTGCGAGACTCGTGTTCCTTCTGCTGGAACTGCATATCCGCCACCTGAAGTCGTCGGCGGGCGAGTTCGAACCCCTGCATGCTGAGTTGCTCGGCGCGGAGCGTCTTGGCCCTCGCCTGTGAACGCAGGGCCAGCCGCAGCCCGACGAACAGTCCGGCGCCGACGCCGCCTCCCACGGGCAGACTGACGGCGAGCGTGCCTGTGAGTGTCCCGATCGTCGCTCCTGCGGCGATGGGGAGGAGTAGACATGCGTACAGCCAGATCTGTCGGAGTAACCGGCTTCGAAGCGAGCCCTGCAGTTCGCCGAGCAGTCGGTCCGCGGCGTCCTGACGGGAGTCGATTTCCCGGTCGCTCGCCAACTCGGGCCCCTCGAAGGGACTCAACGTCACCGCATCGGTCGTGGGGAGCCGAAGTTGGGAACGCCAGAATGACGCCTTCTTCAGTACATCCCGCTGGCGGTACTCCGCCTCCGATGCCACCGCCTCCGCATGTTTGCGATCCCCGGACGTGCCCTCGATGCCCGCTTCGTAGAGCGTCTCAGCGAGCCAACTGGCCTCAGCCTCCTTGGAGGCGGCCGTCGATCTGATCGACATCGCCTCGTCGAGAATGACCTCCCGCCGTTCCTTGGCCTGCATGGCAAGGTCTCGCCGGGTCGCTTCCCATCGCTGATGGGCCTCGGCGGTGGCGGCTTCACACGCGGCCTTGGCGTTCTGGATCGTCTGACCGGCTCGCGCTTCAAGCTGGTTCCGGGCGTGCGACTCCTTCTCGCGGGCCGACGCGACGCATTGGTCCCGTTGCGTGTCCGCAGCAGCGCAGTTGGCAGCGGTTCGGTCAAACAACGTCACGATCGCCGTGATGGTGTTCTGTACCAGATCAATGAGCCGTGTGTCTGCCATGGAGGGATGCGAATCCGTTCTGGGAGTTGGTCCGATTATGCCATACCTTGGCCTGGCGGCGGAGGCTCAGCCGCAGTCACGCTCCACCTGATGGATAATCTCGTTCATGGTCTCAATGGCGGCGTCGGCGCTGCGTTGCGACTGCTGAAGTGGCACCAGGAACCGCTCTGCAAGCAGGCGGTGCTGCGCGTCGCTCCACTGGTGGCCGGCCTGCTCCCAGGCGAGCATCAGCGCGCGGCAGCCCTCGCGGAGCCTGGCTCGTTCCGAGTTGAGATTCACGGCTCCACCTCCTCGGTGGCACCGTCCGTCCCGTGCCGCCCACGCGAGTTCAGTTGCTGCTCGTCCTCCGAAGGGGTTGTCTCGGGCATGGGCGGGGCAACCTCGAGGTACCCCTCCAGATGCCGCACCAGTTCGGCGAGCCATCCGGCCGCTCTGGGAAGGTCTGCCTCGACGGCGGTTGACAGTGGCCGCAGCCCGCCGCGGAAGAGCGTGACCTGGCGGTCAAGCTCCCTGGACCAGCGTGCGATCAACTTCAGTTTCTCGGTGGCCTCGTCGGCCGCCGCCTTCGCCTTGCGGATGGCCCGCTGCTGATCAACGAAGCTTCTCGGGTCGGCGTCCGGACGGGAGATCTTCGCCCGTTCCAGATCACTGCGAGCCGACGCCAACCGCTGATCTCGCTTTCGTTTCTGCCCTCGCCAGTGCTGCAGCTGCGGCCCCTGGACCCAGGCAAGCAGTCGCGTGGTGCGATTGACGCACTCGTCGATGGTGCGGGCCATCGACTCGCTTGCTTCGACGATTCTGCCGCGAAGCTCCGCGATCGCATCGATACTTCGGACGTTAGCCTGGTCACGCATCCAGATGATCTACCGCTGATTGAGGTAGTCGTCCGCCCGCTGCGCCTTTCGCAGCAGGAACGGCACATGTTCGGAGACGTCGCTTCGGAACCGTCCGAGCGTTCGCATGGTGTGTTCGAATTCCTCGGAGAACTTCTGGTGCTCCTGATCCCGCCAACTCTGGCCAAGCGTCCTGTGCCGTGACATGAGCGCATTCATCTGCTCATGCATGGTGTCGGTAAATCGTTTCAGTTCGCTCGCGAAACGCCGTACTTCGTCCGGATCGATGATCGCCTTGGCCATTGTTGGGCGGCTCCTTGTGCAGCACCTGACTCGTGACACGGTAGCACCCGCTCGCCAGGGCGGCGAGCGAATCCCGGCCTCCTCGGACTCTCACTCCGCTGTGTCCGCCCGTGCTGCCGGATCCTGCTGCTCGGTCGGACCAAAGAGCCGATCCCACGAACCCTCGACACCGCCTTCAACAGTTCCTCTGACGGAGACGTATCTGGCGCCGGCGATGATCAGTCGTCCCTCGATGTGGGCGTCCGGATGAATGTCGAGATTGCGACCGAGAAAGGAGACGTCGCCGGAGTAGCGGTCCATGAGCACCGCGTCACCACCGAGGAGCGCGATGTCGGCGGTCGCTCCGCTCAGCGTGATGTCGCTGGCGAAAATGAGCGTGGGCGTTGTGATCGCGGTCTCCTCGGTGATCGTGGATCCATCCAATTGCGCCCACCCCTGATCGCGAAAGCGGGCCTCATACTCGGTGACGAAGGCGTTGAGCCGCCACGCGGAGACTGCGACCAGGACCGCGCCGGTCATGAGAATGCCTGCAAGCGCGATGCAGCCGATGTGATTCCGCCAGGTTGGCAGGACGTCGGTTCGGCTTCCTGAGGCGTCGGTCATGATGTGCTGGCAGATCTTCCTGCGTGGAGTCGGCGGTTGACACCGTACAACACCAGCGCCGCTGGAACCGGAAGCAGCCACGGCCATGCCGATGCAAACGGTGGAAGTGCCTCGGCGGCGGAGAAGGACCAGGCCACGCTCGCCTCGGTCGTTTCCGAGGCGACATCCGTGTGGACCTCCCATGCGCCGGCGGACGGGAGGATGAACTTCGCGGCATGGAGCAGGCGGTTGTCGGCCTGGGGTCGAGTTGCGGCGGTCTTGACCCTCGTGCCGCTGTCCACGTGCAACAGTGTGAGTTCGACGCTGACTTCAAGTTCGGGCGCGCCGCTGTGGGCGTCCTGAACCATGACGGCAATGTCGATTGGCCCCTGACGCACAGGCGTCGGATCGGTCATGACCGTCACCTTCCACGGTCCGCAGGTCTCGCTGAGGCGTACCAGGCCACTGTCCGCCCGGGCGGCGGCCGCTGCAGCGATGAGCATGATGACCGCCGAGCGTTTCATGGGAGAATCGTTCCCCTCATCTGCATCGGCTGGAGCGTGATCCAGACACCGATCGCAAAGAGCAGGATGCCGGGAAGCGAGAGCACCGCCGTCGCGAGAAGCGGACGTCGCTGCGTGGCGGCCCTGGCCAGCCGGTGCGCGGCGATGAGCGTCAGGACGAGCCCCGCATCAAGAAGCAGCAGTTCCAGCGGCAGCAGCCACGTCGGAACATTGAGGCAGCATGCCAGAACCCACGCGGGCGGTCCGAAGTCGAGCCCCACGTCGTTGGCGAGGCGTTGCGAGACCGGGACGATTGTGCCCAGACTCGTCAGAAAGTGAAACAGCATATGGACGACCCACATCGCGAACCCGATCGGCACGAGGGTGAAGGCGAGGCGGCAGGTTGTCTGCAGTACGCCTTCGCGGAGCCGGCAGATCGCAGCGGTCGCCACCACGATGAGCGGAAGCAGCAGCACCGGCAAGGCGACGGCGACCGCGACCAGCACCAGCGTGGCGGCGAGCACGGGGGTCGCCGCGCCGATCGAGGCGCTGAAGCGGTCTTCGAGTTCGAGAACGGGCCCGACCATGCCCAGCGCATTGGCGAAGGCCCCGAATGTCAGCACCGCCGCGAGCGCCGCCAGATCAGGTCGCTTTGAGAGGCGGCCGATTCCACCACGCCACGGGTTGCTTGAGACGTCCCGGAGCAGAGGCCGCGGGAGAACGCCGACATTATCGTGTGGACATGCCCGCGCGCAGTCCATACACCAGGTGCAGTCGATGTTGCCCTGTTTGGTCGGCACGTAGAGGTCCAGTTCGCAGCCCCGGCCGCCGGGACCACCGCGAATGCAGTCCCGTGTTCGGCAGGTCCCGCATACCGAGCGGTCGATGACCGCGACGTCGCGAGGCGAGGCCATCGATTCGATGAAGTGAAACTGCCCGATCGGGCAGACCCATCGGCAGAACGCGGCGCCACGGAAGAGGGCGTCAATGGTGAACGCCGCAGCGAAGTACCCGATGACGACCCATGCGGTCCACCAGGTCGAGTCCCAGAGGCTGAACGCCTCGTAGGCCCACAGGTAGAGCAGCAGCAGGCTCACGGCGAGCCATTTGCTTCGCAGGTGACGCGGCCATCGCCGAACGGGTCGAAAGAGCCACTTGCCCAGTTCCCGGGGAATCATGAACGGGCATGCCCAGCAGAACGCATTGCCTGCGACGAGCAGCGCGATGACGACGAAGCCTCGCCAGTGCGTCCATGGCAGGACGCCCGCCAGATTCATCGGGCTCAGCGTCGGGCCAAGCAGTCCGTCAACCACGATGGCCGCCGCGATGGCGAGCAGCGTCCACTGCACGGTCCGCCGAACGCGGAGCGACTTCAATGCCGATCCGAGCATCGGGAGGCGAAGCAGATCCGATCGTCGCCGCGAGGGCTTCGGCGTCCACCCGCTGCCGAGTGTTCCACCCTGGATTGGCAGGGAGATCTCGACGGGAGGTCTGTGGAGGCCATGACCGGCCAGTGCCGGAACTGCCGAGAGCCTCGGCTGCAACAGGCGTTTGATGATGAGTCCGACGGGGAGCAGGAACGCGGCCGATCCGGCGACCCACATGACGCCGCCCGCCGCAGCCTGATCGTGCAGGGTCGTGATGCCCAGAAGCTCAGGGGCTGCCGCGTAGGCGCCGTAGATCGGGGTCCCGAGAAACACGAAAATGGCTGAGAACAGGGTGTTCTGAAGGTCCGCGGCCAGGAGGTAGGGAAGCATGGCCCAACGCGGCCAGACCGACCTGCTCGGCCAGGGCTGCACGACCGGCCACCAGAACAGGAGCGCGGTCGTGATGAACGTGAAGTGCTCCACCTCGTGCCAGAAACTGCTGCGAAGCGCGCGTTCGTAGAACGCGGGGTAGTGCCATACCCAGGTCGCGACAATAAAGAGGGCAAGCGTGACGACAGGATGCGTCACGACCCGGATGATGCTGCGGAATCCCGGTGATGCCAGGAACGGGCCGAGCCAGTCGGTACGAATGCTCGCTGGAAGGCCGCGAAGCATGGGGATGCCCGGCAGTGCCAGCAGAATGAGTGGTGGTCCGACCATCATCAGCATGACGTGCTGCAGCATGTGGACCTGTAGCAGCATCGATGCGATCGGGTCGATCGGGGAGGCAATCGCCAGCCAGCATGTGGCGACTCCGGCAATGAGTGAGGCGAGCCGCCACCGCGAGAAACGTCGCGGCATCGTCCGGTGCAGGCCACGCCATCCTCGCCAGTAGATCAGCACCGCAATGAGCGAAATCGCCAGTGGCCAGGGCTCGATGGTCCAGGACGTCAGGATGGCGCGGGCCACATCGGACATGGCCTCAGGCTATCAGCAGGTCTGCGTGGCGCGAGCCGAAGTGATGACGGGGCATCAGGAGTCGGGAAGGATCGGTGGGACCGGGTCCTGCGTCGGACGGGGATTCATCGAGTACCCCGCTCTGGGCTCGTGTTCCCAGGCGTTGGTCAGCGTGAGCAGGAACGCAGTGAGCGCCGTGGTCTCCTCGGGCGAGAGGTGCTTGCCGTAGGCCGGCATGTTGCCGCCGCCCTGCAGGACCTGCCTGATCAACTGATCGCCGTTGAGTCGGGATGCAACGCCATCGAGCGCCGGGCCGCGTTCGCCTCCTCTGCCATCGAGCATGTGGCAGTTGCGGCACTGCTTGTTCTGCACAACGATCGCGCCCTGCAGTTCAAGTGGCGATCTTCCCTTGACATACTGGGGCGGGGTTGGGATGCCGCTCCACGCATCCATGACCGGCGACCAGGGTGCGCGGTACCCCAGATAGGTGAGCGTACTGAGGGACAGCAGCAGCAGAATGACAGCAACCACCGAAACAGGCCTTCTCCTCCAGTGCTTCTCGCCACCTCCTGAGAGGAATGGGAGCAGGACGAGTACGGCGACTGCCAGAATGGGGGCGCCCAGAATCAGGAACGTCTCCATGTAGGGCGGCAGCAGCGCGAGCACGGCAAACAGGGACTGGAAGTAGAAGTCTGGCCGGGGCGCCGTCTGCACGAACGCCGGGTTGGGTTCGCCCGCGGGGCCTGCCGGTCCGAACATCATCGCGCAGAAGAACAGGAGGCCCAAGGTCAGCCCACAGGCGATCATGTCCCGGCCCGCCGCATTGGGGAAGAAGGGCATGCCTCGCTTCTCGACCAGTTCGTGATACTTCTCTTCGTATGTCGCCTTCTCGACGAGCACGCCCGGCGTCGGCTTCTCGTTGATGCCGCACTTGATGACCAGCAGCAGGTGCAGGCCGATTAGGCCAATGAGTGCGGCCGGAATCATGAAGACGTGCAGCGTGAAAAACCGGCTCAGCGTCTGCCCACCGATGATCGGCCCGCCAAGCACGAAGTGGACGAGACCCGGCCCGATCCACGGGACGCGGCCGGCCATCGACATGCCGACGCCGAGTCCCCAGTATGAATCCTGATCCCATCGCAGGACCTGTCCTGTGAACGCCATGCCGAGCGTGCAGAAGAACAGAAGCACACCGCAGATCCACGTGAGTTCTCTCGGGTACTTGAAGGCACCGAAGAGGAAGACCTGAATCATGTGGATGGTCATCGCGGCGACCATCAGGTGCGAGCCCCAGACATGAAGGGCTCGCAGGAACCATCCCATCTCGGCCTGGAATGTGATGTACTCAAGCGACTCGAACGCTTCGCCGGCGGAGGGGACGTAGAGCAGCGAGAGTGAGATGCCGGTGACGATCTGGCAGATGAACAGCACGAGCGTCATCGACCCGAACACGTACCACCACTTGGCACTCCGGGGGACGGGATGCGTGACGCTCGGCCCCATCACCTCCGCGAGATGCGTGCGAGATTCAAGCCATTTGAGAAGGGGAATGTTCATGGAGTCAGGCCGTCTGCTGCAGTGTCGGAAGTCGCCCGGCCTTGATCTGCAGCGATCCATTCTTGATGCGTGTCTGGTAGGTGTAGAGTCCGCGGGGCGGCGGCCCCGCGGCGTGTGAGCCGTCGGCGTAATACACGCCGCCGTGACAGGGGCACATGAAGAGGTTGCTCTCCGGGAACCACCTGACAGGGCAGCCCAGATGCGTGCAGTTGATGGCGAACACGGTGAACGCGCCCGAGTCCTCGCGGCGAACCCAGCATGGGGTTTCGGCCACGTACCCATCCCAAGGTGTCCGGACTGGATTGACGTACGTCGCCAGCCGCGTCTGCCCCTTGGGGAAACGGGCCGGATCGCCCAGATCGGTCCACTTCTGCCAGCCGGTAGATCGCCACGGGCTGAAGAGGTAGCCGAGAATCGGAATGGCGATCAGCAGCGACGCAATGGCGGTGAGGGCGCCCCCAAGCCAGAACAGGAACCCTCGCCGCGAAGGCTCGGGGCCGGAGGCATCGCCCATCATCTCGGGGTCGGGGGCACTTCGATAGTCGAACTTCTCGCCCATGGCTCAGGTGCCTCCTCGGAAGCCGGGGTCGTTATTGCCGGAAGCCGGGTAGGGCTGCCCGGGGAACTCCACGCGGTGGGATGTGATCCACGCCAGCAGATCGGCCACCTGACCCACGGTCAGGGGCGGAAGGCCGTCCCGCTGCGGTACGGGCTTGCCGTTGAGGTTGCCGTACCAGTCCGGCATGCCGACGTCGGGTCGGCCGCACACGATGGTGGCCCGAATCATCTGGTCGCTCGCCAGGGCGAGGAAGGATGGGTCGATCGGACTGCCGGCCATGGCGCCCACGCCGTTCTCACCGTGGCACGGGCTGCAGTAGGAGTTGAACACCACGAGTCCTCGGTCGGCATTGCCCGGCGACTGCCTCCAGTTGATGATGGCCGGGGACGCGGCGGCGTAGCTGGGGGGAGTGCCGCCCCAGTTCGTTCGCATGCCCGCCACCACCGCGTCGATCTGCTCATCGGTCATCCATCCACCGTTCGCGGTCGAATGGGGGGGCATGAGCGTTCCGTTGATGCCATCTGCAATCGTCGTTCGGAGCCACTGGTCGGTCACGAGGGATTGGTACAGCGGGTCATTCAGTGGCCTGGCAGGACCCCACGTGCCGTTTTCGCCGTGGCAACCTTGACAGTTGGTGGCCCACAGCGGGGCGAAGCCGTGCACGGTTGTCGGGTTGCCCCGATCAACCTCCGGCGTCGTCGGGCGGCCGGGCATCCAGTCGCAGCCGGCGGTGGCGAGCAGCAGCAGGGCGATCAGGCGATTCATGAGTTGCCTCCCGTGCGCTGCGTCTCGAGGCCGATTCGATCCACGTAATGCCAGTTCTGCATGGTGCCGATCTTCTCGCTGCGAATGATCCACCAGCCGGTCGTGACCCCATACACCACTTGCGAGGCGATAAACCAGATCCACTCGACGTGGTCACCCAACGCGGGATTGACAACCGATACAGCGGCCCATGTCAGCCCGGACCACATGAGCGGCACGATGATCGCCGCGAATACCAGCGGCGCTCTGGGAACCAGTGGAAGGACGACGCCATAGAGGAGCCCGACGGTGATGGCCATGACTGCCTGAATGATGATGCCCACAATGAGTCCCTCGGTGCTGAATGCGGCGAGTTCTTCCATGGACAGATCGGCGACGCCCGAGCGGAGCGTTCCGGCGAGCAGGTTGACCGCATACCAGAGGGAGCCGTGGGCAATGAGCCCCCAGAGCGATGCGAAGATCGCCATGACGACCCCACCGATGGCGCCCCCAATCATGCCGTCGCGATACCGGTGAATCTCCATCGGAATGCGGGCGCGATGGCTTGAGTCACCGAGCAGGTGGTCCACCGATCCGGGGCGAGGCACGATTGGGGTCGGTTTCTCCCGAGCCGGGGGTGCGACCATCTCCAGCGAATCCGGGTTGGCGTTTCTGAACCAGTCGACGGCGCCCGCCAGAAGCGCGGTCAGTCCGACGACGGCGACGATCCAGTTCGTGACGATGCCTGCGGCCATCAGCGTGAATCCGAAGGCGCAGATCATCGGTCCAGCGGTCGGCTGCGGCAATTCGATGCCGTGCGTCTTCTCGTTGGGGGGGATGCTGTTCATGAGACCGGCATGTTTCCAAAGATGTACACGACGAAGAACACGATGATCCAGATGCCGTCGACGAAGTGCCAGTACCAGGACACCAGATCCACCTTCTCGACGTTGCGGGGCGTGACGTGACCGAGCAGCGCGAGAACGAGTACCAGCGTCAGGACCAGCAGCCCCATCGTGACATGGAATGCGTGGAATCCGACAAGCGTGTAGAAGCAGCTTCCGAAGAGATTGGTGCCCATCCATACGCCGTCGTCGACGATCATGCCGTACCACTCGAAGCCCGTACCGACGAGAAACTCGGCGCCGCAGAGTACCGTGAGCGCCCACCAGAAAACGAAGGCACCCATTCGGCCGCGCCGCATCGAGCGAATGGCCAGCCAGATCCAGACGCTGCTGATCAGCAGGAAGATGCTATTGAAGAGCACCTTCAGCGGCGCAATGGAGACGTCGAGCACGTCCTGCGGGTACGGGCCGTTGATGTCGCGACCGATGTAGAACAGGTATGCGGCAATGAGCGTGCCGAAGAATGCGATCTCCGAGATGATCATGCACGCGATGCCGATCTTCCCGTTGACGATACCGTCCTGCGGGAGTGCTTCCGGCGGCGCGAGCGCTGCGGGGGCAGTGGTCATGGTCGAGTCCTCGGCATCACTCATACTTCCAATCGGGATCATCCGGATGTTTGAGGTCCCACAGCGGGCGGCGGCTGTGGACAATCGGGTCCTCGTCGAAGTTGTGGGGCGGCGGAGGTGAGGTCGTCGACCACTCCAGCGTCCACGCGTCCCATGGGTCATCCCCGGCCTTCCTGCCTCTGAAGAGCGAGTGCACCAGATTCAGCGCAAAGAGGGAGAACCCGAGAATCTGGACGATCACGCCTAACGACGTGAGCAGATTCCAGAAGTCCCATCCCCGATCGGCGTGGTACGTGTAGACCCGGCGGGGCATGCCGAGGAATCCAGACACGTGCATGGCGCCGAACGTGATATTGAAACCGATCACAAGCAGCCAGAACTGCCACTTGCCCAGCGTTTCATTCATCATCCGGCCTGAGACTTTGGGGAACCAGTAGTACACGGCCGCGAAGATCGCGAAGACGAGCCCGCCAAAGAGTACGTAGTGGAAGTGGCCCACGACGAAGTAGGAGTCACTGACCTGCCAGTCGAATGGAACCGTGGCGAGGAAGATTCCAGTCAGGCCCCCAAGCAGGAACTGGCAGAGGAACCCGGTGGCGTAGAGCATCGGTGTATCGAATCGAATGCGACCACCGATCATCGTGGCAACCCAGTTGAACATCTTGATCCCGGTCGGCACGCCCACAAGCATGGTCGATCCCATGAAGATGGCGTTGAGCATCGGGCTGAGTCCGACGACGAACATGTGGTGGACCCAGACACCGACGCTGATGAATCCAATCGCCACCGTGGCTGCCACCATGAGCGGGTACCCGAAGATCACCTTGCGGCTGAACACCGGGATGATTTCGGTGACGAAGGCGAAGCCAGGGAGGATCAGGATGTAGACCTCAGGGTGACCGAAGAACCAGAAGAGGTTCTGCCAGAGCAGGGCCGACCCGCCCGCCTGTGTATCGAAGAAGTGCGCGCCGAGTTGCCTGTCGAAGAGCAGCAGAATCTGAGCGGCGGCGAGCGGTGGAAGCGCCACCAGAATGAGTACGCAGTCCACCAGCATGATCCATGCCAGCAGTGGCATCTTCATGAGGGACATGCCACGGCAGCGCATCCCGAGAATGGTGGCGATGAAGTTGACGGCCGTGGCTGTACTCCCGATGCCCGCTACGAAGATGCCGAGAATCCAGTAGTCGGTGCTGTGACCCCTTGAGAATGTTCGTTCCGTCAGCGGGGCGTATGCAAACCACCCGACGTCCGGCGCCGACCCCATGCCATAGAGACCCTGTCCGCCGAAGTACGAGAAGTACAGCAGCAGAGACCCGAAGAAGAAGAGCCAGAAACTGAAGGCGTTGAGCCTCGGGAATGCCAGATCACGCGCACCGATCATCAGCGGGACGAGGTAGTTGGCCGACCCAAGCAGAATCGGCATGCCCACGAAGAAGACCATCGTGGTCCCGTGCATGGTGAAGAGTCGATTGAACTCGGCGGGTGTCAGGACCTCCATGCCCGACCAGGCGAGTTGCCACCGCATCATCGTGGCCTCGAGCCCGGCGACGATCAGATAGATGATGCCGCACACGATGTACATCGTGCCGAGTTTCTTGTGGTCGACCGTCGCGACCCACTCATGCAGGCGCGAGAGGAAGGGGACCGGTCCGGCGGCGGCGGGAGGTTGCAAGGCGCTCACCGAAGTGTCTCCAGATAGGCGCAGACAAGATCGACCTCGCTGCGAGAGAGTTTCATGGAAGGCATGTCGCATCCGGGCTTGATGTTCTGGGGATCCCACACCCACTCGCGGAGGTTCTCGGGTGTATTGGCGATTGCCCCCGATCCGATCGTCGAACGGCTCATGAGGTGGGTGAGGTCGGGGGCGAATGTTCCGTTTGCGACCGTACCTCGAACCGTGTGGCAGTTGATGCAGGCCGTCCGCAGGAAGAGCCGTTTGCCGGCGGCGACCGTCGTGTCCGCCGCGGCGTCCTGCTGCTGGTTGCGGACCCATGCCTCGAAGTCCTCGCGTGGTTCCACGACGACCGTGATGAGCATGTTGGCGTGCTGGTTCCCGCAGTACTCGGCGCACTGCCCGACGAAGGTGCCCGGACGATTGGCCTGCAGCCAGAGGTGATTGACTCGATCAGGGATCACGTCCATCTTGGGCCCCAACTGTGGAACCCAGAACGAGTGAGCCACATCGGCGGACTTGAGCGTCAGGTACAGGTCCGCAACGCCGCCCTCGTCGATGGGGACGTGCAGTTCGCCCGCGGTCACGATTCCCAGATCGCCGTAGTCGAACTCCCACCACCAGCGATGTCCCGTAACAGTCAGTTCCGTGGCCCCCTCGGACGGACTCGTTCGCTCGAGTTCGAAGATCCCGCGGGCGGACACCATGAAGAGCACGAACACGATCATCAGGGGCACCACAGTCCACGCCAGTTCGATCGGGTTGGAGCCGTAGACCTGTGGTGGTTCCCGGTCATCGCCCTCGGGGCGTCTGCAGCGGACGATGGCGAAGCCGATCAGGCAGAACATCACGACGCCAATGGCGCCGCAGATGCCGATCAGAAGCCAGGTGATGTCCAGAATGGTCTCGGCGGGAACGCCGACCGGATCAAACATTGTCGGCGTGGGCGCGGGAGCGAGTTGGGGTGGGGCGTGGGCCGTCCCGAATGCAGCCGCCAACCATGGTCCACCCAGTCCAGCCTGCAACGTCACAACAGGTCTCCCTTGCTCCGGCCCGCAGGCCCGCCCGGACGGTAGCACACTCGTCTACCGAGTTGCAAGGAGCGTATCTTGCCCCATTCATGTCTCGTTCCGAGCATTTACCGTCAGTGCGCGCCATTGCGAATCAGTTGCAAGGATTGCTCGATGGCTGCATGTGCGCAGATCGAAGGCGCCTTGCTCGGCGGATCAGACGCCTCAAGGGTCGGCGGGACCAGCGTGTGGCCCGGAAGGGACTCGAGCGGGTCGAGTCGCAGATCTGCGAGTCGGCGGCGCGAGCCGAGCGGCGCCGCGCGAAGATTCCACCGCTTCCGCCCGACCCCGACCTGCCGATTGCGTCGCACAAATCAGAGATCATCGATGCGATCACATCCTCGCAGTGCCTCATCGTCTGCGGTGAAACCGGATCGGGAAAGACGACCCAGTTGCCCAGGTACTGCCTCGAGGCGGGCCGCGGCGTCTTCGGGGCCGTGGCACATACCCAGCCACGCCGCGTTGCGGCCCGATCGGTGGCCGCGAGGATTGCGGCCGAATCCAGGACGCCTTTGGGAGCGGTCATCGGGCATCAGGTGCGATTCGATCGCTCCGGCGGCAGGGACGCGCTCATCACCGTCATGACCGATGGGATGCTGCTGGCGCAGCTGGCCTCGGATCCGAGGCTTGAGCACTATGACACGATCATTCTCGATGAGGCCCACGAGCGAAGCCTCAACATCGACTTCATGCTGGGCGTGGCGCATCGTCTGCTGGAGAAGCGGCCCGAACTTCGACTCATCATCACGTCGGCGACCATTGACGCGGACCGTTTCTCGAAGCACTTCGGTGGCGCGCCGGTGGTCGAAGTCTCGGGGCGGGCGTTCCCTGTCGAGGTTGTTCACGCCGAGACGCCGATAGACCTGGAAGGTCCGGATGCGATCAGCAGGGCTGTGACCGACGCCGTCCGTCGTGCCGACGCTGCGACAGACCAGCAGGGCGACATCCTCGTGTTTCTGCCGGGCGAGCGTGAAATCAGGGCCTGTGTCCGGCGGCTCATGGGGGCCTGTCCCGGCCGTGAGGTGCTGCCCCTGTACGCCAGGCTCTCGCTCGCTGCACAGGAACGGGTGCTTACTCCAACCGCGGCCCGCCGAATCATCTGTTCGACCAATGTTGCGGAGACATCGCTCACGGTTCCATCAATTCGGGCCGTCGTGGATGTTGGGCTCGCCCGCGTCGGCCGATGGTCGGCAAAGCGGCATGTGCAGCGTCTTCCTGTAGAACCGATCTCGCGGGCATCGTCAGTGCAGCGAGCAGGCCGCGCTGGCAGGGTGGCGGCCGGAGTCTGTGTTCGGCTGTACACATCGTCTGATCTGGCTGATCGGCCCGAGGAAGTGGAGCCCGAGATTCGCCGAACGGACCTCGCTGGCGTCCTGCTTCGCATGGCGCAACTCGAATTGGGTGATCCATTCGCCTTTCCGTTTCTGGACGGCCCGAGGCGAACCAGCGTGCACGAAGCGCACCGGCTGCTCGAGGATCTCGGCGCGATGGAATCGGGACGGCTCACGGCCGTCGGTCGCGAGATGGCGGATCTTCCGGTCGAGCCACGGGTCGCGCGGATGCTGCTGGCCGCCCGGGAGGGACGGTGTCTGGACGCGGTACTGATCATCGCTGCCGGGCTTGCGATTCCCGACCCTCGGCTCAGGCCTCCCGGCCAGGAGACTCAGGCCGACGCGGCCCATCGAGCGCTGATCGGTGGAGGAGACTCCGACTTTCTCGGTCTGCTTCGGCTCTGGCAGCACCTGGTCCGGAGATGGCAGGACGAGGGCGCTGCCGCGACCCGGCGGTGGTGCGTGGCCAACCATCTTTCATGGGTCCGGATGTTGGAGTGGCGGGACATTCATGGCCAACTGCGCCGGGCGTTACGCACGCCTGGCATGCTGGATGCCAAGGACCCGCCGGTGCGGCCGGGCCCGGTGCACCGCGCTCTGCTGAGTGGGCTCGTCTCGCACATCGGCCGCCGCACGGACGAGGGCGATTACGAGGGACCGAGCGGTCGCCGCTTTCATCTCCATCCATCCAGCGTGCTTGCCCGGGAGCGACCGACCTGGGTAATGGCTGGCGAACTGGTTGAAACCACGCGGCTCTGGGCGCGAACCTGCGCGGTCATCCATCCCTCGTGGATCGCTCGCGTCGCGCCGCACCTGGTCAGACGCCGGTACCACAAGCCACGATGGGATGCCCGGCGCGGCTTTGCTACTGGGGCCGAAGAAGTCTCTCTGCGGGGACTGGTGGTGTCGAAGGGCCGACGCGTCAATCTGGAACCGATCGATCCGGTTCTGGCTCGTAGCGTGTTTATCGATCATGTGTTCGTCTGTGGTGGCGATGACTTCGGGGTCAAGGCGATCGCTGAGAGCCGTGCGGCCAGACGTGTGGTCGAGTCCGCCGAGGATCGTCTGCGCACACGCACCCTGCTTCTGCCGGCTCATCGCCGTGAAGAACTCTGGCAGCAACGCATTCCCTCACATGTGATCGGAATACAGTCACTGCAGGCCTGGCTCCGCACCGCGAGTCGCGAAGAAGTCAACGCGCTCCGCATCCGACCCCGGGAACTCGTGCGGGATCCCCAGCACAATCTGTACGACCCGGTGGAGTATCCGGACACATTCGATCCGGGCTGCGGCCCTGTGCCGGTGCAGTATCGATTTGCCCAGGGCGAGCCAGAGGATGGACTGACCATCACGATTCCACTTGCCCGGCTTGGTGACATCGACGCCTCCCGGGTGGAGTGGCTTGTGCCCGGTCTTCGGCGGAAGCGGATCGAGGCGATTCTGCGGGGGCTTCCCAAGGACATCCGCCGCAGCCTGGTTCCGCTGCACGACTCGGTTCGGTCCTGCTGCGAGGCGTTGATCGATGTGACCGGTGACTTCTACGAGCGGCTCGCCGAGGCTGTCGCGCGGTGCGGCGGCACATCGGTGTCAGCCGCTCAGTGTCGACGCGTGGATCTGCCCGAAGCATTGATGCCACGGTGGCAGGTCATCGCCGGTGGGGCCGTTCTGGCAAGCGGCCGCGACCTGGCTGCGATCCGCGGGCGGCTCCGTCACCGATACCGCGATGCGCTGGCCTCCGCTGCCGCGGCCCATCCGCTGGCCTCTCAGGGCCATGTGGTCTGGGATCTGGGCGAACTGCCAGCGGTGCTCACGCTCGACGTGGAAGGGGAGGGAGTGCCCGCGGAACTGGTGTGCATCGATCGCGGTGTGGCGGTGGATGTGGAAGTGCGGCCCCGTTGTGGTGGCCTGCGGGCCCTGCACCGGCTGGGGGTGCGGCGACTGGTGGCGCTTGCACTGCGGGGGGAGCTTGAGGCGGCGCTCATGGCCGCAGGTGACTTCGATCGTCTCGCGGTCCTGGCGGCTCGGTGGGGAGGAGCGCGCCGGGTGCGGCAGGATGCCGAGGCACTTGCCATCGATCTGGCCGGTCTCGGCGATGGCGACATTCGGACCGCCGCGGCGTTTCGAGCGGCGTGCGATCGGGTCTGGCCGGAACTGGCAGCCGCCGCGGAGCGGGCGACCACGCACCTGAGACGCCTCTTCGAGGAGGCAGTGAGCGTGGAGCAGGCTGCCGGGCAGCGTGGAGGTGATGACCCGCTGCGGCTCGAGGCCGAGGCGCTCCTGAGTCGGCTGCTCGGAGGCGCGCTGCTCGTCACCGCGGGGCAGGCATGGCTCACCCGCGTGCCAGTGTGGCTGCATGCCATGGCGGGCAGGCTCTCGCGACCGAGTGCCGGGGCCGATGCGGAACTCGCCCGATGGGACCAGGTGGTTGACGGCGGCCTGGCGGGAACGGTGGTGCTGACGCCCAGCCTGGCGCAGATGGTCTGCCTGCTGGAGGAGTACCGCGCCGCTCGAGGCGGCACCAGGCCCCGGGTCACGGTGACGCCGGACGTGCTTCGCCAGCAGTGGGACGCGGTGATTCGGGACGCGCTGCTGTAACGCTGCGGGGGCACGCCAGCTTCCTGGTGGCGGCTCGCCGCAGTTCCGAGGGCTCAGCCGGTCTGGACCGAGTCGTGCAGCGGGCGGCGGCCGACGCTGTAGTAGGCGAACCCCTGATCGTGCATCGCATCATCATGCCAGACGTTGCGGCCATCGAAAATGACCGGCGTGGTCAGTCTGGCTCGCATCAGGTCGATGTCGGGTGTGCGGAACTCGTCCCACTCGGTGCAAAGCACCAGCGCGTGGCAGCCCTCGAGGCACTCGTACATGTCGTCCACGTAGTCGATGTCCAGCCCGTACTGGGGGAAGGTCTCCCGGGCGATGGGATCGAAGGCCCGAATCGCGGCGCCGCGTCGGAGAAGTTCCTCGATGATCGTCTGTGCGGGGGCCTCGCGGACATCGTCGGTCCGTGGTTTGAATGCCAGACCCCAGATGGCGAAGGTATGGCCTGAGAGATCTTCGCCGAAGTGCTTCAGCATGCGAGCCAGGAACCAGTGCCGCTGCTGCTGATTGACTTCGTGAACGGCCTCATTGAGCAGGCATGGGATTCCCGAGTCCTGCCCCATCTCGATCACAGCGAGGGTGTCCTTCGGGAAACACGATCCGCCGTATCCGAGACCCGGGAAGAGGAACTTGTCGCCGATCCGCTTGTCGGCGCACATGCCTTCGCGGACTCGGGCGATGTCGGCGCCGAAGTGTTCGGCCAGACGGGCGATCTCGTTGATGAACGAAATCTTCGCAGCCAGCATGGCGTTGCTGGCGTACTTCACCATCTCGGACGACTCGATGTCCATGAACATGAGCGGGTTCGATTGAGTGACGAATGGTTCGTACAGCTTTGTGAGCAGCGTTCGGCCTCGCTCACTCTCGACACCGCAGACGACGCGGTCCGGATGCTGGAAGTCCTGGATGGCGTCGCCTTCCTTGAGGAACTCGGGGTTGTCGGCGACCGAGAACGGCTTGCTGGTGATCTCAGCAATCGCGTCGCGGACCTTGGCGGTGGTGCCGACCGGAACAGTGGACTTGACGACGATGACCGGGTCATCAACCGTGCAGACGCCCGACTCAATGGCTTCGCCGATGTCTCGGGCGACGGCCATCACCGCCGAGAGGTCCGAGCGTCCATCGGCCCCGGTGGGTGTGCCGACGCAGATGAAGATCAGTTCGCCGTCGGCATAGCCCTCGGCCTTGTCTCCGGTGAAGTGCAGCCGCCCACCCTTGATGTTCAGCGTCATGAGTTCGGACAGACCCGGCTCGAAGATCGGGCATTCACCGCGGCGCATCATCTCGACCCGTGCCGGATCGATGTCCAGGCAGGTCACTTGATTGCCGGTATTGGCAAAGCAGGTTCCGGTGACGAGGCCAACGTAGCCGCTGCCGACGATGGTGAGATGCATTGGGAATGATCCTCTCTGGTGGGAAATCAGGACAGAATGGAGCAGTTTAGCGTGACGCAGGCGTCGCCGTATGCCGATCCATCGCGATGAGCCGGGCTATGAGGCGATGACCCGCTCAAGTTCAAGTATGCGACGCTTCAATCGCAGACTCGGAGTGTCGCTGCCAACCCGGCCCGCGTAGCCGCCCCAGCCGTTCGCCGCCACCACGCGGTGGCAGGGCGTGAGGAGCGACATCGGGTTGTTCCGCATCGCGCTTCCGGCCGCCCTGGCGGCCCTGCCGTTGCCAGCCATGCTGGCGAGCAGCGTGTAGGTCCGGGTCTCTCCCACCGGGATGTCCCGGCACGCCAGCCAGCATCGGCGGCGAAATGAACTGGCGGCAGGCACGGGAATGGGCGGGGGGCCGACCCGCTCGCGCAGGCAGGCAGTGAGCCACGCGGCGGCTTCGGGGAGCAGGCCCGGGTCTTGGCGGCCGACCGGCGGCTCATCATGCAGCGCGGTGAACTCCGCCCTCACGCGGTGGTCTGCATCGACGGCGAGCAGCACGGTGCCTACGGGTGTCTCAACGCTCCGCCAGAATGTTCCCATGTCAGTGCGGGAGCGGGTGGGCATCGCACAGTTCGTGGATTTCGGCGCGGACCTCACGGGCGACGGCTTCGTCGCCCTTGCTCGCCATGACGCGGTCGAGCCACGCGGCGATCCGCTTCATGTCATCCACGCCCAGGCCCCGGGTTGTGAGCGCTGCCGTGCCGAGTCGCAGGCCGCTGGTCACCATCGGTGGGCGTGGATCATTCGGAATGCCGTTCTTGTTCGTAATGATGCCCGCGGCTTCGAGCCACTGCTCCGCGTCGGCGCCTGTGAGATCGGCGTCACGTGGTTGCAGATCGACCAGCAGGAGGTGATTGTCTGTGCCGCCGGTGCACAGGCGGTAGCCGTGCTCGACGAGTCCTTCGGCAAGGGCAGCCGCATTGGAGACGACCTGCGCGGCATACTGCTTGAAGGACGGCTGGAGCGCCTCGCCGAAAGCCACGGCCTTCGCCGTGATGATGTGCATGAGCGGGCCGCCCTGCGAACCAGGGAAGACCTTGCGATCGACCATCTTGGCGACGTCCTCGTCGTTGGACAGGATGAGACCGCCACGGGGACCTCGGAGTGTCTTGTGCGTCGTCGTTGTGACGACATGAGCGTGCGGGAAGGGAGAGGGATGCACGCCCCCCGCGACGAGCCCGGCGATGTGGGCGATGTCCGCCATCAGAACAGCACCGACATCGTCCGCGATTGCGCGGAATCGCTCGAAGTCGATGGTCCTCGGGTAGGCCGAGTACCCGCAGATGATCATCTTTGGTTGTACCTCCCGCGCCCGTGCAGCGATGGCGTCGTAGTCGAGTCGCTCGGAAGCCGGATCCACGTCGTAGTCGTGGATCTCATAGAACGTCCCGGAGAAGTTCGGCTTCAGTCCGTGGCTCAGGTGGCCACCAGACTTGATCGGCAACGACAGAATGCGATCGCCCGGACTGCACATCGCCATAAAGGCGGCGATGTTCGCATTGGCGCCGCAATGCGGCTGGACGTTGGCGAACGCGCATCCGAAGAGTTCCTTCGCTCGGTCTCGGGCAAGGCACTCTGCAGTGTCATGATGTTCGCACCCACCGTAGTACCGCTTTCCCGGATACCCCTCGGCGTACTTGTTGGTCATCCACGTTCCGGCAGCATGCATCACTGCAGCGCTCACGTGGTTCTCCGAAGCGATCAACTCGAGCGTGTGGGCCTGCCGATCCGCCTCGGCGGTGAGCAATGCGGCCACTGCGGGGTCGGCGTGCTCCAGCAGGTCCAGCAGGTCCAGGGAGATGGGGTCGAGCGATGGGTGGTCAGTCGTCTTCATGGCGGAATCGTACGTCGAATCGTCGGCAGACGGTATCGTCACAGGGATGTCCGATGACCGATTTCATATCGTGCTCGTCAGCCCTGAGATCCCCCCGAACACGGGCACGATTGGACGAACCGCTGCCGCGACGAATGCGGTCCTGCACATCGTGCATCCCATTGCGTTCGACATGTCGGAGAAGGCGCTCCGGCGGGCGGGGCTGGACTACTGGGCGCAGCTCGACTGCCGGGAGCACGTCGACTGGGAGGCATTCCTGCGGGCCGAGAACCCGGCTCGGTTGTGGATCCTGACAGCCCGTGCGGACCGGCCCGTCTGGGAGGCCGACCTGCGCGGCGGCGACTACCTGGTGTTCGGGGGAGAAGCCGCGGGGCTAGCCAAGCCACTCCAGGACTGGGCCGTCCGGCGATGGGGGGCCGAGTGCCGCATCGGGCTTCCCGTGCACCCACCGGCTCGGAGCGTCAATTTGGCCTGCGCGGTGACCGCGGTGGTCTACGAGGCCATGCGGCAGCGCACCCACACGCCCTCGTAACCGGTCCCGTGTTCCGCTCAGGCTTCGTTATAGTGGATGATTCTGGCCCGTTTTTCTGTAGCCCCCACGTCCGGAGTTCACACCATGGCAGCCTACGGCACTGAACAGATTCGAAACCTCGCCCTCGTTGGAACCAGTTCCGCCGGGAAGACGACTATTGCTGAGGTGATGCTCGCCAAGGCGGGTGTCATCGGGCGTGCGGGAACTGTCGAAGACGGCAACACCGTGAGCGACTGGGAAGACCTTGAGCACGCGTTCGGCCACAGCGTCGATTCGAGCGTGTTGAATCTTGAGCATGCAGCGTGCCACTTCAACATCATCGATACGCCAGGTCGCGGCGACTTCATTGGGAAGGCAATGACATCACTCCCTGCCGTGGAGACGATGGTGCTGGTCGTCGATCCGGGGACCGGCATCGACCCGGTGGCCCGCCGCATGATGAAGACCGCCCGCGAACGCAATCTGCCGCAGGCGATCGTCATCAACAAGATCGACGCCGCTGGTGATCTGAACGAGACGCTGGAGTCCATTCGAGGAACCTTCGGGAGCGAGTGCTGCCCGATCAACCTTCCCTGTGGTGGCGGTGCATCGGTCGTGTCCTGCTTCCAGGAATCCTCCGGCGACTCAGACCTCGGGGACATTGCGGACTTTCACACTGCGTTGGTCGACCAGATCGTCGAAGTCGACGAGGCGTTGATGGAGAAGTACCTGGAGGCCGGCGAGGTCGCGCCCGAGGATCTCCTTCAGCCGTTCCGCCGCGCCATGCGGGAGGGGCATCTGGTTCCCGTCTGCTTCGCGTCCGCCCGGAATGACATCGGCGTGACCGAGTTGATGGCGCAGATCGCGCGGCTCTTCCCGAACCCGGCCGAGGGCAATCCACGGCCACTGGAACGCGTGGCGGGCGATGAGCGAACTGGAATCACCGCCGCCGCCGACCCATCCGAGTCGCCGATCGGCCACTGCTTCAAGGTGGCATCCGACCCATTTGTCGGAAAGTTGTGCTTCTTCCGCGTGCATCAGGGGACCTTCAACAACTCGACGAACCCCCGCGTGGCGGATCACAAGAAGGGCGTGCGGCTTGCGCACCTGTACCACTATTGCGGAAAGGGCCACGATGAGGTGCATACCGCCGTGCCCGGCGACATCGTGGCCGTCTCCAAGATCGAGGAGATCGCCTACGACGATGT
Source organism: Phycisphaerales bacterium (assembly GCA_030749435.1). Lineage (GTDB taxonomy): Bacteria > Planctomycetota > Phycisphaerae > Phycisphaerales > SM1A02 > UBA12567. The sequence continues at coordinate 91,414 of JASMKH010000002.1, forward strand.
CCTCCACTCGGACGGGGAGGGCTGGATCGCGATGCACTCGATCGCATTGCCCAAGCCGATGTACGGGCTGGCCATTGAGCCGGCCACCAAGGGAACGGAAGCCAAACTCGGCGATGCGCTGGCCAAGATGCTGGCCGAAGACCCGACCTTTGTAGTCGAGCGAAACACAACGACCCATGAGATGGTGATCCGGGGAATCGGCGAGTTGCACCTTCGGGCCAAGTTGCAACTGCTCAAGGAGCGGTACGGCGTCGAAGTCGAGACGCGACCGCCCAAGGTCGCCTACAAGGAGACCATCACGGGCAAGGCCGAGGGCCATCACCGACACAAGAAGCAGTCTGGTGGTTCGGGTCAGTTCGGTGAGGTCTACCTCCGGGTGGAACCGGTGCTCGAAGAGACCGAGGCGATGGTCAACGGTCTGGAGTTCGTTGACGACACATTCGGCGGGTCGGTTCCGAAGCAGTTCCTCCCCGCGATCGAGAAGGGGGTTCGGCGGGTGATGCTGGAGGGCGCCATTGCGGGCTACCCGATGCAGAACATCAGAGTCTCCGTGTATGACGGGAAGCACCACCCCGTGGACTCCAAGGAAGTCGCATTCGTGACAGCGGGACGCCGCGCGTTCATCGATGCCGTCCAGAAGGCATCGCCGGTGCTGCTGGAGCCGTTTGTGCGTCTGGAGATTACGATTCCGTCAGGAAGCATCGGAGACATTTCCTCTGATATCTCCGGAAGGCGTGGTCGTATTCAGGGCACCGACATGCTCCCGGGCGATCTGGCCGTCGTGCATGCCGAGGCGCCGCTGTCCGAGGTCATGACCTATGCAAATCAGTTGAAGTCGATGACGGGAGGGGCGGGGAGTTACGTGATGGAGTACTCCCACGACGAGAACACGCCGCCGAACGTGCAGGCCAGCGTCATCTCGGCCTTCAAGCCTCAGGACGACGAGGACTGATCACGGTGAACTCGCGGCCCCCGCAGGGTCGGTACCCTGTTGGCCATGTTGGTTCGCCGATGTGATCCAGAGACAGCCACGGAGGTCTCCATGCAGGGGGCTTCCGGGGTCTCGATGCAGGTCATGGTAGGCCGGAACGACGGTGCCCCGTCCTTTGCGATTCGGCACTTCATCGTCGAGCCAGGGGGCCATACGCCCCGTCACAACCACCCCTACGAGCATGAGGTCTACATCGTGTCCGGCACGCTGGCCGTTGCGTGCGGGGAGTCGTTTGAGCAGGTGTCCGCAGGCGACGTGCTCCTGGTTCCGAGCGGGGCGGTTCACCAGTTCACAAATCAATCCGATACGCCCGCTCGATTCCTCTGTGCGGTTCCACTGGAATCCGACTGCGGCCGCGACGTGCCGGGGAGTTGACGATGGAGTATCGGCCGCCCAATCGCGACTGGGGAATGCCCGGGGTCGTCCTCCTGCTTGCTGGTTCCGCGCTCATCCTGGTGATCGGGCTGGCGTTCATCTCGGAGTCATGGGGCGTGGTCGTGGCGGTCTCCGGGGCCGGTGCTGCGGCGACCTGTCTCTCAGGGCTCATGCTCCGGCAGCCAGCGGTCGCCTTTCTGGGGATGGTCATCTGCTTCTGCTGCGGCATGGTGGCCGCGGCAATCGTGTCACCGCAGGCCCTGTGGGCCTCACCCGTGTTGACGGCCGGGCTTCTGGGCCTGGTCGGGCTCGGACTCCTGGGCTCGTACCGACTGCTCGCACGGCAAGGCAGAACGTCGGGCGTCAGTCGTGAATCGTCCATTCTCGCGCAGGTGCTCGAAGCGAGCATGTTGAGCGACACCGCCAAACGGCTGATCTACCGGGAACGGGAGATGGGTCTGCTTCGCCGCACCATTGAAGAGGACATAGAACGCGGCGACTTCAACTCGGGGCTCATGCTGTGCCGGGATATGGAACGGCTGTTCGGATACAACGAAGAGGCTGAGCAACTTCGGAATCGCGTGCTGCTCGCCAGGAACAGCCAACTCGCTGCTCGGATCGACGAGGAAGTCGCCAAGGTCGCTGCGCTTCTGGACCGTGGCGAACTTGACGCCGCCGAGCAGGCCGGACACAGGGTGCAGCGGATGTACCCGGATTCACCCGGGCTGCATGGACTGGAGGCGCGGATTCGGGGTGCCCGGCAACAGGCCAGGCGCGACCTCAAGGCCAGATTCATGACTGCGGCCGAGCGAGGCGACTCTCGCGGTGCCATGTCACTTCTGAGGGAACTCGATCGTCAGTTGGGGCATGCCGAGGCCATGGAGATTCAGGCTGCGGCCGCCGAAGTGATCTCGCAGCACCGTGAGTCGCTTTCCGCCCGCTTCAAGATGGCCGTCAGTGATCACCGGTGGTCCGAGGCGTTGGCCGCTGGCGAGGAGATTGTTGCGGACTTCCCCAATGATCGCATGGCGCACGAAGTCCGGGAGATGCTGCCCAAACTTCATGACCGTGCCGGTGAAGGGGCTGAGGAGACGAACGCATGAGAGCCTTGCTGTTGTCAGGAGCGATGCTCGCAACCGGTCTGACGCCTGCCGGGTGCGTCATGGACGATCTCGACGACATCGGTCAGATGTTTGAGACGCCCACACCCGGTCAGGCCGCCCGCTGGGCGCTTGATCAACACGACCCCGACCGGCGGCGGGAAGGGCTGGTGCTGCTGTCGACCGCGACGTTCGGCGGCGCGGAGGTCTACCAGCAACTGTATCGCGACTACGTCGAGAATGATCCCGACCCGCTCGTCAAGTCTGCGGCCATCGCGGCGCTCGCTCGGCACGGCACACCCGAGGATGCAGTTCTGATCGTTCCATGGGCTGACCGCCGCGTCAGTTCCAGTGAGACAGTTCGCTGGGCGGCGGTCAAGGGGCTGCAGCGGCTGCACAATCCGGAGGTCGTGCCCACGCTTGTCGCGGTGGCGCTCGATCGTGAAGAGCAGGGCGAAGTGCGAAGCGCCGCATGCGTCGCGATGGGGCAGTATCCCGAAGATCGGGTGGTGCAGGCGCTCATTACCGCGCTCGACGCCCGCCAACTCGCCGTCAACGCGGATGCAGCGGAGTCACTGACGCTGCTGACCGGCCAGCGATTCGGTATGGACATCGCCGTCTGGCAGCACTGGTATGACACAGCCCGCGCGGAGGGCAATCCCTTCGCTGGCCAGTTGGAGTACCGCTACCCGACCTACAGCCGCAGCACCGCCTGGTGGGAGCAGATCGCGTTCTGGCTCGACGAGCAGCAAGAGCCGTCGTTGAGACCGATCGGGTTGCGTGAGGTCAACGAGCAGCGGACCTGGGAGGACTTCGGCCCCTCCGATGACCTTGTCGAACGGGTCGATGATGGCTGACCCGGTCCGCCGGGAACCCGAGACTTCAGCGCCCAACCGCTCCGACAAACGCATCCAGTCCGGCGCGCTCGTTGGTCGGTCCCTCTTTGGAGCCATTCTGATCGTTGGTCTCCCCGTCTTGCTTCAGCAACTGCTGGGGGCCACGGTCGGGCTGTTCGACAAGATGCTCGCGGGTGGGTTGGCCGAAGACGTCGTGTTACCCGCCATGGACGGTCTGGGTGTCGGCTCCTACGTCGGGTGGTTCATCGGAATCGCCATGGGCGGGCTCGGAATCGGAGGTCAGGCCATCATTGCCCGCGCCATCGGCCGGGGTGATGTGGTGGAAGCTGAGCATGCGCTCGGGCAGGCCATGGCGATCAGTTTCGGCTGGGGGACCCTGGTGGGTATCGCAGCCTGGTGGCTCGCTCCGGCGATGGCGGCGCTGTGTGAGCTGCAGGGGGCCTCGGCGTCATACTTCGTCGAATACGTGCGTGTGCTGTCCTGGTCAATGCCCTTCTGCGGGTTGATGATGGTTGGGGCGATGTGTCTGACCGGGGCGGGGGAGACGATCCGTCCGGCCTTGATCGCGGTGATCGTCAACGTCGTCAATGTGGGCCTGAGCTGGTTGCTCTCTGGGGCAGTTCTCAGGCTCCCGGGCGTGACATTCCAGAATCCGACCGGACTGAACTTCGAAGTGGCTGGCATCGCAGCTGGGACCGCTGCGGGCTACGTCTGCGGAGGGCTGTTGACCCTGCTGGTGCTGTTTCGCGGAGTTCGCGACTTGAAACTGCGGCTGAGGTTGATGCCTCCCGTGCGATCACTCGTCGCGAGAATCGTGCGTATCGGTGTACCCAACTTCCTTGAAGGCGTCTCGATGTGGACCGCCAATCTGGGCGTGCTCGCCATCATCGGCCTCATCGCTGGGCGGGAAGCTCGGGCGGCATTTCTGGCGACCAGCGGCATGGGCGCGATGTCGCAACCGACCGCTGGCGAGGGATTGGCAGGCGCGCACATCATCGCAGTCCAGTGGGAGTCGTTCAGCTTTCTGCCCGGGTTTGCGATCGGTACCGCCGCGGCCGCATTGGCCGGTCAGTTCCTGGGAGCGGGCAATGTCGCTATGGCCAAGCGCGCCGTCGTGGTGTGCACGATTCTGGCGATCGTACTCATGGGATCACTCGGGCTGGTGTACATGGTGTTCGGCTCCGAACTGACCGGCCTGATCAGCACCCAGTCGAAGCATCTGGGGCTGGTCCCGAAGCTTCTGTTCATCTGCGGCACGACGCAGGTGTTCTTCGCCACGTCGATGGTGGTGCGTCAGGCCCTGCGCGGCGCAGGAGACACCGTCTGGACCTTCCTCATTACAACGTTCTCGTGCTATGGAATCCGGCTGCCCGCCGCGTGGTTTCTCGGCATGGCGATGGACATGGGGCTCGTCGGTGTGTGGATCGCGCTCTGCGGCGAACTTGCGATTCGCGCCTTGCTCTTTCTGGCGCGATTCCTGCACGGCGGGTGGATTCTGCGCAAGGTCTGAGGGGCAACTGGAGCCGGCGAGGGGACAGGCCAGCGGCACGCCCCGCCATCATGAGACTGCCTCAGTTGGACGGAATCGCCGCGTCTGAGCCACCAACCTGCTCGGGTGATGTGTCGGACTCCGCCGGTGGCGGTTCAGTACTCGCTGCTGATTCGGACTGTCGGGCGGTCCGCGCTGCTGCGGCTTTGATCCGATCAATCTTGCCCTTGTCTGGTCCCAGAATGAGCGTCATGCGTCGGCCCGCCATGCGGGGCGTCATTTCAACGCGAGCGATGTCCGAGAGCTGCTCGATGACGTCCGCCATTCGCTGGTTTCCGCGTTCCTTGTGCAGCATCTCACGGCCGCGGAAATTCTGGACAATCTGCACCTTGTGGCCGTCCATCAGAAACTTTCTCGCCTGTTCCATTCGAATGGCGATGTCGTGCGGATCGATCTTCATTGATCTGCCGAGCCGGACTTCCTTCATCTCCGCCGCCTTGGACTTGGCGCGGTTCGACTTCTCCTTCTTCGACTGCTCGTAGCGGTACTTGCCGAAGTCGAGAATCCGGCACACGGGCGGATCTGCCTCCGGTGAGACTTCGACGAGGTCCAGCCCCGCCTCGCCGGCCATCTGGATGGCGTCCCGGACGTCAACGACGCCGACCATGTTTTCGTCCTGATCAATCAACCGGACAGGGGATTTGCGAATCTGATCATTGATCCGGGGGAGTTTGCGGATGTTCTCCTGTTGTCCAAAGTAGCGTCGTCGGCGGGCGATGATTCGTTCTCCTCGGTCTGTCAGTCAATCAGTCAGCGCGCAACCGCACTCAGTCCCGGGGGAGTGGAGGCAGATGGTGATGCATTGCGGGGCGCAGCAGCGACTCATGCGCGATGGTCGTCGTATCGGCTCGAAGGGCTCGGCATAGTGAGACTCGGCATGGGTCGATCGAAGGTGCGGTGAAACGTCCACCGCGAATGCGCAGGCTAGCCGCAGAGCGGGCGTGGAGCAAGAACCAAGGGGCTCCATCCCTCGCAACAGGGGCCATGGAGGGGCCAGTGATCCCCCCCGGGACCGGGGAGCGGCCTGGGATCACGCCACGCCAGCATCGGCAAACAGACTCTGGACCACACCCTCACAGCGGTCCCGCGTTTCGGTGGCGATCGCGTCGACGAAGGCCTGCAACTGGACGGCACCGAGGTCCCGTTCGATTCCGCGGGCGCGGACGCTGACGGTGCCGGCCTCGGCATCACGCGGCCCGACGATCAGGAGGTAGGGGATCTTTTCCTCGGCGGCGGTGCGGATTCGCGCCTGCAATCGTTCGTTGCCTTCGTCGAGCGTGACCCGCTGGCCAGCGGCGCGAAGGGCATCATGCACTTCCGCGGCGTAGGCACTGGACTTCTCGCTGACCGGAAGCACGCGAACCTGCTCGGGCGCGAGCCACGCTGGAAAGGCGCCGGCAAAGTGTTCGATGAGGAATCCGACGAACCGCTCCATCGATCCGAAAGGCGCCCGGTGAATCATCACCGGCCGATGAGGTGCATTGTCGGGGCCGATGTAGGAGAGGTCGAATCGCTCGGGCAGGTTGTAGTCGACCTGGACCGTGCCAAGTTGCCATGATCGGCCGATCGCGTCTTGAACGATGAAGTCGATCTTCGGTCCGTAGAACGCTGCCTCGCCCTCTTCGGCATGCCATGCGTCGCCGAGCGTCTCGGCCGCGGCGCGGCAGGCCTCTTCGGCTCGATCCCAGAGGTCCGGGCTGCCCACGTACTTGGTTGCCTCGGGGTCTCTCAGGCCCACACGCACATCGAAGGACTCGATGCCGAGCGTATTGAAGATGATTCGTACCAGTTCCAGACAGCCGGCGATCTCGTCCTGGAGCTGCGATTCGGTACAGAAGAGGTGCGCGTCATCCTGCGTGAATCCGCGGACTCGGAGCATTCCGCCGAGTTCTCCGGACTGCTCATAGCGGTAGACGGTGCCGAACTCCGAGAGTCTGACGGGGAGGTCCCGGTAACTCCGCGGCTCGCCGGCGAAGATCCGAATATGCATCGGGCAGTTCATCGGCTTGAGCAGGTAGCCCTCGACTTCGCCCTCGTGCAGTCGGTTGGACAGGTCTGCGCACGAACAGCCTTCATCAACCAGTCGGTTCATCGCCTCGGGGTCGACGACCGGTGGGTATTGGCTGTCCTGGTAATAGGGGTAGTGCCCAGACGTCCGGAACAGATCAAGTTTTCCGATGTGCGGCGTGAAGACCGGCTCGTAGTTCTGCCGCTTCAACTCGGTGCTGATGAAGTCCTGCAGTTCCTGTCGAATGATGGCTCCCTTGGGAGTCCAGAGCACCAGTCCCTGCCCGACCATGTCGTCGATCCTGAACAAGCCGAGCTTTCTGCCGATGGCGCGGTGGTCTCGCTTTCGGGCCTCCTCGAGTCGCTCAAGATGCGCGGCGAGGCGCTTGCGATCAGGAAAGGCGGTTCCGTAGAGTCTGGTCAGACGATCGGAGTCGGCATCACCGTGCCAGTGGCTGGCCGCGACGGACATGACCTTGAACCCGCCGACGCGACCCGTGGATGGCACGTGCGGTCCGCGGCAGAGATCATCCCAGTGTTCGCCCGGGTTGCCTGTGGCGTACCACGACAACGTGTCTGCCCCCGCCTCGAGGGCTCTCCGGGCATTGTCGATCTTGTACTTGCTGCCTTCACCCTCCAGGCGGGCCATCCCCTCCTCGGCACTCATGGTGCATCGCGAGAAAGGGCGGTCCTCCTTGACGATCGCGTCCATCTCGACCTCGATTCGCTCGAAGTCGCCCGAACTGATCGTCTGGCCCTCGGGCATCGCGATGTCGTAGTAGAACCCGTCATCGACCGGCGGCCCGTAGACCAGCTGCGCTTCGGGGAACACCCGCTGAACAGCCTCGGCCATGATGTGCGCGGCGCTGTGGCGGATCAGCCACAAGGCGTCCTCACTGCATGGGTCCTTGCCGCGGGGGCCGGTGATCAGCGAAATCGTCGCGTCACGGTCGATCACATGGTCCAGTCCCACCAGTTCACCGTCCACCCGTGCTCCAAGTGCCGCCTTTGCGAGGCCCGGGCCGATGTCTGCAGCAACGCCGCCCGGCGTCGTCGCGTCATCAAAGCTGCGGGTTGATCCATCTGGAAGCGTCAGCGTCGGCATGGTGTCGATCAGTCCTTGAAGAGGTCCTGTTGGCCGGGGTCGTCTTTGGGCTGCGACTGCAGGCTTGACACTTCCGAGGCCAACTCATTGAGGCTTTCGAAGCCCCGGTACTCGCTCGCGTATCGAATATAGGAGATTTCGTCGAGATCCTTGAGTTGCTGAGCGACCCGAAGACCGATCTCCTGACTGGGAACTTCCAGATCGAAGTCGCGGCGGATGTCACGCTCCACGACTTCGACGACGGTTTCCTTTGCGGATTCGGATACCGGTCGTTTTCCACAGGCCGCAAGGATGCCGCGAAGAATGTTGGACCGATCAAACGGCACGCGGGAGCCGTCCTTCTTGACGACGACCAGCCGTCCCGACGACTCGCAGCGTTCGTAGGTCGTGAACCGCCAGCCGCACCCCTGGCATTCGCGGCGTCTGCGAACAACATGCCCGCCGTCGGATCCTCGGCTGTCGATGACCTTGTCATCATCCTGATTGCAGCGTGGGCAGATCATCGGTGGAGGCCAGCCATGGTACCCGGGTGGGCAGCACCGATGGGGACGGGTTGGTGGTGAGCGGGGCCCGCGGCCTGGTTACCCGACGAGGGCTTCGCGAGCGTTGTCGCTTGCATAGAGAATGCGCAGGCATCCCTGGCACTGAACGATCTCGTCGGGCCGACCAGTCACTCTGTTGACGATGTCGAAGGGGAGGTGGACATTGCACGTGTCACAGGCGTACTCGCGGCGGCGTTTGTCGATGAGTTCGATGCTCGCCATGACCTCGCCGTCAAAGTCCTCCGATAGACCGTCGAAGAGTTGCTGCGTGTCACTCGGAATGTTCGCGGCCTTGGCGGCCCGCTCTGAATCAAGTTCCGCGAGGGAGTCCTTGATCTCCTCCCGCCTGCCCGTCAGTTCGGTTTCGGCGGACTCGAGTACCGTTCGTCGTTCAGCGATCTTCTCGTCGAGTTCGGTCAATTCAGCATCGATCTGATCTGCGCCGGTCAGTTCGACAAGCGTCTGTTCGTCGATTTCAGATCGCTTGTCCTTGAGACTGTTGACCTCGTTGAGCACGGCGTGATACTGCCGCGTGTTCGAGGCTGCATTGAGTTCCTCGCGAAGTTTCTCGGTTCGCTCATCGATGCCAGCCGCTTCAGTCTCGAGATTGGCGGCGTGTGCCTTGCGTTGTCGCTTTCGCGTCTCCAGTTCGTCCCGCCGCTCCTGCAGCGTCAGCATCTGGCGAGTTTGAACCGCGAGATAGGTCTCGGCGGAATCAACACGGCTCCGCAGGCTGCGGAGCCGTCTCTCGACGTGAAAGAGTTCGAGCAGGTCTTCAATGAGCGTCATGGGGTACTCCGGCAGGCGAGGAAACGATCGTAAAGTGTAACAGGATGCCTCGCGGATTCACATGATTGCGTGCAAGATCACCCACGCAACCGGTGCGGCCAGGAGCGGTGAGTCCAGCACATCCATGATGCCGCCCATGCCCGGTAGGATTGCGGCGCTGTCCTTGACGCCGGCATCGCGCTTGACGAGGCTCATGCAGAGATCGCCTGCCTGTCCTGCCACCGCCAACGATCCGCCGAGAAGAACCGCCCACGGCATGGAAACCACCAAGTGCCCGGTTTCCCGCAATGCCCACGAGGCCAGCATGGACACGAGGATTGCCGTCACGATACCGCCAGCAAGTCCTTCAACGGTCTTCCCTGGACTGAGCCACGGAATGAGTTTGTGTCGTCCGATGAGCGACCCCGTGAAATAGGCGCCAATGTCGCAGGACTTGGTGATCAGGACGACGGCAGCGATCCACCACGCCGAGACGTCCTGGCGGAGCAGCAGGTAGAACGACAAAAGGCCCCCGAGGTACAGCACCATCGTGGTTGTGGCGGCGGCCTCCGCGGGGACGCCCTCGGTCTGCCGGCCCCGCGCGGAGGTGCAGATTGAGGCGAACCATGTGGCGGCAAGCGCGACGAGCGTCCATGCCGGTCCTCCGAGCCACGTGGCGAGAAGCGTGGCCTGCGCGCCGAGAATGACGAGCACGGGCGATGTACGTCTGCCGGCGTGCCGGGCGATCGCCGCCAGTTCAGCGCCGGCAAACCCCACCACGAACAGGCACAGCGCCAGAAGCCCGACGCCTCTGGGCCATGCATCTGCGTCCATCGATGTGGGGTCAAGCAACTGGTCGAGCCACACCACCGCCACGAGCGCGGCGATGAGGAGTGGGCCGGTCACCAGGCGAGCCTTCAACATGCGCAGGCCTCGGGGTCGTGCTGCTCCCACGACTCGATGCCGCCCGCGACCGAGCGTACGCAGGCGAAGCCGCGCTCGGAGAGGTAGCGAGCCACGATGCGTGAGCGGCGGCCCGTACGGCAGTAAATGAGAACGAGCCGCCGCCTCCAGTGATCCAATTCGGATGCGCGAATGCTCATCTCCTGAAGCGGTATCAGCATGGCGTCGTGGACGTGACGCTCGCGGTACTCAAGTTCGGTGCGGCAGTCCAGAATCAGCAGATCCTCAAACTGCGCTCGCAGTCCCGCGACGTCCGCCGGAGTCACCTCCCACGTGTCCTGATGGTCCGCGTGGGCTGGCGAATGGCACGTCATGGGCGGTGATACTACCGTCACTTCGGCGGTTGATCGTGTTCAGCCAACCATGCTTCGACCGCATCAGAAACATCCTCGTCGGCGAATCCCCGCCTGGCGAGGCGGCCAGCCAACCTCCGGGCTGCGGTGTCGCGCGGCAGGGACTGCAGATCCCGGGCGCACCGCTGTGTGGCCTCCTGAACGTCCCGGTGCGCATCGCGGGTGGCGAGGACTTCTTCGAGGGCGTGTTCCGTGACGGTCGCTTCAAACCCACGTTTCCGGAGCACTGCGGTCAGTCGCCGCCGGCCCACGGGTCCGCTTCGAAGCGCATCAGCCGCCGTGCGGCGAGCCGTGTCAAGGTCGTCCAGAATGCCCTCCTCCGCAAGTGCCCCAAGTACGGTGCCAACATCGTCGGGGTCTCCGCCGCCTCTGACGAGCCGTTCGGCGAGCCTTGCGGAACTGGCCGGAGCGCGGGAGAGCGACCGAATTGCCTTGAGTCGGAGCTCGGTCAGCCGATGGGCCTCGTCGAGGAGGAAGCGGGTGGCATCATCGACGACGTCCCCGACGCGTATCGATGTCGTCTCGATGAGCTGCCGCTGCACCCGTCCCAGCAGTCGCGTTCCTGCCATGACCAGTCGCAGGCCCGGTTCGCTCGGATCGACGTCGATGGCGGTGATGACAACTGTGTCAGCCACGGCGATGCAGCAATTCCCGAAGGTCCGCCAGTTCGTCCGCGGCCTTGCGTTCGCCCAGCGATTCGGCAGTCTCGATTCCGGAATCGATCGCGGCGGCGGCCTCCTCGATCAGTCCCATGGACATGAGACTTCTCGCCCGATGGAAGTGGGCATAGGGCTGGTCCGGATCCGTCGCCAGCGACTGATCCAGATGCGCTGCCGCCGCCTCGTGTTCGCCGCGTCCGGCATACTCCATTCCAATGGCATAGTGGCAGAAGGCATCGGTCGGATCGCCCGCCAGCATCCGCTGCAGTTGTTCCAGCCGGTCGGTCGTCATGGCACCGGGTTCCTCCTGAGTCCGAAGTATGCTGCGCCGATGCGGAATCGCCTGACCATCCTACTCATGGCCGTTGTGTTCGTGGGAACTGGCTGCAACCGGACATGGAAACCATCCGTTTCAAGCAGGCCGGCCACCGAGGCGATCGTCGTGGAGCACCAGACTGAGGGAACGCACCGGACGTTGCGGGTCGACGGGCCGGTGTGGTACCAGTTGACCGGTTCCGATCTGGTGGTGCTGGACGACCTGGGGCGGCAGATCTCGTGGCTCGAACTCGCTCGCCCGGGCACGGCCGCCGCGGGAAACGACATGGAGATCGCCGGCGATTCCATGGCGGTGCTTCTGGGTGAAGAGGAGGTCATTGTGCTTGACCTCGCGGACCCGTGGCGACCGGACGTGCTCGAACGCGTCGATGCGCGAACGATCGGCGTCTGGCCCGAGTCGCTCGCCGTATTGGACGACACCTTTGTCGCGATGGGACAGGGAACCGCCCGCACGCTTGATGGTGATGTCGTAGCGCGATCGGAAGGGGGCGTGATCACATCTGTGGTGGACCACGATGGGCGACTGTTGTACGTCAGTGATCGCAGGATTCACCGGCGGGCCGGGAACGCCTATCTGGGGACGGCTTCGCTTCTGAAGCCCGCGACTGCGCATCGGTATCTGCCCACGGGCGCCCTGCTGTTTGCGCGGCATGAGCGTACCGGTTCCCTGGTTGGCTTCCTGGGACCAGACTGCCGGGAGATCGATGCCGAAGTCTGGACCGCCGGTGTGCCGGGCCGCGTTCATACGCTTGAGCAACGTGAAGGCAGGGTGTTGGCGGCGTCCGACGAAGGAGTCTTCGTCTTCGGTATGACGCCCGATGGCCTGGCGCGGATGTGGTCCTGGCCCAGACCGGGCATGGAGGCTGCGGACTGGATCGATGAGGATCGGCTGGCGGTAGCCGGGTCGTTCGGCCGCGGTGTCGTTCAGATCGGTGCTGCTGATCCCGTCGCGACTGCGGCCGGGTGGACTCCGGTTCCGGCCGGTCTGGTGCGGGCAATGTCCGACGGGGATGCGATCATTGCCGAATCGGGCGACGGATTCTGGTCCTATCGGGTGGGGCGGGATCCGGAACGGATACCACCTCCAGAGACGCCGATCGAACCACCTCGGACCGACGCGGCGGTGCTGGGATGGTCGATCGACATCGATGAGGACGGCACGGCCATCCTCTCGTCACCCTCCGGCCAGCAGCACCTGCAGCCGCCTGGCGATGGCCGCTTCCGTTGCGTTGCCGCGACCGACGAGGCCTTCTGGTTGGGCCACGACCATGGCATTCTGGTGGTCATGTTCGGCAGCGGGGACGAGGACGCTGACCGGGTTGATGTCCGACGCCTCGGTGTGCTGATCGATGGACCGGTCATCTGCATCGAGCCCCTGATGCTCGGGGGAGGCGTTGCCTATGCCGCCACGCATGCAGGCTTCGGCGTCGTTCGAGAGGTGTATCAGGCCTCATCGCAGGCGCAGCGACCGGGCACCCGGTAGCGGCGACAGACTGCGTGGGTACCGCAGGTGCAGTTCCGCGCCTTGCACGCGTACCGCCCGTGGAAAATGAGCAGGTGACTGAGCATCGTCCATCTGGACCTCGGAAACCGGGCCATGAGGTCCTTCTCGATCCGGTCGGCCCTGCCCTCGTGGTCGGTGAGTCCGAATCGCCATGAGAGTCGCATGACGTGCGTGTCGACGACGACCCCCTCGTTGATGCCAAACGCGTTGCCAAGAACGACGTTGGCGGTCTTGCGGGCCACGCCCCTCAGGGTGAGGAGATCCTCCATCGTCGGTGGGACCTCGCCGCCGTAGACCTCGACGACCCGCTGCATGGACTCGACGACGCTCCTGGCCTTGTTTCGGAAGAGACCGATCGTGGCGATGAGCGGTTCGACATCGGCCGGGCTCGCGGCAGCGAAAGCTTCGGCCGTCGGAAATGCCTCGAACAACGTGGTTGACGCTGCATTGACCGCCTTGTCGGTGCTCTGGGCCGAGAGGATCGTCGCAACAAGCAACTCGTGCGGTTTCGTCCAGACCAGTTCACACGCGGCGTCCGGCCACGCTTTCTCAAGCGCCCGGTACAACCGCATGGCGCGCGCCCGCTGGGCGGCGGTGGCTGAGCCCCCGGCCATCAGGAGCCAGTGTCCACGGGCGTTCCGTCCACCCAGGTCGTTCCGTCCTGCCAGACTTCACGCTTCCAGATCGGCACCCGGATCTTCAGCGTGTCGATGAGCCAGCGGCATGCCTCGAAGCCTTCGCCGCGATGCCCTGCCAGCACTTCGATCGCGACGCTCGCCTCGCCGGGTGCAATCCGCCCGGAGGCATGCTGGATTCTGACGGCGAGCAGGGGCCACCGGCCTGCCGCTTCCCGGGCGAGATCGGCAAGCTGCTGCTCGGCCATGTCGGCGTGTACCTCGTAGTCGAGGCAGACGAGGCTGCCATGTCGCGGATGCGTCTCTGCCCGCGTGCGGCCGAGAAAGCACACGTCTGCGCCCCCACTCGGATGGAGGTCGAAGCCGCGGCCCCGAACAGGTCCGTCATGAAGGGTTGTCTCGATCAGCGGTGCGGTAGCCATGGCAACACGGTACCGCGTCGATACAGTGGGCGGGAATGGACCGCCCAGTCACGCCGCTGGCACCGACCGCAGCCGAACTCGGAAGTGATCTTCGCCGCGTGCTCGCCGAGTTGGGGAGGCGACGTTTTGCTGCGGTGCAACTCACCGCATCGGGGTCTCACGGCCTGCGACCCCGGTCGATGAGTGCGTCCTCGCGGCGGGACCTCGCGCTCACGCTGCGGCGGCACGGGCTGGTCTGCGCCGGGGTGGATCTCTGGATTCCCACGAAGCACTTCTCAGACCCCTCAACCCTCGAGCGGGCGATCGACGCCGTAGGCGAGTCGTGCCAGTTGGCCGCAATGATCGGAGCAGTCGCGGTCTGCATCGAACTGGATCTCGCCGGCGATCCACCGTCGAGCCAGACCGCCGAGGCGCTGCTGCGTGTTTCGAACGAGTCCGGCGTTCGCCTCGCGGTATGCGCCCCGCCGCCAACGTCGCTTCCCTCCGGCATGGTTCGGTGTGTGGATCCGGCCCGCTGGTTGGCCGCAGGAGCGGATCCTGTGGTTTCGGTCGCGGACCCGGCCGCTGTGCCGAGGCTCAGTGATCTCGTTGGTGGGGCCCGGGCGGCACCTGCCAGTGGTGGCGGCCTGGACGTCACCGCGTATCGCATCGGGTGCGAGGTCGCGGCGGAGGATCGGCCCGTCGTGGCGGATCTGCGGGGATTGGGAAATGCCCGGCAGGCGCTTCAGGCGATGGAGTCCGCGTGGGCGGCCGGGGCACTGGAGTAAGGGCACGCCGGCGGGCGATACACTTTCCGGATGGCCGAACGAGTCCATGGCATCGATCTTGTCGAGATTGACCGCATCGAGGCGCTGCTGGAATCGCATGGCTGCCGGTTTCTTGAACGGGTCTTCACCGAGGACGAGCAGCGGTACGCTGAGCGTTCGACGGGACTCCGCTCAGAGCGATACGCGGCACGATTTGCGGCCAAGGAGGCCGTATTCAAGGCGTTGGGGTGTGGATGGGCTGGCGGGACGGCTTGGACCGACGTCGGAGTCAGGCACGCTGCGGGAGGCGCGCCCACCATCGTGCTCAGCGGGCACACTGCGGAGATCGCCACCGCTCGCGGCATCTCGACGTGGCTCGTCAGCCTGTCTCACACGAACGGCCTGGCGATGGCGAGCGTCATCGGTACCTGAACGAATCTCGAGGACTGCATCATGGCACGACGAAGTTCCAGACCATCACTCTATGAGGTCGCCCAGCAGCGGCTCGATCGGGCCGGTCAGGGGGTTGATCAGCCGGACGACGCTGCTGTCCCGTCATTGCCGCCTTCGAGGATCACGCCCGGCAGCAGCGTGCGGCTTCCCTTCGGATTCATCATTGTTGGCGTGGTGGTGGTCATCGGCACGGTCATCGGTGCGTGGTGGATCGGCCGGGGGGCTGGCGTGCAGGAGGTCCAGCGGGATCTCAGGGCAGCCGGCCAGGGCAGGGTCGGGTTGGATCCGCTGGCCCGGCCGCAGCCGCTCGGGGTGATTCAGGAGCCCCCCCCGGCACCCGTCTCCCCGACCCCGGCAGGGGCCGAACCCGAGCCCCCTCCCGTGAGGGCAGCCGCACTGCCGCAGGCCCCCGAGGGCGACCCGAGGATTCCCGGGCAGTGGTACTTCGTGCTTGCCGAGACCAGGAGGGGGGGCGCAGAGGAGATTGCTGCATTCTGCAGGCAGGAGGGACTTGATGTCGCGGTCGTTTCGGGGCACAATGCCCGGCTCGCGAAAGTGATTGCCCTGCCAGGGCTCTCGTCTGCTCGCGCGACCGACCCGGCGTTCCAGGAACTCGACGCCAGCATTGCATCGGTCGGACGGCGATGGAGAGAATCCGGGCGGCGGACAAGTTTCGCAGATCGGTACTTGCAATTGAAGGGCGACACCCCATGAGTCTTCATCGCAGCCTGAAAACGAAGCCCGCCGGGCTGAACCAGCATCGCAACGTCCTGAAGCGGGCTGAGCGCGTCGCGCGGCTCACCGAGAACGGTGAGTTTGATCCCGAACGCGATTCGCCCATTGGCATTGTCAAGGTTGGCAATCGGGCCGTCGTGACGAAGAAGCCGAAGAAGGCCGCTGAAGAGGAAGTTGGCGGCGAAGAGGCCGCGGCCGAAGTCACCGAGTGAGTTCCGCCGGCGGTGGACGCCGTTGTGCCGGACGCCGCGAGCCGCCGTTGTAAGATGGCATCGTGACCACGCCAGAAAGACTGATGACCGACCGGGCTCGCTGCGTCGACGGTTCCGGTATTCGACGCGCCTTCCAGTTGGGCGCGACGCTCGAGGACCCGATCAACCTCTCCATCGGCCAGCCGGACTTCGAGGTCCCCGAGCCGCTCCGCCGCGCCGCGATCGAGGCGATTGAGCAGGGCCGCAACGGCTACACCTTGACCGGAGGGGCCGATGACCTCAGAGCCGCCATCAGTGCGCATCTCCAGGTGGATCCGGGGTGGCGCGTTGACGGCGACAATCTTGAATTGCTCGTGACGAGCGGGACCAGCGGCGGCCTGCTTCTGGCCATGCTGGTGCTCTGCGAATCCGGGTGCGAGGCAATCATCCCGGATCCGTACTTCGTGGTCTATCCGGCGCTCGGCCCGATGACCGGCGCGACGATGGTGACGTGCGACACCTACCCCGACTTTCGAATGACGGCCGATCGGGTGGAGCCGCTGATCACCGACCGAACCAAAGTGGTGCTTGTGAACTCTCCGGCCAACCCGACCGGAGTCGTGCTTCGAGATGACGAGCTCAGAGATCTGGCCGACCTGTGCGAATCGCGTGGCGTCATGCTGATCGCCGATGAGATTTACGACCTGTTCACCTACCGGGACGGCCTGGGTGCCTCGGGGACCTGCCCGAGCCCTGCGCGGTATACCGAGAACATGCTGCTTGTGCGTGGGTTTGGAAAGACCTACGGTTGCACGGGGTGGCGTATGGGATACGCCGCGGGACCATCGTGGCTCATCGCTGAGATGGCCAAGTTCCAGCAGTACTCGTTCGTATGTGCGCCGTCGATCTCGCAGGCCGGCCTGGTTGGCGCCTTCGACGTCGATATGTCTGGCGTGGTCGATGCATTTGAGCGTCGCCGGGATCTTCTTCGCGAGGCCTTCGCGGAGGTTGCCGACGTCTCGGATTGCTGCGGCGCGTTTTATGGGTTCGTCAAGGTGCCCGAGCATCTCGGCATGACCGCCACCCGATTCTGCGAGGAGGCGATCAAGCACAACGTCGTGGTGATTCCGGGCAACGTGTTCAGCGATCGCGACACGCATCTCCGCATCAGCTTCGCCTGTCCCGACGAGAAGTTGGAAGCGGGGCTCTCGATTCTCGCGGACATGATGCGGCCTGCCTGCGTGTAGGCCACCGGAAGGCGGAAGCGTCCCCGCGCCGTGCGATGTCAAAGACCCCCGTCCCGACACGAGGCCGAGACGGGGGGGAGGGGAGAAAGATCCCTGAAACGCAACGTTGGCTGTACTTCAGGTGCCGTCATGCTTGTTCGGCCGATTGTGCGGGTTGCGATGAACTTTCCATGCGCGCCGCAAGGCGTCTTCGGGCCTCTTCAGGCCCTTGCTCATGTGCTGACAACGAGATAGCCCTACCGCGCAGATTCCGTCGATGATGTGATCGCCGTGATCCAGGCCGCAAGGGCGGTTTCCTCACGGCAGGCATCGGTGGCGCGTGATCGGCCTGTCCGGGCGAGCCGCTGCCGAAGCGGCGGGTCTGAGAGGAGCGCACCGAGGGCCGCGGCCCAGGTGTCGGCGTCGCCCGGCCCGAGCACCAACGCGGTCTCGTTGTGAATCAACAACTCGTCGCACGCAGTCGATGCTGCGACGACGGCGGCGCCTCCGCACATCGACAGGGGAATGAGACTTCGCGCGGGCCCCTGCGGCGCAGGTGCGACCACGACGGATGCTTTGGCCACCAGCGGGACCAGCGCGCCGACGTGATCAAGCACGGTCACGGTGTCGAGAAGTCCCGACTTCTGGAGCATCTGCCACAGTCGATGTGATGCGCCGCTTCGCAACTCCACGAACACCTCAAGGTCGGGCCGCTGCTCAATGACGCGGCCCAGTGCCCCAACCAGATACTGGGCTTCGCGCGGCGGGCCCCCCGGATCGAGGATGACCATCGAGGGTCTGGTATCGGGGAGTCGTGTCATCGCGTTGAGGTCGACCGGGGGTCGGGCCGTGACGACGGTGCCGTGCTTGAGGACCTCCCGGAGCAGATTGCCGATACGTTCCGTTCGCGCTACCCAGGTATCGACCCACGGGGTTCTCCGAGCATGCTGGACCTGATCGAGCCGCCATGTGTCGGCGATCAGCGGCACTTCCAGATGGGCGGCAAGATCGCGAGCCAGCAGGGCGGCAGCATCACCGCTCCAGAAGATCGCTTCGACGGGTTGGTTCTCGATTCGATCAACCAGCATCGCCACCTGATTGCCCCGCCGCCACCATCGGGAGGGCATGACGGTGGCGATTGGGTCGACGCTGTCGAGGATCGGCTCCACCGGCGCGGTGTCATCCTCCGCCCCAAGTATGTGCGACTGCTCGATCGACGCGTCGAGGAGGCCTCGAGCAACGCCTCGCAGGGTCCGCCGGTCATCGTCGAGGCGGGCCGCGTCGATCACCATCAGGAGGTGCATCACGCGCGCTCCCGCCACGGTGAATCGCCATCCCGTCCAAGCGGTGCGAGCGCCTCGGCCATCTCGGTTGGCGGGCGTGTCGGCCGCCTCGTGTCGAGATTGACATGAACCCACAGCGTCGAGGCGGTGCAGACGACTTCGCCATCTTCGTGTGGCCGCCAGACGATCGTGTCGCGCCACGACTTGACGCGACGGAGCGATCGCACCCACGTGGCGACCAGCAATACCTCTCCGGCCGTCGCTTCGCGTCTGTAGTCGATCTCGTGCCGCGCGACGAACCACATGGCGCCGGATGCGAGCAGTGCGTCTGCAGGCCAGCCAAGTTCTTCAAGGTGCAATTGGCCAACCCGATCGAGCCACCTGACGTATTCCACGTTTGAGACATGAGCCACCACATTGTTGGCGGCATCTTCACCGGGAGCGATGCGACCGAACCAGGGACTCGCCCCCTCCGGAAGCGGTGGATCGGGCATGGATTCCGGCGGTTCGCTCAGCCGCTCAATGCAGGTGGTCCTCACGGCTGACTGCCCTGAGATTCGGAGGGTGCGATGGATCGCAGCCACTGCCACGAGTACAGGCCGGTGCGGTGTCCGTCGCTGAATGTGATCCGAATGGCATAGTGACCGACCCGCTCGATGTCGGTCGCCTCAAGTTCGTCCGGATCATCACCTCCCGACAGGACCGCCAATGGATTCTGATCCAGTTCCCGCCGAGTCTGGACGGCTTCGGCCGATGGAGACCACCGACGCAGGTGCGCAACGGGGTACGTGGAGGTTGACCCGTCCGACCACGTGACGGTCAAGCCGGTGCGCCGGTCCAGATGGAGATGTGCCGGTGCCTCCATGTCACAGAGGGTACACCCCGCCGCCGGTATCATGTGCGGCGAGACGAGGAACAGGAGCCGAACATGAGCACAGTCCAGAGAGCGATCGACCCCGCGACGCGGTTGCTTCGCTCGATGGACCGTACCGGGGGCGCCGTGTGCGTTGGGCTGGATCCGGTTCTCGACCGACTTCCATCCGCCATCGGCGCATCCGACCCGGTCGATCGGATCCGGTCCTTTTCCCTTGGCGTGGTCGATGCGGTCAGCGAGATTGCAGCATGCCTGAAGGTGCAATCGGCCTGTTACGAGCGATACGGAGCGGCCGGTGTCGGCGTCGTGTCCGACATCATTCGGGCAGCGGGCGAACGTGATCTTCCCGTCATCCTCGATGCCAAGCGGGGCGACATCGGCATCACCGCCCGGCATTACGCGGCTGCCGCATTCGGGGGCGCCGGCCACGGGGCGGATTGGCTGACGGTCAACGGCTACCTCGGGGGCGAGACGGTCGAGCCGTATCTCGAGCGGGGGGGCGTCTTCGTATTGGTTCGTACTTCCAACAGCGGCTCTGGAGAACTCCAGCAACTGGCGCTTGCGGACGGTCGCACTGTGTCGGAGGCAATGGCGGACATTGTCGCCGCGCTCGCCG
This sequence comes from Phycisphaerales bacterium, assembly GCA_030749435.1. GTDB lineage: Bacteria > Planctomycetota > Phycisphaerae > Phycisphaerales > SM1A02 > UBA12567. Next base: position 111,704 of record JASMKH010000002.1, read on the forward strand.
CCCCTCGGATTGGCCCCGGAGGATGGAGCGATGTCGGCGCCGTTGTCGGGGCGACGCATCCGGCGGAGGCAGCGTCGCTGCGGGCGAGAATGCCGGGGGTCATTTGTCTGGTACCCGGCATCGGGGCCCAGGGGGGCCGCATGGAGGACGTTGCGGATCTGTGCGGTCCCGACGGGCATGGCGCACTGTTCACGGCGAGTCGATCGATCATTTACGCTGACCCGAAGTCGGGGCACGACTGGCTGGTCGCCATTCGCGATGCTGCCAGCGCGTTGTCCGACGCATCTGGAGTGGTTGCGGGCCTGCAATGAAACGAATCACGCCAATGTGGTTGGGTTGGAAGGAGACCACTGTGGTGGTGCTCTTTCTGTTGGTGCTGCTGCTGCCGTTGATCTTCGAAAGCGAAGGCGCGGCCGGGTCGGAGGCCGACCGCACGCTGGTGATCATCACACCGCACAACGAGCAGATTCGCTACGAGTTCGAGCACGCCTTCGAGTCCTGGCATGAGCGCACGTTCGGGGAACCGGTAGACGTGGTCTGGAGTGTCCCGGGCGGTACCAGCGAGATTCGCCGCATGCTCATCGCCCAGTGGAGCGCCGCGATGGACCAGGGGCGAGCGCCGGGCGGGGATGCGGACCTCGTCTTCGGCGGCGGCTCGTACGAGCATGGGCGGCTCAAGGGAGGCGCGACCAGGGTGATTGCCGGACTGAGCCGGGCGGAGGCGCTTGACTGGCTTGCAGGCATCGGCGTGGTGGATCCGGAGTCCGCGCTGAACGCGGGTCGAGCCGCCGTGGGCGTCGTTGAAGCGGCCGTGACCTCCGATCCCGGCGGGACCTTCACCATCGAGGCCGCCGCCGGCATCAGCGACGTGCCGCCGATCGACCTGGCTACGCTGCCCGAGATTTATGGACGGCGTGAAGTGGCCGGTACGGCGCTGTGGGATCCGGACGGCCGATGGTTCGGCACCGCGCTCTCCAGCTTCGGTCTTGTCGCCAACAGCGACGAGTTGGCCGTTCGGGGCATCGAACGGCCCGACTCGTGGGCCGATCTGGCGGACCCCCGCTTGCGTTCGGCGGTGTCGATGGTCAATCCCGCGCAGTCGGGATCGGTGACGACCGCATTCGAGACGATTCTCAGCCGTCTTGGGTGGACGCCCGGATGGCGGATCCTCCGAAGGGCGGCAGCGAACGCGCGTACGTTTTCAGCCTCCTCGCTTCGCGGGCCGACCGATGTGGCGGCTGGTGACGCAGCCATGGGTGTGTGCATCGACTTCTTTGGACGGTACCAGCAGCAGGCGCTGGCAGACCATGGCGCCGCCGGGCGGCTCGTCTATGTCGATCCGCCGGGAGAGACGACGCTTGACCCCGACCCGATCTCGATGCTCGCCAACCCACCGGATCCCGAACTGGCTGCGAGGTTCATCGAGTTCACGCTTTCGGAGGAGGGGCAGGCCTTGTGGCAATTCTCCCCCGGCGCCCGCGAGCCGGGCGGATTGGGACCGCGGCGATTTGCGTTGCGGCGACTGCCGGCGCGTGCGTCCATGTATGCCGATCACTTCGACCGCTTTGTCGACCAGGTGGATCCGTTCGCCAACGCCGCCGAGCCGGAGCATGCTGATCGGGCAATGCGGGCGTTCATCGCCCCGCTGATGCAGGCGATGGCGATGGACGAGCGGGATCGGCTCCGTGAGGCATGGGCCGCGATCACGACGCACCCGGCCTACCCCCAGGATGCAACCGGGATCGTGTCGGCCGAGGATGTCGACGATCCGGAACTGGCCGCCATGCTTGAGGCCTTCGACGCCATGCCCGAGATCACGGCGCCGGACGGCGTGGTGTGGTCACTCGACACGCCCGAGGGCCGCAGCGTGGTGAAACGCGGGTGGCTTCGCGGCGGCTGGTCCAGTGAGGCCCTCTGGCATGAGCAGGCCGACCCCGCCACGGCCTTTCGCCGCCACGCGGGAGCCTACTTCAGAGACCGCTTCAATGCGGTGACTGGCAAGTCGGGCACGCCGTGAACGTCGCGGTTGTCTCGATCGGCGATGAGTTGCTTGGCGGCAGGATTCTGGATACCAACGCGGCATTCCTGTCCTCCGAAGTGAGCAGCCTTGGTGGGCGTACTGCGATGCGAATGACCGTGGGCGACTGCCGCGAGGCGATTGTCTCGGCCCTGCAGCAGTGCGTCCACAGGACAGACGTTGTGCTTGTGACGGGCGGCTTGGGGCCTACGCCTGATGATCTCACCCGCTACGCAGCGGCCGATCTCAGTGATCGCGGCCGCCTGGTCGATGACGTGGCCGCCATGGAGGACGTGCGGGCGTGGTGCGCCGCTGCTGGACTGCCGACGACCGAAGCGCGTGAAGCCGTTGCGAAGCGTCCGCCCTCAGCCTCGTTCATGTCCAACGACCGAGGTACGGCGCCCGGCATCGCGTTGACGGTAGACGGATCGCGGATCTACATGCTCCCCGGACCGCAGACCGAGATGCAGTCGATGTGGCGACGGCACGTCCGTCCGGATCTCTGTGTGATGACGCGGCTGCGAACGCCGCCGACTGAGGTGATCGCTGCCGGATTGACCGAGGTCGAGGCGGCGGATCGGCTTGGCGATCTTCTCGATCGTGAGCGGCGACCGCGGCTGGGTATTCGTGTCGGCCGCGGGCTCGTTCGGGTGTCGGTGGAGGATCCCGCCGGGGACCTCGACCAGGATGCCATGGAGGCGGCCGCCTGCGACGTGCGAGCGAGGCTCGCGCCGTGGTCGTTTGACTCCGGTCTGAGGAGCCTGCCCGAGGTCCTGGGGCGGTGCCTGGTCCAACGCGGCTGGGTGTTGGCCACTGCGGAGTCATGCACGGGCGGCGGCGTGGGGGCGGCGGTGACATCGCAGTCGGGGTCCAGCGGGTGGTACGCAGGCGGGTGGGTGACCTACACCAACGAGATGAAACGGGATCAACTGGGCGTGCCTGCGTCCTTGCTCAGCCGGAGTGGCCCGGGGGCGGTGAGTGCCGAAGTGGTGCGGGCGATGGCGGAGGGGGCTCTGGGGCGATCCGGAGCCGACCTCGCGGTGGCCGTCAGCGGCATTGCCGGGCCTGACGGGGGAAGCGAAGCCAAACCAGTCGGGACCGTGTGGATCGGGCTGGCCTGCGAGGGTGCCGTTGACGCCAGACTGATCCGGCCGCCGGGTGATCGCGGCCTCGTCCGTCGTGCGACCGTCGACGCGGCCCTCCAGTGGGCGCGGTGGCGGGCAGCCGACATCGATGCGCCGCTGCAATGGGAGGTGCCTTCGTGACGACGACGGCCTATATCGGTATGGGATCGAATCTCGGCGCTCGCGCGGTTGCACTCTTCGAAGCGTTGGAGCGACTGGATGCCTGCGCCGGAGTGGAGATTGCGCGAACCAGCACGCTCCTGGAGAGTACGGCGGTCGATGTCGAAGACCAGCCGGACTTCGTCAATGCCGTGGCGGTGGTTCGTACGAGTCTGGAGCCGGTTCGCCTGCTCGAGGCGATGTTGTCCGTCGAGGCTGAGATGGGGCGCGATCGCAGTGGCGACGTTGTGCCACGCGGTCCACGGGTCATCGATCTTGATCTGCTCCTGTATGGTGATCGCTGCGAAGACCTGCCGGGTCTGACGCTGCCGCATCCCCGCATGCATCAGCGGGCGTTTGTGCTCGTGCCGCTGGTTGAGTTGTGCCCGGATCTCGTCCATCCAGTCCTGCGGTGTACCATGACGGAGTTGCTGCAGCGGCACATCGATGAGGCTGGCCCGCTGGATACACGATGCCGGGTGATGGCGCGAGGATCGCTTCAAGGTGAGCACGACGTGCCGGGACCGGGGTTGGAGGATGGAAGTTGAAGCGTCTGAGTGTGATTCTGGCAGCGGTGGGAACGTCATGGCTCACGGGTTGCGGTGATTCGCAAGGCACCTCTGCGGAGGCGGACTCCACGTCCGATGCGATGGTCGTATCGACGGCCGCCGAAGCGGATCTCGAACGCATGCACGCGGCCCTTGTCTCGCCGGCAGCGCTTCGTGTTTCAGTTGCCAAGACGATGAAGCGAGGCCAGCAGGAACTGTCGCTGGACGAGACGATGGACATCGGCCCCGCAGACCGATTCGACTGGACCGGCACGGGGTTCAGAATGACAGTTGAGGACGGCCAGCTTCGCGGCCTGCTCGGACAGGTGGACGATCGAGTCATCGACGTTCCCACGTCGGGTGCCACACTGGCCGAGTCGGTCAGGCAGGCGCTGGGCGATTACGGGTCACTTCCACCCGAACTGCTCATGCGAACAGACGCAGCATGGCGTGAGTGGGCGGACCTGCTGTTTGGTGATGTGCTCGGCACACCGGTCCGGCCGACGGCGCGGGTCGAGGAAGAGGGGGAGATTCACATCACATTCGAGGGGCCGATCGGTTTCGGGTTTCTGCGGATCGATCCGACGACAATGTTCCCGCTGGCGGCCGAAGGGAGCGGTACGCGGATCGACGGGCCCGTGCAGACGCCCGTACGCATGGTCTCGAAGTACGCCATCAGTCCGATCGGGACCAGTGACCTGGCGCCGGGCATTCCGCTCGGTGGGCGGACGACCGTGCCCGATGTGGCCGGCTTGCTGACGGCGACTTCGGATCGCCCGCACGTCGACCCCGGTGAACCAATGCCGGCCTTCTCCATGCCCTCAAGCGACGGGGGCGTCGTGGACTCGCAGTCGCTTGCAGGCAAGTGGGTCGTCGTCGACTTCTGGGCTTCGTGGTGCACCCCCTGCAAGCAGGGGCTGCCGGAGATTCAGAGGCTGTGGGAAGCGACCGGCCGCAACGGCGGGGATGTTCGAATCTACGCGGTCAATGTGCTCGATGGAGCGGGTCCGGCCGAGCCCAGGCTCGATCGCATTCGCACCTACTGGGAAAAGGCCGGGTATGGATTCCCCTCGCTGCTGGCTGTGGACGCCGACGATGTTCGGGAGTGGGGGTTGCTCGGCATTCCCGTCACCGTACTGGTCAATCCCGAGGGTGTTGTCGTGAGTCGGGCGGATGGGTACACCCCCGGCGAGTGGAAGCACCTGCTGAAGATCATCGAGGGCGGCGAGCCCGATCACGGATCCTGATCGCACCCGCCGGTGGCGAGCAGCGACACGATGCGTTCCTGCAGCCTCTTGGCAGGGCGAATCCGATTGGTGTCGTTGACCAGAATGCTGAACGCGAATCGCTCACCGCTCGGGCAGACGACGTAGCCACTCAACGTGCACACGCTGCGGATGTAGCCGCTCTTTGCCCGAACGATTGCCTTGCCCAGGTCGACGTTCTTGAATCGTCGCTCCAGTGTGCCCTCTCCCGGGCCGGGCAGTGAGTCGATGAACGCCGCGTCATCCTGATCGGTGTGATCAAAGGTGCATAGCCATGTCGTCATGGTTCTGGCCGACACGCTGTTGAGTCGGCTCATCCCACTTCCATCGGCCACGCGAAGCCCGGTCTGGCTTCCGGCAGCTCGTTCAACCGTACTGGTCACGATGCGGCTGCCGTCCGCGAATGATCCCGGGCGGCCCGTGACTTCATGCGCGAGTCGCTTGAGTAAGGCTTCGGCGTAGAGGTTGTAACTGTCGTGATTGCACCGCCGCAGGACCGTGGCGATGGGTGTGACGAAGGGTGGCGCGATGGCGGTTCCGGCTGCGGGCGGATCGGCTGCTGCGGCGAGCCGCACCTCGCCGACGTCAACGCCCTGAAGTTTCAGCCGTTCGGCGAGCATGAGTCCGAATCGCAGGGAGGGTTTCTCGATGGTGATCTCGATCGGCGACTGCGTGGGAATCGGTACGGTTCCCGACAATGTGATGGTGTCCTCGCCCACGCGGCGGTCGGCGCGGATCGTGTGCTTGTCCCGCCCCTTGAGTCCTCGCTTCATCGAATTGACGATCCGGATGCCGCTCCATGGGGGCCATGCGTTGCTGGCGTCGACCCCCTTGCCTGCGGGGACCGGGAGGAAGCACATCGTGTTGCAACTGAAGTTCAATCCGGCGACCGGGGCGCAGTACCGCATGTGAAGCTGCTCGCGAGGCCAGTCAGCCGGCACGTGGTCGCGATCAAACACCCGGTCATCGACGAGCAGGGTCTCGACCCGGGTCATCCCCGATTCGCGAACCCACCCCGCCCAGATGTCCAGCAGGTCCGTGGGCCGCACGCGCCGCCCGTCTGGCCAGGACATCGTCTTGAGGAGGGCGTCGTCTCCGAATCCCGGGTCCCCGTCCGCATCGACGACCAGGTCGTCGTTTCGCCGCAGGAGCCTCGTCTCGAATTGGAAATCGCCTCCGAGGATCCGTGCGGCCACGCTGCTCGTGAGCAGTTTCTCGTTGCTGGCAGGCGTCCTTGGTGTCGAGGCGGCGACCGCACAAACCAGCATGTCGCGGTCGCAGTCGCGGATCGCGACGGACACCTCTTTGGCTGTGAATCCCGCCTCGGCGATGAGCGACTCGATCTGCTTCTGCAGGTCCGCCACCGATGGACCCGTCAGCAGCAGGACGGTGAAGAGCATGGAAAGTCGCCGGTGCATCGGCGGGCATGGTAGCCGCAGCCGTGTACGATCCGGACATGCCCGCGTCATCGGAGGTCGAACGAATCAAGGCGTTGCGGACGCTGCTTCGTCAGGCGAACGAGGCCTACTACCAGCACGCCGACCCGATCATGTCGGATCGAGACTTCGACGGGAGACTGGAGGAACTCGAGCATCTCGAGGCGCGGCACCCGGAGTGTTGGGATCCCGACTCGCCCACGCGGACCGTGGGTGGTCGCGCGATTGAGGGCTTTGAGTCGGTCGAGCACACCGTTCCGATGCAGTCGATCGACAATACCTACTCTGCCGAGGATGTCCTGGACTGGCACGGGCGAGTCGTACGCATGCTCGGGGGCGTGCAACCGGACCTGACGTGCGATCCCAAGATCGACGGTGTCGCGGTGTCACTTCGCTACGAGCGGGGCAAACTGGTTCGAGCCGTGACCCGGGGCGACGGCAGGATCGGTGATGACATCACCGCTCAGGCGAAGCGAATTCGTGACATTCCCGTGCGGCTTGCCGGGGCTGCGCCGGCCCTGCTTGAAGTGCGGGGCGAGATCTATATGCCGAACGCCGTGTTTGAGGCCGTCAATGCCCAACGGGAGGCGTCTGGCGAGCCGCTGTTTGCCAATGCGCGCAATCTGACGGCGGGAACGCTCAAGTCCCTCGACACCGGCATTGTGGCCACACGCCAACTCTCGTTCTCAGCGCATGGCCGAGGCGCGGCCGATGGACTCAACGCCGAGGGCTATGCCGCAATGCAAGTCGCGATCAAGGAACTCGGCATTCCCACTGGCAATCGCCTTCTGACAGGTAGCGACATCAACGCGGTGCTGCGCATCATCGAGTCGTTTGCCGGCGAAATCGGCGATCTGGGGTACGGGGTCGACGGCATGGTCATCCGGGTGGATCGGTTCGATCTGCAGGCGGAACTCGGATCGACCAGCAAGGCGCCGCGATGGTGCATCGCGTTCAAGTACCCCGCGGAGCAGGGCCGAACGACGCTCGAACGAGTGGACTGGCAGGTCGGCCGGAATGGCACGTTGACGCCCCGTGCCACCATGGCGCCGATTCGGTTGGCGGGCACGACGGTGACGCACGCGACGCTGCACAACATCGAGGAGATTCACCGCAAGGACATCCGGGTCGGAGACCAGATCGTGGTCGAGAAGGCCGGTGAGATCATTCCCCAGGTGGTCGCCGCGGTTGCCGAGGCGCGAACGGGCGACGAGGCGCTCATCGAGCCACCCTCGGCCTGCCCATCCTGCGGGGGCCCGGTGGGGCCGGAGGGGCCACGATGGTTCTGCCTCAACCCGGAGTGCCCCGCGCAGGTACGTGAACGGATTGCGTGGTTCGCCGGGCGAGGGCAGATGGACATCGACGGCCTGGGGGAGAAGGTCGTGGACCAACTTGTTGAAGCCGGGCTCGTGTCGCACTTTGCTGACCTGTATCGACTACGGGTTGAGGACCTGGAACCCCTGGAGCGATTCGGCGCGCAGTCCGCAGCAAACCTGATCGCGGCGATCGACGCCAGCCGAGACCGGGGCATGGCGCGGCTCGTCGCTGCGGTCGGCATTCGGCAGGTGGGACGTGCCGCGGCCCGGGTGCTCGCGGCGCACTTTGACGACGTTGACGCGATGATCGCGGCGAGCGAAGCCGACCTGGCGGATCTTCCCGACTTCGGCGACATCACTGCCGGCATTCTGTACGGGTTCCTGCACTCCACGGTTGGGGCGGACGTGTTTGGGCGGCTGGCTGAGGCGGGGGTCGATCTCAGCAGTGGCGAGCGGCAGGCAGCAGACTCCATGTGGGCCGGGCGGAAGGTCGTGCTGACCGGGACGCTGAGGCAGTTTGGTCGCCGCGAGTTGACCGAGCGGCTCGAGCGGCTTGGCGCCACAGTCAGCGGATCGGTGAGCGCCAGGACGGATCTGGTGATCGCCGGAGAGAAGGCCGGGTCGAAACTTGCCAAGGCAGCATCACTTGGCGTGGAAGTGTGGGATGAGCAGCGATTGGTGGAGGTGCTGACGGGGTAGCCAGCCTCTGCCTGCTACCTTGTGGGCATGGGTCAGGTGGCGCTGGGACTTCGAAGCCTCGTTGTACGAACCATCGTGTTCGTGGTGATGGCTGCGCTGCTCGCCTGGGCGCTTGGTGGCACGCTGTGGCCCCGGCCCGTCTCAGCGATCCAGCGGCCCGTCGTCGATGCTTCCGGCAGCCAGTGGGGCTGGATGGTGACGGTGAGTTCAGTCGATCAGGAAGTGTTCTACACCTTGGCGAGAAGGCGGGAGGGCCAGTGGGAACTGATCGAAGGAGGGGGCCCGTTCCCTGCGGTTGAACCGCTGGTGACGCCGGTCGGCACCCTTCCCGAAGGCGTCGTCTTCATGGCGACCCTCCGCGATGACAACGCGGCACGTCACGTCCTGGTTGGATCCGATGGCAAGGCTTTCGTGTCGACGACGCTCGACGCTGCGTCAGCCGACTGACCGGTCTGTTCGTCCGGAGCGATCGAAACGACGCCGCCGATGGCCAGGGCGAGCAGCACCGCCGCCAGCACGATCCGGTACCAACCAAATACTGCCAGCCCGTGTGTGGTGAGGTATCCGACGAGCCATCGGATGGCGAGCGCGGCCGAGATCGTGGCGACGATGATGCCGACCGTGACCGGCATCCACCCGAGCACCGCGAACATGTTGGGCTCGTCGCCGAGCAGATTGCCTGCGAGTTTGTAGACGGTGGCGCCGCCGAGCGTCGGCAGGCCGAGCAGAAACGAGAACTCCGCGGCGCGGGCGGGTCGGAGCCCGACCATCATGCCACCGAGAATCGTCACCATGGACCGGCTGGTTCCGGGCCACATGGCGACGCACTGGAGCAGTCCGATCTGGAGCGCAGCGAGGGCCGAGAGATCGGCGCCGGTTCGGTCGGTGTCGTGTTCCGCGTCGCTGCGAAACCGTCGATCGGCCAGAATCATGATGACGCCACCGAGGGCGAGTGCCAGCAGGACCGGTCCGATGTGCATGAGCCGCTGCTCGATCCATGAGTCGAGCAGTGGCCCGAGGACCATGGCGGGAAGAAAGGCGATCACGATGTTGCGCAGGAGCACGAGCCCTTGCCGGTCCTTCCCGAGGAGGCCGAGGATCATCCGGCCGACGGCGCTGCGGTACAGTCCGAGCACGGCCAGAATGGCACCACCCTGGATGACGATCAGCAGTGCATCGACGTTGCGGCGGACGTCCTCCGGGCTGTCCAGTCCGAGCAACGAGCGGGCCAGCACGAGGTGCCCGGTTGAACTGATCGGAAGGTATTCCGTGACACCTTCCACGATGCCCAGAATGACGGCGTCGATGATTCCAAGCGCGGTGCTCACGGGCGAGGGGCTCCGAGGTACGGTGAGGACGGATTCGGGCGTCGGGGGCGTATCATGAATCGGTCCATGCGTACCGCTCCCGCCACCTTCGGTTTTGGAATGGCAGATCCCTGCGCGGTGGCGTCGGCCAGATTGCGGCAGGGTGGCTGCCGGTGAGTGTCATCCTGCTGATTGGTGCCAGGGGTTCGGGAAAGACCGCTGTGGGGTCGGTGCTGGCCACGTTGCTGGGGCGACCATTGGTCGATCTCGACGAGGCCGCGTTGGCGCTCACTGGACTTGAGCGGGTGAGCGACGTGTTTGAGCAGGCTGGCGAGCACGCATGGCGTCAGGCCGAAGCGGCGGCGCTTGAGGACGCGATCCGCACGCCCCGGGCAATCATTGCGACGGGAGGCGGCGTGCCCTGCGTCGACCCACCGCGGGTGGTCCTGCAGCGTGCCCGCGGCGAGGGCGGGGTGACAACGGTCTGGTTGCGGTGTACGCCTGAAGTGCTTGCTGCTCGGCTCGCGGTGGACCTCGGAGACAGGCCGTCGCTGACTGGAGGCGATCCGGTGCAGGAATCCGTGGGCGTCGCGGAATCGCGGGCGAGCCTGTACGCCGCCGCAGCGGACCTTGAGGTCGACGGGGACGGTTCGATCGCCGAGGTCGCCGAGGCGATTGCGGCAGTCATCGCGTAGGGTCCGCCGGGATTGGGCGGCGATCACATGTCGGGGGTGAGTCGACGTCCCAGGGCCCGTTTGCGGTTGATGAGTTTGCGACCGGCCTTGGTCTTCATTCGAGCCCTGAAACCGAACTGGCGGGCCCGCTTGATCTTGCTGACGCGGCGGGGATAGTGCATCGCCATGACGTGGTCTTCCGTACTGGGGGCCGAGTGAGGTCCCGGGCATTCCGGGGGGATCGCGGAGTCTAGCACATACGCCCGGTTGTTCCAAGTTCGAGGCAGATCGGGCACGGAGGAGGCGAGGTGAGCCGCTTTCTGCTGGCCTGGCCGAATCGTGGGTGGTACATTGAGCGAGCCGCGGGCGGGCGGGCGGGCCTCCGGAGTGGGCCACCCCGTCCTCGCGTGGCGAGAAGGCGGAAACGCCGTGTTTTCGCTCATCCACAGCGTTGCCGTGGCCGCGATTCCTCCGCAGGGGCATCGGGCCGGGAGCGGTGACTCCGGGGTCGCGAGGAGCCGTCGCCCGAATGGACGATGCCACATTGGACCGCGCAGAGGATCTGCTGGAGTACGACTTCGCCGATCGCTCGATCCTCAACCGTGCTTTGACGCACGCGTCAACCGCTGCCACGCGGCATGAGAGCAATGAACGGCTGGAGTTTCTGGGCGACTCGGTGCTGGGGCTCGTCGTATGCCAGCACTTGCATCGCAACTTCCCCGATCTTCTGGAAGGCGACATGACCAAGGTCAAGTCGGCGGTGGTCAGCCGCCGGGTATGCGCCGAGGAGGCGAGGCGACTCGGGCTCGATCAACTGCTGGTACTGGGCAAGGGCATGGCCGCGGCGCGGGAGTTGCCCTCGTCCGTGGCCGCGGCGGTATGGGAGTCGGTGATCGGGGCGTTGTATGTAGACGGCGGTCTGGAGGTGGCGGAGGACTTCATCCTCGCGGCGCTCCGCGAGCGCATCGAACAGGCTGTTGCGTCGGGGCATCATCACAACTTCAAGAGCGTGCTTCAGCAGGTCGCCCAGCAGGACTTCGCTTCGACGCCCGTCTACAGCGTGCTCGATGAGAAGGGGCCGGACCACGCCAAGTGCTTCGAGGTTTCGGTGGCGATTGCAGGGCGGGCGTTTCCGCCGAGGTGGGGTCCGAACAAAAAGCGGGCGGAGCAGGACGCGGCGCTCGCGGCGCTCGAGGAACTCTCAATCGCCCGCATTTCGGATAACGGGGATGTGCACGTCGACTTGACGCCCTGACCGCCCCTTACTCGGTCACGACGATTCGACCCGTGTTGTCGTGGGTGCTGCCCGCGGCCACGACGGTGTCCCCGTTGCCATTTTGAAAAGCGGCAGCGCCGCCCGGTCCGTCGGCGGTGATCCCGGCCAGAACGACTGGCGTTCCATCGGAGTTCATGAGATTGAGTGCGCCCCCACGCGCCGTTGCTGCGAGCGCGGCCCTCGTTCGCCCGTCGGTGCTGATCAGCGCGAACTCGGGTGTGCCGTCAGCGGCGGCGGTTGCGACCGCGGACCCACCCCGACCGTGCACGGCGAGCCGGGCTCGGCCCTGCTCCGCGGCGTGCAGGAGGCCGACCGGCGCACCGCTGGCATCCGCGACTGCAAGCATGCCCAGTCCCGAGCCGGTGCTGGAGAGCGTCGCGATTCGGGTGCGGTCCGCAGCGAGAATGTCCACGGCTGGGCGCATGCCATCGGTGCCCCCCGTGAGCCGAACCTGCCCGCCCTCGCCGCTGCCGAGCACGACCCTGCCAGCCCCGCCCGAGGCGTACATCGAGATCGCATCGTCGGAGGTGCTGAGGATTGGCATGGTGGCGCCGCTGGCAATGGCGACGGACTCGGTCGCCTGTCCTGTCAGATGAATCGATGCCTCGGGGCCGTGAAGATCCAGCGACGCGGCGGCGCCGGCGCGGATCGCGGCGGAGCCATCGGGCGCGGTGAGTTGCAGTGAGACTTCCCCGTCGACGGCGGTGGTTCGCAGCAGCGTCTCGCCGTGGTGCGTGAGTGCCAGATCGGCTCCTGAGAGCTGCAGTGCCCCTTCGCCGGCGCGCCACGCACCGCCGCCTTCGGAGGCGTGTAGTGAAGTGCGCGTGCCAGCTTGCGAGAGTTCCATCGAGTGGCCGGTGATTGTCGCTGCGGCGGTATCCGAGGTGATCGTGACGAGTCCACCGTCGGCTGTGAACGCCGCGGCGATCTGGTGCGGGCCGCTGGCGGCAGGGGTTCCGGGGGCGGTGAGGAGCAGGGGCGGTCCCTGGGCGAGGCTCGAGAGCGTGACGCGGGCGGCGCCATCGTCGCCGCTGAGGACGGCCAGCCCGGGCTCGATTCGAGCGCGTTCGCCGTGCTCATCCAGCAGGCGAATGGCGGGTGACTCGCCAGCGTTGAGTTGAATCTGCGGCGCGCCGCTGCGTTCGGCGATGGCCACGTGACCGCCGGTTGGTGTGGCGGCCATGGTCGCGGCCCGCTTTCCGTTGGAGTTCCAGGCGCCGAACTCGCCGCCGTCCGCGGTGGCCCACACGCCAGCGACGTTGGCTCCGCGGGTGTTCCAGACGGCGAGGTCACCTCCACTCTGGTTGGCACCCATGCGGATGAGGTTGGCGCCGTCGGGTGACCAGAGGTCCAGTTGCCCGCCGGCCGCCCGTCCCGAAGCGGCGAGGACGACGTGCCCGTCTGCGTCGATGATTTCAAGCCGGTGTGCTCGCAGCGTGTCAACCCGCGTGATGTCGGAGGCTGCCAGGAGTACGACCAGCCCAGCGGCGGTCAGGCACCCGACCTGCAGCCACCGGGTTCTCCGTCGGAGTCGGGCGTGGTCGGCTTCGATCTGCCCGAGCCGCCTGTGCAGCGTCGCGATGTGATCACTTGGGTTCATGGAGCACCTCCTGGAGGCGGATTGGTGGTGGTCAGGGAGTCGCAATGGGGCCGTGGGCTGGGCGGGCTGGCACCGTGGCCCAGGCGCGGGCGTAGAGGTCGGTCGGGAAGGCGAGGTACCCCGGATAGTCGGCGCGGGCCCGATCGACTGAGCCGGTGTCCATCGTGACGAGGGCCACCGCGTTCTCTGATTCGAGCACGACGGTGCCGTCGGGCGCCACGGCAATGCTCGGGCCGCCGATGGCGACATCCGCTTCGGGGCCGGGGCGATTGACAGAGAGCACCCAGCATCCGCTCGTCAGCGCATTGGCCTGGAAAATCAGCCGCCACTTGGCGTAGGTGCTGGTCTCGGAGGATCGCGGCACAAGAATCGCGTGCGCGCCTTGGGCTCCAAGAATATGACTTCCGAACGGCCGGTTGTTATCGCTGCAGATCTGGCACCCCAGTCGCATTCCAAATGCATCGATCGGTGTCGGGACGGCGTCGCTGGCCTGATAGTGGTCCGCCTCCCAGAACCCCGGCTCATCCGGAATATGGATCTTGCGATAGGCATGGAGGAACGCGCCGTCGGGGCCGAAGAGCAGGGCGGTATTGAACCGGCGTCCCTGATCGTCGCGGACGATGGCCCCGCCGAGCAGGCCGATGCCGCACTCGGCGGCAATGGACGCCTGCAGTTGGTGTCGAGGGCCCAGCGGCGGCTCGGCATCCTCGTCCCGCGTCTGCTTCGTTGCAGGGACCCACGGCAACATCGCCAGTTCGGGAAGGACGGCAAGCGAGGCGCCAGCGGCGCGTGCTTCTTCGAGGCGACCTCGGAGTCGGTCCGGCCCGGTCGCGTCATGGAAGACATCGCGGATCAGCGCGATGGTGTGCGAGGTTTGCATGGCGGTAGTGTATTGTCGGTCAGGGCGGGCGATGGTCGAGAGGGCATTCGAAAGCATGGCCGAGTCGAACCACCATCAACGTCTCAAGCGGCTGTCCGCGGGTTGGCTTCGGGGCCAGGGCTATGTGGCGGTGGGCGCGGAAGTCGGACTTCGAGCGGGGGGATTCCGGGCGGACATGGCGGGATGGACGGATCGCCGGTTGGACCGGCGGGGCGTGCCGCTGCGATGTTCCCCGCGGACCTGTTTGATCGAGTGCAAGGTGAGCCGGGCGGACTTTGCGCGGGACGGGGGTCGGGGGGCGAGATTGCTCGGCAGGCGGGCGAGGGTGGTGAGCATGTTGCGGGAACTCAACGCCTCGCCGGGCAGGCCGCTCAGGCGGGCGACTCGCAGTGATCCCATGCTCTTCGATCTGCGGGGGACGACACTTGACGACGTTGCATCGAGGGTCCGCAGGCTCTCGCTGGAGTTGGTGGCGATTGACCAGCGCCTGGGTGGCCGCTGCAAGTTCGCGAAGATGGCCTGGTGGCGGGCCGCGGACCTGCTGCTGCTGGCTGCGCCCGTTGGCCTGATCAAGCGACGTGAGATTCCATGGGGATGGGGGCTGCTGGAGGAGGAGGGCGGCGTCCTTCGGGTGGCTGTGGCCGGGCCGCAGATGGAGAGCCAGCCCGAAGACAGGCTGCGCATCCTGCGTGGCATCGCGGTGTCGGCCAGCCGCGGGAGGTGGGTCGGGGCCACCCAACTGCCGCTGCTGACGGGCTGATGGGGGGGGGCGGGGGGCCCCCGCCCGCCGGAGGATTCGCGCAGGGCTGGTCATTGGCCTGCTACGCTCCCTCCCATGGCCGATCTCTGCCTGTCGATCTCAAGACGCATTGCAGCCCCGCAGCAGCGGGTTTGGGATGTCATCACCGATCTTGAAGGGTGCGCCGAGCGGATCGAGGCGATCGTCAAGGTCGAGATGCTCACCGGCCCGAGCGTGGGCGTGGGGACGCGGTGGAAGGAGACCCGGTTGCTCTTCAAGCGAGAGACCACCGAGACGATGGAGATCACCGCCTTTGAACCGCCCCTGCGGTACCTCGTCGAGGCGGACTCCTGCGGAGCCCACTTCGCGAGCGAGCTTCGATGCGAGCCCGACGGCGGCGCTGCCACGGTGCTCTCGATGACCATGGAGACCACGCCCAGGACGTGGTTTGCCAAACTCATGAAACCTCTGGCGAGGTTGACGATGGGAACGACCCGCAAGATGCTGGAGCGGGATCTGGACGACATTGCGGCGGCGTGTACCGGGTCGGGCGGTGCGGTGGACTCGCTCCCGGTCAGGCAAGACGCTTCGGAGCACTGATGTGCCCGCCGTCATCTTCGATCTGGACGGGACCCTGATCGACAGTTACAGCGCCCACTTCGAGGCATGGCGATCGGTGTCGCGCGAACTGGGGCACACCTTGACCGAGCAGCAGTTTCAAAGGCAATTCGGACTTCGGAACGAACCCATATTGCGGGAGTTGCATGCGTGGACCGGAAGGCCCATGCCGGATGCGGTGGGCGTCGAGACGCTGGCAGATAGGAAGGAAGCCCGCTACCGCGATCTCATCGCCGGGCGGTTCCCCGTGATGGCGGGTGCCGAGGCGTTGATTGCGGCCCTGAGGGCGGCGGGATGGTTGGTGTCGATCGGTTCGTCGGCGCCTCGTGCGAACATCGACTTCTGCCTTGAGCGATTCATCGAGGTTGGTGTTCGGTTCGACGCCGTGGCATGCGGATGCGACGTGCGTCAGGGCAAGCCTGCACCGGACGTCTTCCTTCTGGCGGCGGCCCGTCTGGACGCGGACCCGGCAGACTGCATTGTGGTGGAGGATGCTGCTGCCGGAATCGAGGCCGCGCGGCGGGCGGGCATGGCGAGCGTCGGCATGTGTTCCACGGGACGCACCGCCGAGGAACTCGCTCGGGCAGATCTCGTGGTCGATTCGTTCCTCGGTTTGTCCATCGAACAGTTGGAATCGGTCCGAGGGAGCCACGCGTGAGTGAGTTGAGCCTGGCCACGACCTGGTTCCTCGCTGCGCGGACCATGGCCTGCGGGGGCGACGAACCCTCCATTGCCGAGGAGGCAGCTGCCGGCCTGTTCGCCCGTGCGATTCTCGGCCTGGATGAGGAGTCGTGCATTGCGGCCAAGGAGCAGGCGCACATGCAGCCGCTGACGCTGATCGACTGCATGTCGATGGCCGGGCAGCTGCCACGCGGAACGGCCGATCAGGTCATGACCGGCGTCATGATGATCGCCTATGCCGCCGCGAGCATGCATCCACTGCAGGTGCGATGGGCCTCGATGCTTGCCTCGGCGATGTGCATGACCGAATCACGATTCCAGCGATGCTGTGTCAACGCCCGGGTCGTGGCTTCGATGCTTCCCCATGAGCAGGAGGCGATCGGTGGCTGAGTCTGGTGGCAACTTCGACTTCCTGTTCAAGTACGACGACCGCGTCGCGCACCTCGCTCGGCAGGCCGAGACGTATGTGCACAGCGATCCCGACTCGGCCCTGTTCAAACTGCGGCTCATGGTCGAGACGATGGCCCGAACGCTCGTGGACATGCAGGCGCCGCATCTGGTTGACTCGGACCTGAGCATCATGCTTCGATCACTGCAGCGCAGCGGGCTGCTTGGCGCGCGGGATGCAGATCACATGCACGCGATTCGGCGCGACGGAAATGCTGCGGTGCATGGCTACGACAGTACGACGCCTACGGCGATGCGGCGGCTGCGGGATGCCTGGCGAGTGTCCCGCTGGTATGCGCGGTCGGTGCGTCGCGGCGCCAAGGTCGACCCGCCACCGTTTCAGGCGCCGCCGCCCCCCGCAGGTGATGCGTCCGACGCCGCAACGCAGGACCGGGCAGAGGCGCTGGAAGAAGCGGTCGAAGCCCGTCGATCGCAGACTCGCAAGGCATTGCTCCTCTTCAGCGATCAGGACGACGTCAAGGCCATGCGATGGCGACTTCGCGGGGAGCTGCGATCGCTCGAGACGGTTGCCGCGGCGGCGGGCGAGCCGGTCGTGGACGCTGACTTCGTCGCGCTCGTGATGGCGATGGATTTGGAGCAGATTCTTGAGCATCCCGCGTGGGGTCGATCCAGCAGGGAGGCCAAGGGTGACGTTGAGAAGCAGTTCGAGGCGTTCAAGGCTGCGCATGAAGCGGCCGAACGGGAGTACCTGAGCCAACGCGCGGCGATTGCGGCCGAGTCACGTCGCGGCGGGTGAGGGTCGTTTTTGCCCCGGATCGGCCTGTGCGGGTTGTATTGGGCGGGGCAAGCGGCGATGATGGCCCGGACGGGAGCGAGATAGAAACCTGCCTTGGTAGCTGGCATTGAGTCGTTTTCGGGGCAAAATGGATCAGCAGGAACCCCGATCGCGATTGCTGGAGAGCCTCCCCCATGCCCATGACCCAGATGCTGTTGATGACCGCCGCTGTTGTGACCGGTGGTGATGGGGGCGGCCTGGTCGGGTTTCGGGAATCGCTGATCGTCACTCCGACCTCACCTGGCGTTGGCGGGCAATTCGGGACTGCTGTCGATGTGCACGCCGCCATGGCAATCGTCGGCGCGACCGATCAGGATCCCGATGTCTGGGGCGTCGCAGGGCCCGGGTTTGCCTCGGTGCTCTATTTGGATGAGTCCGACGGCAGCCTGCTGGACCAGGTGGATCTCCAGGCCAGTGACGGCGAGGAAGGCGACGTGTTCGGCTACCGGGTTGCCATCGGCACGATTGCTGCAGATCCCGACGAGTCGGGCGTGGCATACGTCTCGGCGATTCGCCGCGGCGGCGAGGGTGGCATCAGCAATGCTGGCGGTGTGTACGTCTTTCGGGAGGGCGTGGAGGGAATTGCCGAAGCGGGGTTGATCCTTCCGAGCGAGACGCCCACCGCTCGGCTGTTTGGCGGTTCGCTCGACTTTGACGGCACCACGCTTGTCGTTGGTGGTCCATTCGACTCGACCGAGGTCGACGGCCCTACACCGATCCTCAATCACGGCTCGGTGTGGGTCTTTGAGATCGGGGCCGACGGCATGCCCACGTCGGAGCATCGTCTGACATCGGATGTGCCAGCCCTTGGTCAGTACTTCGGGTGGAGCGTATGCGTGGACGGCGATCGCCTCGCTGTCGGCGCTATTCAGGACGGCGCCTCGGGGGTGCAGAGCGGTGCGGTGTATGTCTTCAACAGGCAGCTCGATGCCAGTTGGGTGCTGGATGAGGTCCTGACGCTCAGTGAGCTGGGAGACTCGGAGTGGTTCGGTACGTCGGTGAGCCTCCAGGGCGACACGCTGATTGCCAGCTCGATCTATGCCACGGACCCTGCGGGCGCCGACGGAGAACCGGTGCCCTACGCCGGCGTCGCCGTCGTGTTTGAGCACACCGCCGGGGCCTTCAATGAGACGCAGCGGATCTACCCGCCTGCGATCGATACCGTCAATCCGGGGTGGGGCGTTGATCTGGACTTCAACGGTACGCTGCTGGCGATCGGCGCCAATCAGTGGAATGATGGCGACCTGATTCAGACCGGGGCCGTGGGGATCTTCGAACGCGACGCGGGGGGGCAGTTTTCTCGGGTTCGAACGGAACTGACCAGAACGCCAACGCAGGGCGGATCGTTCGGCGTCTCGGTGGCGGTTTCCGATTCGAATCAGGTGATCTCCGGCATGCCGGACGTGCTGGAATCGCACGGTGGCATGGTGAGTATTCTGTCCCCGACATGCAGCGGTGACGATGATGGTGACGGGACCGTTGGCGTCCACGATCTGCTCGCCCTGTTGGAGTTGTGGGGCGACACGCGGATTCAGGCTGTGGACATCGAGCAGGACTTCGAGGTCAACTACGTCGACCTGCTGCTGCTGATCGACCAGTTTGCAACCTGTGAGCTCACCCCGCCGGTGTGAGTGGCATCCCCTGACTGGACATGAGGTGTCGGGGACCGTGTGTGACGGAACAGGTCGTCACAGAACACGCGCGGCAGGACTCGAACCTGCAACCCTCGGCTTCGAAGGCCGATGCTCTATCCAATTGAGCTACGCGCGCTGGGTCTTTGTTACGACCAGAGGGAGATATCACCTCGGAAAGGCCTTTGTCGTCTCCAGCGACTGAAT
Organism: Phycisphaerales bacterium; assembly: GCA_030749435.1. Classification (GTDB taxonomy): domain Bacteria; phylum Planctomycetota; class Phycisphaerae; order Phycisphaerales; family SM1A02; genus UBA12567. The sequence goes on from JASMKH010000002.1 coordinate 131,124, forward strand.
CGGGGTTCCATGATGGTGGTAGACGGTCATGGAATTGCGGAAGTGATATCAAGGACTCGCAGATGGAGCTTTGGTATCCTCGGAGACGTCTGAGTTTGGATCTTCAGGGGTGAGTCGGAGAGAGCCCGGCCATTCAAACCGAGGTGCAGCATGTTGATGAGATCGTGGCTTATGGCGGCAAGTGTGGTCGGCG
>JASMKH010000030.1 GCA_030749435.1 Phycisphaerales bacterium
GCTGAAGGCGTTCTGCAGTTCCGGCTTCATGGCGCCGGGGACGACCTGGTTGGTGTAGTCGAACAGAAAGTAGAGCGTGCCGAGGAGCCAGACGATCCAAGGAAAGATGCGGCGGGGATGCGCGGTGGTGTCAGTCACGGATGCGCATGGTACGGGTGGGTCCCAGTGCGTCGGCAGGTGGGGGGTGAGCGCTGGTCAAGGCATGGTCGGGGGGGGTGCCCGGTTGATCTGGAAAGGGGTGCTCGCCACCGGGGCTGGCGAAGGATCCGGGCTCGCGGGAGCGGGCAGCGAGCGAGCGGACCACGTACGCTTTGGCTGGCATGAGCGGCAAGCCGATTTCCAGCGACGTGATCGAGCAGATGGGCGGCGAAGCCTGCCCGATCGCCATCCTGACGGGGTCGGGCATCAGCGCCGAGAGCGGCCTGTCGACGTTTCGTGGAAGCGGCGGACTCTGGGCGGGGCACCGCGTCGAGGATGTGGCGACGCCCGAGGCGTTCGCGCGCGAGCCGGGCATGGTGTACGACTTCTACAACACGCGTCGGCGCAATCTCCTGTCGGAAGACGTCGCGCCGAACGCGGCGCACCTCGCGTTGGCCCGGCTGGAGGCATTCTGGCCTGCGCCGGTCACCATCATCACGCAGAATGTCGACAATCTCCACGAGCGTGCGGGGAGCAGCGGCGTGATCCACATGCACGGCGAGCTGCTCAAGATTCGCCATGTGGGCACCGATGAGGTGCGCGTGTGGCACGACGACTGCCACGCGAACACGCTCGGCGGTGGATGGAGGCCGCACATCGTGTGGTTCGGCGAGGCGGTGCTCGAGGGGGAGGCCATCGTGGAAGCACTTCGCAGTGCCGGCTTGTTTCTGTGTATCGGAACGGCGGGGCAGGTGTATCCGGCGGCCGGCTTCGTGCGGGAGGTTGCCGGGCCAGGCGTCGAGTTCAATGTGGGCCGCACGGAGATCAGTGACTTCTTCCGTGAGCGTTGGACTGGCCCGGCCTCCGAGACGGTGCCCAGGTTCGTCGATTCACTCTTGATTGTTTGAACCTCCCCCCTTCGGCGGCTGTCGGCGGTTGTTGGACACCCACCAACACGGTTGTTGGACACCCACCAACATGATTGTTGGACACCCACCAACACGGTTGTTGGACACCCACCACCCACCAACACGTTCCCGAATCGCCCCTGACGCCCCTCCCGGGCAGTTTGGTGGGTGTCCAATGTTGCCTCGTTGACGAGCATTGACGTCTTCCCGAATCGCCCCTGACGCCGCTCTCTGGCGGTTTGGTGGGTGTCCAGCATTGACGCAGCATTGGCGCAGCATTGACGCAGCATTGGCGCAGCATTGACGCAGCATTGATGCTCCCGCTGGCGTTTGGTGGGTGTCCAGCATTGACGCAGCATTGACGAGCATTGACGAGGGGGGCAGTTGACATCGCCCGCCGGCGGCAAGGCACGATTAGACACAGTGTTACGAACGAGCATCCTCGGTCAGCCCGGTGGGTCTGCAACATTCTTTGAGCGCGGGGTGACAGATTGCCGCCCGTCACGCGGAATCGCTCTGGAGGGGCTGCGGACTCGCCCGGCTCGTGCCTGGCGGCCCAAGTCAACCAGTCTGAGGAGTTCACTCCTCGCAACACAGTCCGACCGCAGACAGGAGATGCCAACTCATGGCACACAGCACCAACCGTTCATTTGCTGCACTGCTCGCAGCCACCGTATCGCCGGTCCTCATGGCCGGCGGACTCACCCCCCAATCGGCGCAGCCGGCCAACATCGTGCTCGGGAGCGACGCGGACACGCCCTATCGCACCGACAGCGTCGTCGATCGGAGTGACAACCTCGCGTCGTTCTCCCGCGTCGGCATCCGCAACACCGCGGATCGGTCGCTCTCGGAGGACAGCGCCGCGGCACTGTCGTCGCTGGACGACAACCCCACGACCGAGACCACACTCCCGGGCGACGGGTCGAAGTCTCTGGAGTACCGGTTCATCGGACAGCCGCGATGGATCAACATCGTCGAGATTGCTGGCGACGTGACGAGCGTCTCTGTTGAAATGCTGCACACCAATGGCCAGTGGCGTCCCTGGACCAGGACGTCTCAGCAAGCCAACGGCGTGCTGTTCATCGAGGGTGATGCGGGACGCTACATGGGTGTCCGCATCACGCCTGATGGCCTCGCCGGGGCCTCGATGGTCCAGATTGCCGAGGTGACGGCGCGATTCCGGCAGGTTGATCCTGACTCGAACGAGCGAACGGAAGGCGATGGCAAGAGCTACTTCTACGAGTGGGTCGAGAACTACTCCAGCAGCCCCCTGAGCAAGACCTCAGACGATGCAGAGGGCCTGGGCGACAAACTGCCGAGCGACTGGTCCATCAGCGGCTACGGGAACTCCTGGGCGTGGGAAGAAGACTTCAAACGCACCGAGTTCGGCGGCACGAACAACACCTATGTAGACGAACATGATCTGGTGTTCTTCTCGGGCCACGGCAGCACAGGAACCGGCGAGTACTACAGCGACACGACACGGTGCATCACGTTCAGCGATGACGATCACGATGACCGCAAGATGACCGCCGGCGACGCCTGGGACAGTTGGGGTGATGACGACATGGAGTGGCTGGGCATGAGCGCCTGTCAGACCATGAAGCAGGACAACCGCTGGGCGGCTGCCATGAACGGTGTCCACCTTGTGATGGGGTGGGAAACCAACATGTACGACATCAAGTTCGGCAAGCACTTTGCCGCCAGAATGGTCGACAGTGGCTGGTTCGACTCGGCGCATACCGTGAAGGACTCGTGGTTCTATGCGGCAGAGAAGACGCACTGGTACGTCGATCGAACCGCGGAGATCATCGGCGAAAACAGCACCATGGGAAGCGACTACCTGTGGGGCCAAGGGTCGGTCAACAGCGATCCAACCGACGACAGTTGGTACAGCCGGTGGAGCTACGACACGCGAGGCCGAAGTGAAGCCGAGTCGCTGGCGCCCGTGCAATTCAACGACGCCATCGAGATCGATGGTGCCGCGCTCATCCTCCGTGTGGAGCGTGACCTGCTCGCGCAGTTCGACGCGGCCGGACGCGAGTCAATGCCTGCATTCAAGCCCGTGCCACCTGTCGTCTCCTCGGCCGCAGCGGGCGGCCTGGCGGACTCGCTCTGTGAGCGGCTGGGCGTGCTTTGCAATGCGGACGTCGGTCCTGATGGCGATGAGGCAGAAATGATCGCGGTCTCGGGCGATCAGGAAGCCCGAATCTGGATTGGCGACGGCTCGATGGACATCATCGACCGCGCAATCTTCTCGCCTGCCGATCAGTCGGCCGTCCCTGCGCTGATTTCCCCCCAGGATGCGTACGAGAAGGCCGAGTCGGTGCTCGGCGCCATCGGCATCAACATGCAGGATCGCGTGCTGGTGCAGCAGGACCTGCGATGGACCGACGAGGGTTTGTCCAAGGACGACCCGGATGCGCAGGGCAACTCCTTCCCGACCACCACGCGGGTGATCTACCGCCGCGGGATTGCCGGCTATCCGACGTTCGGGCCCGGTGGCGAGGCGACGGTTGAGTTCGGTGAACAGGGCCAACTGGCCAAGGCATCGATTCAGACCTGGACCGACCTCGAGTTTCAGGGTGATGCGGCAGTGATCAATCTGCAGAACGCGCTGGAGCAACTTGCTGGAATGGGCTCAAGCGCGACCATCAACGGCCTTCGTACGCCCATCGCCGAGATTGATGTTCGCAACGTCCAGATCGGCTACTGGCTCGACACCGCAACCAATGGTGATCGCATGGTGCTTCCGAGTTATGGAATCGACTGTCTGGTCAAGAACGACGGTGGCGAGCTGAGCGAGGCGACCCTCGTGATGTCGGCGGCCGCCTCCGCGCCGCGTGTATCCATCGTGCCGCTTGAGGGCGGATGCCACGATGTCGGGACGCAGGTCTGTTTCGACGCGTATGTCGATACGTTTGACGGCCAGTTTGCGATCGAGTGGATTGACCCCGAGAGCGGTTCGCTGCTCGGAACGTCCACCCGCGTGTGTCACGCGTTTACCCAGGGCGATCCCGACCGCCAGGTCCGCACGCGATCGATCAAGGTGCGTGCTCGCGACTCGCATGGCAACGAGACCACTTCGACGCTCGATGTCTGCATCGGTGCCGCGACGGATCTCAACGGCGATGACATCACCGACATCGATGATCTGCTCATCGTGCTGAGTGCGTGGGGCGCCACGGGCAGCCCGTGGAGCGGTGGTGACGCGACCGGTGACGGCGTGACGGACATCAACGACGTGTTGACGGTCTTGTCAAACCTCGCCCATTGAGGCATCTTCGAGGTGCTCGGCTTTGCAGGCGGCGCTGCTTCGGCAGCGCCGCCTGTTCGTTGGCAACCTGCAGGGCGCACCGCGTTCCGCTCCGCACGGGACCGGAGCGGGCGTTCGGGTGAGCCGTCGGGAAACTGCGCCGCCAGTAGGGGCGCCTGAAGCATGGACGAGCGGGCGCGGCGGGCGTGGGGCTGCGAGGTATCATCCCAACCCCTCTAACGACTGTTGACGCATGTTTGATCGCATCCACACCATCTGGGCCCTGCTCGCAGGGCAACGCCTCCGCTACGCCGGGGCGTTGGTGTCGCTCATCGTGGCTTCGATGCTGCTCTACGCCGTCCCCATCGTGCCGCAGGTCGTGCTGGATGGCGTGCTGACCGATGAGGTGCGGGAAGGCTCGCTGCCCGAGCGGGTCGGCCTGTGGTTGCTGGGGGGGCGTGACTTTCTGGGCGAACATCTCTGGGTCGCGGCCCTGGCCGTCATCGGACTGACCCTGCTCGCGGCCGCTGCGACGTATCTGCGTGGCCGCTGGGTCGCTATCGCCGCAGAGTCGGTGGTGTGCCGGCTGCGGGACCGGCTGCACCATCACCTCAATCATCTGCCGTGCACCTGGTATGACGAAGCCGAAACCGGGGACGTGCTGCAGCGGTGCACCTCGGACGTCGACACGCTCCGCAACTTCCTGGCCATGCAGGTGATCGAGATCGGGCGCGCGCTGGCCATGCTGCTGATTCCGCTGCCCATCATGTTCATGATGGACACCGGGATGGCGGTCGCCAGCATCGTCCTGCTGCCCTTCATCATCGCCTGGGCACTCTTCTTCTACGGCCGCGTCAAGACGATCTTCCGCGACAAGGACGAGGCGGAGGGGCGGCTGACTGCCTGCGTGAATGAAAACCTCACGGGCATCCGCGTGGTGCGCGCGTTTGCGAGGCAGGACTTTGAGCGGGCGAAGTTTCATGACCGCAACGATGAGCATCGCCGGCTCGACTACCGCCTGTACGCAATCCTCGCGTGGTTCTGGTCGGCGTCGGATCAACTCTGCTTCATACAGAAGGCGCTCGTCTTCATTCTCGGCGGCTACTGGGTCGCCGTCGGCTCGCTCGAGATCGGCACCTACTACTTCTTCATCGCCGCCGTGTCGATGTACGTCTGGCCCGTTCGGATGATGGGACGCCTGCTTGCCGAACTGGGCAAAGCGATTGTCGCCGTCGACCGCATCCACGAAATCCTGGAGACGCCGGAGGAGACCGCCACAGGCACTCAGGCGCCTCCGCATGTGGCGCATCCGGGTCACATCGAGTTTGAGGCAATCACATTCTCGCACGGCAGCACGCCGGTAGTGCATGGCATCGATCTGTCGATTGACGCTGGCCGGACCCTCGCCATCGTGGGCCCGTCCGGGAGCGGCAAGAGCACGCTGATCAACCTGCTGCTGCGTTTGTACGAGCCGGACGCCGGCCGCATTCGGGTGGACGGCGTGGACATCACCGACCTGGACCGGCAGGCGCACCGCCGCCGCATGGCGGTGGTGATGCAGGATCCGTTCCTCTACTCCCGCTCGATTCACGACAACATCGCCCTGTCCCGCCGGACCGCCAGCGACGACGAGGTGCAACTGGCCACGCGGGTGGCCTGCATCCATGACTCCATTCTTGAATTCGATGAGGGGTATGAGACCCTCGTCGGTGAGCGAGGCGTCACGCTCTCGGGTGGGCAGCGTCAGCGGGTCGCGATCGCCCGGGCGCTGCTGCAACAGCCCGAGATTCTGGTGCTCGACGATGCGCTCAGCGCCGTCGATACACGGACCGAACGCATGATTCTTGAGGCGATGCGCGATCGCCACGGGCGGCAGACCACCATCGTGATCGCGCACCGACTCTCGACCCTCACGGCGGCCGATGACATCATCGTGCTCGACGAGGGCCGCATTGTGCAGCAGGGCACCCACGCGTCGCTCGCAAGCGAGCCGGGCATGTATCGGCGGCTCTGGGAGATTCAGACGACGATCGAGTCGACCGAAGAGGGGGCCGCGTGATGAGCGCATCACCCTTCATTCAGGAGGAGGAGTACGCCGGCGGGCGGTTTGACTGGTCGCTCTGGCGGCGAATCCTCGGGCACGCGCGGTCGCACCGCCGGTGGTTCTGGACGATGATCTGCAGCGGGCTCGTGCTTGCTGGCACCGAGACGCTGCTGCCGATCAGCAACGCCTGGCTCATCGACGAGGCGGTGGCGGGCCGGACCGGCGCTGCGTTCATGTGGTACGCAATCCTGTACGTCGCGCTGGTGACCGCATTCTCGATCATCGTCTGGATCTTCATCCGCGCGGCGGGCCACCTCTCGACCGGCGTTGCCTATGACCTGCGTGAGCAGGGGTTCGCGCGGCTTCAGACGCTTCCGTTTTCCTACTACGACACGCGGCCGACCGGGTGGCTTGTGTCGCGGCTGACCAGCGACTGCACCAAGATCAGCGGCCTGCTTCCCTGGTTCCTGCTCGATCTTGCCTGGGGCAGCAGCTTTCTGACCGGCATTGCTGTGGCGATGTTCATTCTGGACTGGCAACTGGCACTCTGGGTGCTTGTCATCGTGCCGCCGCTGGCGCTGGTGAGTTGGTACTTCCAACGCAAACTGCTGCGGAGCAGCCGGCTGGTCAGACGAACGAACTCCATCATCACCGGCGTGTACAACGAAGGACTCATGGGCGTTCGGACCACCCGAACACTTGCCCGTGAGGATGAAAGCCTGGCCGAGTTTCAGGAGCAGTCCGGCGATCTCAAGCGGTTCACCATCCGCAACTCACTCCAGAGCGCCGTCTACCTCCCTTGCATCATCTCGCTTGGCGCCGTCGGCGTGGGCATGGCGATCTGGAAGGGCGGCGTTCAGATTCAAGCGGGAAGCGACCTCTCGCTCGGTGACCTGATCGCATTCATGCAGTTTGCGGTGCTCTTCTCCATGCCAATTCAGGAGATCGCCGCTCGCATCACCGATCTGCAGGCGGCTCAGGCGGCCGCGGAGCGAATTCAAACGCTCATCGAGACGGTGCCGGAGATTCGCGATTCCCCCGAGGTTGCCGAGGCCATGCGATCCGCGCCGCCGGGCGGTCCGGAGGATGGTGGCCGCTCGGACATCACGACCATCGAGTTCAAGCACGTCGACTTCTGGTACAAGCCCGACGAGCCGGTGCTGCTTGACTTCAATCTGCGCGTTGCAGACGGACAGACGGTGGCGCTCGTCGGCGCGACGGGGGGCGGCAAGTCGACCATCGCCTCTCTGGCGGCCCGTTTCTACGAGCCGCGACGAGGCGAGATTCTGATCGACGGGGTGGAGTACCGGCAGCGAAGCCTGCACTGGTACCAATCGCAGTTGGGTGTCGTCTTGCAGACGCCGCACCTCTTCTCGGGCACGATTCGCGAGAACATCCGGTATGGGCGGCTGGACGCGAGCCAGGCCGAGGTCGAACAGGCCGCCAGGCTTGTCAACGCGCACAACTTCATCGAGTCCCACGACGGCGGCTACGACGCTGAGGTCGGCGAGGGCGGTTCGAAACTCTCGGTCGGCCAGCGGCAACTCATTGCCCTGGCACGGGCTGTGCTGGCGGATCCGCAGATCTTCATCATGGACGAGGCGACCAGTTCGGTGGACACCGAAACCGAGCAGCTGATTCAGTCGGCGATCGACACGGTGCTTGCTGGCCGAATCGCATTCGTAATCGCCCACCGGCTCTCAACGATTCGCGCCGCCGATGTCATTCTGGTCATTGACCACGGACGCATCGTGGAGCAGGGGACGCACCGGGAACTGCTGGCGGCGAAGGGCCGCTACTGGCGGCTGTACACACGCCAGGAGGCCGAGGAGGAAGAGGCAGCGATGGGGCGTGACGGCCGGGCCGACTGATCGTGGTCGCATTCGGCATCGCGTCTGACGCATGTGCGCTGAAGCTTGGCCCCGTAATGCCGAAGGTCTTTGCGGCTACGGCCGGCCGGTGGCAGCGGGCGTGCACAATCGGCGCGACGGTTCGCATTGTCCCCGGCGAGTGATGGCACGCTCCACGCAAGCGACCCATCCCCGGCGGTCGGCCGAGGATGGGTCGTTTGAGAACGGGTCTGCAGGCGGGGCGTGGTGAGCCCCGCCCGGGCAGGGTCGATGCTCAGAGCAGCCCGAGGAGGATCAGCAGGTCGTTGACGTCCACGATGCCGTCTCCATTCAGGTCCGCAGCGGGGTCGCCGGTGCCCCATGCCGCCAGCAGGGCGAGCACGTCGTCGACATCCGTGACACCGTCACCGGTGATGTCGCC
>JASMKH010000031.1 GCA_030749435.1 Phycisphaerales bacterium
GGTCACCTTCTTCTTGGCGACCTTCTTCTTGGCGACCTTCTTCTTGGCGACCTTCTTCTTGGTCACCTTCTTCTTGGTCACCTTCTTCTTGGCGGCCTTCGACTTGGACGTCTTCTTTGTGGTGGCCGCCGCCCTTGGGCGGGTCGAGGGTTTGCGGGGTGTCTTCTTTGCCACTGCTGCGAATCCTGCCCCAGACGAAGAGTGCCCAACCGCCTTATTTGCAGGGACTTACAAGTCGCCTCCGCGGCGGCCGACCGGGCCGAATCCCGGGAGTGTACGTGACAACGGGGGGGCGGTCAATCGGCCGAACGATCAGGCTCCGGAGGGGGCGCCCATCTGCCTGAACTTGTCATACCGGCCGTCCACAAGGGTCCGGGGATTGAGCCTGGACACCTCTCGGAGCCTGTCGACGAGATGCCGCTCAAGCCGCTCCGCAGCCTCCCGTGGCGCGCGATGGGCGCCGCCCAGTGGCTCGGAGACGATTCCGTCGATGATCCCGTTCTTCAGGTTGTCCCGGGCGGTCAACGCCAACGCGTTGGCCGCGGCCGCGTTGGTTTCGTCGTTGGCTTCCTTCCACAGGATCGCAGCGCAGCCTTCCGGGCTGATGACCGAGTACCAGGCATACTGCAGCATGTCGACCCGGTCCGCGACGCCGATTCCCAGCGCCCCGCCGGAGCCGCCCTCGCCGATCACGATGCTGATGATCGGCGTCTGGAGCCGGCTCATGTCCCTCATGTTGACGGCGATGGCCTCGGCCTGGCCTCGTTCCTCGGGGCCCATGCCGGGGTACGCTCCGGGCGTGTCGATCAGCGTCACAATGGGGAGACCGTACTTCTCTGCCAGTTTCATCTTGGCAAGCGCTTTGCGATACCCCTCGGGGTGGGCGCATCCGAAATTGCAGCGAATGCGCTCCTCGGTGGTTCGTCCCTTCTGATGCCCGACAACCATCACCTTGAAGGGGCCGATCCTGCCAAGCCCTGTGATGATGGCCGGATCGTCGCCGAAGCGGCGGTCACCGTGCAGTTCGCGGAAGTCCCTGCAGATCCAGTTGATGTAGTCGGCGGACTGGGGTCGATCGGGGTGGCGGGCCACCTTGACGACATCGACCGGCGCGAGGTTTTCAAAGATGGTCCTGAACAGGTCCGACCGGCTCTGCTTCAGGGCGGCAATCTCTTCGGCGAATGCGTCGCTGTCATCCCGCTCCTCAAGGCGGGCGATCTGCGCGTCGAGGTCCGCGATCGGAGCTTCGAATGGCAGGGGTGCGGGTTCGGTCGAAGAGGCCATGAATCTGGGACGCATGGTATCGGCGGCTTCATCGCCCCGTATCCTCCCTTGATATGAGCATGACCATTGGATTCCTTGGCGCCGGACACATGGGGCGGGCCATTCTTGAGGGTGGCATTCGGGGGGGAGCGCTGGATCCGGCCCACGTCATCGTCGCCGAGCAGGACGAACCTCGTCGAGCCGCCGCCTCAGGGTTGGGCTGCGCCGTCAGCGAGAATGCGCGTTCGCTTGCGGACGCCTCGACCATTGTCCTTTGCGTCCGGCCACAGGACTTTGCGGTGGCTGCGGAAGCAGTGCGTGGGCAGCGGCCGCGGCTGCTGGTGTCAGTGATGGCAGGAATCGAGTCGGGGGCCATTGCCCACGCATGTGGCGCGGGATCACGCGTTGTTCGCGCCATGCCCAATGCGCCAGCCGCCATCGGTCAGGGTATGACGGCCCTCTCGCGTGGCGAGGGAGCGACCTCGAGCGATGTCGCGTGGGCAGCGAGGCTCTTCCAGGGAGTCGGCCAGGTGTGCGAAGTGCCGGAGTCAGCCATGTGGGCTGTCACCGCTGTGTCAGGTTCCGGGCCAGCCTGGTTCTACCTTCTCGCCGAGGCGATACTCGAGGAGGCGGCGGCACTGGGACTTGACCAGCGAACTTCGGAGTCGCTCGTCGCAGGAACGATGACCGGCGCGGCGGCAATGCTCGCAGCGAAGGGGGCGACGCCGGCGGAAATGCGGGAGGCCGTGACGACGCCGGGTGGCACGACCGAGGCGGGGCTTGCAGCCATGCGATCGGCGGGTTTGGTCGAGGCGGCGAGAGCGGGCGTCCACGCTGCATTCAGGCGTGGCGAAGAACTCGCCCGCTAGAAGTCACGACGGCGGAAGATCCAGATCGCAAGCCCAAGCACGAGCGCTTCGAACAGCAGAGACTTGCCGATGATGCGCCAGGCTGGGATGGCGTTCTCTCGCTCAATCATCGTCTCGGCAGCCTCCCTCTCGGCCTGATTGAACGCTCGCTGCCGTTTCCGGCGCCGCTCGTCGTCCGTGTCTGTCTGGTTCTGGCCGCTGCCCCAGTACGCGTCGAACTCGTCCTGGCCGGCTGCCTCTTCCGGATCCTCAAAGGCACGTCCACTGCGGAGATCCTGAAAGGTCATGTCCATGTCCCGCTCCAGCGACCGGTGCAGCAGCCCGAGGGTTCTCGCGGTTTCGGGCATGATGACTCTGAGCGTGCTCAGCATGGCCGCCCACGGACGCAATTGGCCAAGGGTGGTCTGGGCCTGCTCGTGCTCTTCCTTCGGGCTGGTGAGCCAATACGCGACGTTCTTCGCTTCTTTCTCATCGCCAGCCGCGACCGCGTCGTCATGCTCTTTCTGGAGCTGCGCAACGCGGGTGGCGGTTCGCGCCTCGATGGACTCGGTCACGATGACGTAGTGATTGACCAGGTCGTCTGCAGTTCTGATACCGAATGTTCCGAACCAGAACAGCAGTGTGGCGAGGAGTGCCACGAGCGTTGATCGCGTGATGACTCCCACGAAGACGTTGATACAGAACAGGTAACTGTAGAACAGCGTAATCAGCGGAATGGCGAGGAAGATGGTCGCGTCCCATTCACCGACGCGCCACCCTGCGGCCAGAAATGCGCCAAGCGTAAAGACGCCGACCTGAAGCATGACGAAAATCAGCCCGCCAGCGTACTTCGTCATGAAGATTGTGGTCCGCCGAGTGGGCCGCGAGAGCATGAGTTCGACGGAACCTTCGGAGAGGAAGGACGGGAAGATCGAGGAGGTCGAAATGAGCGCCAGGATCGAGGCCGCCCACGCGAGCCAGAAGTTGACGATGACCGCCGAATAGATGCCGAGATAAAGCGTCCGAGCGAATTGGGTGCCTCCGCGGACATACTCGCTGTCGACGTGGGTCAGACCAAAGAAGAGTGAGATGCCGGTATCGTCGAAGCTGATTGATGCATACGCGACGATCACGAGGACGTTGAGGCCCATCACGACCTTGAAGAGCATTTCCGAGCGGAGATACAACCACGACTCGCGGAGGATGGCAAGCACTGCGATCATGCGTCTCGGCCTTGTGCAGCACCCGGCGTCGCCCCATCCCGATCCTCAGCAAGTTCCAACGCCCGCATGAAGAGATCCTCCAGGCTCTCACGCTCCTGGGACACTTTAGTGATCGTTCCGCCCGCAGCCCGAATCCGATCGATGATCGGTTGCGCCAATCCTGCATCTTCGCCCGGAAGCGTGATGCGAACGCCCGCCGGTCCTGACTCAGCCGCGACGTCTTCCCATTCCAGGTCCACATTCCTGTACTGGACGATCCAGCGGCGTTCGCCTCGCGTCAGGTCCTCCACGGTTCCTTCCAGAGAGACCCGGCCCTTGACCACGACGGCGAGTTGATCGCAGATGGACTCGAGTTCGGCGAGAATGTGGCTGTTGATGAGGATGGTTCGCCCTTCGCTTCGAAGGTGCAGAATGAGGTCACGGATTGCGCGGCGTCCGACCGGATCCACCCCGTCAGTCGGCTCGTCGAGCAGCAGCAGTTCAGGATCGTGGAGCAGGGCCTGCGCGAGACCGACGCGTTGCTGCATGCCCTTGGAGAAGGTGCCGACCTTGTGCTTTCGCCAACTGCTCATGCCAACGAGATCCAGCATCTGCTGAATCCTGAGGAGGCGATGTTTTCGGCGCATGCAGACCAACCCGCCATAGAAGTGCAATGCCTGCTCGGCGGTCATGTACTTGGGGAATCGATGGCGCTCCGGCAGGTAGCCGACGCGTTTGAGCGTCGGTTTGTGACCGATGGGCTTGCCCAACACCGTTCCGGAGATCTTCGAGGCGTGAATGACCGTCATCAGGATTTTGACGAGCGTCGACTTTCCGGCCCCGTTGGGGCCGAGAAGGCAGAACACCTGACCCGGATCAACCTGCATGGAAACGCCGCGGAGCGCCTTGACGCCGCGCCGAAAAGTCTTGTGCACGTCATTGATTTGAATGGCTGCCGGCATGTGCGGCGCGATGGTAGCACCGACTATCCTCCCGGCATGGCCGCTCCGCGGAGAACACTGGCGGGTTTCATCCATGAACTCGAAGACCACGACGAGTTGGTCCGTATTGCCGAACCTGTTTCGCCGATGCTCGAGATCGCCCGTCGTGCCGTCGCGGAGTCGATCGCTCCGGCGGCAGTGCCCAGTGCATCGGCGGCCTGCTTTGATCCGGATCTGGCCGATCTCGGCGGTCGTGCGGTCTTCTTTGAGCATGTGGAAGGCTGCGACTTCCCGCTCGCCATCAACCTGTTCGGTTCATACAGTCGCATCGAGCGGGCGCTTCGTTGTGACGAGAACGGACTTGAAGGCTTGGCGGCTCGGGTGGCAGCGCTCACCAGGCTGGAACCACCAGGCGGGCTGCGAGATCTTGTCGCGAAGGGACGGCGACTGATACCGCTGCTCAAGGTGCCGCCGAAGCCGGTGCGATCCGGCGTATGTCAGGAGGTGGTCCGTCTGACCAGCGATGGTGAGGTCGATCTTCGTCGGCTGCCGCTCATCAAGTGCTGGCCGCTCGACGGCGATCCCGCGGCGGTCGGGTGGCCCATGACCGCGGAGCAGGCGGGTACAGCCGGTGGGGAGGGGCGCTACATCACGCTCGCGGGCATGCACACGATTCACGCCCGCGACCGCGGCAAGGCAAGGCCCGCAAGCCACAACATCGGGATGTACCGCGCGCAGCTTCTTGGGCCGACCACGCTCGCCATGCACTGGCACATCCATCACGACGGGGCGGCGCACTGGCGGAGTTGGAAGGAGATCGGCGAGCCAATGCCCATCGCCATCTGTCTGGGCGGCGAACCGGTACTGCCCTACGCCGCGACGGCCCCTCTTCCGCCCGGCGTGAGCGAACTGCTGATGGCGGGCTTTCTCGAAGGCCGCGGCATTCCCATGGTGTCCGCCAGGACTGTGCCGCTTCGCGTGCCAGCCAACTCGGAGTTTGTGATCGAGGGCTTCGTCCGAACCGATGCCGGGCCGTGCGGCTGGGATGCCCGGGGGGATGAGCCGCTGGGCCCGGGCGCAGTACTTGAAGGGCCCTTCGGCGATCACACGGGCTACTACTCGCTCCCGGATCGGTACCCGATCACCGAAGTGACGGCCATCACCCACAGACGCCATGCGGTGTTCCCGGCGACCGTCGTTGGACCACCTCCGCAAGAGGACTTCTGGCTCGGAAAGACGACCGAGCGGGTGTTTCTGCCGCTCCTGCAGACGCTCATCCCCGATGTCGTCGACTATGACCTTCCGATGGCCGGGTGCTTCCACAACTGGGCAGTGCTCGGAATCCGCAAGGCGTACCCGCTGCAGGCGCGGCGGATCATGCACGCCGTCTGGGGCGCCGGGCAGATGGCATGGACGAAGTGTGTGGTTGTCGTCGAAGCGGACGAAGTCGATGTGCATGATCAGGAAGCCGTGCTCCGCGAGATGTTCACCAAGGTCAACTTCGCACGCGACGTTGAGTTGACGCGAGGTCCGTTGGACATCCTGGATCATGCGGCGACCTCTCGGGGCGCTGGCGGAAAGATCGGCTTTGATGCGACCCGTTGCTGGGCGGGCGAGGCGGAGGGCGAAGTTGACGCGCCGCCCATGGTGCCGATCGGCAATCGCCTCGCCGCATGCTCCCGCTGCGAGCTTCCGATCTGGGGGTGCGGTCGGTGTGTCCTCGTGTCAACTGAGAGTGGTGCAGACTCGGTGCAGTCCGCGCTGCGGGGGTGGAATGGCCTGGCCGTGCTGTTGGATGACGATGTCGACCTGACCAATAGATTGCATGTGTGGTTCCATCTGCTGGCGGGGTTTGATCCAGCACGGGATGTGACCGTTCAGGGTGATGTCATGGTCATCGACGCACGAACCAAGAGCGGCGACGCGGAGGACGTTCGCGACTGGCCGCCGTTTCTCGGTTGGTCAGTATGAAACCAGCGACGAGTTTGGTCCCGACCATCCCTCGTTGACTGCGGCCACCTCACGCGGCTTCAGAAAGAAGTAGTAGAGCTGTCCCTCATTCTTCTGCCGTCCGGCAAGCAACTCCGCCATCGGGCCGGCGCCGAGGTAGAGGTCTGCCCGACCGGGTGCGCGGATGGCGCCGCCTGTGTCCTGATCGAGCATGAACTGCTGAAACCGTTGCGGGTCGCCGGAAAAACGGGCTGCCGTCGTATCGGCCAGCACCACGCCCCCTCGAGGGAAGATGCTCTTGTCCGTGGCGACCGATCGGGATGCAGTCACCGGGAAACCGAGCGAACCGGCCGGCCAACTCCCCCCGTCATACTCCTGAAAGAACACAAACGACTCGTTGGCGTTCATGGCCTCTTCGACGAGGGCCGGGTCACGCTTCCAGAGCCGACGGATCGACTGCAGGCTGGCGGTGCCAGCATCGAGATCGCCGCGCTTGATGAGCGTCTGACCGAGGCTTGCGTAGGGCCGGTCCGTCTTACCCGCGTACCCGAGGTACATCGTGGACCCATTCTGGAGCATCAGTTTCGCCGACCCGTTGATGTGCACGACGTAGGCATCGAGCGGGTTCTCCATCCACACAACTTCGGTGCCGTCGAGCATGCCTGTCCGATTGATCTCCGCGCGGGAGGGCCAGGGGTCGATGCCACCGTCGCTTCGTCGCCGACCAAGCGGTGTGCCAGACTCGGGATCGGTGACGAGGTCCTTCGGGCGACCGTAGAGCGGTGTGTCGAAGCCGGTCCGCCGTTCGCGTGAGGCTCTGAAGGTCGGTGAGCAGTACGCCGTGAACAGCACGGTGCCTTCGTCATCACAGCCGATGGACTCGTAGACATCGAATCGATCGAGTAACTCGCTCCGGAAGGACTCGGCATCGGGCGCCGACTCCACCAACTGGCGAAATGCCACGACGCTGGCCCTTGCTCGGTCGTGGTCGATGCCGCACATGGGGAACCATCGCAGCGTCGAGGGCTTATCGAACCATTGGATCGACTCGTCCGAGGCGTCTCGAAGGAAGAGGTCTCGGGACTCCCACGCACGGTCGATCGCGGTGAGTCGCTCCGGTTGCATGACCATGCGGAGGGGCGCCTGGCCTGGTGGCAGGGGCCTGGCGTAGTCGGGGCCGGTCGTCAGGGGCGGCGCCTCGGTTCTGGATTCCTGGCATCCCGTGAGGGCCAGCATGGCGGCAGTCACGGTCAGGGCGATTCGTCGGGTCATGCGCATGGGCCAGACTCCATTGCGGAAGAGGGTACTGCGGCAGGCGCCCATGTCACGTGGACGTCTCATCTTGCATCGGCCGAATGGCCGGTTTGGGAACAATCCACCCTGCAGTCCACCGGGCACGCTGCGGGGGATGGGAGAAGTGGGGGGCGGGTACGACGCGTACGGGTTCGGCGGGTACACTGGGGGGCGTTCCCGGCCCCTCCAAGAGCGGCACGCGCAGGAGCCCCACGCCATGCATTCGACGACCTCACATCTCACCGATCTGCTCGCCTTCGGGATGCCCGGCGGCTGGGAGTGGGTCATCATTCTTCTGGTCGCGCTGCTCATTTTCGGTCGGCGGCTTCCAGAGGTGGGGCGAAGCGTGGGCAAGAGCATTGTCGAGTTCAAGCGGGGCGTCAAAGGGATCAATGACGAGATTGAGACCGAGTCATCCAAGTCGGAGGCGCCGCAGCCTCGCGAATTGACCGACGACACGGTCGCCAAGTCCGAGGCCCCCCCTACCGCCGCGGAGGAAATGCCAGCTCGGCACGATGAATCGTCGTGACCGCCCTCAGGCAGAGGGCATGACCGGGCGAGGTATACTGCGCTATTCCAGATCACCGGGCCATTAGCTCAGTTGGCTAGAGCGCACGGATCACACCCGTGAGGTCACAGGTTCAAGTCCTGTATGGCCCACTCGAAGCGGCGATCGGAACCTGCGGTTCCATCGCCGCTTCTTCGTGGTCCAGTCGGGGCCGCCGCGGGCGGCCCCCTTCCAAAACCGTCCCCCCACTTGTGGGGGGGCAGCCTGCGCAGCAGCCCCCTTCCAAAACCGTCCCCCCAC
>JASMKH010000032.1 GCA_030749435.1 Phycisphaerales bacterium
ACCCGCTACCCGTCTTAGGCTTGGTGAGCCGTTACCTCACCAACAACCTGATAGGGCGTTCCCCGCTCCCAAGGTGGCCGAAGCCTTTGATCCGGAGATATCATCAGGTATTACTCCCAGTTTCCCGGGGCTATCCCTGGCCTTGGGGTACGTAGGAACGTATTCCTCGCCCTTTCGCCACTTCATGCACACCCGAAGGTGCTTTCATCGTTCGACTTGCATGTTTTAGCCATGCCGCCAGCGTTCAATCTGAGCCAGGATCAAACTCTTCAATTGAATGACATCGTCACACCCCGAGGGGCATGACGCTTCTTCGCAAAGAAGAAAATGAAGCCTGGACGGACCGGCATCCGCACAAGGCAGATGCCGGTGGTCTTGACCGGGTTCCAGAGAACCCGGCACAGTGGACGGCAAATCCACTGCTGTTTCAAACATCACTACCTGCCGGTCCACCGAAGCGAACCGACGCGATCGTGTTTCTGGAATGACTCGATCTGGCATCACAAGGATGTCCGTGGACGAGAGGCTGTGAACTTCTCGCCCGGGTTTGTACCTTCCGACTGCACCCTGTGAAGGGTCCAGCCATCCGGCAACATCCTCGCGGCGTATCGACTGTCCACTTGTCAAAGAACCGAACCCGAGAACAAAAGCCCGCCCATCCGAGGTCCCAAGGACCGTCCCGACGGGCGAGCGGGGGATCGTACCGCAATCACCGTGGATGTCAAGCCTGACGAACGCCTCAACCCGGAATATTGAGCCCAATATCAGCATTCTGGTTCTCGGTCACTGCAATGACCCCGACCTCGATCGAGGCCGCCCCCGCCCGCCGCAGGAGCCTCGCGGCGATCCCCGCGGTCCGCCCGGTCGTCAGGACATCATCGATCAACACCACGTGGCGGCCCCGAAGTGCCCGCCTCGCCATGGGATACAGATGCCATCCCCGACTGGTCGCGCGGAGTCTTGCTGAACGCGCTTGCCCAGCCTGAGCCGCCCCGTGCGTTCGCCAGAGCAGATCAAGTCGAGTGGCCCCCATCTCAGCAGCGGCAGCCTCTGCAATCAGGCTTGCCGGGTTGAAGCCCCGCCGCCAACGCCGGGCCCACGTGCTTGGCATGGCGACGACGGCTGCGGCGCGGGCCTGCCCGGGCGTGCAATTGGATCGAATCGCCCGGCCGAGCCGCTGGCCGAGCGGCCGCGCCAACTCCCACCAGCCCTCGTACTTCAGTGCCCGCACAAGGTCGACGCATCCGCCTGTGTAGGCAGCCACTCGAACGACTCCGTTCAGGATGGATGGGCTGCTGTGACACCGCCGACAGCCCTCGGCGAGGGACCGCATGCGAGGGCTGGACTGTCCGCATCGCCTGCACCACGGGCCGCGGCCTCTGGCCAGCCTCGCGCGAACCCACCGATCGGCATCGGGGCGCCCGCGCCCGACACAGCTTTCCAGCAAACGCGTTGCGGCCCTGCGGGTTCCAGACTCGGTGGTGCGTGGCATCACCCCCTGAGTGTGACGCCTCTCAACGGCGCAGCAGCCGACGCGGCCGTTCTTCACGGCGATGGTGCCATTCGCTGGCTGTGGAATCAGCCTGCTGTTGCCACTCCTGTGGCGGCCGATCCATCGGCCACCACCCACCTGGCCGCCTGCCTGGCACAGACCAGCACCCCCGGGAGGAGGGCCGAGAGTTCCCCTACCGACAGGTCCACGGCTGCGGCATACCGCATCAGAATGGTCGATGCCTCAGAACCCGGCGAATCCCTGAGATGGGACTCCAGCCCCCGGCGGGCACACGGACTCAGCGAGGTCGCCCACTCCAGAATGAGATTCTCAGACATGGCTGGATGCTCCTGATGTGGCACCCGCTGACAAGGGCCGACAGCCGGGTTCCTTTCGCCTCGGAAAGTGCGAAAGTGCCGACTTTCTTGAAAGGCCTGCCGTGCCAGGTACTTATCGCCCTGTGGACGGTCTGGAAGGATGAGGAGCGCAATCGTGACGCCCCAAGAGATTCGAACATTGCTGCTTGAGTTTTTCGATGCCCACTATGAGTCGCTCTATGTGCTGGCTCGAGCCCACATGGAGCCGGACAGGGCAGAGAAACGATGCGTAGCAGCCTTTCACAAAATAACGACCTTGATTTCGGAGAATCTGGAAACGCCTCGGCTCAGCCACGATTCTCTGCTTCGTCTGGCTCGCAGGTTCATTCTCGCGCCACACCGGCAATGCGAGCCAGCAAGGCGCAAACGCAGCAATCGGGCATGGGGCCAGGCTGCAAAGGGCAACCTCTGAAGGACAGAGACGCATGACCACCGATGGAACGACACCGAACAGTGACTACCTCATGGAAGCGCTCGCGAGCAAGCATCGGGTCCGCAGGGCACTGCAGGCAATGATCGAGGAACACCTCGTCGCGGACGACCCGATTCCAACCGACGCAGATCTCTCCACCTCGCTCTTCGCCGATCTGCCCTGGCGAGATCCATCGCCCTCCGGGGAGTTCAAGGCGATACAGGCCTGATTTCGGCGGCGACCGCCCGCTCACCAAGCCCCCTGCTTGCGTTCAAGACTCTTCCTGAACGCAAGCCCACAGCACCACGGCACGCGCCGACCGCCGGCGCGTGCCGTCGGTTTCAATCGCCATGGCCCATTTCCGCTCAGCAGGCGGCCGGCTCAGCCGATGCCGCCATGCGGCGAAGCACCGTATGCAGAATCCCCCCATTGCGGATGTAGTCGACCTCGACCGGTGTGTCCACTCGCAGCATGGCGGGGAATGAGATCGTTGACCCATCGGAAGCAGTCGCGGTCACTGTGACCATCGTGCGAGGCTCGAAAGCGGCGCCCCAGTCGATATCAAACGTCTCGAAGCCGTTCAGACCAATCGATGCCGCGGATGATCCAGGCTCGAACTCGAGTGGGACCACGCCCATGCCAACGAGATTGGATCGGTGAATGCGTTCGTACGACTCCGCGATGACCGCTCGAACCCCGAGCAGAAACGTCCCCTTCGCCGCCCAATCGCGGGACGAGCCCATGCCGTAGTCCTTGCCCGCCAGCACGATCAGCGGCGTTCCGGCGGCGTGGTAGTGCTGGCTGGCCTCAAAGATGGTGGTGACCTCGCCGGTCGTCATATCGGTCGTCCACCCACCCTCAGTACCCGGCGCCAACCGGTTCCGCACCCGGATGTTCCCAAACGTGCCCCGGGTCATAACGAGGTCGTTGCCCCGTCTGGAGCCGAATGAATTGAACATGCTCGGCTCGACACCGTGGTCGAGCAGCCACCGCCCGGCTGGCGTCTCCGAACCGATCGAACCGGCGGGCGAGATGTGGTCGGTCGTGACCGAGTCGCCCAAGAGGCACAGCACACGAGCGTCCTGCACCCGAGGTATTCCCGGGAGTTGCTGTGTCATTCCCTCGAAGAACGGTGGCTGGTGCACGTAGGTGCTCTCGTCAGACCACTCGAACAGATCGCCCGTCCCCGCCTCAATGGCCTGCCACGCATCCGATCCGGAGAACACATCCGCATACTCCCTGACAAACTGCGAACGCTGGACACACCTGTGCACCAACTCGTCGACCTCCGCCTGGCTCGGCCAGATATCCCTGAGGTAGATGTCGGTCCCGTCGGCGCTCTGGCCCAACGGCTCATCGGCGAGGTCGATGTTGACGGTGCCAGCAATCGCATAGGCCACTACCAGCGGCGGCGAAGCCAGATAGTTGGCGCGAATGTCCGGGCTGATTCGCCCTTCGAAGTTCCGGTTGCCGCTCAGGACGCTGGTTGCCACCAGGCCCTCTGCATTGATGGCATCGTGAATTGGATCGGGGAGCGGACCGGAGTTGCCGATGCACGTCGTGCAGCCGTACCCAACTGCCCAGAATCCGAGCGCCTCAAGATCCTCCAGCAAACCTCCGGCCTGCAGGTAGTCGGTGACGACCTTCGACCCGGGCGCCAGCGACGTCTTGACCCAGGGCCTTCGGGTGAGCCCCAACGCCCGCGCCTTTCGAGCAAGCAGCCCCGCCGACACCATGACGCCCGGATTGCTCGTGTTGGTGCAGGAGGTGATGGCTGCGATGACGATCGCGCCGTCCTTGAGCTCGAATGACTCACCATCCACCGAGACCGGCACGCTGGCCGCATCCCGATCGACCATGGTGGGAAGAAGTTGCGCCCATCTGGTCTTCATGTCCTTGAGGAGGATTCGGTCCTGCGGCCGCTTGGGTCCCGCCAGTGCCGGCTCAATGGACCCGAGATCCAATTCAACGACGTCGGTGTACTGAATGTCTTCGGTGCCGTCGTGCCAGAACCCGTTGGCCCTGCAGTACTGCGCTACGGTCGCAATCAGATCCTCGTCCCTCCCGGTCAATTCGAGATACCGAAGCGTCGCCTCATCGACCGGGAAGTAGCCCATGGTGGCGCCGTACTCGGGCGCCATGTTGGCGATGGTGGCGCGGGTCGCCAATGGCATGCCATCAAGCCCCGGCCCGAAGTACTCCACGAACTTGCCGACGACGCCGTGCTCGCGAAGCACTTGTGTGATTCGAAGCACCAGATCGGTCGCGGTGCATCCCTCGGGCAACTCGCCCGTGAGCCTCATCCCGACCACGTCTGGAATCAACATCGAAATGGGTTGCCCGAGCATGCACGCCTCGGCTTCGATCCCACCGACGCCCCAGCCCAATACGCCCAGTCCGTTGATCATCGTCGTGTGCGAATCGGTCCCCACCAGGCTGTCGGGATAGAGCCATGTCCCATCGTCCCAGACAACCTTGGCGAGGTACTCAAGGTTGACCTGATGCACGATGCCTGTCGCTGGAGGCACCACCCGGAAGTTGTCGAACGCTTGCTGACCCCACTTCAGGAACTCGTATCGCTCGCCGTTTCGAGCAAACTCGTGCTCCGAGTTGATCGTGAGCGCGGTTGCCGAGTTGTACGCATCGACCTGCACCGAGTGGTCAATGACAAGGTCACATGAGACGAGTGGATTGACAGCGGCCGCCGAGGCGGGATTGCCCGTCATCTCAACAATGGCGGAACGCATGGCCGCCAGGTCGACCATGGCGGGTACACCGGTGAAGTCCTGCAGTACGACCCGACCTGGCATGAACGGGATCTCGGTCGCGCCACACGCGGCAGCGTCGTAGGCCGCAAGCGCCTTGACATCGCTGCCAGTGACCAGGTGGCCATCGCAGTTCCGCAGACACGACTCCAGAAGCACACGAATACTGAAAGGCATCCGGTCCAGCTCGAATCCCAACGCCGTGGCCAGTGCGGGCAACGACGCAATGCGGCGAGGGCCCGCTGGGGTGTCAATCGTCTGAACCACGCCAAAAGGATCGCGCTCGTGCGACATCAGGATTCTCCTGTTCAAAGTGCACAGGATACTGCACGGCGTAAGGTCTACTCCACGCCCGGGCGATTGGGATTCACAATCAGGCGAATGTCGGGCCTCGGACCACAGGCAATGTGCCCAGGAGGTACCGATCGCGAGAGGAACACTCCCCCGGCGACGACACAGTGATCTCCGATCGTTGTGTCGCCACCAAGAATGGTGGCGCCTGCATAGACCGTGACATGATCTCCCAGCGTCGGATGCCGCTTGACGCCGCGTTTCAGGTCACCCTGGGCGTCCCGCTCGAATGAGCGAGCGCCAAGCGTGACACCCTGATAGACCTTGCAATGATCGCCGATGCGGGTCGTCTCGCCGATCACCACGCCCGTTCCGTGATCGATGAAGAACGACTTCCCGATATCAGCCCCGGGATGAATATCGATGCCTGTATCCGCGTGGGCATGTTCCTGCATGATGCGCGGCAGCAGCGGAACCCCAAGGTTCAGCATGGCGTGCGCGAAACGGTGCACGGTGAGCGCTCGAACACCCGGGTAGCACAGCATCACCTCATCGATGTGGCGGGCCGCAGGGTCGTCGTCAAACGCGGCCTGCGCATCCAGGCTGAGCATGTCGCGAATGTCGGGCAGGGCCTCCAGCACCTCGGCGGTCACCTTCTCGGCCCTCCCGCCGGAGTCATCCTCTCCCCAGTGAATGAAGGCCCCTTTGACCTGATTCAGCAGGTCGGCGTGGAAGTCCCCAAGTTCGACCTCCAGCCGCGCCCCCAAAGCGGTCACATCAAACTCGGACTGGCCGTGCAAGCCGGGAAACAGAATCCACCGAAGCCGCTCGAGCAGATGCCTGGCCGTGTGGGAGTCCGGTAGATGATCTGCGAAGGCCCGCGCCATGCGAGCATCGCCCGCCGTCGCCGCCGCCATCTCCACCGCCAACCGCCCAACGTCCACGTAACCCTACTTTCTACGCTCCACACGCTACGCTCCCCCCGCGTGGCCATCCGCAGGCCGACAAACGGACAGGGTGGGATTCGAACCCACGATAGCCCGAAGGCTATACCGGTTTTCGAGACCGGCGCGTTCAACCGCTCCGCCACCTGTCCTCTGAAAATCGAGGGCGGCATTGTAACGGTCCGTCGGGGTGGCCACACGCGGCGTGGCCCTCCGCCCTCGTCAGGGTCCGGCCATCTCGCAGGCTTGCCCGTACTGCCCAAGCACGATGAGCAGGTCGTTGACGTTGACGTGGCCGGACCCGTCAAGATCCTCGACGCACAGATCACATGCGCCCCAGCGATCGATCACTCGCTCGAGGTCGAGCAAGGTCACCGCCGCATCACTGTCGACATCGCCCAGGCAGCAGGAGTCAGCCATCACGACACCCCCTTGATCGTGCCACAGTCCAACGACGTGCTCCGGCGTGTTCTGGCAGAGCGTACTGTCGGACAGGCTGACACTCGCCATGCTCTGCGTCTTGATCCAGATCGCCCCGCCAGATTGATCAGCCCGGCTCCCTCGTACGCTGCAGCCCTCAATTGACACGGCACATTCGCGATTCTCCACGCCCAGGGCACCACCGCGGAACTGAGCCACGTTGCGCTCGAAGGACGAGTCGATGACTGCCATGTCAGTGCCGTCGCAGATCACGGCCCCTCCGTAGTGAGCGGTGTTGTCCTGAAAGCTGCACTGCAGGATCGCCAGTTCGGAACTGGGACCTGCCGAGATGGCACCGCCAGAGCCCCATGACATCTCATCACCAGCCGACGCCGCGGAGTTGCTGGCAAACTGGCATCCCTCGAGCGTTCCCAGAGATTCGCCGGTCAACGTGATCGCGCCGCCACTGTGGACTGAACTGTTGGATGAGAACGTACACTGATGCGCTGAGAACGTCCCCTTCTTATGATGCAACGAGCCGCCGGATTCAGCCTGATTGTCTGCGAATGCACACGCGTAGAGCGACACATCAGCAACATAGGATCGAATGGCGCCGCCAAATCCGCCAGCGCGGTTTCCCCAGAACCAACTGCCATCGGCGTCGAGTGACGACGAGTCGAAGAGGTGGAGACCGGCACCCTCACGTTCGGATGTGTTGTCAATGAAGAAGCTCCCGCGAACCGAGACACTTGACCTCAGGGCATACACCCCCCCTCCCAGGTACGCATCATTGCCACGGAACTCACTGTCCTCGACGACGATGGATCCATCCTCGAGGTAAACACCACCCCCCTTCCCCGGGAACTGACCCTGGTAGGCAGCGCTGTTGGCCTCGAATGTGCATTCGGACAGCCAGGCCGATGAGCCGGCCTGCATCCACATGCCGCCGCCATGTGAACGCGCGACGTTGTTCGCCACTCGACATTGAACCAGGGCAAGGCTGGCTGCCGTGAGGTGGATTCCGCCGCCGTCAAACGTCTGGCCTGAGTCACGGCCATTCGACTCGATCACGCACTGGACGAAGGCCCCCTCGGACATGTAGAGGTCGAGTGCCCCAAAGGTCCCGAGGGACTCCATCGAGTTGTTCAGGATGGAGCTTGAGGTCATCGACAGGTCCTCGCAGTACTCGGCTCGAACGGCTCCGCCCGGATTGTTGCTCAGGACGCATGAATCGATTTCAAGATCCGCGTGTTGGGTGTGAACACCCGGATGCACGCAGTTCTGAACGGTCAGCAGTTCC
>JASMKH010000033.1 GCA_030749435.1 Phycisphaerales bacterium
TGTCCCCCCACAAGTGGGGGGACGGTTTTGGAAGGGGGCTGCTGCGCAGGCTGTCCCCCCACAAGTGGGGGGACGGTAGAACAGAAAACCGCTCCCCCGCTTGCGGGGGAGCGGTTCATCTCAAGGCGAGTACGATGAACGCATGACCTTCGCCGACATCGGATTGGTCGCCTTGGGCGGTGGGTGCGGCGCCAGCGGCCGATACGCCATCGGACTGGCGCAGGCGCGGTTGACGCCGTGGCCCGGGTGGACCGGTGTCCTTCTGGCCAACCTGCTGGGGTGCCTCATCATCGGAGTGGTGGCAGGCAGCGGAGGTCGCGACCCTTGGGTGAGGGCCGTGTTCATGACCGGCCTCGCTGGCGCGTTGACGACCTTCAGCAGTTTCGCGCTTGACCTGGCACTCATGGTTGTGGCCACGGCCTGGGGCCAGCTCATCTGGTGCGTTCTGCTCTCGCTCGCCGGTGGCACTTCGCTCATTCTCGCCGGGCGAGCGATTGGCGTGGCGTGGTTTGGAGCATCGGCGTGACGGGCCTCTGGACGATGCTGCTGGTGGCGGTCGGAGGCGCGATCGGCGCCGTAGCCCGCGGGTTGGCAGAAGCTGCAGGGCCCGCCATCGGGGTGACCGCGTGGGTCATGGTGCTCATGGTCAACATCCTCGGCTGCTTCATCATCGGGCTGCTGCTTGTGTGGCTCGAGTGCCGCCTGTGCCGGGACGGGGGGAGCCGGCTGGCAACGCATCCGGGTTGGCGAGGGTTGGGCAATCTGCCCATGCCGGACCCCACCCTGCCTGCCCCCGAAATCGCCAGGGCCAGGCGGCGACTTCGCCTGCTGAGCGGCTTGCTCATGACCGGAGTGCTCGGCGGCTTCACGACCTTCAGCACCGTGGCGCTCGATGTCGTCACACTCGCGGAGTCAGGTCGTCTCGTGGAAGCGTGCCTCGATGTCGGACTCTCAGTGCTGGGCGGCGTGCTTGCGGCGATCGCGGGTCTGGAACTTGGTATCCGGCACTGCAGAGCGGCCCGTGGGTAGGCGCAGGGCGCTGGTACTGGCTGCAGCACTCACTGCACTGCTGACACCGGTGTTGGCGGTGTCCGGTCAAGCCTCACCACAAGATCGGATGATCCGCGGCGGCCGCCTGTGGGATTGCTGGTGGCTCGAAGCCGGGCTATCGCCGCCGAAGGGCACACCACCGCTGGCCGAAACCACGACGGGGCCCGAGTCCTTTCGGTGCGTGACCTGCCACGGCTGGAATGCAGCGGCGCTGCAACGCTCCACCCGGACTGATGCACAGATTCTCGATCGCCTCCGGCTGCCAGCGAGTCGCGGTGGGCATGACCTCAAGGCACTTGGCCTCACGGAGCAGGATCTCGGTGATCTGGTCGCCTTTCTGCGCGGGGGAACCACCAATCCGGCCCTCTACGTGACGACCGACGGCCGGTTTCGCGGTGACCTCGAGCAAGGCAGGTCGCACTTCGAGCGGGGACGAAACGGCCTCATGCAGTGCGCCGCCTGCCACGGTCCCGATGGCACATGGCTCAACTTCGGATCGCCCGATGAGCCCGTGGGTATCGGCACGATCGCAACCGAAACGCCTGAGGCGTTCATACACAAGGTCAGGTTCGGCCAGCCCGGCTCCGTCATGCCTGGCTGGCTCGCATCCGGCGGATCAGCCCAGGACATTGCGGACCTCGGCGCCTTTGCGCAGCACGTGCTTCCCCTTGCGCGGCCCGTCGCTGCCGGCGACTATGTCGTCGTCCCGGCGTCCGGCAGCCAACTCCATGCACTGAGTTCGCCGCTTCACCTTGACCTGCCTGAGCCGATCGGCGCCGCTGCGTCGCCGCCACATCAACCTCTGATCGCCCACGTCCTGGCTACTGACCTGGATCGCGACGGTCGGATGGACGTCATCGCGTGCGATGTTGAGGGCCACCAGGTGACGTGGCTCCAGCAGACTGCAGCGGGCGGGTTCCAGGAGCGGCGACTGGGCGATCCGATCGACGCACCTGTGCACGCCGAAGTCGTCGACATCGACGCGGATGGTGACCTGGATGTCGTCGTCGCGGCTATGGGCATCATGCTCCCGACCACCGATGAAATCGGCAGCGTCATCGTGCTTGAGAATGATGGCGACCAGTCGTTTCGCAATAGAACGCTTCTCGACAAGGTGCACCGCGTCACCGATGTTCGCCCCGGAGACATCGACGGGGACGGTGATGTGGATCTCGCGGTGTCTCAGTTCGGCTACGTTCAGGGCGAAGTTCGCTGGCTCGAGAACTTGGGCGAGTGGAAGTTCAAGAGCCATCATCTCATGGACCGCTCCGGCGCCATCCACGGACCGCTGGTCGATCTCGACGGAGACGGCGACCTCGACCTCGTCGTGTTGTTTTCGCAGGAGTGGGAGACGGTGCAGGCCTTCATCAACGACGGTCGCGGTCGTTTCACGCCGCTCGTGCTGCACGACGTCTCCGACCCGGACTTCTCCAGCAGTGGTCTGGCTGTTGGTGACATTGACGGCGATGGCGACTCCGACATCGCATGGGCCAACGGCGATGCCTTCGTGTCCGTCGGCTACCGGCCCCTTCCGACCCATGGACTGCAGTGGCTGGAGAATCTCGGCAACTACCGGTTTGCCTTTCATCGACTCGGGCACTTCGACGGCGCGTATGGGCCGATGATTGCGGACTTCGACGGCGACGGAGATCAGGACATCGCCGCCGTAAGTGAGTTCGCCAGATGGGAACAGCCGGGAACTCCCGGCATTCGCTGGTGGTCGCAACAAGCGGATGGTGCGTTCGTGCCGCAGGATCTCGACGACACTCACACCCATCTGGTGACTGCCGCCGCGGCGGACTTCGACGGCGATGGCGCACCGGACATCGTTGCTGGGGGGATGGCCCTGTATCCCCCGTTTGACCGAGTTCCACGGATCGCCAGATGGACGAACCTGGGTCCATCGACCGAGGTGCAAGACTCGACGAAGGCGTCGCGCACTCCCGCCAGGGTGCTCGCCGCAGCGAACGAAGCGCATCATCCAGGGCAACGAGGGATGGTGTTCCATGCGAACAACCTGACCGAGCAGGCCGATGCCTCCTATCGGGACGCCGAGCAGTCGGAGCCGTTGAGTGCGCTGTGGCCCTACTACCGAGGGCTGCTCGATCTTCGCATCGGTGACAGCGGCGCCGCCCTGACGCACTTCGAGCGGGCCGCCGCATTGGACCCCGCATACGAGCCGCTCCAGTTGAGGCTTGGCGAGTTGTATCTGGGACAGGGAAACCTGGCAGCGGCTGCGTTGGCCTTCCTCCGGGCAGGCGAGCGGCCCGAGGCGTTCACCGGCCTGGCCCAACTCGCTGCTCATGACCAGGACTGGCCAGCGGTCATCGAACTCCTGAGTGAGCATCACATCCCGGCCGCAGCGGCCCTCCTCGCCCATGCCCGAGCCCATGTCGACGGCACCGCCTCCGGTCAGTTGCCCGCCCTCGACATGGGACTCCAGCCCGACGATCCATGGTTGGATCACATGGCGGACCTGTGTCTTCTTCCTGACGCGATCATCGTCCGGGCGCAGGTCGCCTACATCGCCGGCCGAATCGAGCGAGCAGAAACGCTGCTCCGACAGGCGCTGGCCATTGACCCGACCAATGCAGATGCGAATCTGGCTCTGGCGACGCTCCTGTTGTTGCCGGCGCGTGCTGACGCTGGCTCCATCGAGGAGGCATCAACGCTGCTTGAGCGGGCCCTTGAGACGGCGCCCTCGGACATCGAACTTCGCTCAAAGAGCGCCTGGGCCAGGTCACTCCTCGGTGACACTGTGACTGCCTCGACCATGTGGCTGGAGATTCTCGAATCGCAGCCTGCGCATGCGCCATCGCTCTTCCACCTGGCTCAACTCAATGCGCAGCAGGGACGCACGGCGGAGGCACTTGAGTTCTTCAGGCGGGGCGTGGATGTTCCCCGTGATACGGCATTCAGCGGGTCGTTCGAAGGCCCTGCTCGCGCTGTCTGGCTCGTCCAGTATGGGGACGCAGCCAAGGCGGAGGGACAGGTTGAAGAGGCGATTGCCGCCTTCCGCGATGCCGTCGACTTGACGCCGAACGACGCCACGACGCAGTTCCGATACGGCAATCTGCTGATCGGTCGCAAACGATTCAAGCAGGCCCTCCCCCACCTTCAGTTTGCGGCTGGTGCCGAGCCGCAGAACGGCCGCATGCACACCGCCCTGGGATACACGCTGCTCAAACTGGACCGGCCGGAGGAGTCGGTTCGCGCCCTTGAGCAGGCCGTCGCGACAGCCCCAGACTACGCACTGGCGTGGTTCCACCTCGCGTCCGCCCAGTTGAAGCGCGGCGACCGCAGCGCAGCCATCGCCAGCCTGCAACGAGCAGTATCGATTCGCCCGGACTTTCAACGGGCCAAAGCAGCCCTTGGGGCGTTGCTGCGAGGGTCATGATCTTCGATCAGAACGACCCCGCAGACGTGTGTCTGCGGGGCCGTCACTTTGAATCATTGAATCTCAGACTCAGGGGCAGAGACCCCAGTCGCCGATGACCTGAAGCAGATCGTCAACCGCAACGTCCCCGCTTCCGTCGATGTCCGAAGGACACGCTGCGGCGCAGTCGACGTCGGCACACGCTGATCCGTCGCCGTGATAGGTTCCGCCGAAGGCGGCGCAGTCGTTCAAAGTCGCTGCAACGCAGTCACCATTCGAACAGCAGGCGCCGGTCGGCAGCGTCGATCCGGAAATGTCGAAGACATACGCGGCGCCGGCGTTCTCGAATCCATCAACATTGTGCCAGTCGGCACCAATCACAACCGTGTCACCATCAAGGGCTGCCGATCGGCCAAAGATGTCGATCGTCTCGCCATCGCTGGCGCGGAGCATGGCGACTTCGGTCCACTGATCCGCATTCTTCCGCCAGACCCATGCCTCCCCCTTGTCTTCGTTGCCGTACCAACTGGCAATGACCACGGTGTCGCCCTGGACCTCGCAGGACTTGCACATGTCCTGCTCTGATCCATCCGAGGGCAGCAGTTTGGCCATCTGTGACCAGGACCCCTCGTCCTGCTTGTCCCACACATATCCAGCGCCTGCCTGCCATGCGTTGTCGTCGTCGTAGACGCTGGTGGCGACGATCCGGTCGCCGTCCTCATCAAGATCGCAGTCCCAACCGAAGTAGTCTTCCGACCCAAGGTCATCCGGAAGCAGCAGATCGACCTCCACCCAGGCATCCCCGTCACGTTCAAAGACGAACACGCCGCCGCACTTGCTGGTACCGCCGCAACTGGCCAGGTATGGAGCGCCGACCAGTGCCGTGTCGCCCTGAATGGCGGCGCTGAATCCGAAGGAGTCGCCAGCGTCAACCCCGGTCCCGATCAGCGCGCCCTGGCTGACCCAATCGCCCGATTCGTCTCGGGCGTAGATCCACGCGGCCCCGGCAAGGTCATCAGCATTGCGAGCGCCGATGACGATGGTGTCTCCGTCGATGTCCACCGACGATGAAAAGAGCGCACCTTGCTGGGGGACCGGCGCGGTGATGATCGCCGTCTCCACCCAATCGCCGTCCATTCGCTCGAACACGTAGGCTGCGCCAGCATCCACGAGTCCATCGACGACCTTGACCTTGGAGCCGATCACAAGCACCTCACCACTCATGGCAGCCGCGTAGCCGAATCGCTCGAACATGCCGATGTCACTTCCCATGAGTGTCTGATGGTGCGTGAACGTGCCGTTCCAATCACGGGTCAGGATCCAGCAGAATCCGACATCCATCCCAAGTGTGTCATTGGCCGGCGAACAGACGAGCAGCGTCTCACCATCGAGCGCCACTTCAGCGCCAAACGCGCCGTACTCGGACGGCGGGGCGTTCAGTTCCTGCACTTCATTGAGGACTCCTGAGGCGACCGCGGCAGAGGCAACAGCCGATACTCCGAGAGCGGCAACGACGTTTCGCATTCGCACCATGGGGATCTCCGATTGAATCACGTTCATCACCATCACTCACCACGACGCCGCCGCGGCGCCATTCCAGCCAGGCCAAGGATTGCCAGCACGGACGGTGCCGGAACAAACCCGATCGTGAACTCATGCCCCTCGATGGACCAAGCGTTGCCGTCGGCATCGACCCCGGAGAACCCGGCATTGCCGACAATCGACACGTCAAAGTCACCAAGGACGGTGAGTTGGGCCAGAAGCACCCGCCACGTCCCGTTCGGCCCTTCCTCGACAGCCCCCTGACCGCTCTCCTCGCTGACAGCCCAGCCGCCATCAATCACGTACAGCGCGCTGCCGTTGTTGAATGCTGCAAATGAGACATTGTCGATCTCCAGCGAATTGTCATACATGCTGTCGGCCCCGATGGTGAACCAACTGTCGTACGGCAGATCCACATGGTCCGGATAGGTGTTCGGGTCGATGTCGAGCGATGTCGGTCCGCCCGCGTAGTGATTGTAGAACTGGCTCTGGGCTGCCCAGTACATGGGGGTATTCGCCGTCCCAAAGACATTCAGCAGTTGATCCCCTGCTTCCAGTTCCGCGTAGACGCGAGCTGTCCACGTCTCGGGCGGATCCCAATTGCCCTCAACGCCGTTGACGGCGGTCAAGTCCGCGGTAATGCCCTGGAATCCAGCCGACGCCGAAGCCGCAGCGAGACCGCCAATGACTGTTGAAAGCAGCACAGTGCGAATCTTCATGGTTCTCTTCTCCGCAACACACCCTTGGACGCTTCCGGAACGACCGGCCAGACGATGAATCCACAGACCGGATGCCCGTCCGTTGGCCCGGGTGGCCCTTCCTTCGGCTGCACCCCTGCACCCTGTGACACTCGAATATAGACCAATGCGGGTGCGGCCCAAATGGAATCTCCCGTATTGAGCAGGATTGAACGTAACATATTATCGGCAATCGACTTCCTCGCCTCGCTCGGGCAACTCAGCCTCAGATTGCCGCCCTGCGGGGGGATTGGGACCGCCCAGCCGCTGCGACCCGACGGGCAGTTCACGCCCTGCTGAGCGGCAGTGGGTTCCGAAATCCCGACTTCTACGTCCCGTGATGGCAGGCAGCTCAGGTGCCCGTTGG
>JASMKH010000034.1 GCA_030749435.1 Phycisphaerales bacterium
GGCGACGGCGCGACTGATGTCAACGACGTGCTGCTCGCGATCAGCGCCTGGGGCGGCTGCGGCTGAGGCGCGGCCGTATCACACGAGGCTTGTTGCAGCCCCGTCACCGTACAGGTGGCGGGGCTGTCAATCGGGCGGCTCGGTTCATCGAGGCCGGATGCCAACGACGCCGCACGCTCGCGGAGGGCGTGGTGGGTGTTTCAGCCGTGCGCTGCATCTCGATCACGGGCAGGGACCGAAGGCCTCAATGACTGCAAGCACATCGTCGACGCCCACGAACCCGTCGCCGGTGACATCGGCATCGGCGTCGGTCGTGCCCCAGTAGCCGATGACAATGAGCAGATCCCCGACATCGACGGCCTCGTTGCCGTTGATGTCCTCATCGCACGGCTCACCAGCCTCGACGCCGAGGTAGAGGATCTCGGTGTCCGACCCCGCGTCATTCGTAGCCGTTACGAAGAACAGGTACAGGAACTCGCTGTACACGGGGTCCGGCCAGAGCAGTTGCCCGGTGCCTGGATTGATGGTCAGTCCCTCGGGCGGCTCGCCGGAGAGCGACCAGGTCGTCGGCGCCATGTTGATCGGGTGCGTGATGTCGGGTGTGGGGCCCAACCACGTCTCGCCTTCCACCCCGAAGTACTGCCCGAGCGGGTCGACGATGTCCGGTGGCAGTTGCGCGACCGTCTGCGGGACGCAGTATGCGGTGAAGTTGTTGTCTTCCCACACCTCTGCAACGTCGTCTTCAGTGTCGAGCATGGAGAGCACGTAGTAGTCGCCCGATGCGAAATCGCCGGGAAGTTCCTGCAGCAGATCGAAGTCGATGGTGGAAATCATGGGCATGTCCCATGGGATTTCGGCGAGAAGAAGATCATCGGCCGAGGGTGACGCATCGAGGCTCATCCAGATCTTCTGTATGACACCGGTCACATCGGTGGTGCCGAGGTTCTCGATGGCGCTACGAACCTGGATGGTTTCGCCCGGAAGCAGGATGTCCGGATCGCTGAAGACGGTGAATGCGATGCCGACGTACTCATCGCTCCACGTGAAGTTCGGCGTTGCCAGGTCGGTGTACGCCGGAATGGTGCCTGGGTACAGCACCATGGCGCCCAGGCGGTCGTCGCTGTGCAGTTCCATCACCCGCGGGGTCGCCAGGCTGCCACCGTGTGGATACCCCGGATTCATGGTGCAGACCATCCACGGATCGCCCGCGGGCTCCGTTCCAGTCGGCTCGTGCGCGAGCCCGATGCTGTGCCCGCATTCGTGCATGGTGGTGAGGACGAACGTGAAGCCGTGCTCCCCGGGAATCGCTTCCTGCTCGCACGTGGGCGAGAGTTCCATGTTCCAGCCAACGCCCAGGGGGAAGTCGCTGAAGACCATGTCCATGTCAAACCACTCGGCGGCGTTGTTGACGCTGTAGGTCAGGCCAAGGACGCCCGGATCAAGATCGTCCGCAGAAACAGCGGTGGTGTCGCTGTATCCGTCGTAGTGATCGAGGGTGTAATCCTGCTCAAGCGGGTAGTAGAAAAACTCGAAGGTGCTTCCCTCGACGAGGTTCCACTGCGACATGCCGTAGAGCATGAGGTTGAAGGTGTCACTTCCTTCGGGAAACGTTGAGGGGTAGAGATACCGAACGAGTTGGTCGCCAGGCCAGACGACGATGTCGCCGCCGTAGGTCCAGGCGTTGTAGGCAGCGGCGTTGCCGCTCAGCGTTGCCGCGATGGCTGCGCAGGCGATTTGCGTCCTCATGGCGACGCCTCCCGGCTCGGCGAGGGCGCCTGTTCAATCCCCGGCGGTGGCGCCGAGGGTGGTGCGTCGGCCTGGGCCGCGAGTTTGAGCGAAGTGGGCCGGTACTCCGGAAACAGGCGGACAGGAGCCCCACGGGGCACGGCAACAGGGCGGCTCGCAGTGGCAGCCTCGCGGAGACGTGACAGGAATGCGTCACTGCTCAGCGGTGACCCGCTGCCGTGAATCACGATGAAGCCATGCTCGTCGAACTGTTGAACCCTCTGGCCGCGGCCATCGAGCACGGTGCCCTCGGAGGTCAATCGAAACGCCCCCTGATGCACGCCGGCAGTCGGAAACGACTTCCACGCAGGGAGCAGGCAGAGCGCCCACCGCTCGCCAACCCGGAACTCGGGGGCGCCAGCGACGCGGGCCTGCCACGTGCCGACGGAGCCACCAGGGACGGTGAACGAGAGCGTTCGCTGCCCGGGCTGGCCGCCTTTGAGGAACTCGGTGTTGCGAAGGGTGATGCGTGATTCAATCCGTCGCGGCTCGTCGGCCCAGTACGACTCGACCGAACCGACTTCGCCAATCACAATCTGGCCCGAGAAGTCGGCGACCTGCGAGAGGGGCATTCGGACCACGCTGGTTGCTTGTGCAAAGGCCGTGAACGCGAGCATCACTATGGCAATGAAACGAAGGTGCATCGTCAAGCCGTCCAGAGTGAAAGGAGGGCGAGGATGTCCGAGACATCCACCAGCCCGTCATCATTGAGGTCCTCGTCGCATGCGTCGCACGGGCCCCACGCTGCGATGATCGCCAGAAGATCCTCCACGCCCACGACGCCGTCGCCGTCGATGTCACCGGGCGTGCTGCCTTCGAGTTCAGGAAACGGGTACTCGATCACTTCGACCCGGAGCGTTCCGTTGAAGTCCGCTGCGCTGACCGGTTGGCTCGTCACGCCGGCGCTGCTCACATCCACGCTCACCGTGGCTTCCCCGAGGCTCTCCCATCCGCTATCGAGGAGAAACTCGTCGACGCCGTACTTCACGTCGCCGTCCACTTCAATGGCCCCAATGGTGACAATCAGGCTCGTCTCGCCTGGCGTGAGAAAGTCGTCGAAGAGGATGTGCGCCGGCGCAATCGTGTCGCCTTCGGCGCTGACCTCGTGAATGGGTGCGGCGTAACTCTCGGCGGGCCGATCGCACATGGCCTGCGTGATGCCCCAAAGGGTCTCCGCGGCTGGCGAGACGGCTGAGCTCGTAAAGACGATTTCGGCGGGCGTCCAATCCCAGAACCAGTCGTCCGGCTCGTGGAGATCGGTGATCTGGGCGGTCTGCAGAATGACCCGCGCCCGCCGCCGGCCCGTGATGAAGTTGACGACCTGCGCCATGCCGGGCGGGTGTTCCGCGAGTTCATAGTGATTGACGTGAAACCACGATTGCGTGGGATCATGGCCGTGAAACGTCGCCTGCGGCTCGACGGAATGGAACCACGCATCGTCGGTGGTCACCACACCATCGTTGGCGTGATAGTCGCCGACGAGCAGCATGACATCGGTGAGATCGCCCTCGGTGTCGCGGGAAGAGATCTCCATCCCAACGAGCATGTCTGCAAAGATGGGGTTGTCCATAGTGTGGCGGTCACCGTAGTGGGCCTGGCACCAGTCGTAGTGCATCTGATCGACGTCGACGGTTGGCGTGCCGAAGTCGTCCCAGAGATCCTGGACGGTTTCATCCGTGGCGCCCCAATGTCCTGCCAGCACACCTTCGAGCGAAAGCCATCTGGCGATGAGGCCATCGCTGGCCAACTCATCACTGTCGTGCTCGATGAGCCAGCGAGAAACATAGGTTCCCATGCTCGCGCTGACGATGTTGACTTGCGCGGCGCCAGTACGGTCCATGACATGCCTGGCGTACTTGGCCACGATGAGTGCGTAGCGTGGCATGCCACCGCCATACTCGGCCGTGATGGCATCGAGTTCCGCGATGTCGACAGCTGTGTAGTACTCGGGCGGCGTGTCGCCGTAGTAGGTGGTCGCGGCAATTGCATTCGCTGCGGGGTTGTTCGCAATCAGTGGGAGCCCGGCCATTTCGCCGAGCACGCCGAGGAGGGGATCGGTGGTGTCCTCGCCAAACACACCGCTCATCGAAGCACCATCCGGATCAAATCCGTGCACGTAGATGGTGGCGGTGTGGTTGGGGTCCTGGGGCGCTGCGGCGGCGAGGTTGGCGAATGATGCTCCAATGACCGTGGCGCAGGCTGTCAAAGTCCAGGTGGTGACCATCGGGGCCTCCTCTCTCAAACGCGCTCTTGCGCTCCCTACCCTAGCAGAGCAGGTCTGGCAGGGAAGGGCTTTGTGCGGTGACCCCGTATGGGTGCAACGTCTGTTGACATGCCTTTACGCGGCCACCACGTGCCCTGCAGCGCCGACCAGCATGACCGTGGCAGCGTCAGAGGTCGAGTGCTTTCAGCTGGATGGTGCCGTGGTGATGCCCGTCGCCTCTCGTAATCGGATGGAGCGCCACTACGCAGACGTTGTGTAGGTCGCAGTCGTCCGGGACCGTTCGCAACCGAAGCACGACTGCCGATGTGGGGGGTCGGTGTATTGGCGACTCTTGCAACCGGAGATGGGTCTCGCAGTGTTGATGCCTCTGCGAGGCGCGCTCATGCGCATGCAACGCCGCCGTGCGCCCACGCGCAATCGGCAGGCATCCGGTGATCAGCGTCCCGCTGCGGAACGTGCTGTGTTGGCGACCTACAGGTCCGATTCGTGGGCCGTGCGGCCAGAGGCGATCGAGCCGTTGATTGCGCACGCCTCTGGTGGCGGCGCACCTGGCGCGGCGCCGCTACATTGTTGTGCATGAACCAACTTCTCCTTCGCGCGGTCCTCCTGACGATCTTGACAACATGTGTGGCGGCGGCAGCTGCCTCGGCCGAGGCGGCCGGGTATCGCGGGCTCTCCGAGTGGATGCAGTCGCACATTGACGCGAGGCGACTGGTGGGGTGCAGCGCGCAGGTCACGAGGGATGGAGAGACCGTCTTTCTGGAGGCATTTGGGAAGCGCTCACCTGCTGCGGCTGAGACACTGGGTGTCGATCAGGTGGTGCGCATCTACTCCATGAGCAAGCCGATCACCTCGGCAGCAGTCATGCAACTTGTCGAGCAGGGGGCGTTGGATCTGGACGACCCTGTATCCATGTACATCCCCGAGTTTGCTGCAATGACAGTTGGTGTGGGGGAGGACGCCTATCCCGCCCGCCGGCCCATCACCATTCGCGATCTGTTGACCCATACCAGTGGTCTGACGTACGGATTCAGCGCGCCCGAGCACTTGAAGGCGGCGTATCAGGCGGTCTTCAAGCCGGGGACGACGCTGGCCGAGGCGGCCGCAGGCATGGGGTCGCTGCCGCTCCTGCAGGATGTCGGCACGGGCTTCGTGTACGGGGTGAACACCGAGGTGCTGGGCCG
>JASMKH010000035.1 GCA_030749435.1 Phycisphaerales bacterium
AAGGAGAAGCACTTCGTGCCTCTCCTTCTTCTCGTTCACGAGTCGATGATCCGCCGAAACGGCGGATCGGGGCCGCGCTTGGACTCCAATCCTGATCCAATAGGCCTGCAACGCCGACATCACCGGAAGCAACGACTTCGTCGACATCGACGATCTTATCTCATCATTGAGTTCTGGGGCCGAGATATCGAAGGTGTTGACATCGAGGACGACGGCACAATCGGCGTCCTCGATCGACTCATCGTGCTTGAATCGTGGGGGCCGTGCGTGTAGTGCCGCTCCGCAGAACTCATTGAGGTCTCATCCCGATCTCTGGCGTTCACGGCAGCGGAACCTACACGATGCACTATACTTCGCAGAACAATTTCTGGAGGATCCCAAAATGAATTTCTCTCTGACCCAGCGGCCAGCACTACTGCTGATCACATGCGTGGTTTCAGCAGCACTCAGCACGAGTGCCGATGCGTTGTCGACACCCTCTTGTGTATTCTCGGACGACTTCAACGACAACAACCTGAGCCCGCTCTGGGATGCCAGCTATTCGACGGGGTCCACTGTCTCGGCAACTGAGACCGGCGGAAGAGTGAAGTTTGGCGCAAGTCAAAATTTCTATCCCAACGCGAGTACGACAATTGTCGCATCGGACTACTGGGGAATGGACATGATGTCCAGTTGGGCCATCACTGGCGACTGGTGGGCAGACCCTCCTCAGCCAGATTGGGGCGAATCCTCCTTATCCCTTGGCATCTTGCTTCTTGGCGACCCCTATGAAGCGAGTATCACCTATGGCGCCACCGCAACGATCGGGTGGTACAAGGATCCCGAGTTCGAGTACCGACATGAGACTGCCATCTACTGGTCCAACGGTTACTGGGCCGACTGGGACGACGACTATTCAAGTCGAACTTCCGGTACCTCCTACGTCTGGTATGACTGGTATAACGACACGCTGTACCTCGGTGACTCAATCGGGGATCCAAACGCGTGGTCGATCCCAAACTTCCGGTACAACTGCCCGGGGTCGCCTGAAATAGCCACCATCCTCATCGCAGTCAACTCAACCGACGACGTACCCTCTTTCAGCACCGGAACCTATGCCGTCGACAATCTCTGCATCGTGTATGGCAATACCGTCGAGTCTGGCGCCTGCTGTATCAACCTCAGCTGCCAACCTGGTTATACAGAAGCGGAGTGCGATAGTTGGAGCGGTGTGTTTGCGGGCGGCGGAACGAACTGCTACGACACCGTGTGCGAGGAGGATCAGCACTCGTACTGCACCGGCGACGTCAATGGCGACGCGACAGTGTCACAAGCCGACATTCTGGCGGTGATTGATGCATGGGGAACAAACAATTCCTATATGGACATCGATCAAGACGGCACTGTTGGCATCTTGGATCTCTTGATGCTGCTGGAGTACTGGGGCGACTGCCCCTGACCGCGTGTTTGGCGCCGAAACCTCCGCAACGAGGCACGATGACCCGGTCGACGAGTGCCAGAAGATGTGCCAGAGCGTCAGCCGATGACGACTGCGCCACCACGCCTCGGATCGCTGCCTGCGTCGAGGCGCCCGTCCGAGTACACCGCGGCGGCCTGAACACCACCGAAGTACATGTGCCTCGCCCCGAAAGGATTCACCGCCATGTTGACATCGTGCGGATGAAAGCCCGGTTCGTGATCGAGGTGCTTCTCGCCCTCTACGCCGCGGACATGGAAGCGCGGCGCCTCGACTGCAGCCTTCGCTGACTCGCCACGCGCCACGATGCCGCGCCAGACCTGCGCTGCCGCCGGCGCAATGCGATCCGCGGCTGCTGCGCCGATCGCCACGGAGCGGTTGCCGCGAGAAGCCACCATCGGTGTCATGTTGGAAGGCAACCGCTCAACCGGCTTGAGTACACCCACCCCTTCGGCAGGCAACAGTGCGAGTCCCGTCCGCCTCGTTCACTCCAGAAGGAGAAGCACTTCGTGCCTCTCCTTCTTCTCGTTCAC
>JASMKH010000036.1 GCA_030749435.1 Phycisphaerales bacterium
CGGCAGTTGCTCCCCCCTGGCCGCTGCGCGGCCTGTCCCCCCACAAGTGGGGGGACGGTTTTGGAAGGGGCCGCTGCGCAGGCTGTCCCCCCACAAGTGGGGGGACGGTAGAACAGAAAACCGCTCCCCCGCTCGCGGGGGAGCTGTCGGCGCAGCCGACTGAGGGGGTGCCGCTCCAAAACCGCTCCCCCGCTCGCGGGGGAGCTGTCGGCGAAGCCGACTGAGGGGGTGGCCCCTCCCCCCAAGGCCCCCTCGGGCCGGTTTGGTGGGTGTCCAACATCGCCAACATTGAAACGGCCGCACTTTCGCAGTGGACAGTGATTGAGGTATAGTGTAGGCTATGCTCCATGGATGCCCTCCGAGGTGCCATTTCGCAAGCTTCGTCGGAGGCTGGAGCGTGCAGGGTGGTGCCTCAAGCGCGTGCGTGGCTCGCACCATGTGTTTGTCAAGACGGGGGAGACTCCCATCGTGCTCCCGGTGCATGGCGGAAAGGTCAAGGCTGGATATGAGCGACTCATCAACAAGCGGCTTGGGCAGGGGGGACGTTGATCGCCCATTCGGGCAATCCGATCTCTCGCGGGCCAGGTCTCATGCCAATCACTTCAGCATCGTCGTGGAGCAGGACGACGGTTGGTGGTATGGCCGATCGGTCGAGCTGCCTGGCGTCATGGGCGATGGTCGTACCCCGCAGGCGGCGGTGGCGGCGACTCGAGCGGCTGTGATCACGGCGCTGGCCACCATGTTCGAGGAAGGCGACGTCCCGCCGACGCCAGCACGGCTCGGCGCGCGAACCGAGCAGGTCAACATCCGGCTGAGCGCCGAGGAACGACTCCGCATCGAAGCGCTCGCGCGGCAGGGTGGGTTCAAGGGAATGGGAGACTACATGCGCGCGATGGCCCTATGCCCCAGTTCAGGCTGATGGCGCGCCGCCGCAAGCGGGGGCGCTGTCGGCGCAGCCGACTGAGGGGGTGCCGCTGGGCAGCCGGCAGTTGCTCCCCCCTGGCCGCTGCGCGGCCTGTCCCCCCACAAGTGGGGGGACGGTTTTGGAAGGGGCCGCTGC
>JASMKH010000037.1 GCA_030749435.1 Phycisphaerales bacterium
GTTGTCGATGCATCCAGACCAGGGGTCTATCACTGCGTCAGCAGGTGTGTTCGTCGAGCGTTTCTCTGCGGGGATGGCTTTGATCACCGACGTGATTGGATTCAACGGCGTCTGGAGCTCCTTGTCTCCGTGATGGCAGTCGACATCTACGCCTGGGAAATCCTCTCCAATCACCTGCACATCGTCATCGGGATCAGACCTGACATCGTTCAGTCGTGGACTGATCGAGAGGTGGCCGATCGGTATATCCGGATGTGTCCAAGCCTGTGGCGTCGTCGATTGCGTGGCATTCCCCTTGACGCTCCACCGACGGAGGAGGAGATTGGAGCCATCCTTGCGGATCCAGGCCGCATCAATGTTCTGCGGTCTCGCATGTCGAACCTGAGTTGGTTTATGGCCAAACTCAAGGAGCCCATTGCCCGTCGCGCGAATCGAGAAGATGGATGTACAGGACACTTTTGGGAAGGCCGCTACCGATGTTTCGCGGCGCTGGATACGCCTGCAATCCTCATTGCATCTACCTATGTAGACCTCAACGCCGTTCGCGCTGGCATGGTGGAGCGTCCTGAGGATACTCGGCATGGGTCTATTGCAGAGCGGGTCATGCTGCTTGAGAGCCGCCCTCGCCGAACCTCCATCCCGCTGCAGCCGATTCCCGGTCTTTCGGATGTGGCATACTTGCAGCATGTGGACCGCTGGGCGCGGACACTGGCACCAGGCAAGAAGTCGATGCCAAGAAGCGTGCCGCCAATTCTGGAGCGGCTCGGGCTCACAGCCAAGTCGCTGGCACGAGTGATCAAAGAAGGATGGGAAACGTGTGCGGGTACCGCACTTGGCACGGCTGAGTCGCTTCGAGAAGAAGCGAAGCGACGCGGCGGTGCCTGGGTCTGCACGCCGATCCATGGT
>JASMKH010000038.1:0-515 GCA_030749435.1 Phycisphaerales bacterium
ATGCAGGCGGCCGAAGTGAGATCGCTCGATGAAACTTCCTTTCTCGTCAGCGACCACGGTATTCGTGAGCCGCATGACCCCGTGCTGCTGCCGCCTGAGGAACTCACGCTCGTGCTTGTACCGGGACTCGCATTTGATGCAGCAGGTGGTCGCCTCGGTCGCGGCGGGGGCTTCTACGACCGGTTTCTCGCCGGCGTGTCGTGCCCCACCGTCGGCGTGTGCCACAGTTGCCAGATCGTGTCGTCGGTACCCGCCGATCCACATGACCGCGCGGTTGGGTGTGTCGTGACCGTCTGAGGGGAAGTCATACACCGCCGCGGAGAACACGGCAAAGAGTTGATTTCTCTCGGCGGCGATGCCCAAGCGGTTCACTCGCGAACCAGCACCACGCTGTTGCCCTCGGTGAGCATCTCGTACACCAGATCAATATCGCCATTGGCAAGCCGCACGCAGCCCATGGAACGGTCTTGACCGATGGAGTCTGGGTCAATGGTGCCGTGGATTCCGAAGCCTTG
>JASMKH010000038.1:525-825 GCA_030749435.1 Phycisphaerales bacterium
CGATGCCGTCGAGGCCGATCCAGAATTCACCGATGGGGTTGTTGGGGTCGGCTGCGGCGAATCGCTCGCCCGTGCGGGGATTGGTCCAACTGGGGTTGACCATCTTGCCGCCGCGGCGAACACGGAAGGTGCCGCCTGGGGTTGAGTCGAATTCGCCCAGGCCCACAGGCAGGCTGCGAATGAATACCGCATCCTCGCCCTCGCCGAGCCAGATGTCGATGCGGTGTGCTTTTTTGTCCACCTCTGCGTGGAACGGGCCTTGCACCACCTTGATCCGCTGCCCAGCGCGAATGCGGCTCG
>JASMKH010000039.1 GCA_030749435.1 Phycisphaerales bacterium
CACCCTCGCCGGCCCAGGTAGCACTGGTGGCAAGTGGGTGATCGCTCGAGGCGTAGCCAACAAGGTTGGCGGCTGCGTCTGCGACATCCATGTAGAAGTTGACTTGAAGTCCAGTTACACCATCGATGCCGGCGTAGCCGTTCCAACCGGTGACGACCGACTGCACTTCACCGGCAGCTGCGCCGGCGGAGTTGTCAAAGTCATCGAGGGTGGCGATGCTGTATATGGAGTAAGCGGCCTCAAAGTACTGGCTGGCGGTCGCGTTGCTGGTATCAATATCGGTGCCATCGTCGGCGCCAATCTGATCCATCAACGTACTGGCAGACGCAGCAGCGGCGAGGCCAAAGATACAGAGACAGGACGGTAGAGTTTTCATGTCTTGGATTCCCCTCCTAAGACGGGTTATGCCCCCGACGAAGGCCGGGCGCTCTCTCTAGTTACGGGCGATTCATCACCCACGCATTCAACCGGGCCATGAACGACATGGCTCGGACACTCGTATGTGAAATGCCAGTATGTCGGCAAGGGCTCCTACTCTCGTCCCGAGGCCCTCCCGGGCCGCGGACGCTCTTCTCAATCCCCCACATCGCTGCCCGTGCACGGGGCAGTTCCCTACTAATGTGATCGGCAACCGGAACTGTGTCAAGGACTTGTCTCACAGTTCTGCATGTATCTGGTGGGTTTTTTGGGGTTCCAATTCCTCGGGTTCTTGATCAAAACAGGATCTCGGGGGCCGAATAGGCACCACGGCCCGGGGCAAGCCCGGGCCGTGGAAGCATCTGCGAGTACGAAATATGTCGCCCAGAGGCC
>JASMKH010000003.1 GCA_030749435.1 Phycisphaerales bacterium
TTCATGATGATTCACCTCTTCGCCCTCGTACTGTACGGGAGTCTGGGGAGGTGTCTCATTCATATTGGCACATAGGGATGCGAGTCGGACCGGACAATATGTCCGCCTTTCTCCAATGACAAACCCCACCGTGAAGCGGGGTTGTGCGACGCGGTTCGAGACCTTGCGTCAAAGCGGGTGAAGGGATTCGAACCCTCGACATTCACGTTGGCAACGTGATGCTCTACCACTGAGCTACACCCGCGGAGGTGTGTTGTCTTCGGCTGGCCTGACGGCCGGCATGAGGCCTTTTGGTCAGTCGAGTTGAGAAGTGTACCAAGCCGGGGGGACCGTGCAAGGTTGCTTCAGGGGGAAAGCCTGGTCATGTTACCGGTCGGACCCGCTCCGAATCAGCGGCTCAGTGGCTGGCGCGGGCTTGGTACGCTCGGGGCATGGAGCCCTCATCTGTCCCTCGCTTTGATACCTGGCTGCTCGGCCGGGCGCAGGATGGGGGGGTGCCGCATCTTGGTTGCGATCTGGCATGCTGCGCAGAGGCACGGGCGGAAGGGCGGGTCGAGTATCCGTGTTCGCTTGGCGTGCGGGACCTCCTTACTGGCTCGCTTGCGCTGATCGACGCGACGCCTGCCGTGGAGTCGCAAATCGCGATGTTGCATCAACGCACCAACACGCCGCCGCGAGGTCGGCGGCCGGTGGACGCGGTGCTGCTGACTCACGCCCACATCGGGCACTATGCGGGACTCCTGCAATTCGGAAAGGAAGTGGGCGCGATCGATGCCACGCCGGTCTACTGCACGCCACGCATGGCGCGCTTTGTGAGGTCAAACGCGCCCTGGTCGGCGCTGCACAGCGATCGTCACATCGAACTGGCCGAGATCCCACTCGCCCCCGATGGGCGCGGCACCTTCGAGCCACTGCCGGGCCTCTCCGTCGAGGCCATCGTCGTGCCGCACCGCGATGAGTACAGCGACACCGTGGCGTTTCGCCTCAGCGGGCCGTCACAGACTGTGCTGTGGGCGCCGGATGTCGACCAGTGGGGGAAGCATGCCGGGCTCGCCGAGCGTTTGGTTGACGGGGTGGACATCGCCTATGTCGATGGGACGTTCTACGACGAGGATGAACTCGGTGGCCGTGACCTTGACACCATCCCCCATCCCGTGATGCGCGAGACGATGAGTGTGCTTGGAAGTGCCGTGAAGGCGCGGCCGGGCCGGGTCCGATTCATTCACTTCAATCACACCAACCCGGTGCTGCATGGTGCGGCCGCTCGGGCGCAGGTTGAGAGTCTGGGATTCGGGGTGGCATCGGTTGGCGAATCGTTCGGCTTGTAGCAGGCACCAAGGGGCGGATGCGGGAGGCCCGCCAAACGCCGCCGAGACGCTCTGGGAGCCAGAGTTTTGACGATTGAAGGTGAGCTTGAGAGGTCGTGTTGGTGGGTGTCCAACAACGGCGTGTTGGTGGGTGTCCAACAACATTGTGGATGGCCAACACTGGCACAC
Organism: Phycisphaerales bacterium; assembly: GCA_030749435.1. GTDB lineage: Bacteria > Planctomycetota > Phycisphaerae > Phycisphaerales > SM1A02 > UBA12567. The sequence goes on from JASMKH010000003.1 coordinate 1,497, forward strand.
GGCAATGGCAGTGGGGGGCAATCAACAACAATCATTTGAAGGAGAACTTCAGCGGCCGTGTTGGTGGGTGTCCAACAACGGCTCAGCAACGGCATGTTGGTGGGTGTCCAACAACGGCTCAACGGCTGCTCACAGCGGCTGGAGTCAGGCTCTCGTCGTTCCGCCGGTTTCGGTGGTCGGTGCCGCGGCGCTACTCCCGAATCAGTTCGGGGGCCAGCCGGATGATGGCGGCGCGGACCTGCTGCGGCCCGACCGGCTTGTGCAGGACGATCGGGTCTTCAAACTCCTCAACATCCACCGTCTCGTATCCGGTGATGAAGAAAAAGGGCACGCCACGCTGCCGCAATGCCTTGGCGACCGACGTTGAGTCGCCCTCACCCAGATTGACGTCCAGCACCGCGCACGCCAGCCGATCATGATCCAACAGGCTGATCGCCGCATCCGCCCGGGGGGCAGGCCCAAGAACCTCGAACCCGAGCGACTCGACGTCGCGTTTGAGCTGAAGTCCGACGAGAAAGGCGTCCTCGACGATCAACATGGCCGGTGCCGTGTTGGGTGCAGTGTCGGGTGTGGTGATAGGTGCGATCATGCGGGGGAGCAAGGGGGTTGAGGCATCTGCAGCCTACCGTTTCTGCGCGAGTTGCGGTGGTCCCCTCAGCGCGCAAGTGGATGCTACGGGCCCTGGCTGCGTGGGAGAGCACCTCCCCGGCGGATGGCGCGCCCCACGGGGGGCTGCGAATCGCCCTCAGGGGCACGGGCCCCAATGCTCAATGACGTGGAGTAGATCATCGACATCCACCCCGCCGTCACCACTGATGTCACCTGGGCAGGGTGAGTTGCCACCGAGGGCTTGGATGCCCCGGAGTGCCAGGTGCGACGTGACCGATGCCGCCCCCCTGTGATATTGCCAAGGCATATCTGTGAGATTGGGGCTGGATGGGCCCTCCGCACATTGGACGGCATTCCTCCGGATGTTCAGCCGGATGTTCAGCGCGAGTAGCACCGTAGAGGCGTTACCATGAGGCCATGTACGGTCTCATCAACGTGGCGATTCGGGATCTCGTTCACAGCCGGTTCGGCGAGGCGCAGTGGGAAGAGATCATCGCGATCAGCGGTGTCGATGAGTCGGCATTCATTCGCATGAGCCCGAACGACGATGCGATTACCTATGCGCTCGTTGGCGCGGCTTCCGAAGTGCTGAACCTGCCAGCATCCGATGTGCTGCAAGCCTTCGGCGAGTACTGGACCGAGTTCACCGCTGTCGCCGGCTACGGAGAGATGATGGACTCGGCGGGAGAGACGCTTCCGGAGTTCCTTGAGAATCTCGACATATTGCACACGCGGGTCGGCACGATGTATCCGGATCTCCGGCCACCCTCGTTCTCATGCGAAAATGTGACCGATTGCAGCCTTGATCTCCATTACAGGTCAGTGCGAGAGGGGCTCGACGATCTGGTCATCGGGCTCCTGCGAGGCCTCGGCAAGCGATTCGGCGTGTCGGTAGAGATTGAACAGATGGCCGCCAAGGGGCGCGAGTCGCATCACTCGGTGTTTCATGTGCAGTGGCGCTGAACTGCTCACATTGAGGCCTGATGATCTGGACGGACCATTGCCATGGTCCGTGACCCTGGATCGGGACATGGTGATCACCCACGTCGGATCAAGCCTGACGCGGCACGCACCTTCGGTCGCAGTCGGCGCGCGGTTCGAGTCCTGTCTGAGGGTGGTGCGGCCCAACATCGAGCCGGCCGGATTCGAAGACTTGCGTCAATTGGAAGGGACGATGGTTGTGCTCGCTGCAGATGGGCTTGGCGTGCCTCTGCGCGGATCGATGTGTCTGATTGCCGATGGCAACGCGATCCTGATGGCGGCCACGCCGCTGCTGAAGTCACAGTCCGAACTGGCCGAAGCGGGTTTCGGGCTCTCGGACTTTGCGCTGCAGGATTCGCTGCCCGACCTGCTCTTCGCGGTCAAAGCTCGCGATGTGTCCATCAAGGAAGCAGCCGAGAGCGTCCGGCGGCAGTCGGAGGCGACGAAGCGACTCAAGTCCATTCTCGACAGCTCGCTCGATGCAATGATCACGATCGACCAGGATGGCGTCGTTGTTGAATTCAACAACGTCGCGTGCGAGATGTTCGGGCTGTCGCGGGAGGAAGCGGTCGGACAAGACCTGGCTGACCTCGTCGTGCCGCCGGGCCGTCAATGCGCCCATCGCACCGGGATGGCGAACTACTGGACCGCAGAGGATGGGCCGCCATCCGATCTGCGAATTGAGGTGCAAGCAGTGCGCCGAACTGGCGAGGTCTTCCCCGTGGCGCTGGCCGTCATCCCGTTTGAACATGATGGTGTTTGGTACTTCACCGCAACCATTCGAGACCTCACCGAGGCCAAGGCGGCGGCCGCCGCCTTGGCGCATGCCGAATCGCAGGAATCGGTGCTGCAGAGAGAGCTCGATCACCGGGTGAAGAACATGCTCGCGCAGATTGTGGTGCTCTGCAGGCAGGCCGAGTCCAAGGCGACGGCCGATCAACCACTGCTTGGCGCCTTGCGGAGCCGTATTCAGAGTTTCTCCGACGCGCACGAGCTGCTCAGCCGCGAGCGAACGCTCGGCGTCGAGATGGGGGAACTCGTCCGTACCTGCGTATTGCCATATGCGGAGGCGTGTCGGGCGAACGTGGTGTTCGAAGGGCCTGCCGTCATGATCAGGCCTCGAGCGGCGATGACGCTCGCGATGGTGCTCAACGAACTGGCCACCAACGCAGCCAAGCATGGAGCGATCGCCAGCGAGGGGACGATCGATGTGCGGTGGCGTGTCGAGGCGTCGGTGTTCTCACTTGAGTGGCATGAGCGCCACGACGGTCCGATCCCGGACGAAATCGCTGGTGGCCTCGGGGCGGAGGTGCTGCGCTCCACCATCCCCTATGAACTCTCAGGTACGGCCGAGTTGACCAAGCGCGGCAACGGCGTGTGCTTTCGCGCGACCGCCTCGGTCGACGTGGTGCTTGTACCCGACGATTGAGCAGTGCCTGCCGGCATCGGCACAATGCACGTCGTTGGTTGTGATCGCGGTTTACTGCAAGCCGGTCTGCTGCGCTGCGTGGCGAGGGGACGGCGATCGGTCGATGCACGCGCCGACACCCATCCCCGCGGGATCAGGCGCAGCGTCGATGAGGGTCACGCCGTCCCGGCTCCGATCCAGTGAGTATGAATCGTCGCCTCCAAGGTCGGCCAGCAGACTGAAGGAGAAGGCGTGGGTGGCGTCCCAGTGGTACTGATTGTTCCCGGATCCGCCCTGTGCTGGTCTTCGAGCCTGATACGAATCGTTGCCCGCTACGTCGATGAGATACGCAATCGCCTGCTGCGCGGCGGATCCCTGTGCCATTCCATCTGCCGTGTAGGTATCGTTGCCGCCTCGCTCCAGCAGCGCGCCTGCCGCAACATCCCACGCCGAGCCCTGGTCGGCCGCGGTCATGCCGATGTAGGCGTCATCACCCGCATCGTCAATCAGGACCCCAAATGCCTGATGCACGCCGAAGCCCTGGGCGTAGCGATTGCCGTCGTAGACATCGTCGCCACCGAAGTCTCGCAGCACGCCGAGGCTGTGGTAGTACCCGCCGCCCTGGCTGAACTCCCCGGCCTGGTAGTCGTCGTCGCCACTCAAGTCACAGAGCAGACCGATGCCGCCCGCCGCATACCTGCGGTAGCCGAACCCCATGCCCTGGCTGAACGCGGCGTGCACATCCGGCGTGTCGTAGATGGATGGTGTCGGTCCATTGGCGATGTGACGATCGTCACCGCCCTGATCCAACACGAACCCGAACCCGCGCGGGCCACCGACGGCGTCCGTGAGAAAGTCGCCCAGATACTGATCATCGCCCGCTCCAAGATCCATGACGACGCCAACGCCATACACCGCCGCGCCGATCGACCAATGCGTGCCCAGATACACGTCATCGCCGCCTCGGTCGACGATCATGCCAGCGCCAAAGGCGCCCGCCCCGGTCGAAAAGCGGCCCCCCTCCACGCCGTATCGGTCATTGCCACCACGGTCGTCGATGATCCACGTGCCGAAGAGGCCTGCGGCCGGGCCTTGGCGGGCGGTTCCGGTATACGTGTCGTCGCCTGCGTGATCCACGACGAGCCGATCTCCAATCACCAATTCGCTCGCGATGTATCGATCGTCCCCGCCCATGTCGTGCACTTCCGCCAGTAGGTTCATGTCGTAGGTGTTCGGGCCATCGCCACCCACCACCCGCCAGCCATTGGGACCGTGCTCGCCAGCGAGGATCTGGCCCGTGACTCCCGGAGGCTTGGCGCGACCGAAGAAGGGCTGCGTGGCATGCATGGGAACGACGAGAGATGCTGCAATCGCGCCAAAGTCGATGTCGACGGAGGCATGGATGACTTCGAGCATCGCGGGGAGGTCTTCCTCGATGTAGAACGTCCCTGCAGGAATCTCAAGGAAGGCGAGTGTCGACTCGGCCATTGCCAGGTCGCCACGCGGCCGCTTGCCCGGGCGTGCCACTGTGTCGAGCATGTCGGCTGCGATCTGCTGAATCTCGTCAAGGTGACCGGGCAGGTTTCGCAGTCGATCGGTCATGTCGAGGCCGAGTTCGGGCAGCGCGTAGGGATGCGAGAAGGGGGCCAGGACCCGGGAGAGTTGGTGGTGGTCGGTCTCGCTGTGGCCACGCGCTTCGAGCACCGCGGCGATGCGCTGCGCCTGCGCGCGGATGTGCTCTGGCAGTTCAGCGATGGTGCCGCCCGCCATGGTCTTGCCGTCGGGGATCCAGGTCGGTGTGAGATGACGCGGCATGCCGATGGTGCCGCGCAGCACTTTGGGAGTCGCGATGGCGAGGACGGGGTCGTGATCCGAGGCGGGGCGGTTGCCGGATCGGGGCCGCACAATCTCACTGCGGGTGCGAGTCCATCGATCATTGAGCAGGATGTCGTCGATTCGTGGTCCGGTGGTGTCGCCGGTGAACCCGTGAAATGTGCCGCCGCCTGCGCTGAGGCTTGATGTGAGCCCGGCCTCCTCGAAGATGGTCATTGTCGCACTGCCGGGCGGCGCGTTGAAGTCGCCCAGGACGGCGATGGGCAGGGGCTTCTCATCGCACCAATCGGTCAACTTTGCTGCGATCAGCGAAGCGCTCTGCTGCCTGGCTGCTTCGCCCACATGATCGAAGTGGGTGCCGATCAGGAGCACGACCGGGCCCGAGGTGCCTGCTCGCCGCGTCCGCGCCCAGGTTGCCGTTCGCGGCAGTGCCGCGTCCCAGCCTGCGCTTGCCGGTGTGTCCGGCGACTCGGAGAGCCAGATCTGCCCGGAGGCGAGCACTTCCAGCCGCGTCGGATCGATCAGCAGGCCGCTGAACTCGCCGTCCGGGGTACGGGGCGTGCCGACCTGGGTGTACTGGGGCAGCGCCCGGAGTAACCAGTCGAGTTGATGGGGGAGCGCTTCCTGCACGGCGACGGCCTCGGGGAAGACGTCACGAATCGTGGTGGCGACCTGGTCGCGTCGGGCGGGCCATGCGTGCTCGCCGTCCGCGGCGTTGTCGTACCGCACATTGAAGGTCATGAGTGTCAGGGGTTGGGGGCTGGCTGCCGAGACACTCAGCGCGAGCAGGATGGGAGCGGTGAGGGCCATGCGGGATCATGATAGCGCAGATGCCTCAGGAGCCTGTGGTCGGAGTCGCGTGGCAGAACCCGGGACGCTCGCGCGATGCGACTTCGGACCAGCGCTGTTTCCGCTGACACTTCAAAGGAACAGGCTCCCCATCAACAGATGCCGATGGGGAGCCCTCTCTTCCTACGTTCCGAACGGCCCGTAGATGAAGGCCGCAAGTCTCGCCGGCTTCAAGGCAATTCAACGGTGAGACGGGTCTCGGCGGAAGTTGGCCTCGATTGGTCCGCAAGGAACGTTGGGGGGCGGGGGGAGTTTCTGGTGAGGCCCGAGGTGAGTTCGAGCGATGCCCTTCGTGATGCCCCTCGCACAGTGCAACGATGCCGCGCCCGTGCCGTGAGGCAAGCTGCAACTGAGGAGATTCCATCAAGTCGCGAGGGGGAAGGCTCTAAGTTCCTGCGGCAAATGGGCCTACAGAATTGAATTGATTGATGCTCGGGCCCGGGAACTGCTGTGATCTTCGGGCAGGGCTGGACGTGCCTGAAAGGAGGCCGCGCGGGCAGGACCCCCCGCGTTGTGCGCGCCGATCCTCCCAATCACCGTTGAACGTGCCTGTCAGTCCGGATACGGTCGAGCAATGCGGTCTCGTCGGGACGTCGTTGGTACAGGGCTGGGTGTGTTGGCTGCACTGTCGCTTCGCGGTCGCGGCGCAGGGGCCGCACTCCTTCAGCCCCAGAGGCGAGCGCTCAACGGGACAGCTGCGAGTGTGGGGTGCCCTGCAAGCGGCGGGTACCCCATCGCAGTGACGGCGCCGCAGTTGACGCTGCCCGACGCGTCGCCCACGACGCTGGTCGATGGCTTGCCCTTCATGCCCTGGTACACAGGTGACGACTTTCATGGCCTGGAGCATCCCGCGATTCCGCCGGACTGCTTCGAAGCTGGAATGCCTGAAATCGCAGAGGACGTCGATGTGGTGGTTGTCGGTGGTGGGATCTCGGGGCTGGCCTGTGCATACCTGCTCCGCGATCACGGACCGGTATTGATCGAAATGGCGAACCAGTGCGGCGGCGCTGCCCGAGGCGAGATCTGGCGTGGCGTTCCGTACTCGCTCGGTAATGCCTATGTGATTACGCCCGACGCAGGGACGTTCCTTGAGCAGATCTACTCGGAGCTCGGAATAGACGCGGCGGTGCGGGTCGATTCAGACGACGCGCCCATTGAACTCGGCGGTGAGATTCTCGATGGCTTCTTTGATGGCGACGGCGTTGACCCGTCGCTGCTGCCGGCTCTGAAGAAGTACCGGGAAGTCGTGAGTTACATGGCCAACGAGGAGTACCCCGACATTCCGCTTCCCGGTGGTGATGACGCGTGGATTCGCGAACTTGATCAGCGGACGCTCAAGGAAGACCTGGAGGCGCGGATGGGCATGGAGATTCCGCCGCTCCTCGCTGCCGCCGTGCAGGCATACTGCTATTCGTCATTCGCTGCTGGGTGGGATGAAATCAGTGCTGCGTCAGGCTGGAACTTTCTTGCGGCGGAGGAGTTCGGTCGGTGGGTGACACCCGGAGGCAATGCCTTCATGGCGCAGCGCATGTGGGAAACGCTTGCGGCGAAGGATGAAGAAGTTCCGGAGTCGTGCAGGCCGTACCACATCCGCGGAGGCTGCCGGGTTGTTGATGTCCGGCCGCTTCCGTTCGGTCGTGAGATGGTCACGTACGTCGATCCGCAGGGTGAGTGCCATGCGATCCGCGCCAAGCACGTCGTGATGGCCTGCCCCAAGTTGTTCGCCAACCGGATTCTTCACGACCTCGGAGACCGGGATCCGGCGAAGCATGAGGCGTTCAGCAGGTTGGAGTACCGGGCGTACCTGGTTGCCAATGTGCTCCTCGAGGCGCCGATCAAGCGGGACTTCTACGACATCTTCCTGTTGGGCAACGGTGACTTTCCGATGAACGAGTTCGAAGCGCAGCATCGTGGTGAGGTCTGCGACATGCTGAACAGCATGTTCACCCGGCCGGCAGGGCAGGCAGGCTCGAGCAGTGTGTTGACGCTCTACTGGCCGTTGCCGTTCGACTTCGCGCGTTGGACGCTGCTGATCGGAACCGGGTGGCGAGACTATGCCTCGAGGCTGGCGGTGCAGGTGAAGCGAATGCTCAAGATGCTCGATGTGCCTTCGACCGCAGTCAGGCAGATTCGCATGACCCGCTGGGGCCATGCCCTGCCCATTGCTGCGCCGGGGCTCATTGCCGACGGAACCTGCGAGGAGCTCCGACGTCCCATGGATGATCGGATCTGGTTCGTGCAGCAGGATAACTGGGCGCTGCCTGCGGTTGAGAACTGCCTGCTCGATGCGAAGACGTATACGGATCAGATTGCCGCGCTGCTGTGACCTTGGCTTCTGTGCCGGCTCACAGCGAGGGCTCGCCAGCCAAGCGTTCCCACGCGCCGCCTCTGGTGAAGCCGCATTTTGTTTTTGATTGCATTGCGGTCATGCGGTCTTGATTGCGCTGGTCGAGTTGGGGCGGCTTCCTGAGGACGGCTTCGCCGCCACGTGTCCCAAGTAGAAAGGGTGCTGCCATGCAACGACTCCGACATTCCTGTACACAGGTCGTCTTGCGGACTTCTCTCGCCGTGGGTGTGGCCGCGGTGTTGTCTCACCGGGTGGTGGCCATTGATTCCGAGTGGCCGCCCGCGGGGGATCCAATCAACGCTCAAATGCCTGTAGGACCCGGGCTGGGAATGGGTCTGTTGTCCATTTCGATTCCCAGTGAGTTCTCGCAGTGGTTCAACCACCAGCACATCGTTGGCGGATGGAATGAGTGGCCGATGGACTTCGCCCTCGGTGACATCGAAGGCGACGCCGACGGCGACACCGACATCGTGATGTACATGGCCGATGAAGTGCTGCTCGGGGCACGGCTGGAGATCGACTGGCAAGCCAATGCGGGCACGCTCGTGCCGCTGTGGTGCTGGAGACTTCCCAATGGGCCCGACACGCCACCATCAACGCATGCTGGGAATTGTCGCCACAACTGCCTCATCTGGGACTTCGACAATGACGGGCGAAATGAAGTCGCGGTGGTCGGGCCCGCCCAGTACGAGCTTTGGGGTGAGATGGTGTGGGGGCAGGCGATCTACGTGGTGCAAGAGGATCCGGCACCGCCCGTGCCACCGTGGGACTTCAGCGTACCTCCGCCGAAGATCCTGGCCCTCAGCGACGCCTCCGGGACCGCTCCCAGCGCTGAGATCAGCAAGCAACTGGGAATCTGCCGCGTCCGCGACACGCCGTACCGGCAGGACATCCTGACTTCCGACCACGATGGCACGACGCTCTCGGTATGGAAGATGCCAGATGATCCGGATTCGACAACGCTCGAGCGAGTCTTCTCTCGCTCCTGGACCACTCCGACCACGCACGAGTACAACCATGCCGATATCGACGGCGACGGTTTTGACGAGTTTGCGTGGGACGGCATTCTCGACTTCGTCGATCTTGTCGAGGGGGTTCCCACACCGACGAACACAACCGACCCCATGCAGGGGATCTGGCGGTGGAATACGGGCATGGTGGGGTACGATCATATGGATCAGATGCTGATTCTGGACTTCGATCCGAACTCGCCCGGCTTGGAGATCAACAGCCTTCCAGAGTTCACATGGACCGACCCAACCGGTGCCACGCACCCCGGAGTCGACACGCTCTGGCGAACCGACGGCACCGTTCTGCGGGTCAATGACGACTGCCCTTTTCACCATCCTCAGGGCATGACCGTTGGCAACTGGACCGAATCACGCGATGGCCTGGAGTCGATCTACGTGCCAAAGAGTTTCAACAGTCCCACCGTCACCGGCGGCGAGACTTGGCTCTGCGGCGCCTATGCCGTCGATGCCCAGCAGAACGAACTGGCCGTCGATGGCGGGTACTGGCAGACCGTCAAGTTGGATTCCGAGGAGGGCCTTCCCATCCATCGGGCCACAGGGCCAGCGTATCGGATGTGGCAGATTGATTGGGACGGGAATCACGCCGAGGACGAGATCCTCAACTACTTCTGGCAGACGCTACTCGTGTGGCGCATGGGCGAGAAGGGGGACTGGGGTGATACGCCTCCGCCGGGAATGCCCACGCAGCAGCAACTTCAATCCTCATGGATCGAGGAGGGGTTCGAGTTGTGGTGGGACTTCTACCAGGGCTACAACGGCGGGCAGATCGACCAGTGGGCATGGAACAACGGCGGGCCGGGACGCTACACCCACTACTACCAGAAACTCGGTGAGGCCTATCCCGGCGCGGGTGCATGGGAGCCGCGGGCGTGGGACATTGGTCGCGACTACCGCGAGGAGATCGTGGTTGCAACGCCGAACAAGATCAACATCTTCTACAACCTGGCACCGCTTGAGTGGGGTGTTCATTACCCCTCGCCGACTCAGGATCGGAACTACCGCCGGGTCCGAATGGAGCGGGTTGGCGAGCCCTATCGCTTCCCCCAGGTTCCGCCATGTCCGGCCGATCTTGATGGCGACAGGCTGGTCGGGATCGATGATCTGCTCGTTCTTCTGGATCGATGGGGAAGCAGTGATGAAACGGGCGACATCGACGGTGATGGAACCGTCGATGTCGATGATCTCCTGATCTTGATCCAAGGCTGGGGCAATTGCGACTGACCACCGGCGGAGCGGTCTGGCGGGAGGGCAACCACCCCGGCGTTCATGCAGTGATGCCGCCGTCAGCCCGCTCAATCGCCGTACCGGCGTGCCTACCCGGGGAGTTTGGCGAGGTACTTCGCCGGGTCGGCATCAAAGGAGTACAAGCAGCCGCCGCAGCAGAAGCGAACGAGCCGGCCACCTGCGATCAATTCGACCGGGGCACCCATGGAGCCGAGTGTCTGGCCCGTCACGACGCACGTATCAATTGGATAGTCGGCCCGCTGCGCGGAGGCAGCGGCTTCATCGAGTTGCCTGATGACCTTGAGCGGATCCTTCAGCACGCCGGAGATGATTGATGATCTCCTCCGCCGTATGCCTCTTCCGTGCCATCTGTCTAACCTCCTAAATGACGCCCGAGACTATCACTCAGACTGGACTGGATTTAGGGGGAAAGGTCAGCGGTCAAGCACATTGTGGATGGATCCAGCACTGAGGACGAAGCACTGCCGCGGCAAGGCTTCTTATCGGTCAAGCGGAGAGTTCGCCTCGGTACTGCACTTGAAGGGCGTTGTTGAACCAGTTGAGCATGTTGATGTAGCCGATCAGGAACGTCAATTCGACGATCTGGGCGTCGTCGAAGTGGCTCCGGAGTTCGTCAAACTGGCCATCGGAGATCCGGTTGGAGTCGGCGCGAATGGCGTCCGCGTACGCCAGTGCCGCCCGATGCGCGGGCGGAAGCTGCTCGGGGTGCTGTAACGCCTCTGCCGGCGCATCTCCCATTCCGAGCGACCTGGCGATGTCCAGATGGCTCTGGGTGCAGAACTGACATGCGTTGGCGATCGATGACTGCAGAATGATGCGTTCCTGGAGTTCTCGCGGGAGAACGCCGCCGGGGTAGACGCTGTGACCGAGCGATTCCATTGCCTCGAGAATCGGCGGATATGCGGCCATGGTGCGGACCATGTCGTGCGGCTCGCCTCCCGATTCCATGCGCGCCACGGTCTCGGCAAAGGACTGGTTGGAGTCGAGGGAAGCCAGGGCGGTGCGGAGTTGTTCGTCGGTGATGCTGACTCGCATGGCGTGGATGATAGCCCTGGGGGATCAATAGGATTGCAGCACCCGAAGGCACTCGCCGAGCAGATCGGTGCTTTCGACCTTGATGTCGGTGCCGTGGCGAGCGTTGGCAAACGAGTCGATGATGTCCAGCGTGGACTTGCGCTGCTCCTCGGAGGCGGCGTTCCATGCCAGGCAGAAGGAGACAAGTGCCTCGCCCCCGAGTCCCACGTGTCCAAGGATGCGTGTCTGTTCGGTTTCGTTGGGAGTGGCCCAGGAAGCGGACCAGCAGAGCGGGGGCGCGGTCAGGCCCACCGCGAGCGGCGCCGTGTCCAGTGTCCACTCGACATACTGGTGTTCGTCGTTCCAGTGGCCGTTGGTGCTGGCCGGTCTTTCAGTGGCCTGCAGACGGACCGAGACATCGCGGCTCGTGAGGATGGAGGACGTGGCCGCCCACGCCACGGCGAGTCGGGGGTGACCGGAGACTGCCGAGGCGAATGCCGCGTTGACATCGTCGTCAAAGTCTTCGGGGAAGCAACTCGACACGTCATCCTCAAGCAACCCCATCTGGTGCATCCCGTCGCGATCCATGTTCACGTGAAGTGCCCGGGTGATGACTCGGTTGGTCAGTTCGCTAAAGTCGGCATCGTGGTTGATCAAGGCGGCTGCCTCGGCTGGCGTGATCCATCCTCGTTGCCAGAGGAAGGCAACAGCGGCCTCCTCAATGCGTGTCTGGAGATGGTCGGCGAGCCGACCCGCGCCGGGGCCATCGCCGGTGGTGTCGCGGTCGGGAAGGGTCTCGTACGAGAACAACAATGCCCACCCGAGGATGGCGGCGTCTCTGACGTCGGGCCCAACGCGGTCATCAATGAGTCGCAGGATGCGGGGGAGCATGCGATGGTTTTTCATCCCTTCACGAAGGTGCTTTCTGCACAGCGAAATCACCGCGTCGATGCCGTCCTGAAGGGCGAGGATGTCGGAGAGTGCCGGGATGTCGCCTCCAAGGCATTCAAGAAAGCAGTCCGCCGAACCGAGCGGTGAGTCGTACCTGATCCAGCTGCCGCGTCCGCCGAAGCCGTCGGGCCATCCCGAGCCCGAGTCGATGCCATGGAAGACCAGACGTTTCGGTGGAGTGTCCTTACCGTGTGAGTCGTTTGATGGAGACGCAGGCTGGCCGTAGGCGTCCTTGAGGGCGGCAATCTCCGCAGGCTCGATCTCGGCATCGACTCTGGTTCGTCTCAGAAGTCGCTCGCCATCAGGCTGGAGTTCGATGGCGTAGTTGAGATTGCAGCCCGTCAACGACGCCGCGGCGAGGGCGATCGACATGGTGCGGATCATTGGCGTGGCTCCCTGAAAGAGGATTTGACCTCAGCGCCCTGAGTGTCCCTCATAGACTACCCGTTCGATGGCAAGGTCCACCTGCAAGACTGCCAGAGCGATCGAAGCGTGGTTTGCGGCCAATGCCCGTGATCTGCCGTGGAGGCGGGATCGGACGCCGTGGCGGGCGCTGGTCAGCGAATTGATGCTGCAGCAGACCCAGGTTGCCAGAGTGCTGGAGCGGTTCGAGCCTTTCGTGCAGCGGTTTCCGACACCTCTGGCGCTGGCCGAGGCGACTGAGCATGATGTGCTGCAGATGTGGCAGGGGTTGGGGTACTACCGCCGCGCCCGCAACCTGCAGAAGGCGGCGATCGTTGTCGTGGCGCAGTACGGTGGAGCGGTTCCCGTTGATGTTGAATCGCTGCTGACGCTCCCGGGTGTCGGCCGGTATACGGCTGGCAGCATCGCCTCCATCGTCGGTGGCCATGCCGTGCCGATTGTCGATGGCAACGTCTCGCGTCTGCTGGCGCGGCTGCACTGCGATGATGGGGCCGTCGAAGATGCTGGATTCGTCCGACGGATGTGGGCGAGGGCGACTGCGCTGGTCGAGCGTTCCGCCGAGCCCTCGCTGCTCAACGAGGGGATGATGGAACTCGGGGCGCGGGTCTGTACTCCGTCCGGACCGGCGTGCGGCGGGTGCCCGATCAGGCAGCAGTGCGCCGCCAGGCAGGCGAGCCGTCAGCATGAGATTCCTCGTCCGAAGCGGCGGGCGGCCTCTCAGGTGATTCATCATCACGCGGTGGTGATTCGCAGACGGGGCCGGTGGCTGGTGGAGAAGCGGCCGGCCGGTGGGCTCTGGGGAGGGCTGTGGCAGGCGCCGGCAGTCGAGTGCCCGCTGGAGTTGGGTGTCGAGGCGATCGTGGAGCGGGTGCCGCTGCCGATTGCCAACGCGGTGCGGGTCGACACCCTGACCAGGAAACTGACACACCGCACCGTGCACCTGCATGTCTATGAAGGAACGCTCTGCAAGGGGGCCCGAGTTCCGGCGGACGAGGGCCTGCAGTGGGTCCGCCGCGGCGATCTGGGCGAACTGCCGCTCAGCAGCGCCGCGTGGGCGGTGCTTGACCTCATCGATTCGCATTGAGGCGATCCGATCAGGCGCTCGGGTCGAGCCTCGGACTGCGTGGCTGCATGAGTTCCCGAACGACCAATGCGATGCCTGCGACGAATGACACGCAGATGACCACCATGATGGCGGGATCGAGCGTCAGCCATGGTTCCTCATAGAGGCCCCATTTGGCGGTAATCTCGACGACATTCCAGATGACGATGACGGTAGGAATCGCGTACCTGATCGCGTACCCCATGTCCTTGATTCGCAGAAGTCGCACGAAGAGCCACATCCCGAATGCGAGGCTCAATACGAGGCAGGCATACGTCAGTGGGTGATGGACGCCGACCAGTGACTCGTCGTACAGCAGCAGAAGCAGCACATAGAAGAACCACAGGATCGAGATCATCTCAAACGCGGTACGAGGGCCGTAGTTGACTACGGTTCCGGAAACGGGTGCCCTGGCAGTGAGGTGCAGTTTCCTGCGAAGCCAGATGAAGAGGTTGCAGCGAATGCTCTCGTGCATCACGAGGTACAACACGAGCAGGAGCAGAAAACTCCATGTGTGCATCATGATCCGATACTCACCTGCCGTACCGTTGACCTCGGCGATGCCAAGGACCGTCGCTGCGTAGAGCAGGCCGTACTCGACCGCGCCGGTCCAGAGCAGGACGCCGGCGAAAGCGCCGTGGAAACTCTGCCACGCCGAAGATTGGGTCCAGCGGGTGGCCATGACCAGAAGGCAGCCGACCAGCACCAGGCCCGTCGCGCCCCACCCGATCTGCTCACCGAATGAGCCATTCATGATGACCATCAGGGAGTGGCCCAATGGCATCATCAGGAAGATCAGCAGAAACGCTTTGAAACCAGTCACGTGGGGGCTCCTGAAACGATCGGTAGGCGGCCCCGCCAAGATAATGAGAATGAGTCGCAATAGCAAGGCGGTGGGGGTGGGTGGGGGTACTCCGGCCGCTCTTGGGCCGAGATTGGACACCCACCAACTCGCCAGAAAGCCGCTGCCTCGTGCAGGTGAGGCCTGTTTGGTGGGTGTCCAGCATTCCTTTCCTGTTGGTGGGTGTCCAGCATTCCTGTTGGTGGGTGTCCAGCATTCCTGGCCTGGGGGACTGCCAGCGGTGACGTCAACGGCGATGGCACGACCAATGCCGATGACCTGCTGATCCTGATTGCGGCGTGGGGTGAGTGCCCCTGACCGGCAACCTCTGAGATCACGAGTATGTTGATTGACCCCAGAGGGGCCCTCGCCAGTGCGAGGGCCCCTTGGGTGCTTTTCAGGCCGCAGGCACCGGGCCGATGGGTCATTGACCGGACCGGCACCGCAGTTCACAAAAAGAGACTGGCCTGTAACCACTGGTCGTGCAAGAGGATGGGTCGACTGCCGGGTCGGTGTCTGGGCGTCCTCTGGGAAAAGTGCTGACAGAAACGCCGTCGCTGCGCGGATACGTGATGCCCCGAGGCGCGTCTGGCCCAATGAGGGCCTCTCGGGGCAGAACAGGACGCTGAGCTCCCTTGCACACGGACGGGGCCTGCCGACGGTCGGCGGGCCCCGTTCGCTCCGATCCGAGGGCTCAGAAGGGGGTCATCCCGCCTCGGCGGCCTCGACCCGCTCCGCATCCTCGTCGGAGGGCTGTGGGTCCTCTTCGCTCGGATACGCGATCCGCCCATGGTGGATGGCGCCAACTCGTGCCAGGATCGCCTCCTTGACCTTGCTGAGTTCGGCCAGCGTCATTGGGCACTGGTCGAATTGCCCGTCGAGCAATCGCTTCCGCGCCAGATCATGGACCAGCCCCTCAATCTGACCGGGCGTTGGATCGGCCATGGCCCGCGTGGCGCTTTCCACGCAGTCTGAGAGCATGAGAATGGCTGCTTCCTTCGTGCTCGGCTTCGGCCCCGGGTACCGGAACTCGACTTCCTGCGGCGACTCTCTGTCACCGGCCTCCTCGGCCCGCTGCTTGGCAGCATGGAAGAAGTACTCAACGAGCGTCGTGCCGTGGTGCGACTCGATGAAGTGCGTGATCGCCCTCGGAACGCGGTACTCCCGGGCCAGTTCGAGGCCGTCCTTGACGTGTCCGATGATCACCAGCAGACTCATTGCCGGGCTCAGATTGTCGTGCCGATTCTCTCCGCCCTTCTGATTCTCGACGAAGTACTGCGGCTTGTGCATCTTGCCGATGTCGTGGTAGAGCCCGCCGACATACACGAGCAGACCATCGGCGCCGATCGCTTCGGCAGCGGCCTCGGCGATGCTGGCGACCTGCAGCGAGTGGTCATAGGTACCCGGGGCACGCTGCTGCAATTCTCGAAGGAGCGGGCGTCTCGGGTCTCGCAACTCGGCGAGGGTCATGCCCGTCGTAATGTGAAACACCCGCTCGATGGACGGCAGGATTCCGAGTACCAGGAAGCCAACGCAGAGCGCGACGCCCGCCGCCTGAGCAGCGTCCCCGAGCACCTGCAGCCAGGCCACGGAGAGGTCGGGCACTTCCACCATGGCAAGAACAACGGCGCCAGCGGCAGACACGACCGCTGCGATGCTGGATGCCCTGATGAGGCACGCGCGGCTGCGGACCTCATCCAGTTGCGCGATCAGCGTTCCTGCGCCTGCCATGAGCAGCAGGAACCAGCCGAGGGTCTCCTGCAGCGCAAGCGTGACGATGGCCGCCTGGATGCAGCCCAGTGCGATGGCCAACCGTTGATCGTAGGAGAGCCGGAGGATCATGACCGACAGCAGCAGTGGGCCGAGCGACGCGGCCAACGACAGCGCCGGCGCATCGGATGAGATCAACACAGAAATGCTCAGGGACACCGCCACGAGCACACAGATGGCGACCAACCGGAGTGGATTGCGGGCAATCCGCGTGTAGGTCATGGCGGTAAATGCGGCGAGAAAGACGGACAGCGCGGTGAGCAGAAACAGGATGCCGATTCGGGGAAGCCAGCGAGCCGACCACGGAGCCTCCAGCGCGAAGGTGGCAGCCTCGCGAAGCACTTCCTGATGCTGGGCATCGGTAATGATGTCACCCGCGCGATACAGCGTCTCTCCAGCCTTGTGCTCGATCATCACTGGCTGCACGCCGTTGGCCGCTTCCGTACGAATCGCATCGGTGCGATCGCGATCCAGAAGCAGCGTGGGCCTTCCCTCGGTGGCGATTCGCGTGGCGACCAGACCCACCACCGACTCGGGGAAGCCGGCCCTTCGTACGATCTCTCTGAGCCGCTGTGGTACGCGGCCCTCCTGGAGATCAGTGACGTTCAGCGGCTCGCCACGAAGGGGCCTCTCAAACATGCCGTCGTCCAGGCCGAGCGCCCGATTCGTCGCCGCCTGGGTGGAGAAGAGTTGGAATGTCTCGGGATCGAGAATCGGCGCCTGAATCAGAGAGCGGGACACGAGCGCGCCCGACCACTTCGTCCACCCATCCGTGGGGCCACCCGGACCGGCGAAAGGTCGTACCGCGGTGAGCGAGGAGTCATCCAGCCTGAACAACTGCTTGAGTTCATCGGCCACATCAGTCAGGGATTCGGTGCCCGCAACCGCAGTGGGAAGGCCGAGGAGCGATGAATGCAGTCGGTCCAGCGCGGGGGAGTTCGGAACGTAGATGAATGGCGAGGCGGCCCGTGCCTCGTCCCGAAGCGTCTGGGTCGCCGCCACGTTTTCCAGCCGGTAGTCCAGCCGAGTCAGTTGGGGCTGTTTGGCAACCATTCCCGGGTACGACCAGACCCGCTCGCGGGCCCAAACCACCAGAATGCTCAGCGCGATCAGGAATGCGAGGATGATCACCGCTGACCGGACGAACTCGGGCCGCCTGATGGCCTGGCGAATGTCCGCGGCAGGCTTGGGGATGTTCCGTCGGATCTCCCGTCGCCGCTGCTCGCTCCGTCCTGACATCTTCGGCTTGTTCGAGGTATTCATCTCGGGCTGCTCGTCGGCTCAGGGAGATGCAACTCCCGGTGTGGGAGCGTGCGGTCGGCAGCGGCATGGTACCCCTCTCCGCAACTCGAGCGCGGTAGGCTGTGTGGTTGGCTCACCGGCCCCCTGGAGGTGTGATTTCAATGCCACTGCCCGGAAGAACACTGTTGCCAGTACTCGCCGCCGCTGTGGTGGGGGGTTGTGTGAAACAGGTCGGCGTGCCGGCTTCGCCCGTCCAGGCGACGCTTGACGCCCAGCAGGCGGCCGCGGCTCGCAGGGCGATGACGCGGGCGATGCCAGCGGTTGAGATGCCGCCACTTCAGCTTCTTCCGGAAACGGGCACTCGATGGACCGATCTCGGCAGGGCCGTCCGCTCGGCCGGATCAGACGGGGATGCCTCCGTTCACTATGCGGTTGTCGATGAGCAGATCGGCGACACGCGGGCCGAGTTTCATGTGAAGACGATTGAAGGCTTTCCCGCAGCCGTCATCGCCACGAGAGACGGAACTGCCATTGAGTTGGCGGTGATCGCCGGACCGTATCCCGAACTCGAAGCATCAAAGCAGGCGGCGATGCACATCCAGTCGGCCATCCGCGAAGCGCTTCGAGTCTGGGGCCGCAAGGCGGAACTTCCCGCCCCGGTCACGTCGCTGCCGTAAGCGGAGGCTGCGCGGTGTGGTGGGCAGTGGCGATCTGAAAGTGGTGCGCCGCTCGAAGGACCGTATCTTCACCCAGAACCGGTCCCTGGAGCTGAATGCTCACCGGCAGCGACGAGCCGTCGACATTCGTTGTGCCAGCGGGGATCGCCACGCCGCAGGTTCCGGCGATGTTGGCTGTCACTGTGTACTTGTCGCACAGGTACATCGACAGCGGGTCGGAGTGTGCGCCGAATCGGAATGGGGGCGAGGGTACGGTCGGGCCGAGAATGACATCGACCTGGGTGAAGAGGCGTGCGTACTCATCGTGGATCAGACGCCGCACTTTGAGCGCTCTGGTGTAGTAGGCGTCGTAGTAGCCGGCGCTCAGCACATAGGTGCCGAGCATGATTCGCCTGCGAACCTCCATCCCCAGTCCCTCACTCCTGCTGGCCGAGTAGGTCTGCTCGAGATCCGCGTCAGCCCCCGCCGCCCGCCGACCGTATCGAATACCGTCAAATCTGGCGAGGTTGCTTGAGGCCTCGGCCGGTCCCAGGACGCAGTAGCAGGCGACTCCAAGATCGGTTGTCTCAAGGTGAACCGTCGATACATCGCATCCAAGGCTTCGATACACATCGGCGGCGTTCTGCACCGCAGCGTTGATGGCCGCGTCGTTGTTGTCGGACAGGTGCTCCTGGGGAATGCCGATTCGCAGCCCATCAAGTGGTCGCTCAATTGCATCCATCCCACCCGGGGCCTCGGAAGCCGCAGACGTATCGTCGTGCGGGTCCTCGCCCGCCAGAACCTGCAGCAGCAGTGCTGCGTCCGCAGCGTCACGCGTGAACGGCCCGATCTGGTCCATGCTCGGCGCAAACGACACGAGTCCCCATCGGCTGACGCGACCGCCGGTTGGTTTCAGTCCGGTGACTCCGCAGAATGCCGCAGGTTGTCTGATGGAGCCGCCGGTGTCGCTTCCCAAGGCGCAGGGGACGAGCCCCGCGGCGACGGCGGCAGCGCTGCCCCCAGAGGATCCGCCGGGCACGTACTCGGGGTCCCACGGATTTCGCACGACGCCGAATGCGCAGTGTTCGGTCGATGAACCCATCGCGAACTCGTCGCACCGGGTTCGACCAAGCAGGACGGCCCCTGCGGCGGTGAGCCGACGGGTCACCGTGGCGTCATAGGGACTGATGAAGTTCTCCAGGATCCTCGAGCCGCACGTCGCCGGCGCTCCGGCGACCATGATGTTGTCCTTGAGCGCGACGGGTACGCCAGCCAGCGGTCCCGGATCTTCGCCGCGGGCGATCAGGGCGTCGATGCGCGCCGCCATGGAGCGAGCGGTCTCTGCGCGGACATCCTGAAAACAGCCCAGGTGCGCGTCCAGTGCGGCGATGCGGCCCAGATAGTGTTCGGCGACGTCGACGGCGGATACGCCACCGGAACGCACCGCAGCGGCGATTTCGCGGGCCGTCTCGGGAATCGTGCTCATCCGCCGCCTCCGCCGTCGAGCACTCGGGGGACCGAGATGAAGTCACCTTCCGTGGATGGGGCGATTCCAAGGACCTCGGAAGCCGGCAGCGGGTCCGTGGGTTCATCCGTGTGAAGACGCGAACAGTGCCCGTGCGGCGAGGTCATCGGCTCGACGCCCGTGACGTCGACCTCCGCCAACAAGTCGACGTGACGCAGAATGGCCTGCAGGTCACGCTCGAGTCCGATCAATGCTTCGTCGGTAAGCCTCAGGCGGGCAAGTGCCGCCACATGCCGGACTTGCTGCTGGTCGAGTGGTTGGTTGGTGTTCATGAGAGGGCAAGGTATCGTCGGCGTGGCACGCTGCGTGGTCGAACCAACTACAATCTCGGGCCCGCCGTGCAGCAGGGGGCACGCCCATGAAGACGCTCCGCGGCATCCCGGTGGCCCCAGGCATCGCCCAGTCCAACGCCTTTGTGTTGGACCAGGCCAGGGAACGTATTGACAGAGATGACGTTGCGGAGTCACGCCGAGCCGAGGAAGCGGCCGGTCTGGACCGGGCCATCGAGGCGGCAGCCGCCTCGCTTGAGGGCGACCGCCTCCAGGTGGAGCGGGATCTCGGACCCGAAGCGGCTCAGATCTTCGATGTGCATCTGGTGTTGCTCCGCGACGCGGCGTTGATCGATCCGGTTCGAACGCGTATTCGGGACGAGGGAGTCACTGCGGCCTTCGCGGTTTCGGAGGCGTTTCACGGCCTGGCAGATCGCTTTCGGACCCTGGGCAGTCCGGTGTTCCGCGACAAGGCTCGGGACATTCTCGACCTCGAACGCCGGATTCTCGACCATCTGCTCGGACGCACCCGTGAGCGGCTTGAGAAGGTCGTCGACCCCGTGGTGCTGCTGGCGCATGAGTTGACCCCGGCGGATGCGGCCTCGCTCTCCGGCGAGAAGGTTGTGGCCATCGTTCTGGAAGCTGGCGGACGGACGGATCACGCATCGATCGTCGCCTCGGCGATCGGCATTCCGGTCGTCGTAGGCTGTGGTGATGTGCTCGGTGACGTCAATGATGGCGATCAGATCGTTGTTGATGGCACCGAAGGCATCGTCACACTTCAACCCGACGAAGCGACGGCGGCCCGGTATCGGCGCCGAAAGGAGCAACTCGAGCGATTTCGAGCCTCGGTTGCGCCCGCAGGCGAGACCCGGACCAAGGACGGGACTCACATCGACCTGCTGGGCAATATCGAGTTTGTTCGGGAGATTGAGGGCCTCCTGGAGGTTGGCGGTGACGGGGTCGGGCTGTACAGAACCGAGTTCACGTATCTCACCAACGTGACCGAGCCCAGCGAAGATGAACTGTATGAGGCCTACTCAACTGCCCTGCAGCGGCTGGGAACCCGGCCGCTGACGCTGCGAACCCTCGATCTGGGCGCTGATAAGTACACGCAGGCGCTCGCGATCGAGCCCGAGCGAAACCCGTTCCTGGGGCTTCGAAGTATTCGATACAGCCTGCAGAACCTTCCGATGTTTCGGCGGCAGTTGCGAGCGATCCTTCGCGCCTCTCCGCACGGCAATCTCCGGGTCATGTTTCCGCTGGTGACCACGGTGGGGGAGTTCCGCCAGGCTCGAATGCTTCTGCAGGATGTGGCCGACGAACTTCGGGATGAAGGACACGAGGTCTCGCACGACATTCCGGTCGGGATGATGGTGGAGGTGCCCAGCGCCGCCATCATGGCCTCGACGTTTGCCCGGGTAGCGGACTTCTTCTCGATCGGCACCAATGATCTCATTCAGTACACCGTCGCGGTGGATCGCGGTAATGAGCGGGTGGCGAGCCTCTACACCGCAGCCAGCCCGGCGGTCCTGCGGCTGGTAAAAACGGTGGTTCGGGCTGCTCAGCGTCGCTCAGTCCCGGTCAGTATTTGTGGGGAATGCGCCGGTGATATCACGTACACTATGCTCTTATTGGGGCTCGGACTTCGCAGCCTCTCGCTTGTTCCCGCCCAGATCCCCCGAGTCCGTGAATTGGTTCGGCGAGTGACGATTGAGGAATGCGAGCGATTGGCAAGGCGAATCGGGTCCTTGGATTCCGAGCGTGGGATCCTGAAGGTTCTACGGGATGAACTCATTCGTGTGCTTCCGGAGATTGATGGCGAGTTGATCGAAGAATGACCTCGCCTCGGATTGACGAAGGCACGACACAGGCAACGCTCGATTGCCGACCGACGCACTGGGCTTCGCAGGACGGAGCCCCGAGCAACAGAGTCGGAATCGAACAAGGAACAGGACGGCCATGCCGATCTTGCTGAACAGACTCTGGGACATGGCATTCCCCGGCTTCGTGCCGGCGCGCGGATGCATGATCGCGGGTGGCTCGGCAGGCAGGCGTGGCCGCTCATACACACGAAGGATTACACGTGGCAAAGAAGAAAGACGCGAAGCAGGATGCTTGCGCGGGCGAGGTCATGCTCGTCAACGATGTGGCAGGGGAGGAGTGCCGAATCGCGATTCTGCGAGACGGCATTCTGGAGGAGTTGTTTACTGAGCGGGCGGCGACAGCCACCAGCGTCGGCAACATCTATAAGGGGCGAGTCAGCAACGTCGAATCGGCTATTCAGGCCGCGTTCGTCGACTACGGCCAGGCACAACGAGGGTTTCTGCACATCTCTGATCTTCACCCCCGGTACTTCCCCGGCGGGGACGCTTCGGAGAAGGTCGGCAAGAAGACGTCGCGTCGCGATCGCCCGTTGATACAACAGGCGCTCAAGCGTGGTGATGAGATCTTGGTGCAGGTACTCAAGGAGGGGATCGGTACGAAGGGGCCGACGCTCACCGCCTACCTGTCGATTCCGGGGCGGCTCATGGTGATGATGCCCTACATGGACAAGGTGGGCGTGACCCGCCGAGTCGAGGACGAAGTCGAACGCAAGGCCATGCGCAAGGTGCTCGACACGCTTGATCTTCCCGACGACTTCGGGTTCATCCTGCGGACTGCAGGAATGGGTCAGACCAAACGCGAGTTGAAGCGAGACGTCGCCTACCTCACTCGAATGTGGAAGGTGATGGAGAAGCGCATCAACAAGACGGGTGTGCCAGCCGAGTTGTACACGGAGTCGGATCTGGTTCTGAGGACCGTTCGCGATGTGCTCCGCCCGGAGATCAAGGCCATTGTGGTTGACTCAGAAGACGCTGCGGACCGTGTTCGGGCGTTCCTCAACGTCATTGCACCACGCTCCGCGCCGCCAGTCATCCACTATCACCGCCCCATGCCGCTCTTCCACGCCTTCAATGTGGAGCGGCAGATCGAGACGATTCACGCTCGGGAGGTCGATCTCCCCAGCGGCGGGAGGTTGGTGATCGATCAGACTGAGGCACTGGTTGCAATCGACGTCAACTCGGGTCGAAGCCGATCCGCAAAGGACAGTGAGACGAACGCATATCGCACCAATCTGGAGGCCGTCACTGAAATCGCCAGGCAACTTCGCCTGCGGGATCTCGGCGGGCTCGTGATTCATGATCTCATCGACATGAGGCAGCGTTCCCGCAGGAAGGAAGTCTTCGAGAAGTTTCGCGACCTGCTCAAGGCGGACCGCGCGAAGACGACCATTCTGCCGATCAGCGACTTCGGCATTCTCGAAATGACCCGCCAGCGGATGCGACCGAGTATCCGGATGGCGAATTACGTCGAGTGTCCGGCGTGCAGCGGCCACGGCGAGGTGAAGGCGCCGGACATGGTCGCGGCGGACGCCGTCAGGGAGATCGGCTATCTGCTTCACTGTGAGGAGACGGCCAAACTGGAGGTGGTCGTATCGCCTCGAGTGGCCTCGGCCCTGCTCTCGACGAAGCGGCGGGTCCTGGATCTGATCGAAGATCGCATGGGCAAGCCGGTCGATGTGCGGGTCAGCGAGAGTATCCCGGTGGACCGCGTCGTCTACTACGCGTACGACGCTCGTGGCACCGATCTTGATCTTGAGAAGCTGACGCCGGGCGAACTGCCCGGGCTGGATGCGTTGATGGCGGAGAGCGACGCCCCCGCGGTGGCGGAGACTGAGTCTGGCGGAGGGCGAGGTCGATCGCGCCGCCGACGCAAGTCGCCGCCCGCAGACGCAGCCGCCATCGCGCTCTCGGGTGAGTTTCAGAGGGAATTGGAAGCCCTGGATGCGGAGGCCGAGCGCGAGGAAGAGGCCGAGCGCGGGGAAGAGGCCGAGCAGTCGCAGGAACGTAAGCCCGCGGGACGCAAGCGACGACGCCGAAACCGCCGCCGCAAGCCCGCGCCGCTCATCGAGTCACCGTCGCGTCTGTACGTTCTGGCCAAGGCGATGGGCGTGACGTCCAAGCAGATCATCATGCGTTGGGAAGCGTCCGGTGGCGAGAAGAACACGGGATTCCAACTCAACAGCCACATGTCGAGGGTCACGCCCGAACAGGCCTCCACGATTCAGGCATGGTTTGCCCGCGACGAAGAACCCGCCCCAGTCTCCGACGCGTCCTCGGGCACCGAGCAGGCGGACACCACGGCGCCCAAGAAGCCGCGACGCCGCCGCCGCCGAGGCGGCAAGTCCTCCAGATCGGGGGCCGATGCGCCGCCGAGCGATGATGCCGCTGAGCCCACGGCCTCGGAGGGCGCGCCCGAGGAGACCCCCGCCCCGCGACGCCGTCGATCACGAGGCACTGCCGGGGCCGCAGCCTCCGACGCGGGAGGCGAGCAGGTCGAGTCCACCAAGGAGGAGAAGGCGCCCTCAAGGAAGAAACGCCGCCGCCGATCAAAGCCCGCCGCTCAGACCGATTCGGTCGTTGAAACCAAGGAAGATGCCGCCGCCAAGCCCGGGAGAAAGAAGCGTGCTGCCAAGAAGGCCAAGGCCAAGCAGGCCCGGCCCTCAGGCAAGGAGGCACCCTCGGAGTCGAAGCCTGCTGACGACACGGCTGCCGAGCCTGCTCCGGCCAAGCCGCGACGCAGAACCCTGTATGGAAACCGCCGCAAACTGTCTCCGGGCGAGGCCGAGTCGGCCAGAGCCAGCGAGAGCACGCCAGCGTGACGGCGAGCTCCCGCATCTTCCTGCTTGGTTCGACCGGATCGATCGGATGCAACACGATCGAAGTGGTCGAGCATCTTCGGCGAGCGGGTATCGGGGAGTTCCCGATCGTTGCTTTGGGAATTGGCTCCAATATCGAGGCGCTTGCAGCGCAGGAGATGCGAACCGGCGCTTCGTTTGTGTCAATTGCCTCTGTGGAGCGGTCCGAACAGTACGAGGGTGATGCGGCGGTCTACGCAGGACCCGGCGGCGCGGCGGAGATGATTCGAAGCCACGCACGTGCGGGCGACATTGTCGTTGCTGCCGTCGTCGGATCTGCAGGGATTGACGCGGTGATGGCCGGGATCGAGCGAGGATGCCGTGTTGCGTTGGCGAACAAGGAGACACTTGTTGCCGCCGGCTCGCTGGTCATGCCTGCGGCTCAGGCGGCCGGCGTCGACATCCTTCCGGTTGACAGTGAGCACAGCGCCATCTTCCAGTGCCTGCACGGTGGGCCGTCTCGGGCGGTGGAGCGGATCGTGCTGACCGCCTCGGGTGGACCGTTTCGAGGCCGCAGCCGCAAGGACATTGCCTCGGCCACCGTCGACGAGGCGCTGGCGCATCCAACGTGGAGCATGGGCCGGAAGATCACGATCGACTCCGCCACGCTCGCGAACAAGGCGCTTGAGATCATTGAGGCGCACTGGCTCTTCGGGCTTCCGGCGGAGCGGATCGACGCAGTGACGCATCCGCAGTCGATCATCCACGGATTCGTGGAGTTCATGGACGGGTCGGTACTGGCGCAGGCAGGCCCCCCGGACATGCGCACGCCGATTCAACTGGCGCTGACATGGCCTGACCGCGTGAGCGCCGCGGGGAGAACACTCTGTTGGGATGAATTGCGATCGCTCGACTTCGCACCCATCGATCATGAGACATTCCCGATGATTCAACTGGCGTGGGATGCCATCAGGGCAGGTGGAACGGCCGGCACCGTGCTCAACGCGGCCAACGAGGCGGCGGTCGAGTCCTTTCTGGATGGCCGGATCCGCTTCGGCGACATCTTTACCCTCGTCACCGGCGCGTGCGAGGCGGTTCGACCCAGTCGCATCGGAACGATGGAGGACGTCTGGGCCGCAGATCGTGCCGCCAGGAGTTGGGTGACCAGCCACCAGACCTCAGTGATGGTGCAGGAGTAGTCGATGGACGTTCTTTCGTCGGGCATCAATGTCCTGTTGATCGTGATCGGATTCGGCCTGCTGATCTGCATCCACGAACTCGGTCACTTCGCAGCCGCGAAGTGGGCCGGCATCCGGACGCATTCGTTTGCGATCGGGTTCGGACCTCCGATCTTCAGTTGGAGACGCGGGGTTGGACTCTGTTGGGGTTCGAGTGAGGCGGTGATCGTGAAGCGGTGTGGACGCGGCGCGATCCAGATGAGCGACCGGGAACTCGAGGAGGAGGGGCTGGGGGAGACCGAGTATTCCCTTCGGTGGCTGCCACTCGGTGGATTCGTGCGAATGCTCGGCCAGGACGACCTTGACCCGACACGTGGCGGCGGCCCACGGTCTTTCGGCTCGGCGACCATTGGCCGGCGAATGGTCGTGATCTCCGCCGGAGTCGTCATGAATGTGCTGCTCGCCATGGGCTGCTTCATCCTCGCCTTCGCAGTTGGCGTTCCGTTCGAGGCGCCGGTCATCGGGGAGGTGCTTCCCGGGTCCCCGGCGAACAGGGCGGCTGCAGTTTCGTCGAGTGTCGGCCAGGGCCTTCTTCCTGGCGACACGATTCGATCGATCGGCGGCGACACGGTCAATACGTTCGTGGATGTGCAGGTCGCCACGGCAATGGCGATTCCCGGTGCCTCGCTGCAGGTCGAAGTCGACCGGCCAGGCGTTGGCGAACCGCTGTGGTTTGCAGTCGAGCCGGAACAGAGTCCCGCGACTGGAATGCTCGGAATAGGTGTCTACCCCGCCGCTTCGCTGGAGTTGGTGGATGCGAATCAGTTACCGCAGATCTCAGAACTGCTGGATCAATGGGGACTGGCGGCGCAGGGCGTCGGTCCGGGCTGGTCGCTTCGGGAAATCGATGGCCAGCCCGTCTCGAACTGGGGCGAACTTGATCGGGCGACCCGGGGGGCCGGTGATGCGCCGCTCACGACGTCGTGGACGCATGCTGGGGAGTCAGTCCAGGTCCGGCTGGAGCCGCAGCCTGAGTGGGAAGCACTCCGGTATCCCGACGCGACCGAGGAGACGGTGATCGGGTGGGAGGAAGGGATCGAGGGCTTCGTGCCGTTGGTTCGTATTTCGAGTGTGCCGTCGGGGAGCGTCAATGAGGGCGTCCTTCAGGAGGGCGACGTGATCCTCGCCTGCGGCGGCGTCGTGGCTCCACGCCGACGCACGGTGCGAGAACTGATTCTCTCGGCGCCGCACAGTCAGATTGCGGCGCGGGTACTCCGAGCGGGCCGCCCAGTCGATGTGGACATCAACATCACCCGGACGGGGCTGACCAAGCGGGTTGCCAAGGCTGGAGTCTTTCTCGGGTACGCGTGGGAGACCCCCATTCTGGCGACTCCCATGGATGCGGTCGGTACGGCTGAGGGCGGCAGCGATCCGACCATGGCCTCGCGTATTCCAGACGGGGTACTCCCCGGAAGCAGATGGGTCGCCGTCGATGGGAGCCGGATCACGAACTGGACGGACGTGTGGGCCGCCATTCGGCGGGCCGCCCGATCGGGGCAGGAAGCCCTTGCAGTCGTCCTTGAGAATCCGACGCCGGGTCGTGAGCATCGTCACGTGTCCCTTTCGCTGACTGGACCTGAAATGGCGCGGCTTGCGGAACTCCAATGGCAGCCTCGAACACCCGCATTCTGCTTCCTCCCCGAATATGTCACGCTGAGCAGCGGGGGCAACCCGCTGCGCGCATTGGAAATGGGCGCGACTGAAACCTGGAGATTCATCGAACTGACATACCTGACGATCGATCGGTTGATTCGTGGGTCGGTCGGTGTGGACCAGTTGCACGGTCCTGTCGGGATCGTGCATCTGGGATCAAAGGTCGCGGACCGGGGCATGACCTATCTGGTTTTCTTCCTCGGGATCATCAGCGTGAATCTCGCAGTCCTGAACTTCCTTCCGCTGCCGATCGTCGACGGTGGCATGTTCCTCTATCTCATCTACGAGAAGATCACCGGGCATCCGCCGTCCGTTGGGTTTCAGAACGCCGCGTTGCTGTTCGGCCTGCTGTTCATCGGGACGGCTTTCTTCGTGACGTTCTACAACGACCTCGCCCGGCTGCTCGGCTAGACCGCAGCCCGGGGCAGTCTGTCCGGTCTGTGCGGGCTCTGCACCGATCAATCCGCACTGACTGGGGCATCAGGGCAGGTTCTGGCGACAGTTACACGGCAACCTGAACGATGTTGAGCGAGACCCGGCGCAGAATCCGGGGACCGATCGTCGCAGGAGTTGTACGTGTGAGCCCAGCCATTGATGTGCATGACGGTGCGCTGCCCCGAATCCTGATCGTGGAGAGCGATCCTGCAGTCGCGAAACTGCTGGTGGCTGCGATGACGAGCGCTCGTGGCGGCACTTCCATGTCTGTGCGTGAACGCGAGTCGGGGACGCCCGTGGTCGTTGAGTCGCTGGCTCATCTGCATCGGCAGGACCTCCACCGCTTCGGCGCGGCGCTCGTTGCCTCGGTGATGACCGACGGATGTGGACTTGATGCGATTGCATACCTGCGTGGTCTGGCACCGACGCTTCCCATCGTGATGGTTGGCGGAATCGCAGAGTCGACCATCGCAGCCGAGGCCATTCGAGGTGGTGCAAGCGAGTTCGTGCTCCTGACTGGACATGAACACGTCACGGTTCCGTTGGCCATTCGGAAGGCGATCGTCCATCGCCAGTTGCGATGCGACAATGAGCACCTGCAGCAGACGCTGACCCGATCGATGGCGGAACTCGCCGAGATGAACCGAAGGCTGGAGACCAGTGTGCTTCGCCTGGAGGGCATGGCCAGGACCGATGATCTGACTGGTTTGACGAATCGGCGTTGGTTGAATCGTGCGCTGGAAGCCCGATGGGCGGAGTCTGATCGGCACGCTTTCGACCTGGGATTCCTGATGATCGACCTTGACGGGTTCAAGGGCCTGAACGACTCGCTTGGACACCATCGCGGTGATGACGTCCTCCGCCGGGTTGGGGCGCTTCTGCTGGAGACGTGCCGGGAGATCGACGTTGCGGCACGCTACGGAGGCGACGAATTCTGCGTGCTGTTGCCGCACGCCGACCTCGAAGCGACGACTCAAGTTGCGAATCGAATTGCCTCGGAGTTTGAATCGGCCTGCACGGCATGGGGTCTTTCCGCTGGGCAGTTGGGGATCTCAATCGGCGCGGCACACCGAAGCCTCAGCGGCGCGGCCAGTCCCGACGAACTCGTTCGCCACGCGGATGAGGCGATGTACGCGGCGAAGAATGAAGGCAGGAGCGTCGCACTGCGACATCCGGATCCGGGCACCTCTCGACTTGTGGGCTGAACAGCATCAGTGCTGCTGTTCGATGTCGCGGCGATGGGCTTTGGCCTTGAGGGCCTGCCTCTTGTCGTAGTGCCGCTTTCCGGTGCCCAGGCCGATGACCAGTTTGGCCCGGCCATGGACCCAGCGGATTTCGAGTGGGATGATTGCGATGCCCTTGGCTGAAGCTGCCTGCGCCAGTTTTCGGATCTCACGCTTGTGCGCCAGGAGCCTTCGAGGACGCGTCGGATTGTGTTGGAACGCAGACGAGGCATTGGTGTACTCGGCGATGTGTACGCCGTAGAGCGTCAACTGAAGGGGGTCCAGCTCCGCTCGAACAAAGCCCTCCTGCAGGCTCGCCTGCCCGTTTCGGAGGGACTTCACCTCTGTTCCCGTCAACTGCATCCCGCACTCAATCGTGTCCGTAATGAGGTAGTCGTGCCGGGCGCGTCGATTGCGAATGGCCGGCTCCCCATCTCGCTGGCTGGATTGGCGTTTTCCTTTGGCCATTGTGCGAACATCCTGAGTGGGGCGCGGAACTGTGGTCGCTTCACGGCGAGGCGGGGACCCCGCCTCGATCATCCGCGAGCAGCCACCCAAGGACAAGGCCCCGCATGGGCGGGGCCGAGGTGATGCGCGAGAGAGGACTCGAACCTCCACGGGATTTTACTCCCACCAGCACCTCAAGCTGGCGCGTCTGCCAATTCCGCCACTCGCGCGTGAGGGAAGCGGGGGAGGATACCACAGGGCGATCCCTATTGAAGCCATCGCAAGGCAGCCTCGTCCGCGTCTGCCGCCACCACCACGCGCACGTCCACCGGAGCGTGAAGGTCGAGCAGGCGGGCGATCTGCCCTCCGTTGAGCGACCCTCGGCCCGCCACGCAGGGGCGGCCCTGTGCCAGATCCTCAAGCAGGATGAGTGAGGCCTCCGCAGCGACCATCTCAAAGAGCCTGGTCAGATGGTCCTGGCGATCGGACAGCATTGCCTCGGTGAGCATCGAAGCGGGTGAGAAGGCGAGTCCCAGATGGGCTGCTTCGGGCTGCTCAAGAAACCTCCGGCAGGCGAGTCCATCACTGATGACGTGCGCGGCGTGGGGTCTCACGAGCGTGCCGGCGGGGGCGTCCTGGCTGGCTTCCATCAACGCCTTCCAACCTCTGGGGAGCCAGGTGCCGGGATGGGCATCGAAGGCCGATGAGCCAAGCCCTCCGGACCAGACGACAGTCGATCGTGTCGGCAGGTCGCCGCCAGCCCGATCGCGTCCGCCGACCAACAGATTGCCGCTCAACTCGATTCCCGTTTCGCCCGAGCCCACAGTCCCTTCCAGCCAGCCATGTGGTCCCGTGGGGCATGTCCGAATCTGATTTCGCCAACTCATACGCCGCGTGCCCTGGGGTCCCAGATCGACTTGTGCTGCTGGAGTTGCAGCCGCGCGGGGATGTCCGTTTCGAGCATCCACTCCGCAAGCCGCGAGGGTTCCAGTCCGGCGTGCCCGGCGAGTTCCGAAGTGGCTTCCTGCGTGTAGGCGGGCGAGAGCAGTACTGCCTCCACTCGACTCGCCAGATCATGTTGGTGAATGTGCTCGAGCGCCCAGTCGAAGTCGGCGCGATCCGCGATGACGATCTTGACCTGGTCCCGCGGCTGCAGCCGATCGATGTTGCCAGGATCGTTCCGATGCGACTCGCCGCTCGCCGGTGCCTTCAAGTCCATGATGCGAATGACACGTGGATCGCATGCGGAGATGTCACAGGCCCCCGATGTTTCAAGCAGTACGGTTCTTCCAGCGTCGCACAGCCGCGTCATCAGGGGGTGGACGGCCGCCTGAAGAAGCGGTTCGCCTCCGGTGATCTGCACAAGCGGCGTCGCGTAACCGAGGGCCT
This sequence comes from Phycisphaerales bacterium, assembly GCA_030749435.1. GTDB lineage: Bacteria > Planctomycetota > Phycisphaerae > Phycisphaerales > SM1A02 > UBA12567. The sequence continues at coordinate 32,659 of JASMKH010000003.1, forward strand.
GCGTCACGACGTCCGCCACGGTCATCGAGCGGCCCTCTGTGAATGCGTATTCAGTGTCACACCAGGCGCAGCGGAGGTGGCAACCGCGGAGCCTGATGAAGACGCACGGAAGCCCGGTGTACGTGGACTCACCCTGAATCGAGTGGAAGATCTCGTTGATGAGCAGGCGATCGGCCATCTGCAAGGCGGCGCGGTCAGGTGGCGTCCCGACTCATCTCGACGCCGTGTTCCCGCTCGCCGCGACCACGCAGTGGGTAGTCCTTGCGAAGTGGATGTCCCGGGTAGTCCTTCCAGAGCAGGATTCGTCTGAGATCCGGGTGACCTCGAAAACGAATGCCGAACATGTCGAAGACTTCGCGCTCCCGCCACTCTGCTCCCGGCCAGATGTCGGTCACGCTGTCGACGATCAAACCGGGGTCCTCGACGATCCCGGATGTGTCCAGTGTCGGATTCAACCAGCACCGCACCAGCAGCATCAGGTCGTTGGCGTGGCTGCGGAGAACCCACGTGACTCCAAACCGGGCTGGCTGCTCGGCGGGATAGCCCAGGTAGTCCACCGCCGTCACGTCGGAAAGCAGGTTGTAGTTGCAGTCGGGATCTTCACGCAGGAAGTGCATCACTTCGTGAAGGTCGGCCGCTTCCACGACGAGGGTCGTGCAACCCCGGAACTCCGTCCCGGAGAGCTTCTTCGTCGCAAAGGCCTTGCGGACGTGGGAGAGTGTCGGATGTGCCTGGGCTTCGGTGCTCATGGGCACTGCATGGTAGCGGAGCAGCGGCGGGGAAGGGTCAGCGGCCGCCCGTCCCGCGGGGCTGTTCCAATGAGATCGTGTCGACCGCCGGATCCATGTTCCACACCATTCGCGAGGCCTGAACCGGCATGGTGGCGCCCTGCGTGACGAGCGAGACCATGCGGCCGGGGCGGGCGACCAGTTCCGCGATCCGCGTGCGTGTGTTGTAGTCGAGCATGTGGCAATCCGCGGTTCGCGTGGGGCTCTTCAGGTAGACCCTTCCCGTCGCCTGAAGGCGATCGATCTCCATGTCACCACCGAGTTGAAGCGGCGCGCCGGTTGCTGCCACATCGTTCGATGCGGTTCGATGCGTCAGTACGCTTACCTTCTCGGCGGTGATGGTGGCGGTGTCTCGCGAATCGGCGGAACTCGCCCAGAGGCCCTGTACGTCGCCGACCATTGTCAGGCGGAATCGGTCGTCGGCCTCGTGAGTGACGTCCAACCGTTCCGACCAGACGAATCTCGTCACGCCCGGACCGGAGAACGGGCCGTTGCGCTGATCCTCTGGAGACGCCCAGTCCGGCTCGCGAATGACGATGTCGCCGTCCCCAACGACTTCGGCTTCGGTGTCGATGTCGTTCCACGTGATGTGTCGAGCCGCCACGTAGAACAGTCTGGGCAGCACCTCACGCTCGGCTGACTGCCACGTTCTCGACTCCAGGCGAGCCTCGCCCTTCGCAATCAGGCGGTGGAGAATGCGGCCGCCGCCTGCGAACGGATCGGATGACGTGTTCGGCTCGGCATCTGCCTGGTCAATCCGTGCAAACTCGAGCCGGACTGTCTCTCCCTGCAGGCTGCTGCGTTCGAGGTCCGATCGGTCGACGAGCGTGTGGACAGAGCCATTCAAGTCCATCGCTCCGGCCCCGTCTGCGAAGAGGTTGTCGTAGTGCAGCGAGTCCGCCCACGTTGTCCGCATGGTGACCGATGGATGTCCTGTGCCGCCCACGATCCGTGGAGGCAGTATCCGTGCGTCCGTGTCGAGCACAAGTGGCTCAACGAGCATCCGGGATCGTCCCGAACCCTGCCAGTCCGCGGTGCCCTTCAGGCGGTTGATGAGGAGATGTCTGCCGCGGTCGATGAGCACATCCTCGCGAGCAATGATGACGTCGATGCCGGTGAGGAGTACAGACTCCTGGGCCGCGTCGCCATACAACTGATCTGCGAATGCCCGGCCGCCGTCCTTCATCAACACCTGCACGTCGCCTGTGGCGGTGACGTCCCTGACGTTGATACGGCTGGAGAATCCCTCCTCGGCGGGCGGCTCGCCGTCCCCGGGCGGCTCGAGATTGGCGATGAGTTCGTCGGCCCAGATCGTCTGCCCGTCACTGTGAGCCCGCACCCGTTGGCGGCACTCCAGCCTCTCGGGCGTGGCCCGCCCGGACTCGCTGGCTGAGAACGACATTGCAATCTGCTCGGCTTCGATCGTGCCGTCGGGGCGCTCGACTGCGACCGCGCCTTCAAAGCGGATGGACCGCATGGCGGCGTCCTGACGCTCGGCCGCGGGGTCGAAGGCGAGGTGGACAGCATCACGCCACGTGATCCGGCTGTCCTCCGGCCCGAGGGTTGCGGGTGTTGAGGGGCGAGGAACCCGAGCATCGTCTGCCAACTCCAGCGGCACGGCAGTCATCACCGCCCGTCCCGGTCCCGGCCACTCACCGGTGCCGGCCTTGCGCTCGATCAGCAACGCGGTGCCGTGCTCGATGATCACTTCTCCCCGCGCCACGACGACATTGGACCCGAGCAGTTCAACAGATTCCTGAGCGGCATCTCCGCGGAGTTGGTCGGCCCAGGTGCGTGTTCCGTCGGCCAACTGGACCTGAACGTCTCCGTCGGCTTGTACGTTCTGCACTTCGATGCGGCGGCTTGGGGTCTCGCCGTCCGCGCCCCCATCAGGCTTCGAGGCTGGACCGAGCGTCGCCAGAAGACTGTCCGACCAGAGTGTCTGATCGTCGCTCGAGGCCATGACGCCGCCCGAGCCCAGCAGCCTGTCGGGAACCGCCTCGCCGGAGGCGTCACGCTCAAACTTCATTTCGAGATCATCGGCTGAAATGGTGCCGTCCGGGCCTGCGACGATGACGTCCTTTCGGAATCGGATCGAGCGAAGGCCGCCGCCGCCGGGATGATCTTCGGGGTCGAACCGGAGGTCGACCTTCCCACTCCAGTCGATTGTGGTCTCGGCGCCGGTCGGCGTGGCCCGCCACTGGCCCTGCGCTGCCGGGCGGTCGACCCCGGTCGTCTCGATCAGGACTGCTTTCCCAGCCCCTTCGATGCCGCCAAGGCCGATGCCGGGCTGCGCCCAGGTCTGCTGCGAGGTGATCGTGACGTCCCGACCGATGATGGCTACACCGTTTGGGTCGGGCGAGCTGAGGTCAAATCGTTCGCCTGCCGACTTCCACGTCAGTATCTCGCAGGTTGCCGTGACGCCTTCGGCCGGGTCGAGGACGCGCACCGGGGCGCCGTGCAATTCGAGCCGCAGGTCCTTCGGTGTCGGTGGAAGCGTGACATCAGGATCAACCGGCGTCATGGTGAGTGGCCCGTCGCATGTGATGAGCACCTCTTCGGCCGCGGGCGCGGGTGGCGCCGCAACGGCGATGCCCGCAATCACCGCTGGCATGCTCATCGGCAGTGCGGAGGCGCTGCTGCCGCGATCCGTGTTGAAGGCTGAAGACTTGAATGAGAAGATCGCGTGGAGCGAATCCGCGGTGACGATACGTGGGAGCGGAGGCTCGGTGCCGAGGGCTGCCGCCTGCTCGATTCGGACGTTGTCATTCAGAATCAAGCGGTAGAAGGGCTCCTGCCGGGCCATGCTGGCGACCGGTCGAATGGACCGAGGGCCTCTGGCAGAGGATGGCTGCGAGGCGATGGCCGGATGAACGGTTGGGTAGCTGCTCAGTTGACGGCTCGTTCCAGCGTCTTGCAGCAGCAGGTAGTCCAACTCGGCGATTTCGAGGTACTCGATTCGATCGTCCCGGTCATTCAGGAGGATGCGAAGTCCCGAGCCCTGCATCTCTTCCGTATCGGTCCTTGCCGTAAGTCTGCCGGCGCAGGCAATGCGGCCCGAGAGGTTGTCGAACTCAGCCGAGGCCGTGGTGATCGTCATGGCGGGCGGGGTCGTACTCGGATCGGCTGGCGCGCCGCCGACCGGTTCGAACATTCGGATGACGACGTTGCCGATCAGGCGGCCTTCCTCAAGCGCTCGCCTCGGTGCGTACGCGTCGGCCTCGTCGCCACTGAGGGTGACCAGCCGCCCGCCGGACATGAACAACTCGACCTCCGGACTCTTCATTCGAATCCAGTGTGTCGGAAGATCCGGCGGGTCGGGGTTCAAGTGGGTGAAGCGGTACTGCTGGGCAAGACTTCCGTCGGGCCCGGCGATCTGAAGCCACCCACCTTCGGGCAGTGCGACCGACAGGTTGGGGTCCATCAGGCCACCGGCCGTCGGCCCTCCGTCCCGCAGCGGCTGCGGCGCGATGAGGTCGGTCGCCGTTTCGGAGTCATCCTGAACTGGTGAGGGATCGGGTCGATCGAAGAGGATGACGATGATGAGGAGGCCGACAGAAATCGCCGCCCCGGCCAATCCAAGCTTCCGCTTCAGCCCGAGTTCACCGCGGGTACCGACGGTCATGCAGTCGTGCACTCGACTGTCAAGGTCTGAATGGTCCCGCCGCACGCAGTGTCCATCGCAACCGCGGCTCCGCAGGCGTTTCGAATCAGTGTCTCGTCGTCCAGATCGGTGTCACGCATGGCGTGCATGGCACCCAGCGCATACTCGGCGCCTGAGCCAATGGCGTGGCACTCGTGGAACTCGGTCACCCCCAGATCGCTCGACACATTGAAGAGTCCACCGGGCGAGGCGATGAGAAACGTCGCGTCAAGATCACCGAACGGGGTTTCCTTGGTGGCCGCCTGCTCGTTGACGAGCGAGTACGTTTCGCGAAGTGCTCGCCAGAAGCGAAGAAAGAAATCGTAGACTGCCGCTCGTGAGTCCAGTCGCGGCGGCCCGGACTGACGGACGTGGTGGGCCAGGATGTCGTCGTAGACTGCCCAGCCGGTGCCTCCCACTACGGCGTCGCCGATCTTTACGATCTTCTCCGCGCATGCGTTGGTTTCGGGGATGGTCATTCCCTCACCGAAGAGCGCGAGTGTGTCGGCGCCCATGGTGATCTTCCCGTTTCGGCGAATGGCTGCGACAATCGACATACCGGTCAGTCCGTTGTGATCCGCGGTGCGATGAGATCCTGCACGTCGATCAGCCCGACCAGCGCCCCAGACTCATCGACGACGGGAACCTCGTCGATTCGGTGCTCGGCGACAAGTTGTCTCGCTTCGCCGACGGTGGCCGATTGAAGAATGGTGAGGGGCCGCTCCGTCATCACCGCTCCAATCGGTTGAGAGAGTTTGTCGGGCTGATCGAGCACGAGCCGGCGGAGATCGCCATCGGTGAAGACGCCAGCGATGCCGCCATCTTCGTCGACGACCAGAAGGGCGCCGGCGTGCCGAACCTCGCCCGCGTGGTCGTCGGCGGCGCTCTGAAGCGCCTCACGCAGCGGCACATCGGGCGTGCACGTCGTCAGGTTTTGCCCGGGTCGGAATCGGATGAGCGCTTCGACGGGCCGGAGCAGTGCTCCGAGCGAACCCCCGGGATGCCGCCGCTGGAAGTCGGATGCGCTGAATGATCGCAGGTGCGAGACGGCCAGGGCCAGCGCGTCGCCGCATGCGAGCGTCGCGGTGGTCGACGTGGTCGGGGCCAGGCTCAGCGGGCCGGCCTCGTCCAGATCGCCCAGAGCGATGTGGACATCGCACAGCCGGGCGAGGTCTGAGTCGTCACTTCGAGAGAGCCCGAGCCGCTTCACGCCGTCGACCTTGAGGATCGTCGCGAGGTCGACGATCTCGCGGGTCGAGCCCGAATACGACAGCAGCATGACGAGGTCGCCGCTTCGAATGGCCCCCAGATCGCCATGCACGGCGTCGGCGGGATGCACGCAGTGGGACGGGATCCCAAGCGAAGAGAAAGTCGCCGAGATCTTGGCGCCGACCAGTCCGGACTTGCCCATTCCGGAGACGACCAGATGCCCATGGCACTCATCGATCAGCCTGATCGCCTCGTCCCAGGCCCGGGCGGACTCGCCGCCGTCCTGGATGCCCGATCGCAGCGCCTCCAACGCGGCTGCCTCCTGGCTGAGGACGTCACAGATGACCGCTCGGGCCGTTGCGGCCGGGTCGTGTTGTGTCTCTGCCTGCATCGAAGTCTCTCTGGGAAAGTCACGGGAGAATGAGGGAGCAGATTCCCCGAACATCGCTAGGATGACGCCTGGCCCGCCTCAGCGGTCCGGACGGGAATGGTACCCGCGGAGGTCGGTCCCCACGTATGAACGCCCCCCAGCCAACTCAGAAAGACTATCGGGTCAGCCTCGAGGCATTTGAGGGGCCGCTCGATCTGCTGCTGTTTCTGGTTCGCCGGGCTGAAGTGGATCTGCAGGACATCCCGATCGGGCAGATCACGGACCAGTACCTTGAGGTGCTGCGTCGTACCGGCGAGACCGATGTCGATATCGAGCAGGCGGGGGAGTTTCTGGTCATGGCTGCGACGTTGGTGGAAATCAAGTCGCGAACACTTACGCCGCCGGAGGCGAAGTCAGCCTCGGACGAAGGCGGCGACGAAGATGCCGACCCGAGAGATGCCCTGATCCGCCAACTGCTGGCGTACCAGCGAATCCGGCGGGCAGCCGAACTGCTCGACGAGGGCCGCCGCGAGTTTGATCGCCGGGGGCACGTGTCGATCGGCTACGAACGCGGGCATCTTCCGGTGCTTCAGGAGGGACTGGAACTCGACGACGTGCACGCGATGGACTTGGCCGAGGGCTACGAACGCATCGCCTCGGCCATCGACTTCTCCCGGCTTGGGGACCATGTCGTCGAGATGGACGACACGCCCATCGCACTCTATGAGCAGGACCTCGTGGATCGGCTCAGACGCCGCAGCGGTCAACCGTTGACGCTTCAGGATGCGTTCGCGGGGCAGACGCCGGCTCAGCGGATTGGGATGTTCCTGGCAGTGCTTGAACTGGTTCGCCGGTTCGAAGTGGGGTTTGACCAGGAGTCGAGCGGCCCGATCAGGCTGGTGCTTCGGGAGGGCGAGGCTTCGTCCGTTTCGGAGGACGCTGTCGCTTCTTCCGTGGACGATGCGCCTCTGCAGTGAGCGCGGCGATTTCACGTGTGGTCAAGTCACGCCACTGACCGGGTCGCAGGTCGGCGAGCTTCAGCGGGCCGATGGCGACGCGGCGCAGTTTGCGAACGGGGTGGCCGAGCATCAGCATCATGCGACGAATCTGCCGATTGCGGCCTTCGGTGAGCGTGACCCGCAGCTTGGTTCGATCCCGTTGGGCGCGTACGACCTTCACCGATTCGAATCGCGCCGGGCGGGTCCGCCCCGTGTGCACGTCCGGCAGGTTGATGCCTCGTTCGAGCCGCCGAATCGTGGCAGGCTCCACCTGCCCCGTGACCGTGACGTCGTAGATGCGGCGGACGTGGTGTGAAGGATGGCTGAGCAGATTCGAAAACTCGCCGTCGTTGGTCAGCAGGAGCAGGCCGGAGGAATCCATGTCCAGCCGACCGACGGCGAAGAGCCTGACTTTGGATGGGTGCTGCACCAGATCGAGGGCGGACTTGCGTTCTTCCGGATCCGAGGATGTGCAGATCACGCCCCGAGGTTTGAACAGCATGACGCATACCGTCGGGGCGCCGGTTCGAATGCGGCGGCCGTTGACGGTGATTCGATCCTTGCTCGGATCGACCCAGGCGGGAAGCGAGGTGACGGCATGACCGTTGACGCGAACCGCCCCTTCTTCGACGAGTGCTTCGCAGGCGCGGCGGGACGCGACTCCGGCCGCAGCGAGGACCTTCTGGAGACGCGGTCCCCTTGAGGCATCTCGCAGGAAGTCGCCGGATCGCTCCGCCGGACCATCAGCCTCGGCCGCGTGTTCGGTCCATCCGGGGGGGAGATCGTCGGGATTCGGTGGTTTCGGCGGCATGGTCGGTCCGGGGACTGCGGTGGCAAGCGTGTAGGCTACCGCAGTGCCCGTTCGGGCACGTGGCTTCTGTTCGATGGAAGGAATGGACCGATGCAGCGTGATGCCGGAATCTCTCCCGCCGATGCGCCTTCGGTGAACGCATCCCTGTTCGCTTCGGCCTCCTTGGTGCTTGCAAGTCTGGCATGGCTGGCCGGGATCCTGGTACCCGTGATCTGCTTCGGGCCGCTTGGCATGTCATTCGATCACGTCGAGACCGCCGGACAGGATCACATGGGCCCGGCGCAGTGGCGGGTGTTTCTCGTTGTCGTCATTCTGGCTGCCTGTGGGTTCCTGGCCATCATCGGCGTCGTGCTGGGGCTCCTCGGGGCCAGCATCGCATCCCGAGCTCGCAGCAGGGCGGTGGTCGGCATCATTCTCAATGTGATCGCGTGGATCGGCGTGGCAACGTTCTTCCTTGCCGCGTATGGGGGCTGATCCTGTGGGGTTGCCTCGATGGCGGCGGTCGTGGAGGGACTTCCGAGCCGGCGTTCGATCGCGGGCATGGAGTGAGTTGACGCTCCGCGACCGTCGTATTCGTTTCGCCCTGGACATCGCGCGTCTTTCGGCCCTTCGGCTCAGGCGGAACCGCGCGGGGATGATGGCCGCGGCATTGTCCTATCGGGTGCTGTTTTCACTCCTGCCGCTGTTGGTGCTGGCCGCTGCGATCGCTCGTCTCTCGGTCTCGCGTGAGACCTTCCTGGAGACGCTCCGCGATCTCATTCATCGGTTCGGCCTCCAGCGGGTTGAGGTCGCGGGAGGCGAACATGCCGGAGAGCAACTCGATCTGGGGAGCTGGCTGGAAGGGCTCGCCACGAAGGCGGCGAATGTGGACGTGACCGGTGTGACCTGGATCGGTCTGCTGGTTCTGATCTGGGCGGCCTACCGGCTCTTCGATGAGATCGAGGCGAGTTTCAGCGTGATCGGGGCAGGTTCCAGGAGACGGAAGCCCTGGGTTCGCTTCGTCGTGTCGCTGCTGCTGCTCGTCGTCGGTCCCGCGCTGGCAACCTGGGGGCTGGCGGTTCTGGCCGATCTGGCGAGCCAGTTGGAAGCCACAGGCATTTCTGCGGTGGCGAGCGCGGGGCAGTGGCTGCTTTCGTTCCTCGTCGTGTGGGGGTTTGTCCTGCTCTGCTACCGGTGGATCCCGGCCGGGAGGCTGGGCTGGCGATCCGCGGGCGTTGGGGCGCTGGTCGGGGCGGTGTCACTGCTGGCTGGCGAGTGGGCAATCGAGCGGTACGTCGTCGGGGCCGTCGGGACCAGTCCGATCGGTGGAAGTCTGGGGCTTGTGCCGCTGCTGATGCTCTGGGTGTACGTCATGTGGATCTGCCTGCTCTACGGCATGGAGGTTGCGGTCATTCTTCACAAGGCTCGAAGACGCTGGAGCCAGTTGCATGTGGATGCCCCGTCGCCTGCCGGGTAGGGAACAGCGGAGGGGGGGGTGAAGCGGCGAAGGAGTCGAGGGGTGCGGTTCTACGCGGGATTCGAACCCGAGCCGCTATCGCCGCAGCACATCGGCGTGCCAGCGTCGCTCGATGTCCGCGGGCGATCCGATGACTTCCGTGAACAGGGTGCTCACCGAGGGCACGTTTCCCTGGGCATCGGGGATGCCAGCCTGCTCAAGGAATGCTCCGAACTCGCTGCGTTTGCGTCGGTAGAGCCACGACACGAGCGAGCCAGCCTGGTCGTAGATGAGGCCGGCGTGCGAGGTGCCCGCATGGTCGATGGTCTCCAATTCCAGAAACGCAGGAAGTGGCATGTGCCGCCCCTCGCGGAGCGCATCCCGGAACCCGTTCGCGCGGCGGGCGTAGTCGCGGTCCGGGCCAAAGGGTTTGCGGTAGGCGTCGGTTTCAAATGCCACCGCCAGGCCTTCATGCAGCCACGTGGGCCAGTTCGCCCTTCCGGGAAAGGCCGTCCCGACGTGGATCAACTGGTGGACCGCCTCGTGAATTGTGACGGCGGTCCGACGGGCGTGTTCTTCGGCGTCCAACTCAGCGCGAAGGGCATCCACGGAAGCGGCGGCCTCTTCGACGCGATCCGGATCGGCCCCTCGATCGCGGGCAGACTCGATGTCCGCTGCGGCCTCCTCGAGTGACCTCGCGGCCTGCTCGATGTCATCGCTGCCTCCGGGGTCGAAGTACACCACCCAGTCGAAGCGGCTGCTGAAGTAGCCGCTGACGTGCTCGGCTGTTTCGCCAAGTCCCTCCGTGTGTCTGGCGAAGGTGATGAAGTCGGCCCGATCGTGGAAGAGAATGCAGAGCAGCCGGTCGTCGGGCCTGGCGATGGGGGATCGCATCGCTCTGGACCACCGGTCGTACTGCCTTCGCGTTTCCTCCAGAATGCGTTCGGCGCCGCGAATCTGCGGCCGCTGCGAGTCCGAGAGAACGACGTACCGGCTCGTCCGGTGGGGCCGAGCCATCGGCAGCAACTGCCGGGCCAGTTTCAGCGAGTGCTCGCCGCTCGCCGAGGGCGGCAGTTCGCCAGCCGGTTGCCCCGCAGCGGAGGCGGTCAGCAGGATTGCACAGAGATGCATATCGTCAGTATCGGAGCGTGGCCGCCCGGCATCCAGTCTCGTTACCATGAACGCCTGTCTGTGCCTTCAGGAGCGATTCATGGGACTCGAATCAGGCCTTCCGGTTGACGGCTTCCTGACCACATCACTGAGCCGGCTCGTGAACTGGGCCCGCCGCAGTGCCGTGTGGCCGATGCCCTTCGCGACGGCTTGCTGTGGGATCGAGTTGATGGCGACGGCCTCCAGTCGGTTCGATCTGGCGAGATTCGGCGCCGAGGTGTTTCGGTTCAGCCCTCGCCAAGCCGACCTGCTCATCGTGGCAGGCCGGGTGCCAGTCAAGATTCTCCCGGTGCTGCAGCGGATCTACGTTCAGATGTGCGAACCGAAGTGGGTCATTTCGATGGGCGCCTGCGCATCGACGGGAGGCGTCTTCGATACGTACGCCGTGGTGCAGGGAATCGATCAGTACATGCCGGTCGATGTCTATGTCCCCGGCTGCCCGCCTCGCCCCGAGATGTTGATCGAGGGCATCATGGCGATTCAACGGATCATCGATGAAGACGGCATTCCCAAGAGCAGCGAGGGCCGACGAGTGCCGCTTCGACTCGAGTTGGAACCGACTTACGAACCGCAGGCGCAACCTGTCGATGTGAGCATCGGCGCGACGTGACGCCTCGACGCGTTTCCGTGCGCGGGTCGCCTTTCGAGACTTTCCAGCCGCTCCTGTGCCCAGCCTAGTGACGAAAGTGTCTCACCCCCGTCAGGAGGCAAGTCACGCCACGATCATTGCAGCATGCAAGCGTTTCGTCGTCGCGTTTGGATCCACCCGGCTGGACGATGCAGCGTACTCCTGCATCAATGAGCACCTCGGGGCCATCTGGGAATGGGAAGAACGCGTCTGAGCCAGCGACTGGGGCATCTGCGGAAGACATTGAGGCTTCGGCCTTCGATACCGCGATTCGAGCTGCAGTGAGTCGGTCGACCTGTCCGCCTCCCAGGCCGATCAGCCGTTCGTTTCCGGCAATGGTGACGGCGTTGGAGGCAGCATGCTTCGCGGCGATCCAGGCAATCGTGGCGTCGCGAAGCATGTCGTCGTCGGGGGCTGGGCCGGCGGCATGAGTCCACGAGTCATGCGGCGCAAGGCCAAGGTCGGGTGTCTGCGCAAGCAGGCCACCGGGAATCGTGCGAATTTCGATCGCGGGAGATTGGGGCGTGCTCATGTCCGCCGCTTCTACGAGCCTGACATTCTTCCATCGTTCGCGCAGGTGCTGGATCGCTGCCTCGCTGAACGAGGGCGCAACGATGACTTCCACGAATCGCGATCCCTCGCAGATCGCACCGGACAACTCCACATCGACCTGGCGGGAGACGCCGACGACGCCTCCGAATGCGGCCAGCGGATCGCCAGCCCACGCAGCATCAAACGCGCTCGTGGCGGACTCGCTGGTCGCCGCGCCGCAGGGACTGGCGTGTTTGATGATGACTGCCGCCGCCGCGCCGCCTCGGGCACGGGCGAGATCGCGGCAGCACCGATAGGCCGCCGAGGCGTCATTGAGGTTGTTGTAGCTCAGCGGTTTGCCATCGATGGTCCTCGCGTTGGCGATGCCGGATTCGCCCGTTCCCGGCAGGGCGTAGAGGGCCGCCTTCTGGTGCGGATTCTCGCCGTAGCGAAGTTCGCTCACGCGAGTGGCTGAGAGGTGCAGCCGTGGCGGGAGGGGTTCGTCGGTGGCTTTGGCCAGCCAGTTGGAGATGGCTGCGTCGTAGCCTGCGGTTCGCGCGAACGCCGAGGCGGCAAGACGTCGCCTGAGGGCCAGGCTGGTAGCGCCTTCGTGGGCCTTCATCTCGGCGATGACGGCGTCGTATTGATCCGGACTGGTCACCGTGGCTACGAACTCATGATTCTTGGAGGCGGATCGAAGCATCGCGGGGCCGCCGATGTCAATCTGCTCGATGGCCTCGTCCGATGGCACCGCGGGGTTGGCGACGGTTCGCTCGAACGGATACAGGTTGATGCAGACCAGATCGATCGGCGAGATGCCGTGGGCCGCCATGGCCTCCATGTGGCCGGAGACGTCCCGTCTACCAAGAAGCCCGCCGTGAATGCTGGGGTGCAGCGTCTTGATCCGGCCGTCCATCATTTCAGGGAATCCGGTGACCTCTGAAACCTCGGTGGTCGCGATTCCGGACTCGCGAAGCGCTGCGGCTGTACCGCCGGTCGAGATGATCTCGACTCCCATGTTTGCAAGGGCCCGCGCAAAAGCGGCAATGTCAGCCTTGTTGCTGACGGAAACGAGTGCCCGCCGAATCGGTACGAGATCGGCCATGAGTCAGTCGCTCAGCGTCGGCTGGTAGCACACGAGTTCGCCCTGACCTCCAAGAAGCAGCAGCGAGTCGTCCTGCATGAGCATGTGGGTCACATTGCTTGCCGCTGAAGAGGCATCGACGGATCCCGTTGCCTTTGAGACAGTCTGCAGCGTCGTGGTGTCGTCGTCCCAGGTCAGAAGCAAGTCTCCCGTGGATCCGATCACGCGGCCGCGGACGTCGGATGAAGTCCAAACGACCTTGCCTTCGGGGGCATCGGGCGGAAGGCCTTCCATGCAGACAAGACCGGTTCCGGGGACCTGCTGAATCACGCGGCGGTCAACAAGCACCGGACCTGAGGCGAGCGGCTGCTCAAACAGCTTCGACCAGCGGAGTTTCCCATCGGCGAGGTTGTAGGCTCGCAGGTGCTGATCCCTGCTGGCGACATAGAGGATCCGGGTGACCGTCGAGGCGTCCCCGGTCGCGGATTCGTTCATCGTTCCCGAGGCGGGGCTGCCAGCCATCGGTCCCAGCAGGTACTTCTGCCAGTGGAGCAGACCGTCGTCGGCCGCCATGGCCACGAGTTCGCCCGTCCGCGAGCTCGCAACGACGCTCGACCCGAAGACAGCGGGCTGGGCCTGCACCTTTCGGCCGATCCGATGCACATTGGTGGGGAATCCGAGGCTCCAATCCTGCCAGACGACCTCGCCCGCCAGGCCGCCATAAATGTACGCGCGGCCGTACATCGATCCTTTGGTGTCTGAGATCCACTCCAGCGGTTGAACGCTGGACTGCGTCGTGCCCAGAAGCGTGGGAAGCCCGGTCCGAGATGAGAGCGTCAGGATGGAGTTGCTTCGAACAACCACCACCTTCTCCGCCTCCTTGACCAGCACGATGTCCACGATGAGGTCGCTTCCCCCTCCGCCGAAGGACTTCCACCTTCTCCGACCAGTTTCCATGTTGATCATGGTGACTTCGTTATTGGTGTTGACGAGGAACGCCGCATCACCGGACATGAACAGCGACCGGATCTGCGCGAGATCAACCCCGTACCGCCACATGGCTCGGAGGCCGACATCCCTGGCGGACCTTGGCCCCAGAGGCATGCGGGCCTCAAGGGCGCTGACCTTCTCGGCGTTTCTGGCCGCAGCCTCGCTGGTCTGGGCCACGCTCAACCCGGTCACGGCCAGCAGCGAGGAGGCGATGATCGGGAGAAGGGCGTGGGGGGGAAGGATGACCGGGAAGGGCATGCTCGAGGTCTCCAGGACTTGCGAGGCCCGCGCTGGGCCCCGGGGGGGGAGGGATGGCTGGGTGCAATGGCACAGGATAGGGAGTCGCGTCCGGTTCGTCTGGATCGGCGCTGCAGCCGCGGCATTCGTGCGATTCCGATCTCGGGGCTCTATCGTGCACCGTTGAGCATGTTCACTGGGCTGGTACAGCACGTCGGGCGAGTCATCGATCGCTGCCCCATTGAGGGTGGCCAGCGGCTTCGACTCGACCCGCAGGGATGGGACTACGAACCCCTGGCCGGGGCCTCCGTGGCAGTGGAGGGGTGCTGTCTGAGCCTCGTTCAGTCGAGCGAGCGGGAATGGTCCTTCGACGTCATCCCGCAGACCCTGCGGGTGACGACACTGGGATCGCTGGAGGCGGGCGCGTCGGTCAATCTGGAGCACGCGGCGTTGGCGGAGACCCTGCTGGGCGGACATCTGGTGCAGGGCCATGTGGACTGCGTGGGGGTGGTCACGGCCGCTGGTGAAGTTGGCGATGAGTATCGCTGCCGCGTGGAGTTTGATCCGGGCTACGACGCCCTGGTGGTGTCCAGAGGATCGGTGGCGGTTTCTGGGGTTTCCCTGACCGTGGCCGCTCGCGGCCACGGATGGCTGGAAGTGGCGCTCATTCCGACCACGCTTCGCGAGACGACGCTTGGCGGGCTCACTGGGGGCGGACGAGTGAATCTCGAGTTCGACGTGTTCGCCAAGATGATCGAACGGCAACTCGACCTGCGCGGCACGGACGGGTAGCGGCAATTCACGAGTGTGAGCAGGCCCTGCCTGATCGGGCTGCAGGTCACCGTGCCATTGACTTGAGTCGCTGCAAGTCGAGTGCGAGGCGATCTCCCGCGCGGATGCCGAGTTCATCGATCGCGCCAGCGGGCAGCTCGATCGCATACTGCACCGGGATCCTGCTCGAGTAAAGCGGCAACCGCTCGTGGTACGCCGTGAGCGACTCGGTGGCGCCTTGAGGCGGCTCCGTCTTCATGCGGTGCATTGCTGCGACGCGGCCCTGGCCGTCGATGAAGATGAGATCGATGTCCACGCTGCAGTTGGCCATCCAGAATCGATGCATGGTGGGTCGCTCGAAGATGAACAGCATTCCGGTGCCGTCCGGAATCGTGGAACGATCCATGAGTCCGCGCTGCGTGGCCTCTGGCCCCGCTGCAACCTCAAGCAGCCAGTCCCGCGCACCGATGCGGACCTGCTCGGTTCGGGGGCCTTGATGCTCGCAGGCGGCGAGGCAGATCAGCACCCACGCCGCCAGGATCAACCGTGTAGAAGCCATGAGAGGTCCTCCTGCGTCATCGTGATGTCCGCATCCGGCAGTCGCTCGATTCTGAACTCTTCGGCGAATTGCCGCGCAGAGAGATGGCAGCGATCCGCCAGATCGATGCCGCTCCATCGGGCGATGAGCGCCATGATCCGACCGGGTTCGACGCCGCGAGACCGAAAGGTCGCCAGCCTCGAGTCGCCGTGCCGCTTGGCGAGCCGTCGACCGTCTTCGCCACGGACCAACGGTACGTGCCACCATCGCGGCGTGGGTCGTCCGAGGGTTCGAAGCAGGGCCTGTTGCCTCGCAGCGCTCGGCAGCAGATCATCGCCCCGCACGACGTCGGAGATGCCGTGACGGGCGTCATCGACGGCAACCGCCAGTTGATAGGCCGGGCCGCTGGACGTCCAGATCGGGAAGTCGCCCACGGACTCGGCCAGATTGAAGGCGTGCGGTCCCTGCACGCAGTCATCGACGACCTCGATTTCGGGTCGCACGAGGAATCGCCACGTGCCATCGAGATCGGGTGCTTGGATCGGACGACCCGCACCCTCCGGACGAAGTTCGGGCTCGTATCGAACGCCTGCATCTCGCCCGTGCGGCGCGGACTGCGCCGCTTCGACTTCGCGCCGCGTGAGGTTGCACGGAAAGGCGCGGCCGAGCTGCGCGACCCGTCGCATGGCCTCGTGAGCGGCGACCAGATCGGTGGACTGCAGTGGCAACTCAAGGTCCCAGTCCAGGCCCAACCATGCGAGGTCCTCGCGGGTCAGGTCGATGGTGTCCGGCTTGACGCGAGGGTGGTCCAGATCTTCGATTCGCAGGACCAACTCCCAGGATCGTTGCCTGGCCAGCGCCCAGTTGATGGCGAACGTGCGGGCATTGCCAAGATGCAACGCTCCAGTGGGTGAGGGTGCGAGTCGGGAGCGGAGTCTCGGGGCCTGATCGGTCATACCGGCCGCTGCCGTCAGCCGCCGCCAAGTCGCTGCCGGAGCAAGGTGGCGCGGGCCGCCCTCGCCTCGTTCTGCGAAAGGGTGGTGCCAGCTGCTTGCTGGAGGTGGCCGGCCTGAATCTCCCTGAAGAGACCGTTGACCGTGCCGAGTTCGACGTCTGGAATCAGATCAATGCAGACTCCCAGACGGATCATGCTCAGCCGCCGCATGGCCTCGTCGGCCTTGACCAGTTGGGCGCTGCGGAGAATGGCCAGATCACGCAGTACCCGGTCCGCGATCGTCGTGCGGTCCTGCTTGAGAAGCGCCGCTCTGGCCGCGCGTTCGTACTCAACGACTCCCGGCACGATCGAGTTGACGAAGGTGTCGAGGAGTTCCTCTTCGGATCGACCAAGCGTAATCTGGTTACTGACCTGGAAGAAACTCCCTGAGGATTCGGAGCCTTCTCCGTAGTAGCCGCGCACGGCGAGGTGCAGATCCTTGGCGGCCTGCCTGACCTTGTCCAGTTCGCGGGTCAGGCGGAGCGCAGGCAAGTGGAGCATTGCGGAGAACCGGACGCCCGTTCCAGCGTTCGTTGGGCAGGCCGACTGATATCCCCACGTCTGATGCCATGCCCAGTCGACGAAGGGTTCCATGGCTTCGTCGAGTTGCCTGATTCGCGTGAAACACGACGCGACGGATCGCCCGGGCGCGATCGCGTGCATTCGCACGTGGTCCTCTTCATTGACCATGACACTCAGCGATGCGTCCTCGGCAACTGCCACGCCTCGCGGGCCTGTGGCGTCGGCGTGCGGCCGGCTGATGAGGTGACGTTCATAGAGCACCCTGCGGTCCAGCGCCGATGTGGACTCCAGATCGACCCACTCCAGCGGCTCTGCATGCGCCGCCGCGGAGTCAAGTGCGTGCGTGACCTGGGTCATGGTCCTGCGGCGCTGCTCGTCGGTCATGCGGTGGACGAAGGGGAGGTCCGTCACATTTCGAGCGAGCCTGGCGCGACTGCTCAGGACGATGTCCATGTCGACAGGCGTCTCGGCAGTCACGAGGCGTCGCCTTCATCTTCGGTGGGCCGGGGGTCGGCCAGTTCAGCGAGCTTGGCCTTGATCTTGGCGGCCCGCTCGTATTGCTCGGCCCGAACCGCTCGGTCGAGCTCTTCGACGAGGCGTCTGGACTCATAGCGAATCGTCGTGGTTGCGTCGATATTCTTCGGGTTCCGGCCGACGTGTTGGTGAGCGCCAGCCTGGACGCTCTCCACCAGAAGCCGAGTCGCTTGAGCAAACGCGTCGTAGCAGTCCGGACATCCGAACAGCGACGATTTGCGAATGTGGGTCAGTGTGGTTCCGCAGGACGGGCACTTCGGCATCACGCTCGTCGCGATCGGCTGCTTGATCTTGGCCATCAGTTTGTTGATTGGCTGCTTCCCCGGGTTCGGTACGCCCGCCTCGGTTGCGTGGATCTCGCAGAGGTGGATTTCGCGGTGCGTGCCATTGGAGATGATGACCTGATGAACAACGGCCGGTCTGTTGCATTGATCGCACTTCATGTTGCCTCGGCTCCGCTCTTCAGAGCGCATCGGATGGCGTGTGCTTCTCGGATGATTGATTCGGCCGCGTCGAGCGACTGTACGGTGGCGGCATCTGATTTCGCGTTGACCGGATCAGGGTGCATTTCAAGGAAGATCGCATCGACACCTGCGGCGGTTGCGGCGCGAGCGA
The DNA here is from genome assembly GCA_030749435.1 of Phycisphaerales bacterium. GTDB lineage: Bacteria > Planctomycetota > Phycisphaerae > Phycisphaerales > SM1A02 > UBA12567. The sequence goes on from JASMKH010000003.1 coordinate 50,527, forward strand.
GCAGGGCAGCTCGATCGGGGCGACCGGCTGTCTGAACCGGCTCGCCGCTCGACTGCCCGGGATCTCCCGGAAGCTGTGTGGAGTGCGTGACGTCAAAGCAGGTCGGCCAGCCCAGATCAGCAAGGTCGCCCAGCCCGATGAAGTCATTGACGAGCCTGTTGTACCCGAAGAAGGTGCCCCGCTCCGTCAACACCACGCCGCTGGCTCCGGCTTCAATCGCTTTGTTGGCCGCGTGCCGCATGTCGGCTGGGGCCAGGAACTGGCCCTTCTTGATGTTGACCGGCAGGCCCGTGGCGCCGCACGCGGCGAGCAGATTGGTCTGACGGCAGAGAAAGGCGGGGATCTGCAGGAGGTCTGCGACCGCTGCGATGGCCGCGGCCTGATCGGGTTCATGGACGTCGGTCGTCACCGGGACGTTCCACTCACGTTTGATCCGGTCAAGTTCAGCGAGACCTTCCTCGAGGCCGGGTCCCCGGTGCGAGGCCAGGCTCGTCCGGTTGGCCTTGTCGAAACTGCCCTTGAACACCCACGGGACGCCCAGTTCGCCGCAGACCGAGGCGAGTCGCTCGGCGATGGCGTCCTGCGTACGCTGGGCCTCCAGCACGCAGGGGCCGGCAATGACGACCAGGGCGTTCCCGGGCCCGAGACAGCATTGTCCGACGCGGCAGGTTCCAGTCATGTGCACAGCGTATCCGCCCGCGGCCGTCCGGGAAACATGCAGTTGGAAGGTGCCTCCGGGCGATTCGGGTGGATTCGAGCAATCTCATTCGGGCATCGCTCCAGATCGGAGTCAAGATGGGGGTTGATGCGGCCGATGTCATCGTTTGGTGCCTTGGCAGTATTGGGGCGCCCTCAGGACGGCCGGAAGATCAGGAGGTCTGCAACGATGCCACAGATGCCACGCGAGCCGGAAGCATTCTCCGAGTTGGTGTTGCGTCTGCTCAAGGAACAGCAGCCCGATGCTCAGGTGGAGTTGGCCGGAGCGATGGACCTGGTGATTGACGGGCGGCATCTGGCCCTGACCAACCTCTTTCGAATGGTCCGCTGCGACCCCGGGAACGGCATGCGCATCGTGGAGGAGTACCTCGATCGGATCTGCGAGGGGGACGCGGTTGTCTCTTCGCCGTTGCCGCTCTCGCTTGCCCGTGGGCGAATCATGCCCCGGATTCAACCCAACACACTGTTCGAGCATCTGGATCGGGAGCAGGTTGCCCATACGCCGTGGGTGAACGATACATCGATTGTCTATGTCATCGACCTGCCGCGGATGACCGTCAGCATCACGCTGGAGCAGGTCATCAAGTGGGGGCTCGACATGGAGGAGGTTGAGCAGCAGGCGCGGAACAACCTCTCTCGATACGCGCCTTCCGTCGAGGTCAAGGTCGTTGAGTCTGCGGAGGGCGGTCGTGTCGCGATTCTGTCTGTGCAGGACGGCTACGACGCCGCTCGCCTGCTCATGGATTCGCTCCACCATCGGTTGGCACCGAGGCTCCGGGGCGACTTCTATGTCGCCGCACCCGCCAGAGACATCTTTCTGGCAATCTCCCAGGGGCCGGACGAGTTTCTGCAACGGGTGCAGAGCCGAGTAGATCGCGACTACGAACGGTTGCCCTATCCGATTACCAAGGACCTGTTTGTCGTGACGCAGGACGGAATCGCCGGCACGCGCGCTGCAGCGTAGGGGCAAGCGACTCGCTACCTTTCCCGCGTGCTGCTTCTCATCGACAATTACGATTCGTTTACGTGGAATCTCGTTCACTGCATCGGTGTGCTTGCGCCGGACCTGGAAATCCGCGTCGTGCGGAACGACGAGGCGTCCGTCGAGGACCTCCTGGCGAGGCAGCCTCGGTACATCGTTCTTTCTCCGGGCCCCTGCACGCCCGCTGAGACCGGGATCTGCAGGGACCTCGTGCGATCGGCGGCGGGGCGGATCCCGATCTTCGGCGTATGCCTCGGGCATCAGGTGATCGCGGAGGTCCACGGCATGCGTGTTCGCAGGCACGAGCATCCGATGCACGGAAAGACGTCCGAGATCTGCCATGACGGCCTTGGGATCTTTGCCGGAATGCCGGACCCGCTGTCAGCCGCGCGGTACCACTCGCTCATCGTGGACCGCTCCAGCGTCGGTGAGGAGTTCGAAGTCTCGGCGTGGACGCAGGACGGTGAGGTCATGGCCCTTCGTTGGAAGGGAGGCTGGCCCAATGGTCCCGATGCCTCGATGACGGGTGTGCAGTTTCATCCCGAAAGTTTCATGAGTGGTCAGGGGCCCGACCTCGTGAGCGCATTCCTCGGGCAACGGGGATGAGTCACTCTTCGGCGTGCAGGCCTTCAAGCATCCGCATGAGTGCCTCCCGACTGCCATCCACGGTTGCGGCGTCGCCAAGCAGTTTGATGAAGACCGATCCATCCGGGGATGCGATCATGGCCACGAGCATGACGTAGTTGGCCTTGTGCCATCCGCCTCCCATGCCGAGATACTCTCCTCGGAGTTCGACAAGGGTCGTGGGGAATGCGACGCCTTCAAGTTCGGTCACCTCGGGCTGCGGCGGCAGATCGTCGGCTCGAAACTGACTCGTCCATCGCGCGATGTTGGCTTCCCTCGTGTTGCCCGCGGCTTCGGGGAAGCTCATGATGACCAGTTCTGCTGGTTCCGCGCCCTCGGGCGCCGGCACAATCCAGTTTGCGACGCGCATCGCATTCTTGGGAGGCTCCCATCGCCAGGTTGGGTCAGTCGGAGCCTTGAGGCCAAGGAAGCCGATCTCGGCGGGATCCGTCGGCGGGCTGATCACCACTTCCCGCGACGATCGTCCACTTCCTCTGGACGTGTCGACCGCCGCCAGACCGTGCCTGGAGGCTGGCTCGGCGGGTGAGGATTCGGCAGCCGTGTCCTGCCCCGGTGGAGGTGGCGGCGCGCCGGACTCGTCGCAACCACCCCAGCATGGTGCTGCCGCAATCGCACTGCAGAGGAGGAGACGTCGCATTCGCTCACGATAGCATGGCGGTTGGTTGCGAGCGAATGGGCACATGCATGGTCGACCAGATTGTCAGGAATGGGAGGGTGTGGAACGGTCGCCGGGATGGAGCGGAGCCGGGCGACATTCTGCTTCGCGGTGGTCGGGTCGTTGACATTGTTCGTTCGGGCTCGGGCCCGGATGGACCCGACGTGATCGACGTGCAAGGCGCCGTGGTGACACCGGGGCTTGTCGATGCGCACCTGCACCTGATGCTCGGGGCGGAGTCCTCGCTGCGGCTTGACCTCTCGCCGGTCCGCAGCCGGGCGGAGTTTGAGGCGGCCATCGAACGGGCGCACGAAGCGCTTCCGGATGATCGATGGCTGATCGCAACGGGTTGGAACGACACGCGATGGCCCGACCAGGAAGTCCCGGACATGTCATGGCTTCGTGGGGCTGGCGATCGGCCGGTTGTGTGCTGGCGATGTGACTGGCACTCGGTGCTCGTGAATGGGCCGGTGCTCAGCCAACTTGACCAATCCGCAGCCGGGGCTGGCGGCGGGGTGGTGCGGAAGGCCGCGGATGGGTCGCCAACCGGACTCCTGTCGGAAGCGGCGGCGTGGCAGTTCGTCGTGCCGCTGATTCCGCCGCTACCCGAAGACGCTCGGCGGGCGGCACTGGATCAGAGCCTTCAGGACCTTCTCAAGGTCGGGATCACTGCGGTGCGAACCATGGAGTACTGGCGTGACGTGGAGCGTCACCTCGCGCCGCGTGCAGACTCCATTCCGCTCAGGGTGTCAATCGTCGAACTGGATCGCGACCTTCCGCTGGTGCGGCGTACCGGGGTTCGGGAAACGAGTCGGTTTCGAGTTGGTGGGTGCAAGAGTTTCTTTGACGGAACACTCGGGTCGCGGACGGCCCGGCTGCGGACGCCCTATGCCGATGCCCCGAACTCACGCGGTATGTGGGTCGAGCACGCGCTGCGTGGCGAGGCGGCCAAGTGGTGCAGGGAAGTTACGGCGCTCGGGAGGTCGCAGGTGATTCACGCCATCGGAGACGAAGCACTCGGCCGGGCGATCTCGCTCCTTCGCGACGTGCCTGAGACGCAGTGTGCGACGATTGAACACGCCGAGGTCGTGGCTCCGGAGGACCTTGCCCGGATGGGCGGCCTCAGGTTGAGCGTGCAGCCGACCCACCGGTCCGGAGATGCGATGATGGCTGATGAACGACTCGGGCCGAGATCGCGATGGCTGCTGCCGATGCGTGACATGCTGGACGCAGGGGCCACGCTGTGTTTCGGAACCGACTGGCCGATCGTGCCGGTCGACCCGCTGGGGACCCTGCGGGCGGCGATCAAGGGAACGGATGATCGGGGGCGGCCGTTTCACGCCTCGCAGGCAGTCTCACCTGCCGAGGCCTTTCGAGCAGCGACGGTCCACGCATCGGAGGCCGCAGGGTTTCCCGCCGCGCTTGTGCCGGGCGGCCCCGGCGACTTTGTGGTGTGGGAGGGCAATCCTTTCGAGGATATTGGCCCCTGCGCGGTGCGGGCGACCTTCGTTGATGGGACACTGGTGGCCGGGTCGCTGCCTTCGGGGCCCCTCAGGAGGGACGAATGTCTGAGAGATTGACGCATATTGACGAGCAGGGGCGGGCGAGCATGGTTGACGTGTCCTCGAAGCCTGTGGTCCACCGCCGAGCCGTGGCCGAGACGCGGTTCTGCGCCGCTGCGGAAACGCTCGACGCGGTCATGTCCGGGCAACTGCCCAAGGGTGAGGCCCTCGCGGTTGCGCGTATTGCCGGTATCCAAGCCGCCAAGCGGGTCGATGCCCTGATTCCCCTGTGTCACACGTTGCCGCTCGAGCACGTCGAAGTTCGATTCGAGCGTGTGGACTCAGGCGTGATTCTGGTGGAGGCGACCGCAGTGGTGACGGCGCGGACGGGTGTCGAGATGGAGGCCTTGACGGCCGTGTCCGTGGCAGCCCTGACCCTGTGGGACATGACCAAGGCGGTGGACGCCGATCTCCGCATCGAAGGGACGCGGCTGGTGCTCAAGGACAAGTCGCCTGCGTGATGCGGGGAGATCAGTGCGGCGAGGCGGCGTGAACCGCCTCACAGAATGCCCGCATGCGGGCTGCATCCTTGACGCCGCGGGATGACTCCACGCCGCTGCTGACGTCGACACCCCAGGGACGCAGCGTTTGAATGGCCGCCCCGACCGTCTCGGGCGTGAGCCCGCCTGCGAGAATCCACGGTGTGCGGAGTGATGCGGCCAGCGGCGCCAGGGCAGCATGATCGAAGGGTTGCCCGCTCCCACCGCGGGGACTGTCGATGAGGAGCAGTTGGACATTCGGGTCGGCGTCCCAGAAGGTGATGGCCTCGATGTCCCGATGCGGGACCGCCTTGATGACCGGGCCCATGAGCGCTGCCTGCGCGACCAGTGATTCGGACTCGCTGCCATGCAACTGAAGCCAGGCGGCGGGGCGGGCCTCAAGTTGGGCTGGGGCCGGGTTGACCATCAACGCGATGGTGGCCAGCCGCTCGCCTGCGCAGGCCGCCAGGGCGGCCGCCTGCTCGGTCGAGACTGTACGCGGGGAGCCCTCTGCCAGTACCAGGCCGATGGCGTCGGCGCCCGCCTCAACGGCGGACTCAACATCCCCGGCGGTCTTCAGGCCGCAGATCTTGATTCGGACCGGGCCCGCGGCCCGCGGATTCCATTGGTGCCTCACCCCGTGGCCTCCCGCAGCAGCGTCTCGGCGAGCACGCGCCGCTTGTCGTCGAGCGCTTCGCCGAGCACGTTCCGCAGCAGCGGCACCGCTCGTTCCGGTTGGCCCAGCGAGCGCGTCAGGAGAAGACCGAGCAGCAAACGCACTTCGACTGCTTCACGGGAGGTGCCGTACCGCTGGAGATACCTGCCGTAGGCGTCGGCCGCCTCTTCGCTCTTTCCCCTGGCCTGAAAACAGTTGGCCAGCAGCAACTGATCGGCGGCGGGCATCGCCGCCTCTGGATCGGATGAGGCGCCTTCGCTCCAGGCGGCGAGGGCCTCGTCGATTCGATTGGACCGAAGGTGGCGGCGGGTCAGCGTGATGAACCCGGGCTGGGCTGGCGGGGGCGCGGCAGACTGCTGGGCGGGTGTGGTTGAGACCGTCTGGACCCACGCGCGGCGGCGTCGCCATCGTCTGATGAGCGCGGGCAGGTCGGTATCGCTCCGCTGCATGGCTGGCGTCGGGAGGAGCAGGAGGGCTGTCAGGCCCCCCCAGAGGTATCCGGCGAGATGCGCCACGTGGGCCACGCCCCGGTCCGTGAGGCCGGCCCAGCCAGCGAGATCCATCGCGATCCAGAAGCCGATGATCCACAACGCAGGAATCATCCAGATACGAATGAGGATGAAGATCACGAGAACACGCACCCGGCAGGTCGGGGCGAGCACCATGAATGCCCCGGCCAGGGCGCCCACCATCCCGCTTGCTCCGATCACCGGGGCCGGGCTCGAGAGCGTGTGGGCGAGCCCGGCAACAACGCCCCCGAGCAGCGCAAAGCACGCGAATCCGAGCCGGCCCATGCGGCTCTCGACGGCACCTCCGAAAACCCACAGACACATGAGATTTAGTCCGATGTGAAGGAGTCTCCAGATGGCGTGACGCTCGCCTTCCAGAAGCGGGTTGTCGTGGGCGAACTGGTAGGTGATCGTCTGCCACCAATGGAAGTCGATCGACGAAAGCGCCATCTGATCCAGAATGGCGATTGCCACCTCTTGGTTGACCAACCCCACCGCGAGGACGCCGAGGTAGGCCAGCATCATCGCGATGACGAGCCCCTCCGTGATCACCGGTCGGCGGCGGCTGAACAGGTCTGTCCCGAGAAGGATGAACATGGGGCGTCAGTGTATGGCAATGGGCAACATCTTCCCCCGCAGTCTCGATACAATCGCCGTTCCCAAGGCCGCGGAGGGCCGGGGCCGCAATTTGGGTTTCAGGGAGTACGAGCGATGCCGGATGCCACAGCGACGATGACCATGGACAAGGGACTCGACCACACGATTATCGGTGAGTCGACCAAGTCCTTCATTGATGGGCAAAAGGGTGTGCTTGAGTATGTCGGAATCGATATCGACACGCTGGCTCGAAACTCAACATTCGAGGAGACGTGCTTCCTGCTCCTGAATGATCGCCTTCCCCGCGAGTCTGAGTTGCAGGCCTTCACTGCTCGGCTTCGAGGGGAGTACGACCTCTCGGAGCGGATGTGGGCCGCCGTCAAGGCGCTGCCCCTGGACGCTCCGCCGATGCATGTGCTTCAGACGATGGTTGCGATGTTGGCGTTGGAGGATCCGACCTGCGATGACCAGTCCCGCGAGGCGGAGGAGGCCAAGGCGATTCGCGTGCTCGCCGCGACGCCAGCGATCATCGCCAACTTCGACCGTCTGCGTCGCGGACTGGAGATCGTGAAGCCCGATCGCGGCGACAACGTCGCGACGTCGTTCCTGCGGATGCTCACGGGAGAGACGCCGGGTGAGGCGAGCGCCAAGGCACTGGACGTCTGCCTGATTCTGCACGCAGACCATGGCATCAACGCATCGACGTTTGCGACGATGGTCGTCATGGGCACCGAGAGCGACATGTACTCGGCAATCACCGCAGCCATCGGGACACTGAGAGGCCCGCTGCACGGTGGCGCCAATGAACGCGTCATGCACATGCTTCAGGGGATCGACGGCGTTGATGCGGTCGAGGACTTCGTGCTGGGGCGGTTGTCCCGCAAGGAGAAGGTCCCGGGCTTCGGGCACCGCGTGTACAAGGCGATCGATCCTCGGGCGACCTATCTCAAGACATTCGCCGAATCCATCGCGTCCGAAACGGGCAACGAGGACTTGTTCCGCATGAGCCGTCAGATCGAGGAGATCATGGAAGCGCATGTCGGTGGCAAGGGAATCCACCCCAATGTCGACTTCTACTCCGCGACGACCTACTTCTCGCTCGGTCTCGGCATCGACCTGTTCACACCGATTTTCGCCATGAGCCGGAACGCGGGCTGGGCGGCGCATGCCCTTGAGCGGTTCGACGACAATCGACTCATCCGACCGCGGTGTCAGTACACGGGCCCCCACGATGCCGCCTACGTCGCGATGGACGATCGGTGAAACAGACGGGGGTCACTGGGGGTAGACGATCACTCGGTCGTGGACGAGCATGACCACGTCGTGCGCCCCGTCACCCGTGACATCGGCGATGGCGATCTGTCGCGGTTGAAACTCGCGCTTGTCACCGCCGTGGAACAGCCGTGACTCGTAAATCTGAAATCCCGTGGCATGGAGCATCGTGCCGCTCTTGTCGAAGGTGAAGAGTTCCATCATCTGCTCGCCTGCGTCGAGTGCCACCATGTCGCCGTATCCGTCCGAGTTGACGTCACCGACGGCCAGTTCGTGCGGGACGTGGTCGTCAAGTGAGCTCCTCCACGAAGCGGTTTCCTTGAGCGCTCTGCGGGTTCCGCCCAGCGGGATGACTGCGAAACCATCTTCGCCCACCGTGAGGACACCAGGGACGTTGCCCGAGAACTGGCCTGCAGCGAGTGGCCCCGGTGTGAAACCCCTGATGCGAAGCGTCTCCGACTGGTGCCAGTCCTCGCCGTCCTTGTCAGCTGCAAAGACGAGGATACGGTCGTTGTCCTTGTCGGCGGCTACCAGCATCCCGTCCAGCGGCGTCACGGAGATCAGATTGCTGTCCGGATCGTCGGCGTTGAACTGGCGAACGACGCGCCACTCACCGCCGTCGTCTGCGCGTTCAAACCGAACTGCTCTGACGAAGTTCCCATTTGCAATGAGCAGCTCTTCGGTGCCGTCTGCGTTCACGTCCAGCGCTGCGGTGTTGTCATCACCCGCCGCGTCCACCAGTCCGTACTGGCCCATGTCCTCCTTCTCGAGCACGGTGAACCCACCGTCCGCCTCCGGGTCGGCGAGGAGCAGCATCATGGGGCGGTCGCGGGTCAGTACGAGGATGTCCCGCTTTCCGTCCTGATCGACGTCGATGGACTCGATGTGATCGGGCTTGCGACTCAGAGATCCGATGTCGATCGAGGTCAGCGACTCGGAGTCGAGATCGACGAGGTCAAGCATGTAGTCCCGCTTTTTATTCGAGACGATCGCCGCATGCGGCCCCTCGTCGAGATGAACCACGTTCATGGCGACGGGTTGGTGCCCTGCCGAAACGGGCAGCGGTTTTGGGAACTCGAGTGTCCCGGCGGCGAGCGGTGTGCGGCCCACGATGCCTTCTTCGGCAGACATGACCAGAAGTTCGGCCGATCGGTCACCCGTGGCGGGAACGCTGGCAATCGCGCTGATGTCGGAGAGGCTCGGGGAGGTCTCTGCTGCCATCAGGCCACCCGTGTCGGCCTGCCGATACACCGACAGCGCATTCGACCGAGTGTCTGCGGCGATGACGTCGCTCCGTCCGTCCGCGTCCGCGTCGATGACGGTCCAGGCCCGCTTGCGTTGCCCAGGATCCGGAAAGCCGTACACGGTGAACGCAGCATCCCTGTCGCCCCCGGACTCGACTCGCTCTTCGTTCAGTCGATACATGACGATTCGCCGCGCATTGCGTTCGATCACTGCAATGTCCGAAGCCGGCGTGCCGGGGCGACCGACGGCTTCGAACTCATAGATCGGAGGCATCTCGAAGATGGTCTGAGGTCCAGGCTCGACGCCCGACTCGCCTCGCCGCCCGAACCAGATGCGAATCGGTGCGGGATCATCGGGGCTGATGCCTGCAAGGTCCATCATGCCGTCGCCGTCGTAGTCCGCGAGAACGATGGCGAGAATGGACACGCCTGCGGGATAGCGTTTCATCGTGCCGAGTGTGAATCCGTGAAGCGGCCACATGGCCGGCTCGCCAGCCACGACGGAGACCAACTGGGGATGGCCGTCGCCGGAATAGTCGGTGATGGTGAAGGCGGATGCGGTTGCAGCGAGTTTCGGGACATCCCGCCGCGCCTCAAACCGAAATGACCCCGGCTGGGTCTGTTTGAGGAAGACGACACGTCCGGGAGGCCCCGCCGCTACCAGATCGTCAAGCCCGTCCCCGTTGAGATCGCAGGTGGCCATGGCGGCGATGGCATCGGCGACGGGGACGAGAATGCGTTCGAACTGCCAGTGATCGGGGAACTCGTTGATGTCCCTGGGCATCTCGACCGGGTCGTTCGGGGATGCGTTCGGCCGCTGGCGGAGAATCTCAATCCGACTTCGATGATTGTTGGCGACCACGATGTCGACCAGCCCATCGCCGTCGATATCCGTCGTGATCATCGGCCCTGGGCCCTCGCCGATCGGAATCACTTCGAGTCCGGAGAACCCGAAGTAGTCCGCAAGTTCGGGGGCGTCACCGCTTCCGGGCAGCGTGGCGATCAGGGCGAGAGCGATACTGGGGAGGGGCATGCGTGGGTCTCCGGTTGGGGTGGCATGGTAGCCCTCCAATGAGACGCTCGCGTCGGTGTCAGGGGGTGGCAGGCGGGCTGATGCGTCCGGCGCCGGTTGCCGGAACCGGGCTACCATGGTTCGCAGTCTGTCAGGAGAACTCGCATGGTGATGCGGATGTCGTTGTGTCTTGTCCTGTTCGGAGCGGTCGGAAACGCAGCCTCGGACGTGGTCGTGCTCGGTCAGGGTGGGGCGCTTCACGGGGAAGTGGTCAAGCAGGATGCCCGCAACCTGTGGATCGATGTCGGTCCCACGATCGTGAAGATCGACAACAACGATGTGGTCGATGTGCGGGTCAGCGACCCGACCGAAACCGGGGGGGCCACTCGGGAATCCATCTTTCACACCATCGACCAGACGCCTGAACTGAGCATTCGTCAGCAGGCTGCGAGGGTCAAGCCCTCAGTCGTGCTGGTGAAGACGCCATCCGGGACGGGATCGGGCGTGATCGTGAACGAGGAAGGTCATGTCGTGACGAACGCCCACGTCATTCAGGGAGAGAAAGACCTTCGGCTCGTCATCTGGAGCCCGAGGGAGGACGGTACGCTGGCACGAAGAACGATCGAGGACATCGAGATCGAAGCAGTCAACGACCACCTGGATCTGGCACTGCTCAAGCTTCCATCCGACGATGGCGAGCAGTTTCCCTGGGTTCCGCTCGAAGCGTGGGAGTCGATCGAGGTCGGGCAGCCGGTCTTCGCAATCGGCAACCCGCTCGGTCTGGAGCAGACGACGAGTCAGGGGGTCGTGTCAACGACGCAGCGCAGTTTCGACGGGTTGACGTACATCCAGACAGATGCCGCCATCAATCCGGGCAACTCGGGAGGTCCGCTCTTCAATGTTGGCGGTGAGGTGGTGGGCATCACCAACATGGGCATTCTGGGCGGCGAGGCGTTGGGCTTTGCCATTCCCACCCGGTATGTGAAGGACTTTCTCCGGAACCGCGAGGCATTCTCCTACGACGCCTCAAACCCGAATACCGGGCATCGATACCACACGCCTCCGCCGAGGCTGAACGCAGGCACCGCAGCGGTGCTGGAGGCGACCCCATGATCACAAGTGCGAACGTGTTCTGCGTGGCGGCCTGCTGCGTTGTATTGCCCAGCGTCGCGATGGCCTCCTCGCCCTCTATGGAGGATGTCGCGCCTCCGGAGACGGTGGCGGTCCTCGACATTCAGAACGTCGATCGCATCTTCGGGCGGTTGGAGGAGTCCGGCCTGCTCGAAGGCGACGACGCGCAGGACCTCAATGACGGCATCAGGGATCTGATCGGGAGGTTCCCGGATTCCGTCTCCGAGGTCTGGCTCGACGTGTTCGAGTCGCACGAGCCGACCGACGTGCTCGGCGCGTTGTCGGCATCGATCGCCCTGTGGGTCGACCGGACGGCGGGGGAGCGGGGTGAGCTCGTCCTGGCCGGCTGGGTGGACCTTGGAGACAACGCCGATGCAGTTTCGGAGGCGTGGGATGATGGGTGGAGGACCATTCGGGGGCGGGCGGATGCCGTAACCGAGTCGCTCTCGGGCCGAGATGTGGACGTGATCGATGGACGTTTGGGCGAGGGCCCGGAGCGACCGATCAAGGAAATGCTGTGGCATGTTCGCGAGGACAGCCTGATTCTCCTCTCCAATACACAGAGCGGCTTGCAGCGAATGCTGGATGTGCTCGATGGGGACGAGGTGGGCGAGTCGCTCGCCGACGTCGAAGCATGGGAGTCGGCCACGGCCATGCTCGAGGGGCCCGACGATGTTCGCCTGGTCCTTCTGGTGGAAGGTGCCTTCGCGGCGGCTCAGGTGGTTGACCAGATGGGAATGGCGGCCATGGCCAAGGCTTCGTTTGATGCGACCATTGGGCCGGTGCGGGCCGCTGCCGTTTCTGCGGGTGTCGGATCTCAGGATGATCTGTTCACCGCATTCGGGGCGTTGTGGATGCCCGACGGGCCGGGAGGACTGCTGCGGCTGCTCGCCATAGATTCGCCGCGAGACACGCTGCCAGGGTGGATCGGGCCGGATGTGGTTTCCCTGTCCCGATTCAATGTCGACTTCAAGCGGATCCCCGACTGGCTGCGTTCGGTCGTGGCGTCCAATCCGATGCTCATGGGCCTCGGGCAACTGTTGGATCAATTCGAGCCCTCCATCAGAGCGATCCTCGGTCCCCTTGACCACAAGGCGATGATGGTCGGAACGCTGCAGCGACCGCTGTCGATGGACAGTCTCAATGAGGTCACGTCAATCGCATGCACGGATCCCTCGGGGCTCAAGGATGCGCTCGCAGCGATCAGCCCGAAGGGGGGATTCGAGCCTCGAGATTTCCAGGGCCATCAGATCTGGACCGTTGATGCCTCCGCCATGGCGATGATGCCGATCCCGATTCCTGGAGACGCGCGAATGAGCCTTGCTGTTGCGGGGCATTCGTTGTTCATTGGGAGCGACGCGGGGGTCGAATCCGCGCTCCGGAGCCTCTCGGCCCGATCGGCCACATCGCCTCCGTGGTTGACTCGAGCGATCGGACGAATGCCCTCGGAACCAATGGCGTGCTGGAGCACATGGGACGTCGGTGAGCATCTGACTGCCGTTGCGGAGGTGCAGCGTCTGCAATTGAGATCGTGGGAGGATGAATTGATGGCAGAGGACCCTGAACTCTGGGAGGAGATCAAGGGCGAACTGACCGACGAAGAAGGCACCGCGCGGCGTGAGCGACTGGCGCGGATTGCCAGTCGCCTTGGCCCCGCCGCATGGTGGGCGCAGTCGGGTGACGATGGATTCCGGATCGGGGGTGTGCTCCTGACTGCCGAGGATGATGAGGGGGAGTGAGACCTCAAGGGGGGGCCAGCGGGCGCTACGTCCACCCGAGTTCGAGGAAGATCGCGTCATAGACGAGATCGCTCACGATGACCGCAACAATCGTCTGCACGACAGTGTCCGTCGTCGCCTTGCCGACGCCTGCGGCGCCTCCGCTGACCCGCAGCCCATTGAAGCAGGCGATGGCGCCGAGCATGAGTCCGAACGTCGCCGCCTTGATGAGCCCGGTCAGAAAGTCGGCGAGTTGCAACTGTGCCAGGGTGTTGTCGATGTACACATGGGCGCTCACGTCGAAGAACATGACGGAGACGAGACCGCTGCAGACGACCGCGGCGACATCGGCCAGAATGGTGAGTAGCACCAGGCTGACGGCGGTTGCGGTGAGCCGCGGAAGCACCAGGAACCGGACCGGGTCCAGGGCGTGCGCTTCGAGCGCTTCAATCTCCTCGCCCACGACCATCGTTCCAATCTCGGCTGCGATCGAGGCGCCAGCAAACCCGGTCAGCACCACTGCAGAGATGATGGGGCCCATCTCCCGGAAGATGGCGACCGCCACAATGTTGGCGATCTTGTTCTGCTGACCGAGTTCGGAGAGTGGTGGATACATGGCGATCGCCAGAATCAGTCCGATGCAGGCGCTGACCAGCAGGACGATTCCGATCGAGCGGACTCCGACCCGGACCATCTGAGCGACCACGGCTGGCCACCCGACCCGGAGTTCTCCGCCAGTTCCAGACTTCCAGTACCACCGTCCAACCGTTCCGGTGAGCCTGGTGGTCCCCCCGAGCAAGGTGAAGAGCCCGAGCGAACTCCTGCCGATCCGGCCGACGCCCCGCGTCCACATGGATTGGTTTCGTGGCTCGGGCATGGTCTCAGTGCAGGTCCTCCGTCACAGTGAACACGGCGTCAAGCTTCGAAATCTTGAAGATCGAGGCGACACGCTCGGTGAGTCTGGCAAGCGTGAGTTCCCGCGAAGTGCGGCGGCACGTCTGGAGGGCCTCGACGAGTGTTGCCACTCCGGAGGAGTCCATGTAGGGCACGCCCGCCAGATCAATGATGACCGGATCGCTTCCTGTGGCGAGATTGGACTGCAGCGTGGCTCGCAGAACCGGGGATGACGCGAGGTCGACTTCTCCGGAAGGACGAATCACGAGGAGCCCGTCCCGCTGTTCGACATCGATGTTCAGAGGGCTGTGGTCATCACCATGCATAGTGGGTCGTTTCCTCCCTGTGATCCTGCGCGGTCGATGCCGGAACAGCTCGCATCGTCAGCCGCGTGCCACCTTCCGGCAGATGCTCCCAAATCGCTTCGCCCATGACTTCTCGAATGAGGTGGATGCCCAGGCCGCCCGGACGAACATCATCGAGTTCCCGCGGCCTGATGGTGTCGAGGTCCACCTGTTCGCCGTCGTCCTCAAGCGTGAACTGCAGCATGGGTGGATCGGTCGATCGATCATGGCCTGCTGCAAACCTGATCCGGCCGCGGGTGCGGCGATAGGCGTGCCTCACGATGTTGGCGGCCCCCTCATCAACAGCCAGACAGATGCGATCGGCTCGGGCGGCATCCACTCCGACCTGTCGGCACCAGGCCCTCAGCGCATGCCGAATGATGCAGAGGAGGTCCGCCCTCGCGTCGATGTCGAGAATGAGGTCTGGATGTGGGAGCGATTGGCTGTTCATGAGACTCCCGCCGATGATACCTCGCTGTGGTGGGATCAAGAGTGCCCCTTCGTGTAGACTCCCCGCCTTCCCAGGAGTTCCGTTCATGGCTGCACTCGCCATCGGCGCCACTCGGCCCGCAGGGGTCGAGACCATTCCAATCATCGACTTCGGAAGCCAGTATGCGCAGCTGATTGCCAGACGTGTGCGGGAGGCGGGTGCGTTCAGCATTCTGGTCGCTCCGGATGTGTCGATGGACTCCCTCCGCTCGCTCGAGCCTGCCGGGATCATCCTGTCCGGAGGGCCCTCGAGTATCGATGATCCGGACGCTCCGAAATGCGATCCGGCGATCTTCGAATTGGGGATTCCGGTCCTCGGCATCTGCTACGGAATGCAACTGGGTTGCCACATCCTCGGGGCCTCGGTCAACCGTGCGGAGTCGCGGGAGTACGGCCGGTCCCGACTTACTGTCGAGGACCACTCCGGGCTGTTTGCCGGACTTCCGGACGACATGACCGTGTGGATGAGCCACGGGGATCAGGTGTCTCATCTGCCCGACGACTTCGAGGTCATTGCCAGCACCGATACGTGCCCCGCTGCTGCAGTGGCGCATCGGGCGCATTCGTTCTTCGGGTTGCAGTTTCATCCAGAGGTCACGCATACGCCTCACGGCGTCGATGTGCTCCGCAACTTCCTCTATGAAGTGTGCGGATGCCGTGGAACCTGGCGGATGGCCGATTACATGGAAGCGCAGTGCCGGACCCTGCCGGGGCTCGTCGGCGACCGACGGGTCATCTGTGGACTCAGCGGCGGTGTGGACTCATCCGTGGTTGCGGCCCTGCTCGGCCGGGCGCTCGGCGATCGGGTGACGTGCATCTTCGTCGACAACGGGCTGCTCCGAAAGAACGAGCGTGAACTGGTCGAAACGACGTTTCGTGACCACTTCGATTTTGACCTGAGGGTGGTCGACGCTTCGAAGGAGTTTCTCGGCGACCTGGCTGGGGTGGAGGATCCACAGGAGAAGCGGCGACTGATCGGTCATCGATTCATCGACGTCTTTCGTCGCTGCGCCGACGAAGTGGCGGGCGACGGCGGCATGCCCGTTCACTTTCTGGCACAGGGAACGCTGTACCCCGATGTCATCGAGAGCGGGCAGGGACATGCTGGTACGGCTGCGAACATCAAGTTGCACCACAACGTGGGTGGGCTTCCCGAGGAACTCGGGTTCGAACTGATTGAGCCGCTTCGCGATCTGTTCAAGGACGAAGTGCGAACGCTCGGGGAAGTGCTCGGCCTGCCGAGCCACGTCGTGTGGCGGCATCCGTTCCCCGGCCCGGGGCTGGCGGTTCGGGTGCTCGGTGAGGTGACCGAGCCGAGGCTGGACCTGCTCCGGAACTGCGACGAGATCGTGCTGGATGAAATCGTCTCCGCCAATCTGTATCGCAGCACGAATCAGGTGTTTGCGGTGCTGCTGCCGGTCCGCAGCGTGGGCGTCATGGGAGACGGTCGAACCTATGACTCGGTTGTCGCGGTGCGGGCGGTCGAGACACAGGACTTCATGACGGCCGACTGGGCTCGTATTCCCTATGACGTGCTCGCCACGATCAGCAACCGAATCATCAATGAGGTCGAGGGCGTCAACAGGGTGGTCTACGACATCTCGAGCAAGCCCCCAGCCACGATCGAGTGGGAGTAGCCGCTCGCGGTGCTACTCCGACCTGGGGCCCTCGCCCGTATGGCGGGGCTGGTGGGTCGCCGCGTGGCCGATGGTGTCGGGTTGATCCGGGGTCGGCTTGGCGAAGATCAGACGCCCGGCGCTTGTCTGAACGGCGTTGGTGATGACGACGTCGATCATCTTTCCGATCTGACCGGCGGCGTCCTCGATGACGATCATGGTGCCGTCTGGCAGGTAGCCGACGCCCTGATCCTGCGCCTCGCCTTCACGAATGACCTCGACGCTGACCCGTTCGCCCGGCACTGCGGGGTCCCGCAACACACCGCCCAGATCGTGCAGGTTCAGCGACACGCCCCCGCGTATCTGAGCAACCCTCGCCAGGTTGGAGTCGGAGGTGATGATGCGGAGGTTCTTCTCAACGGCCAGATCGACCAGCAACGCATCGACTTCTGCCCCAGCAGGCACCTCCGTCTGCTCGATGTCCACCTTGATGCCTTTGGTGTCCTGCAGCAGCCGAAGGTTGGCCAGCCCACGGCGGCCACGATCGCGTTTCAGACGATCAGAGGAGTCCGAGAGTGTGTGAAGCTCGGTGACGACGAACTGCGGGACGATCAGCGGGGCGTCGAGAAACCCGGTCTGCGTGAACGTGTTCATGCGTCCGTCGATCAGCGAGGATGTGTCGAGAAGCATCGGTCGGACACCTCGGACCTGCCGGGAGAACTCGACGTAGGGGATGACCAGCCGAATGCTGTCACGAGTTGAGAGGACAACCGAGACGGCGACGTAGCAGAGCGTCAATCCGACTGCGAGTTTGAGTAGCGTGAGGTACTTGAGCGCGTCTTCGTCACCGGTGAGTTCCCATGCTTCAGCGATCAGGTCGATCAGGACCCCGACAGCGAGGGAGGCGAACAGTCCCGCAACCACAGCCATGTAGACCCCGACCACATTTGAAATCCGCTTCTGCGGCGTTCGAATGTCGAGCAGCACGACGATGACCACAACCGCAAGGGTGGCACTGATCGGCATGATGAAGTCGATGAGGGGGTCTGAATCCGGGTCCGAGTTGATGACTGGGATCGAGGCCGCCGCGATCATGAGCCCGGCGTACAGGATCCGAAGCGCCGTGAGCATGAAGGGAGCTGACCGGCGGTCCGAGGCCCTCACCTCGGCACCCATGGCATGAATCGATTCGGTTTCGGCCATCGCGGCGAGTGTACCAGCGGTGCGCGGTGCGATACCATGCGGCGGGGGGCGTGGTAGGCGGCCGGGTCCTTTGGGCGGTCGGCTCGTGAACCTGGTCAGGGCTTGATCGCAGCAGCCATAAGCGTCGCTGTCCGCGCCATTGGTCGCCTGGCCGCCTACCACGCTCCCCGTCTGGTCGTGAGGGACTTCTCGCCGAGAAGTCTGCTGGAGAAAGGACGCCGTTGTGGCATACACCGTTCTTGCTCGCCGATACCGCAGCCGAGACTTCGATGAGGTCGTCGGGCAGCAGTCCGTAGCGGATACGCTGCGGCGTGCGGTCGAGCAGGAGCGTACGGCCCATGCGTACCTGTTCTGCGGAACACGAGGCGTCGGCAAGACGACGATGGCGAGAATCTTTGCTCGCGCCATGAATGCCTCGGATGATCTCGCGGATGCCGAGGGCATCGCCGAGGCGATCATGCGGGGTGACGATCTGGACGTCATCGAGATCGACGGCGCATCAAATCGCGGCGTTCAGGAAGCGCGTGATCTGATTGCTGGCGCCGGACTCTCGCCTGCCCGCTGTCGATACCGCATTTACATCATCGATGAAGTCCACATGTTGACGACGGAGTCGTTCAACACCCTTCTGAAGACGATGGAAGAGCCGCCCGAACACGTCAAGTTCATCTTGTGCACGACAGAGCCGCACAAGGTTCTTGCGACGATTCAGAGCCGCTGCCAACGATTCGACTTCAAGCCCATTCCGAGACATCTGATTGTTGGCCACCTCGCGGCGATTGCCGAGCAAGAGGGCGTCGTTGTAGACGAGTCCGCGCTCGGTCGCGTGGCTGAACTCGGAAACGGCTCGATGCGCGACGCGCTGAGCGTGATGGACCGGTTGATGGCCGCGGGTGATGACCACATCTCGATGGAGATGGTCGAGGCGGCGCTTGGATTGCCGGAGACAGCCGTCGTCGACGAGATCATCGACGGTATCGCTTCCGCTGAACCTGGAGTTGCGCTGGAGGCGGCATCGCGTCTGCTTGCAGCCGGCACAAGCATCGATCAGGCGCTTGGTGCGCTCACCGAGGCGTTTCGCCGCATGCTGCTGCTGCGTACCTGCGGCGTTGATACAGAGGTCCTCGATCTTCCTGCCGAGTTGCGGGAGTCGCTTCTGGCGCAGGCGAACCGGTTTGACCAGCCTTCGCTTGTTCATGCCATTGCGGTGACCGAGTCCGTGGCCCGTCAAGGTCGCCTCGGGGCTTCCTTCAGGGCGCTTCTTGATGCCGCCCTGGTGCGGCTGGCGTTGGCGTCCGACTTGATCGACCCCGCCTCGGTGCAGATTTCGGTTGAACCGGGATCGAAAAAAAAAAGGTCGGGGCTGAATCCGGCTGACCCCGCGCCCAAATCGCCGGAGCCCGCGGGCGTGAAGAAGGCCGCGTCGAAGCCGAAGAAGGCCGCGTCGAAGCCGAAGAAGGCCGCGTCGAAGCCGAAGAAGGCTGCGTCGAAGCCGAAGAAGGCTGCGTCGAAGCCGAAGAAGGCTGCGTCGAAGCCGAAGAAGGCCGCCACCCCGGAAGTCGAGACGCCCAGCAAGGCGGACGAAGGGCTGGAAGAAGTGTGGAATCGGCTGCAGGGTGCGGCATCGACGCAGTCGGCGAAAGCCGCATTTGCCGAAGTCCAGCCCATCCTGTTTGAGGCGCGTCGCGTGGTGGTCAGGCCCGTTGGCGCCGTGGTGCCATCGATGGTCGTTGATCGCCTGACGCAATGGCTCAGCGAGGCCGCCGGCCGGGAAATCAGGGTGGAGGCGGAGCACGCTGCGGAGCCACCTCAGCCCTCCGCGACTGCGGCCAGAGTCGACGACCCACGCGTCGATTTTGCCATGGATCTCTTTGATGCGACTGTGATTGATGTGAAATCGGGGCCGAGCAAGAAGGGAGCACCCGACGATGTTTGAGGGCATTCGGAACATGGCTGGCATGGCGTCACTGATGCGGGACCTGCCGCGTATGCAGCAGCGGATGGAAGAGGTCAAGGCCGCTCTTCGCACCATGAGAGTGGAGGCGGTCTCCGAAGGCGGGGCGGTCCGGGTTGTCGCCACTGGTGATCTGGACATCGCGGAGTTGACCATTGCGGATCCCGCACGGCAGGATCTGGACACGCTTGTTCGGGACACGGTCAACACAGCGCTCTCGATGGCTCGCGATGAGATGCAGCGACGCCTGGCCGAAGCTGCGGAAGAAATGGGATTGCCGGTGCCGCCCGGTGGCATGCAATTGCCCGGGAGCATGTAGTGGCTGCGGGTGGATATCCCGAACCGGTCGAGCGACTGATCGAGTGTCTGGAACGAATGCCGGGCATCGGTCGCCGCACGGCGACGCGGCTGGCATTCCACCTGCTGAAGGCACCGCCCGATGAGACGGCGGCCCTTGCGTCGGCTATCGGGGAAGTCAACAGCAGGATTGGGTGCTGTGAATGCTGCTGGCAACTGACGGACGTGCAGCCGTGTCGCATCTGCGCCGATCAGACGCGAGATGGATCCTGCGTTCTGGTCGTCGAGCAGCCCCGGGACCTTATGAGCATCGAAGCGACGGGTCTTCATCGAGGTGTGTACCACGTGCTGACCGGACGTCTGGACCCGCTCGGTGGCGTCGGCCCCGACGACTTGACGATTGCAGGGCTGGTGGATCGCGTTGATGATCCGGATCGCAATGCGGGACGCGCCACGATCGAAGAGGTCATCCTCGGGCTCAGTCCGACCCTGGAAGGCGACACGACGGCCCATTACATCAGTGAGGCCATGTCGACGCGCAACGTCCGCGTAACGCGGCTGGCGCGGGGTCTTCCGAGTGGTTCATCGCTTGAGTTTGCGACGCCAGCCATGCTCGCGGACGCCATTCTGGGGCGAGCCCCTCGGGAGTAGCAATTGTGGAGGGGGCGCAGCGCCGGGTGGGTACCATGGTGCCCATGGACATGCGTTTCGAAACACAACAGAAGGCCGGGCTCTCGCAGCAGCAGCGATTGAGTCCACGCATGATCCAGTCGATGGAAATACTGCAGATGCCCGTCCAGGCGCTTCAGGAGCGAATCGACCAGGAGTTGGAATCGAACATCGCACTGGAGGTCGACGAGCATCTGGCTGGACGTTCCGCCGGTCCCGAGGGAGAGATCGAAGACGAGGAGTTGATCGTCGGAGAGTCCGACAAGGCGGGCGATGGAGCCGATGACTTTGAACGGCTCGCCACCATGGAGGGCTCATATCGCGAGGCATTCGACAACGAGTATTCCTCCTCAAGCTGGTCTGCCTCGAGAATGGCGGGGGAACGTGATCGGAAGATGGACGCGATGGCGAACATCAGCGCGAGGTCAGAAAACCTGATCGATCAGATTCTGCACCAGTGGTCGTTCGCGGATGTTCCCGACGAGGTCGCAGCGGTAGGGCGAGTGCTCATCGGCCACATCAATGATGACGGGCTGCTCGATCTGCCGCTGGAAGAGATTGTCTCCCTCGAGTCGGAATCCAATCCAGCAGTGACGATGGAGTCGATCGAGGAGGCCAAGGCGGCGCTGCAGCGAGTCGTTGAGCCGAGTGGAATCGGCGCTTCCAACATCAAGGAGTGCCTGCTGATCCAGGTGGAGGCGTGGATGCGGAGGCCGGGTGAAGATGGGCCGGCGTGGGATCGGGTTCGGGAGTTGATCGACGGCCACCTCGAGGACCTGATTCAGAATCGACTGCCGACGATCGGAAAGGACACCGGTCTGAGCATTGACGAGATCAAGGCGGCGATCAAACTGATGCACCGATTGAGTCTTTCCCCGGGCAAGCAGGTTGTGGACGAGCACGTTCCGCCGGTGATTCCCGATGTCATCGTCGAGTACGACCAGCAGCAGGACCGATACGTCGCGGCGTTGTGCGATGGCGTGGTGCCACCGCTTCGCGTCTCGCCGCGTTACGTCGAACTGGCCGCCGACAAGTCCGTGGAGGGTGATGCCCGGACCTTCATCGGGAAAAACGTCAGCAATGCGAAGTGGCTCATTGAGTCGATCAACCAGCGCAGCAACGCCGTACTTCGAGTCGTTCAGGTGATTCTGGAACGGCAGCGGGGGTGGTTCGAACAGGGCGCTCGCGGGCTCAAACCGCTGCCGATGACCGAGGTGGCCGACCTGCTTGGAATCCACGTGGCGACGGTGAGCAGAGCTGTTTCCGAGAAGTGGATGCAAACGCCTCGGGGCATCGTTCCGCTCCGGCGTTTCTTCTCTGGTGGCACGGAGACGGCCACCGGCGAGAACATGTCGTGGGAGGCGGTGAAGGAGGTTCTTCGCGAGATCGTGGAGAACGAAGATCCCCTGAGACCACTCGGGGATGAGGCGATCGCCGCTGCGCTGCGAGATCGGGGTGTCGATATTGCGCGAAGGACCGTCGTCAAGTACCGTCAGCAACTGGGCATTCCGCCGGCTCGACTTCGCAGGGCGTACGCCTGATACACGTTGCGCTAGATCTTCTCGATCTCATCGGTCTTGTCGTTGCAGAGCGTGTCTACCTCGCCAATCTTGCTCTTGGTGAGGTCTTCAACTTCCTGCTTGAAGTTCTTGCCCATGTCTTCGGACAGGGAGTCGCTCTTGTCCTTGACTCTGGCGTCGATCTGCTTCATGGCGTCTCGCCGCTCGTTGCGAATGGCAACCCGCGTCTCTTCCGCCAGTTTGCGTACCTGGCCGGCGAGTTGGGCGCGCCGCTCGGCTGACGGTGGCGGCAGGTTGATTCGAATCGCTTCGCCCTCAACCTGCGGGTTGAGGCCGAGGTCGGCGGTTTCGATCGACTTGGCGATTCCGTTCTTCAGGGTGGGATCAAACGGCTTGACGAGCAGTTGCGTTGTCTCGGGGACCGAGATCGCGGCGACGTCGCGAAGATCGACCTGCGTTCCGTAGGCTTCGACCTTCATGTACTCCAGCAGGGCGGTGCTCGCCCGCCCGGTCCGTATTCCACGAAGTTCCTTCTGCAGGTACTCGATCGACTTGCTCATTCGAGCCCTGGTGTCCTTGGTGATCGCATCCACCATGATGTACTTACTCCGTGGGTATGGCGTTTGGGGTCTGCGGAGTCAACTCGTCTCGACGGCGTTTTCAATCGTGCTGTGAATCAGTGTCCCCACGTTCTCGCCTCGCACGACCCGCATGATGTTCCCCGGTTCCTTGAAGTTGAACACGATGACTGGAAGGTCGTGCTCCATGCACATTGAAAGCGCGGTGAGATCCATAATGCCGAGCCGCTCCTCGATGGCCTGTGCGAAGGTCAATTCATCGAACCGGCGGGCGTCCGGATTGGTCACCGGGTCGGACTCGTACACGCCGTCGACCTTGGTCGCCTTGAGGACGACCTCGCAGTTGAGTTCAGTGGCTCGAAGTGAGGCGCATGTGTCGGTCGTGAAGAACGGATTGCCGGTGCCCGCCGCCAGGATGATGCAGCGTCCCTTCTCCATGTGCCGCAACGCCCGCTTGCGGATAAACGGTTCTGCGATGGATGGCATGGTGATGGCAGAGAGCAGACGGGCGGGTCGGCCGCAGTGCTCTACCGCCTCCTTGAGTGCCATGCCATTCATGACAGTGCCGAGCATGCCCATGTAGTCGGCAGTGGATTGGTCGATCTCGAGCCGCCGTGCGAGGTTGGCGCCCCTGATCATGTTGCCTCCGCCGACAACGACGGCCAGGTCGACTCCTGTTTCCGCGACCGCGCCGATCTCATCGGCGATTTTTCGAAGTTCAGTACTGTCGATCCCGCCTTCGCCGGGGCGAGAGAAACTCTCTCCGCTGATCTTCAGAAGGACTCGCTTGTATGGGCGTCTGCGGCTCATGTCGACCTCATCTGCTTGTCCTGGGATCATCGGTCCGGAGATCGGTTCTCACGTGCCTTGCAACCAGTTCATCCGCTGGGTCAGCAGGGCGGTGACTTCATCGAGCATGTTCTTCGCGGTGACCGGCCAGACGGCCCACTTCGTCGAGTACGGCTCGGAGGCGAGTTCAAGGCCATCGCGGATGGCCCGCTTCATTCGCCTTGTGTTCAACTGCGAGACAAACTCCTGGTCCAGCGGCGCCGCGATCTGCAGGTTGTCCGGGGCCGGGACAATGATCGCGACAGGTTCGTCTTCAGCGGTGTCCTCGCCTTCGAGGAAGTACGTCACGGCCCAGAACCAGCAGTCTCCATACCAGCGGAGGGACTCGAGGATCCCTTCGCGGGCATTCAGGAAGTCTCTGGCAACATCGAACAGTTCGGCTGCGGGAACCGGCAGGTCCATCCGCAGATCCGAGATACTTGGAACGCTGAATTCGTCCTGCCACGGAGATCGCTTGTCGGTGATGGCCATAGGCGGGACATGATATCGGGTTCCGTGAGCCCCCGGTGACCGAGGGGCCAGGCCGCGTGGAGCCGTGGCGTCGACTGCGGGAGGTTGCGGCGGGCCCGTCTTGGTACGATCGTGCCCATGGATGCCCAGGACAACTCGAATGCCGCCTCCGACGCGTCGCCGGACCTGGCGCAGGCTGCCATTCTTCTGGTGGATGACAACCAGCAGAACCTGGAACTGATGCAGGCCTACCTGGAAGAGCTTGGCTGCCGCGTCGGTACCGCAGTCGACGGTGTGGCGGCCATCGAGGCGATCGATGCTGATCCTCCGGACCTGATTCTGCTCGACGTGATGATGCCCCGCATGTCAGGCTTCGAGGTCTGCCAGAAGATCAAGGCGCAACCGGCGACCCGGGACATCATCGTGATCATGGTGACGGCGCTCAATGAGGTCGGTGATTTCGAGCGCGCTGTGGAGTGCGGCACCAACGACTTCATTGCCAAACCGGTCAACAAGGTGGAGTTGCTGGCGCGGGTTCGTTCCCTGCTCGAACTTCGAATGCAGCAGCGGCAGAGCGATCAACTCGGCCCTGAGATTACCCCGAGGGCAGCGGACGTCGAGGGGTTGACCGATGAGGGGGATCGCATTCTGCCTCCCCCCGCAGATGAGATTGAGAACGACGCCCCGGCCTGATTGGGCGCATGCGGCAACGCCGGTCCCACCATGCAACCCCTGCGGGCCCGTACCGGCGCTGCCGAACTGATCGGTGATTGTGGCGGTGAAATCCTGCTCAGGCCGCGGCTGCTCGATACGTGAGTGCCGAGGTGTCGCCAGGACGCACCCATGCCGAGTTCTTGGGATCGAGTCGGCTGAGCAGGTGATCGAGGTAGGTTCTCAGGGCGTCGCCTGTGAAGGTGGCGAGCCAGTCGACCGGCGCGGTTGGGTTGTGCGTTCGAATCGCGTCGATCAGGTTGGCCTTTGATTGCATCCGAGCGAACTCCTCATGTCTGAGCCTCTGGATTCGGCTGGCCTCGCGTGATCGGATGACTTGATAACCAGCGGGCACCTTGCCGAGGGTGGCTCACCACGGGGACGACCTACTACCTCCCGAGGGTGTCGATGGGGCGGGCCCCAAGATCTTGGGGGTCACTTTTTCTTTGCCCAACGTCCGGGGCTGCGACGCGGCGTTGCCGCCCCGGGGCTCCTGCCGACTGGACTGGGATGATGCCAGGTCCTTGCCAGGCAACTACTTGGGTGGGGCCTGCTGCATCAGGTGAACCCGGCCAGCCTGAAGCGACCCGATCGTCTGCGACCGGCCGTCGGGCCACTGAATCGTGACGTCCTCAAGTGCGGTGGCCGGGCCCAGCCCAATGTGAACGCGTGGATCGTTGGAGGCCATGTACGAGGAGGCTCGCTGAACGGGGCGGGTCAGGGTCCGTGCCCCCAGGCGGGCGGACACGAGCGCCCCGATGGCCGGTCGTCCATCCTGCGCTCGCAGGTCGAGCACGATCCAGTTGCCTCGGTCCGCCGCGATGTTTCGGTAGAGATTGGCCGGCGCATCTTTGTTGACCACCACGATGTCAACTCCGCCGTCGTGATCGAGATCCCCGAACGCGGCGCCGCGGCTGGTCAGTACGACGGAGTCCGAAGTGCCGCCAGCAGGTGTGACGGGACTGAACCGCAGTCCTTCCTGCCCACGCAGCAGCGCATCGGCCTGCGCGTAGGGGTCGGCACCCGCGGGCGCGGCGATGCGGGTGACGGCACCGTTGGCCTCGTAGAGATCCAGCCGGCCGTCGTTGTCGAAGTCGACCCACCCGAGGCCGAATCTGGTGGCGTGTTTGGTCGCGGCGCGAACCCCCGTGCGACCTGTAATGTCGACGAAGTAGTCACCATCGTTTCGGAAGATGGAGTCCGACTCGCCCGTGAGGTTGCACACGATGATGTCGAGATCACCGTCGTCGTCGAGGTCGGTGGTGTCGACGCCCATGCCCGCCTTGGCGACACCTTCGTCGTCGAGGCTGCATCCCCGGTTCATGCCTTCTTCAGCCCAGGTTCCGTCGGGCCGGGACACCCAAAGGAGGTCCCGCATGCCGTCATTGGCGACAAAGATGTCGGGGCGAAGGTCGCCGTTCCAGTCGCCGTGCACGACTCCCAGCCCCGTGCCGGTCTGGGAGTCGAATCCGCAGGCAACGGTGGCATTCTCAAAGCGGCCGCCTCCGAGATTGCGGTAGAAAACGTCGATGGCCGGGGCCAGGTAGTTCCGGGGGGAGCAGTAATCCTCGCCGCCCAGGGGGCTGAAGCATGTGATCTCGGTATCAGGATTCCACTCGAGGTAGTTGGTGACGTACAGATCGAGGTCCCCGTCCAGGTCTGCGTCAAAGAAGGCGGCGCTGGCCCCCCAGCCATCGTGCCCGGTTCCTGAGGACTCCGTGATGTCCACGAAGGTGCCGCCGTCGTTTCGCAGCATGGTGTTCCGTCCGACATTGGTGATGTACAGATCCGGGTCGGCATCGCCGTCGATGTCTCCGACCGCGACGCCCATCCCGTACCGGCCGTCACCTGCGCCGCTGCCCTCGGTGACGTTGGTGAACTGCATGCGTCCGTCGTTTCGGAACAACTGGTTGTGGGCGGTGTTTGCCTCCGCGTCGTCCCACGCGACATCGACGTCTCCGCCCTGCACGAAGTACACATCCAGATCGCCGTCCGCGTCGTAGTCAAGCAAGGCCACGCCGCCGCCGACGATCTCAGGCATCAGGAACCGGGCGTCGGCCCCTGAGGCCCACGTGAAGTCCAGCCCCGATGGTCCAGCAACGTCTTCGAACCACGGGCTCGGCTCGGCTGTCTGCGTCTTGGGGACCGGGGCTGGCGCAGGCGGGCTCGACTCGCCACAGCCGGGCAAGACCACAGCGAACAAGACCACACCGAACAAGACCACACCGAACAAGGCGATCCACAGTGGCCGCTTCATGGTTGCCCGGGGGCGCCGCCGGAGGCCCGTCGGTACCGGTCTGCAATGCGCATCAGATCCGGATGATTGGGGAATCGGTTGAGTCCGTTGATCGCCGTCTGCAGCGCCGAGCGGTGTTCACCCTTCGCCGCATGCGCATCGCTCAGGATGGCCCACGCACGGGGATCACCGTCGGGCTGGTCGGTCAACCGGCTGAGCACTCGAATGGCGTCATCGAGCCGCTGGGCCCGCATCAGGAGGTGCCCGTACATGAGATGTTCCCGTGGGCCCTCGACACCGAGCTCAAACGCCCGGTCGAGCGGCTCAAGGGCGGCGTGCACGGCCTCAGGTGGACTGTTCGTGTTGTCCTGGTTGAGGCGGTTGGCGATGACGAGCAGCCGGCCGAGCTGCAGCCATGCCGGCGTGAACGAGGGGTTCGCGGTGACTGCGAGGTGCGCGTGGTTCATCGCCTGGCTCACTTCACCCTGTCGCTGCAGTGCAATCGAGAGGTTGTGCTGGGAGCTGGCGTGCGAAGGATCGATCCGCACTGCCTGTTTCAGGGTTCGTACCCACGCGGTGGTGTTGCCTCTGCTGCGGTGCAACTCGGCCAGTCGATTGAGCAGGTTCACATCCTCGGGCCAACGCTTCCTGGCCTCGACGAGCGCCCTCGCCGCCTCATCGAGCCGTCGGGCCTCCAGTAACTGCTCGATCCACGCGAGCCTGGCGTCCAGACCACGGCCAGATGCTGACACCGCGTCCATCCAGGGGTCGGGGTAGCTGGGGGGATCGATCGCGCCGCTGGCCCTGACCGGCGCGGCCTCGTCGCCGCGACCGACCCGGCGATAGGCCTGCCCGAGCAGGTAAGACGCGTAATAGTGGTCCACCATGGTCTGCAACTCTTCCAGAATGGGCACGGCTTCACCCGGTCGATCGAGTTCCAGAAGGCATCGGCCGCGGCCTATTCGGTGCGCGGCCCCGTCCGGGGCTGGCCTGCCAGCACGCGATTCGATGGCCGCTGCGGACTCAAAGTGGGGCAACGCTTCCTCGGGTCGACCCGCCTCAAGCAGCCAGAATCCCGGCCGCCAGTAGAGGGGCGCACGCTCGGGGTCGAGGTCCTGAGCGACCGCGATCGATTCGATGGCTGCATCAAGTTCATTGATCTGCTCCAGCGCCGTGGCGTGGAAGCACCATGTTTGCGGATCTTCCGCGTCCAGCATGAGCGATTGGCGAAACGCTTCGGCGGCTTCGGCTGGAGCACCATTGGCCAGATACAACAGTCCGAGTTGCTTGCGGGCAGCGCCGCTGCCCGGGTCACGCTCGATCGCTTGAATCTGCGCATTCACCGACTCGATGACCTCACCGACGAGAGACCCGGCATGTGCCGGGGTGGGCGGGGCCGGCACGGGGGGATCGCCAGGGCCGCACGAGGCCACGAGCCAGAGGGGGACCGCGAGGACGGCGTGTCGAAGCGTCATGCAGAGATTGTAGAGCGACTCGGCTGCGGTGCCGGCCCCGTATCATCCGGCCCATGGGTTTGCGCTACTACGCCGCCGCGTGCCAGACGGCCTTCGACCCGCCTCGGTCCCGTGATGAGATCGAGGCTCGGACGTCCCGGATGGTTGAAATGGCCGAGCAGACCATCGTGGGGTACGAACCGTTCTTCGATGTACGCCTCCTGACCTTTCCCGAGTTCGGTCACGCCAGCCCGGTATTGGACAGCGTCTCGTCGCTGCGTGAGTCGCTTGCCGTCGAGATTCCAAATCCGCACATCGACCGCTACGAAGCGGTCTGCAGGAAGCATGGATGCTGGATTCAGACGGCGACCTTTTTGGAGCGTACCGAATCGAATCCCCACGTGGTGTTCAACACGACTGTGCTCGTCGGCCCGGAGGGTGTCGAGGCGACGTATCGCAAGGTCAATCCCTGGATTCCGTGGGAAGTACATGCGTCGCCGCACGACCTCGATCCGTCCGGCGATCACTTTCCCGTGGCCGACACGGAGATCGGGCGGATCGGGGCAGCCATCTGCTACGACTGGCTGTTCCCGGAAGTCACGCGGGAACTTGCCTTCAAGGGGGCCGAAGTGCTCTGCAGACTCTCCGCATACATGGACCCGTGGGGCGCTGCGCCGCCGACGGATTGGTGGTCACTCTTCAACCGCGCTCGTGCAGCAGAGAACACGTGCTACGTTGTGGCCTCGAATCAGGGCGCAACCATGGGCCAGTACCCACCGTTCTCCTGGCCTGGCGGCAGCATGGTCGTTGACTTCGACGGGCGGATTCTGGCGCAGGCGGATCCGGGGCCGGGTGAGCGCGTTGTGGTGGCGCCCATCGACATCGACGCCTTGCGGCACGAGCGAGGGCGGCGTCTGGGGCACGACACGATCGCGCACCACCGCCCGGAGGCGTACACCTATGCGTCCAAACCGGGACTTCCGGCAGACGCGGAGCCGTTGACGGTCGATCGACTTCGCGAACGCATCTCCGAGCGAAAGAGACCCATGCAATGAGAAGCTGTTGTCTGTTGATGTGCCTGTGGTGCCTGTGGGGATGTGCCGAGGAAGGGGCGCCACGAGCTGGGTCAGGCGGCTTTGACCCTGCCGCCCATCCGGACGTCGTGACCCTGCACAACGAAGCCGTCGCTGCGATGGGAGCGTTTGACTATGAGGCGGCTTTGCAGCGGTTTGAATCACTCGCGACGTCGCACCCCGACTGGCAGGACGTGCAGGTCGATCACGCCATCGCCCAGTTGAACCGTCAGGCCGTGGGAGACGATGCCGCCGCGCTCGCTCGGGTTCAGGCCGTGATCGCTAGGGACGCTTCCAATGCAAGGGCGCACTTTGTGGCCGGAATCCTCCAGTTGCACACTGGGCACATCGAGCCGGCGAGGAGCCACTTTGATGCGGTGATGCAGCTCGACGGATCAGACGCCCACGCGGCCTATTACCTCGGCCAGTCGCTGATGCAACTTGGTGAGATTGCATCGAGTGTGCCCTGGTTCGAGCGTGCCATTGCATTGGACCCCTATCTGCGAAGCGCGTACTACGCTGGAGCGCAGGCGGCGCGACGATCGGGCAATCCCGAGCAGGCGGCCGCGTGGCTGGACGCCTTTCAGCGACTGGAACACAACCCCCGGGCGCATTTGGCGGAGATCAAGTACACCCGCATGGGGGCCAAGGCCGAGGTGCAGGCCATCAAGGCTGCCGCGGCCCGTCCGTCGGGCAGGCCAGAGGGCGAGGTCTTCGAGCCGCCGCCGACTGGTGGATCGATGTTGGGATCCGGCGGGACACTCGCGATCGGTTGGCACGCTCCGGCCCGGTCGGAGTTGCTCGCCACTTCGGCAGGCGACGGAGAGATTCGACGGTACCGTTTGGATGCTGAGGGGTTCGCACTGGAGTCGAACGCCGGGCCAATCGACGCCCTTCGCGGTGTCAACGCGGCGTGCTGGGGCGATGTTGACTCGGATGGCAGACTCGACGTCGTTCTTGCAGGAAGCGGTCCCAATTCCCTGTGGCAGGGGGTGGAGGGCGGAGGCTACCAAGCGGATCCCCGGTTCCAGATTGCGGACGCGGCAGCGGCTGTCGAGACTGTTGATGCCGCACTCTTTGACGCCGATCACGACGGTGACCTTGACGTGTTCTTCGTGAACCGCGGGGGGCCCAATGCGCTCTGGAACAACAATGGCGATGGATCCTGGCGATCCCTCTCCACTGCGTCGGGGTTCCCGGGGGATCGTGCGGATCGGAATCCTCGCGGCGTGCTTGTCGCCGACTTTGATGGCGATCTGGATCAGGACGTGTTCGTGGTCCACGACACGCCCCCGCACGCGATGTGGATCAATGATCGCCTCTGGGAATGGCATGCAGCAGGACCCGAGTGGCGCCCCGTGCTCGAGTGCGACATGGCGGCCGCCGTTGCCGCTGACCATGACGGAGATGGCGAAGTCGAAATCGTGTCACTGGACTCGGAGTGGGCGGTGCGGGTGTGGGATCGCGGAGACGGGGGCTGGACGCAGCGGTTGCTGGCGCCTCCGGGTGTCACGCCGCCGATCCCAGGGGCCAGGGCCGACGAGCGGCCCCTTCGTGCGGCGGGTCTGGCCGTGGCGGATGTCACCGGGGACGGCCGCCTTGAGGTCATCGCCGATACGGGCTGGGTCGCAGGCTCCACCGATGCTGCGGTGGTGCAGGTGCTTGAGGGAGACGGCGGCGTGCTGCAGGTGCTGGCAATGCCCCATCCATGGACGCTGCTTCAGCGGGCGGATGGACGGGGCCCGCGCCTGGTCGGGTTGACAGACCAGGGGCCGGTCGTTGCCACCCCCGGTCGCGGCCGCTTCGGATTCGTGGATGCCCTGCTTCGCGGTCGAACGGACCCCGGACAGTCCATGCGAAGCAACGCCAGCGGCATCGGGGCCACGCTGGCGGCTCGGGTAGGGGTCCGGTGGACCATTCTGGCTGGCGTGCGGCCCACCGCAGGTCCTGGCCAGAGCCTGCAGCCTCGCTCGATCGGGCTTGGAGACTCCGCCGACGTTGACTTCATCGCAGTGGACTGGACCGACGGCGTCTTCCAGACCGAGTCGCACCTCTCGCCGGGCCGCGTGCACGAGGTCGTGGAGACGCAGCGACAGTTGTCATCGTGTCCGCTGATCTTCGCGTGGGACGGTTCCGAGATGCGCTTCCTCACCGATTGTCTGGGCGTTGGCGGCATCGGGTTTCTGCTGAGCCCGGAGACGGTGGCAACGCCTCGTCCGCATGAGCGTGTGCTGCTGCCCGAAGGCCGCGTGGTTCCCCGCGGGGGGCACCTCGAGATCGTGCTGGCCGAACCGATGCAGGAGACGTGCTACCTCGACGCAGTCGTTCTGGAGTGCGTGGATCTGCCGCCCGGTTGGGAGGTACTGCCCGATGAGCGGATGGGAACCGGGACGCCGCAGCCGACGTCGGAGTTGCGCTTTGCTCGCTGTAGCGTGGCGCCCATCGCAGCACGGGACGGGCGGAGCGATCGCGCTCTGGATGCCGTGCGCCAGGCAGATGGCCTCGCAGTCGATCCCGGCCCCAGAGATCTGCGGTTCATCGGCCGTGTGCTCGAGCCATACGTACTGGAGTTGGAGTTTGCCTCGCCGCTGGAGGCGCTGGGCGACACTCCGATGCTGGTGCTCGAGGGCTGGGTGGAGTACCCCTACTCTCAGACGATGTTTGCGGCGTGGCAGGCTGGTCGCGGTTATGCCCCGATCAGCCTCGAGGCGCAGGGGGAGGATGGTCAGTGGAAGATGCTCCATCGCAACATCGGCTACCCCGCGGGAATGCCAAGGCAGAGCCTGTATCCACTCGAGGGCCTGCCGGCTGGGACGCGGGCGCTCCGAATCACCACAGACCTGGAACTGTACGTTGATGCGGCACGCGTGGTGGCGATCGAACCATGCCCGCTCGCGGAGGTGAGGCGGATCGCAGTGTCCTCGGCACATCTGACCGCTCCCGGGTATCCGCGCCGCGCCGCGTCACCGCAGCGCTACCCGGACTTCAGGTGGGATGAGCGGACGCCATTCTGGGATGTTCGAAGCCAGCGAGGCGAGTACACCCGGTTCGGGGACGTGGCGGATCTGGTGAGCCACCACGATGGCACGGTGGCGGTCTTCGGGGCGGGCGAGGCCATCCACTTTGAGTTCCCCTCGCCCGATCGTCCGAAGCCGGGGTGGCGGCGGCAACTGGTGCTGGATGTCCACGGTTGGTGCAAGGACATGGACCTGCTGACGCGGGGCGGCGATCAAGTCGAACCTGTGCCCGGCGAAGAAGCGCCCAGACGTACCCGGCATCGTTCAGGGCGATAATGCAGACGCCGACGAGAGGTCCCCTCGTGAGAGCCTCCCGGATGTTCATTGCCGAAAACAGGTGCATTGGCGGTGTCAACGACCGATACTGGTGAGGACCGAGTGAAGGGCCCCTCGAATGGATCAGCAATCTCAGAATGACGCTTCGATCGCGGATCGGCGGCAGCGATGGAAGTTCCCGGTCGGGCGACTCGGTTGGCTGCTCAGTCTGAGCCTCGGGCTGTTCGCGCTGCTGGTCGTCAATTCCGTCTATCTCGTCGGCGTGCGTGTGCTTGGCATCGCAACGGGCCAGTCCTACGAGAACTGGTTCTACCTGACGATGTTCCTGGCCCATCTGGTACTCGGACTGGCAATCATCCTGCCAGTGCTGTGCTTCGGCTTTCTGCACATGCGGCGGGTGCACGATCATCCAAATCGTCGCGCGGTGCGAGCGGGATTCGGATTGTTCTCGGCTGCGGTGCTGGTTCTGGTGACTGGCGTCGTCCTCGTTCGGATCGAGGGCATCATTGACATTCGCGATCCGGCAATTCGGGAGGCGTCGTGGTGGCTGCATGTCATCGTGCCATTCCTAGTCGTCTGGCTGTTCGTGCTTCATCGCCTCGCCGGCAATCGAATCAAGTGGCGATTGGGACTCACGTGGGCGGCCGTCGCCTGTGGGCTGGCCGTTGTCTTGCTGGCGATGCAATCTCAGGACCCGCGCGCCTGGAATGTGCAGGGCAATGAGGCTGGCGATTCGTACTTCTTTCCGTCGCTTGCTCGAACGCTCAGCGGCGACTTCATCTCCGCCGAGGTACTGGACAACGACGAGTATTGCCTGGATTGCCACGCCGACATTCACGACTCGTGGATGCACAGCGTCCACCGTTTCTCTTCATTCAACAACCCGGTGTATCTGGCGTCGGTGAGCGAGACACGGCAGGTGGCGATGGATCGGGACGGAAGTGTGGCGGCCTCGCGGTTCTGCGCCGGCTGCCACGACCCGGTTCCATTCTTCAGCGGCGCATTCAACGATCCCGAGTATGACATGGAGCATCACGTGACCGCCCATGCCGGCATCACCTGCACTGCCTGTCACGGAATCACGCACGTGAACTCACCACGGGGAAACGCCGACTACACCATTGACGAGCCACCTCACTACCCGTTCGCGTTCAGTGACAATCCCGTGCTCCAGTGGGTCAATCGGCAACTCGTCAAGTCGAAGCCGGAGTTCCACAAGAAGTCATTCCTGAAACCGCTTCACAAGACGGACATATTCTGCGGAACCTGCCACAAGGTCCATCTTCCACCGGAACTCAATGAGTACAAGTGGCTGCGTGCGCAGGATCATCAGGACACGTTCCGCTTGAGCGGCGTGTCCGGACACGGCGTAGCCAGTTTCTACTACCCCCCGGCCGCGGAGGTGAATTGCAACGACTGCCACATGCCGTTGATCGAATCCGATGACTTCGGCGCGGCTGTCCGTGGCGACTCCCGCGTGCCGGTGGTGCATGACCACATGTTCCCCTCGGCCAACACGGCCATGCCGCGCCTGGTCGAAATGCCGCGGCCCGACGAAGCGATCGAGAAGCACAAGGAGTTTCTGGAGGGCGTGATGCGGGTCGACCTGTTTGGCATCAAGCCAGGGGGGGCCCTCTCCAGCGAAGTCATCGGGCCGCTCGGCTCGGTTGATGCGCCCGAACTTCAGCCGGGTGAGAACTACCTCATCGAAGCGGTGATTCGAACGGTCAAGATGGGGCATGTGTTCACACAGGGGACTTCGGACTCCAACCAGGTGTGGATGGATGTCGAAATCTGGTGCGGGGACACCCTGATCGGTGACAGCGGCAGCATGGACGGGTCGGGAGTTGTAGATCCATGGTCACACTTCGTGAACGCGTTCGTGATCGACCGGGAAGGCCGCCGGATTGACCGTCGCAACGCGCAGGACATCTTTACGGCGCTCTACAACAACCAGATCCCACCCGGGGCGGCCGACGTGGTGCACTATGGATTCCGGGTGCCCCCGGATTGTGACGCACCCATCACGATTCGAGCGGCGCTCAAGTATCGGAAGTTCGATACGACGCTCATGCGCTTCGTCTTCGAAGACGAAGCTTGGGAGAACGACCTTCCAGTTGTGACTCTGGCGACCGACGAGATCACGCTCCCGGTTGCGGGCGGCCCGCCAGTCGAGGTCCGTGAGTCGGACGTGCCCGAGTGGGTGCGATGGAACGACTACGGCATCGGTCTTCTTCGCAAGGGCGGGACGGGCGATCTTCGCGGCGCCGAGGAGGCCTTCACGCGGGTGGAGGAACTCGACCGGTCGGAGGGGCCGATCAACCTGACGCGGGTGTACCTGCGAGAGGGACGGGTGACCCGGGAAGCACCCGCGGCGCTGGCACGCGCCGAGTCCTTCGAGCCGGCCGCCCGGGAGTGGCACCTGCTCTGGTTCGGGGGGCACGTGGACCGGCAGAACGGTCGGTTGGATGAGGCCATTGCCAAGTACCGGCAGATCGTCGATGGCGGGTTTGCGCAGGCCGCCGGACGCGGGTTCGACTTCTCCGAGGATTGGCGGGTGCTCAATGAACTGGGAAGCACACTGTACGACCGCAGCAGACGCGAACGGGGAGAAGACAATCGCGAAGCGAAAGATCGCTACTTGCGGGAAGCCGAGGCCGTGTTCCTCGACGCACTGTCGTTTGATCCCGAGAACGCCGAGGCGCACTATGGGCTGGTTCGTGTGTACCGCGACCTTGGGCTGGAGGAGGCGGCGAATCGGCATGACACGCTGCATGCCACGTACAAGATTGACGACAATGCTCGGGATCGTGCAGTCGCCGAAGCGAGGCGGCGTTACCCGGCTGCGAACGACGCGGCCGAACCGAATGTCATCTACGACCTGATGCGTCAGGAGCCGTCCCGGTGAGCAGCGTCCCAGACCGATCCGACCTTCCCGAAGATGATCTTGAGATTGCCGACGATGCCATCATCGGTCTTGCGTTCAACTGGTCACTGGTGGCGTTTGCCGTCATTGCAATCGTGGCGATTCTCGTCTGGGTTCTGGTGTTCAATGAGTCGGAAGTCGAAGAGCAGGTACTGGAAAAGGACGTGACGCCTCCAGCGGCGCTTACGGCCGATCTCGAGGTGATTCCGCAGGTTCTCTTCAAGGATGTCGCGTATGAGTCGGGCCTTCGGATACCCCACGTCTCCGGCGCGGTCGGAGACAAGTTGCTTCCGGAAACGATGGGCGGCGGCGCCGCGTTTCTGGATCTGGATGGCGATGGCGATCAGGACATCATGCTGGTGAGCGGGACGTGGTGGCCAGGCACAGATCGAAGCGGCGAAGCGACGGCGACGCGAGCATTCCTGAATGATGGCTCAGGCCGGTTCGCCCACGCCCCAGATTGGGATATCGGGGCCGGGCTGTACGGGACCGGCATCGCGTGTGGGGACTGGGATGCAGATGGGCACGTCGATGTCTTTCTGGCGGCTCTTGGAACCGATCGGCTCTACCGCAATACCGGGGCGGGATTCAAGGACGTGACGGCGGCGGCGGGAGTCGCCGGCGACGCCGAGGCATGGAGCACCAGCCCGGCCTTTGTCGATGTGGACGGGGACACGGATCTCGACCTGTTCGTCCCGCATTACATCGCATGGTCGGCAGGGCGGGATCTCGCCCTCAACTTCACGATCAATGGAACTGACCGGGCCTATGGTCCACCGAAGCAATACGAAGGCACCCAGGTCACGCTCTGGCTCAACAGGGGCGACGGATCGTTTGAACACGCGGGGGACGAGTCTGGGTTACGTGTTGTCAACGAAGCGACCGGCTCCGCAGTTGGCAAGTCGCTGGCCACGGCCCCGGTTGATATTGATGGCGATGGTGATATCGATCTGGTTGTCGCCAACGATACAACCCGCAACTTCCTCTTCAGGAATCACGGGGACGGTACATTCGAGGAGGTCGGTGTCGCCGCGGGAGTTGCCTACGGCCCGCGAGGGAATGCGACCGGCGCCATGGGAATCGATGTCGGGCACTATCGCAACGACGCGACGCTCGGCATTGGTATCGGCAACTTCGCCAATGAGATGACGAGTTTCTACGTGGGGGACGACGCTGGGACGTGGTTCACCGATGAGGCCGTCGTCGAGGGCATCGGGGCGCCCACAAGGCCGCAGTTGTCGTTCGGCCTGCTGCTGCTCGATTACGATCTGGACGGCCGGCTCGATCTGTTCCAGACGAACGGGCACCTCGAGGATGAGATCAACGAGGTGCAGTCCAGTCAGCATTACCGCCAACCCGCCCAGTTGTTCTGGAATGCCGGGAGCGGGCGTGGCCCGTGCTTCCGAATCGTCCCGAGCGACCGCGGCGGTGATCTGGGCAATGCGATTGTCGGACGGGGGGCTAGCGCTGCAGACGTCGACGGAGACGGGGATCTGGATCTCCTGATCACCCAGCCCCAAGACGTACCGGTGCTGCTGCGAAACGATCAGGATCTCGGGCACCATTGGCTGCGAGTGTCGCTCCTGGATGAAACCACAGCGAATCGGAACGCCATCGGTGGCTGGATCGAGGTGCTGGCGGGCGGTGTGCTGCAGCGGCGAGGGGTCATGCCAACGAAGTCGTACCTGTCTCAGGTCGAACTTCCGGTGACGTTCGGACTGGGGGGGGCCGACTCGATCGACTCGATGCGGGTGATCTGGCCCGATGGTCAGACGCAGGACGTCGTCGTGCCGAGCGTGGATCGAGCGATCACCGTGACGCGGGATCGCGATGGTGGCCTGCCTCAATAGGCAGCGGCCCTTCGGGCTTAGGGCGTGATGCAGTAGTTCAGATCGGTGGATTCGATTGACCAGTCCTCACCGGTGTGCCGATACGCATGGGCACCGGAACCATCGTCGCTGCCAGCCATCCAGAGGAACCAGCACGAGCCCTGCCCGCTGCTGAGCGACTGCAGGCCGATCCAGTCGGCAGGGGAAGCGGCGCTGGGCTCGAAGGACCACCCCTGCAACTGGTACAGATCGCTGTAGACGAGGTCCCATGGCGTGTGCTGTGTGTCGGTGCCGCTGGCGATCGCCGGGCCTGGGACACCACCCTCATCGGAATAGAGCGTCCACTTCATGCTCATCGTGGCCGGCGCGCTGCACGGACTCCATCCGCCGTCGTAGACCATGGCGAGGCCTGAGATGACGCACTGCGCGACCGAAGGGGCCTGGATCGCGGCCGCCCTGATGATCCCGGCGCCCGCGTCCGAGGTGTAGACAGTCCACGGCCCTCCGGGTGGCAGCGGATCGACGCCGGTACCGGTCGAGCATGGCTGCCAGGTGCTCTGGCAGGTCACGAGATCGCAATTGGTGCCTGGGTACCAGTACCCGCCGGCATCGCCGCAGGAGGGCTCGGGCAGGATCATGCAGTCATCAAGGATGCAGCAGGCGCCGAAGGAGTCCTCCGGATGGAATGTCAGGGTGCAGGTCCCCGGACCGAAAGCGCCCTTCCACCCGCCGATGCGGATATAGACCTGGGTCCCCGTGTCCACCGACAGGTTCTGGACCGCGGAGTAGTAGGGCTGGCATCCGCCCTGACCCTCGTCATCGCCGTTGCATGCAATCTGGGTCAGGCTGCCGCAGTTGGTACCCGTGTACACGACCAGCGAGGTGTCGAATGACGCTGGATCGCACAGACTGACGTCGATGGTCCCCGGTTCAGTGACCTCGTACATGCCCCAGACGTCGATGGTGTTGACGGTCCAGTCGAAGCCAGTACCGCTGCACATGCTGTCGTCCGGAATCGCGAATGCGCTCGGACTGGCTTCGGTGGAGTCAAAGGCGTTGGGGCCCACGCCAAAGGTCAGCGGAACCTCGCACGTATTGCCGATGGCGCAGATGATGTCCTGGCATTCGCTCTCATTGCCCTGGTACGTCCCCCCCCAGTCG
Organism: Phycisphaerales bacterium; assembly: GCA_030749435.1. GTDB lineage: Bacteria > Planctomycetota > Phycisphaerae > Phycisphaerales > SM1A02 > UBA12567. The sequence continues at coordinate 89,272 of JASMKH010000003.1, forward strand.
AAACAGTCGGCCGGCGTGAAGTCCTCGAAGCAGTCGTTGACGATGCAGCAGGCGCCAGGGAGCCCCGCTTCCGCACTGAGCGTGAGCGTGCCGCTTCGATCGATGCCGTAGCCCTCGGCGAAGCCCCCGACCTGAATCAGGTAGGTCTGGCCAGCGGTCATATTGAAAAACTGCAGCGTCGAAGTGCCCCCGGCGCAGCCGGAGGTCGAGTCGCTGCACGCAACTGCCGCCATCGTCTTAGTCCCGCAAGTCGCCTCCTCGTAGATCGCCAGCAGCGAGTCGAAGTCGGCCTGGTTGCACGTCGTGACCGTCAGGATTCCGGTGACGTCGGCTGCGTAGGCGAACCAGATGTCGTTGGCCACCGTCTCCAGGCCATCAAACGCCTCGCAGTCAGCGCACCCGGGGCCGTCGGGAAACTCGCACACGGGTCCGTTGGTCAGCGCCCAAGTGATGTCGAAGGGCGTGTCCCCCGGTTCGATCCCAATGGCGGAGTCGCACGTGTCGTTCACCGGTGGTGGCATGCAGGAGACGACGCTGCAGGTGCTGCCCTCGCCGCGGAAGTGGCCGCCGGCGTCCTTGCAGCCCTCGGGTGTCTGGCCATCTTCGCAGGTGGCGTCGCTGAGACAACAGGCACCAATGACCGGAGGTTGGCAACTCACGCACGAACTGCTCTCGCCCAGCCAATCGCCAACACACGCCGCTTCCGTCACATCCGACTCGCAGTCTCCCGAGTCAAGGCAGCAGGCGCCCACCGCGGGACACTCCGGATCGTCGTTGATCGAGCCGATCACGGCGAGCAAGTCGTCGACCGTGACCTCGCAATCGCCGGCAGGAAGCGGGTCGCAATCGCCGATGGGCCGTGTGGTTCCGTCGCCGACCTGTCCGAAACTGCCGATCGTGGCGAGCAGATCGTCCACGCCGATCAAACCATCGGGCAGCCCCTCGGGCCCTGAGACGTCGGTGGGGCACGGGGGGAGGCTCAGCCCGCACGGATCTCCGTCGCTGGTGACGCGATAGGCGAGGTTGAAACTCGCTGCCTGGATTGGTCCGAATCCCCATCCCCCGGCGGGATTGGTCTGCCAGCAACTGAAGTCGCCGAGTGTCGTCACACCGACCGCCGCCTGTCCGTTGGCAGTGAACTCGTTGATCGGAATGAGCGCGGTGTAGACCGGGCCGGCCTGGAGCGGCCACATGGAGGTCACGCCGACCAGGTCGTAGCCTGCCAGCGTCCAGTCCGGGGAGGGCGTGGGCGACTCCAGAAACCGCTCGCTCGCGAGGTCGCCGACCAGGCTGGCCGTGGCCGCCGCGAGCGACGAGTAGAAGTTGGCCTCCAGCCCCTGGACGGCGTCGGCCCCGCCATACCCATTCCAGCCCGTCAGGGCCATCTCAAGCGTTGTGGCCGCAAGCCCCTTCGGGTTGTCGAAGTCGTCGACCGCGCCGATGTCGTAGTTGGAGAACGACTGCTCGAAGTACTGGCATGCCAGGATGCTCGCCGTATCGACGTCGGCCCCGTCATCGCCCCCGATCTGGTCCATGAGCGTGATGCCCGCCGCAGCCGCCGGACCAGCAATCAGACCTGACATGAACAGTGATGTATGCCAATGAAGCATGTTGGTGCTGGCTCCCTCGCTTGGCGGGGTTGCAGTCCCCCCGGTCCCCCGTCAACGCCCCTCGCGGGGGCCCATGGTATCTGGTGTCCGGCCCGAGGCAAGGACAATTGCAGCAGTTGGTGGGTTCTGCCCGCCCGCTTCAACTGCCCACCCCCGAGCCCTTGGCTATCCTTCCTCACCATGAAACAACCAACCATTCGATGCTGTGCTTCTGGGTGTGCTTGGGTGCTGACTGCGGGATTGTCCGCAGCACCCCCTCCGGCCGATCCATCTCGGTTCTCGCCCCCGGAGCCAGCTCCGATCGAGCAGGCCGACCCGGCGATCGTCGCGGCCGCCGACGGGCTGCTTCGGCAGGCCATGGAGACGTTCCGCTCGGCGCCCGTTGTGCAGACCGAGACGACCGTCCACACCCGGGTGGGTGAGACGGACCGCTCGTTGACCGTTTCATCGCTGTTCGGCCCGGATGGCTCGGCCTTGATCGAAGCCCCCGAGTCGACGTTGCGCTCGCGGGACGGGACCTTGACGATCGTTCTGCAGGATGTGTGGGATCGATACCTGCAGATCCCGGTTGGCCTCAGCCTGGCCGACGGCGTCGAGGCGGCCATGGGGGACCGCGCGTTGGCGGGGTTCGAAGTCATGATGCGTGACGGCGATCCGCCCGAGTCATGGCTTGAAGTGCTGTTGATGCGGACCATTGGGAAGCCGACGATCGTCGGGCTCGATCGCGTCGAAGGCGCGGATGGTCTGATGATCGACCGTGTGCTTCTGGCCGGGCGGTTCGGGACCGGATGGGTTGATCTCGATGGGACGCGGCGTGTCATTCTCGGGGCCCACGCGGACATGCGCATTGTGCCGGAGGAGGACCTGGAACCGTTTGAGTTGACGATGAACCTGGAGACGAACACCAGGTTTCTGGAGGCCCTGCCCAAACCGCTGGCCATCGACACCGGCATCCGCACGCCGGTCTCCCACCGGCACGATCTTGATCCGGTGCTCCGCAACCGGCTCTCGGTGGGGCAGAAAGCGCCTGCACTCAAGTTGCGGCAACTCGGCGGGGGTGAGGTCGATCTGGCGGAGCTCAAGGGCGAGAACGTGATTCTCTGTTTCTGGAGCTCATGGGCAGACGCGAGCAAGCGAGGCGTGCAGCAACTGGCCGAACTGCAGGAGCGTCTTGCGGGACTGGAGAATGTGCACTGCTATGCGGTGAACATCATGGAGCGGACTTCAGATCCCGCCGAGCGGGAGGCCCTGGTCCGGTTTGTCTGGGAGAAGGCCGGATTCGACGTACCGACGCTCTTGACGCCGGACGATCAACTGCGAACGGCGTGGGGCTTGGCCACAGTGCCATACAGCGTCGTGATCGGACCCGACGGCATGATTCGGGACATTCAAGTGGGATGGGCAGGCGACTGGGTCAAGCGTGCCGAAGCGCAGGTGGCCTCCTCCGCTCCGTAGGGTGGCCAGCGGCCTCGCCCGGGTGGGGGTCTGCCCGTGCCCGCGAATGGACACTCGGCCCGCCCCGACCGCAATCTCTGCTCGCGCCCGTCCCGCCGGTTCGGGGCCATCAAGCCCTCAGACGTACTGACCGACCGACCAGGACACCTCACGCTGAGGGTGGCAGTTGATTCGAGGTCGCAGGGGCCGGGGGCGTCGGATCAGAACGCCCGGAGTCCCTCCAGACCCACAGACTCGGCCTCAGCGATGCCCACGCCGGGGGGGCCAGCAAGCCTTTGCCCGCGGCTCGTCGGTGCGTGAGCGGGTGTCCACAGTGCCTCCGTCACGACGACCTCATGCGTGATGCCGGTCGCGAGCCCGAAGACGACCCACCCCCGGAAAGCGACCACCCCCGGAAAGCGACCACCCCCCGGGAAAGAGAACAGCCCCGGGAGAAAAAGAACAGCCCCCCGATCCGAAGATCGGGGGGCTGATGAGAACGTTGGTCCAGACCGTCCCGAGGGACGATCAGGTCCGGATGCACTCCATCACTCGGTGATGCAGTAGTTGAGGCCGAATGTTTCGGCAACCCAACCCGTTCCGTCGTCGAGGACGGAAGTGCCTGCATCAGCCGACATCCAAAGGAGCCAGCACTCGCCTTCGCCACCACTCATCGAGTAGGCGGAGAGGGCGCCGACAGCGCCAGCATATCCTGGCGAAGCCGTCCACCCATGCAGGGTGTAGATACCCGCATAGAGCAGATTGGTGGTGGAGAACGACGCGCTGGCGGATGCGAGCGCGTTGTAGCTGGAGTCCATGACGTCTACGCCAACACCCATCGCGTCGGGGGTGGAGCAGTCGCCCCAACCACCGCTGTAGATGAGCGCCAGACCGTACACGGTGGCGTCAGCGACGCTACCGGCGGAGCAGTCCGCAGCACGGAGGTAGCCCGCACCAGTATCCGACGTACCAGCTGTCCACGCGCCGTCGATGGCGGTCGGTGACTCGCCATTGCCGGTGTTGCAGGAGACATCCACCGGGCAGTCGACGTCGGCACACGCCTCGTTGGCGTACCACGTACCACCGAAGCCAGCACAGTCGTCGGAGGTCATTTCGCCGAGGCAGTCGCCAGCAAGGCAGCAGGCACCCGTTGCGCCGGCACCCGTGAAGGTGATGGTGCAGGTGCCAGGTCCGGTCGCAGCCTGCCATCCGCCGATGCGGATGTAGATGGTGCTACCACCACTGACCGGATGATCGTAGATGCCCGAGTAGTAACTCTGGCATCCGCTCTCAACCGTGCTGTCACCGTTGCACGCAACCTGCGTGAGGCTGGTGCAGTCGGCACCTTCGTAGAGGACGAGCGACGTGTCATAGGACGCGGCATCGCAGAGGCTCACAGAGAGCGTGCCGTCGCCAGGCACCTGGAAGTAACCCCAGGTGTCAGGGCTGCCAGTCCAGTCAAGGTACGTGCCCGCGCACTGGGTGTCGTCCGGCTCGCCGAAACCACTGTCCGTGGCGTCGGAAGTGTCGAACGGGTTGGCACCCTCGACGTACTGGCCAGCTTCATCGCACGTGTTGCCTTCAGCAATGCAAGACACCGTAGCGCAGCTCGTGCCATTGCCCTGGAACTCGCCACCGAAGTCGGCGCAGTCCGCGGGATAGAGGTCATCGAGGCAGTCGCCGACCAGGCAGCAGGCACCTGGGGCCGGAGCCACGCACGAGACACTCAGGACACCAGTGCCGCCTCCGCCTTCGGCGAAGCTGCCCAGACGGATGACGACGGAGTCGCCAGCGTTCAAGTCGAGCGCAAGCTCGGACGAGAGGCCGTTGTTGGCGCCACCGCAGTCGTCGTTGCAGACGAGCATCGAGCCGTCGCAGGCGTCATAGACAGCCAGGCGGCTGTCGAAGTCAACCGTGTCACAGGTCGAGACCGTGACGGTACCGGTGCATGAAGCGACATAGGAGTACCAGAGGTCGTTGTAGACCTGCTCAACATCGAAGTTATCACAGAGCGTGAAATCGGGCGGTCCATCCGTGAGGGCGGTCGTCGTGTCGACGCCGGTGTCGCCATCGCTGATGGCAATCGCGCCGGAGCAGACGGTGTTGGCCGGAGCCTCGACGCAGATCACGTCGGCGCAGACCACATCCTGACCCTGGAACGCGCCGTCACAATCAGGCTCGTACACGAAGTCGCAGGAGCCGTCAGCGAAGCAGCAGGCACCAACGACGCAGTCGGAGCAGGCAGAGCCTTCACCGAGCCACTCGCCAGCACAGTCGCCTTCCTTGACGTCTTCGGTGCAACCATCAACGCCGAAGCAGCAGGCACCACGCGGCAGGCAGTCGCCACCGAACTGACCGATGACCTCGAGGAGGTCATCGACGTCCACTTCGCAGTTGCCAAATGGCAGCGGGACCACGTCGCCCATCGGGCGGCTCGTGCCGTCACCAATCTGGCCGAACGTACCAATGACGCCAAGAACGTCATCGACGTTGATGTCACCGTCCGGAACGCCCTGGGGGCCAGTGATGTCGCCGTTGCAGGCCGGAAGCGGAATGTCGCACGGGTCGCTGGAGCCACCGATCACGCGAAGCGCGATGTTGTTGGGCACCATCTGGATGGGGCCGAAGCCGAATCCACCAGCGGGGTTGCACTGCCAGGCGTTGAGGTCGCCGTCGAAACTGATGGCGGCGCCGGTCTGGCCGTTTGTACCGAACTCGTTGGACGGGATCAACGCGACATAGTTCATGCCGGTGTTGATGTTCCACATACCGGAGACGCCCACCAGGTCATAGCCTGCGAGGCCCCAGTTGGGATCGCCCACGGGCGCGCCCGGGAAGTCCTCGCTGGCAACGTCGCCAACGAGGCTTGCGCCTGCGGAGTTTTCGTCGGTGTAGAAGTTGACTGAAAGGCCGGTGATGCCGTCAATGCCGGCATACCCGTTCCAACCGCCGACGACCAGTTCAACACCGCCGGCAGGCATGCCGGCAGCATTGTCAAAGTCATCGACGCAGCCGATGTCATAGATGCTGAATGAGGCCTCGAAAATCTGGTTGGCGAACATATTGCTGGTGTCGATGCTGGAGCCATCGTCCGAACCAATCTGGTCCATCAGGGCTGCAGCGCCGCCAGCGGTCGCGAGACCAGCGAGGCCAAAAATACAGAGACAGGACGGTAGAGTTTTCATGTCTTGGATTCCCCTCCTAAGACGGGTTATGTGGCAAGCGACGCGCCAGCCACGCTCTCTAGTTTCGGGTGGTTCATCACCCACGCATTCACCGCGCCATGAACGCCATGGCACGGTCACTCTCACCATGTGAAGGACGATCGAGGTGTGCTCGGACTCCTACTCTCGTGCCGCGAAGGACCGCGGACGCTCTTCCAATCCCCGGAAGGCCGCCAGTGCGCTGTGAGGCGACCCCCCTAATGTGATCGGCAAGAGGAAGCCTGTCAAGGACTTGTCTCATTGTTCTGGAGGTATCTGCACCGGTTTTTCGACCCGCAGAGGGGCCTGGCGACCCTGAAATCAAGGCCGCGGCCCCTCCAAAGAGGAGGGGCCGCGGGAAAGTGGACTCCAGAGTGCCTCAGGGGGCTCGATCAGGGCGTAATGGTCTGTCCATCGTTTGATCCGCCCGGGTTTGCCAGGTCGGTCAGGACAGCCCAGACGAAGTCGGCGGGGCCGCCTCCGGTGCCCGTGAGGCCCAGCGAACTGAGTTCGTTGGTTCCTCCGCTCTCGGAAACGCCCACATCCTCGGCGGTCAACCCGGCCGCGGGCCCGTCGGTGGCCGTCAGAGCCCCCTCGTAGGAGATGAAGTGGGCAACCGACCCGCCGATGTCCAGGCAGAAGCCGTCTGGGGCCCCGTTCTGGATTCCGCTGTGGAGGACCGAGTAGACGGTGTAGCCACCGCCAACCTCGCCAGCGGTCAGTTCGCTGCCCGAGTACGAGGCGTAGACCGTGCCATTGCTGCCGTTATAGAAGGACAAGGTCACGCTCGCGACGTCAACCCCGTCGAGCAGAACGACTTCGACGAACTCATTGAGGTCGCCGCCACCGTTGTCGTAGTGGAACTCATTGACCCACCCGCCGGAGACGGTCTGCTCGCACTCGTCCGGGATCCCGTTGCCGTTCTCATCGAGGCTGGTTCCATCGGCGATGTCGCAGACGTCGCCTACGCCGTTCTCATTGCAGTCGGCCTGATCCGGATTCGGCAACTCGCAGTTGTCATAGTCGTCTGGGACACCGTCGCCGTCCGAGTCAGGCAGGCTGCCTCCGCCGCAATCGCCGCCGAAGCCAACACCGTCGATTCTCGTGCCGGGCGAGAAGAGGGCGCCATCCGGGGCCACGTCAGCGTGGTTGGCCCAGTCGGTGCCATAGACATCCGGGTTGCGTGTGATCGACTGGTTGTTGCCGGCGGATCCGTAGTCGATCATCAACTGGACGGCGCCGTCGGCGTCGGCGATCGTGATTGTGTCACCGCCGTTGTTGAGGCCGAGCGAGTTGCTTGAGGACACCATGACGATCGCACCACCAAAGTCGCCGGTGGGCGTGCCGCCGCCGAAGACGACGACCGCGCAACTGTCTCCGACGATGGTGCCGAACGGGAACGTGTGACGCAGGCCGTAGCCGTCGCTGAGGGTCCACGCGCTCATGTCGATGTCGGCCCCGGACATGTTGACGATTTCGACGAACTCGTCATCGCTGTAGTGCGCTTCGCCGTCGCCGTTGGCGTCGCCGAGTGTGGAGTCAGGATCAGCATTGATCTCATTGATCACGAAGGCGGGGCCCTCGCACTCGTCGGGGACACCGTTTCCGTCGGTGTCTTCGCTCGTTCCGTCGGCGATGTCGCAGACGTCCGGAATCCCGTTGCCGTTGCAGTCAGGGTCGCACTCGTCAGGCGTACCGTTCTCGTCGCAATCGGAACTGGTCCCGTCGGCGATGTCACAGTCATCCGGAGCGCCATTGCTGTTGCAGTCGGATTCGCACTCGTCCGGGATGCCGTTCTCGTTGCAGTCCGAGGAGACGCCGTCCGCGATCGCGCAGGCATCGCCGTATCCGTCGCCGTCACAGTCGGCCTGATCCGGGTTGGCGAGGTTCGGGCAGTTGTCGACAATGTCGAACACGCCGTCGCCGTCCGAATCGGTGGTGTCGCAGTTGTTCGCGGCACCCGGCGTATCGAGCACCGAGAGGGCGAACGTGCCGACGTGCCAGTCGCCGACGCCGTCATCACAGCGGTAGGCGTGACCTGGTGTATAGACACCGTCGGGACCGACCTGGGTGTCGCAGTACACAGCGTCGCCAGCGGCAACGTCTTCGCCGATGAATGCGACGCAGTCCGCGATGGCGGTCCAGGGCTCGACGTCGAGGACACCGTCATCGTCGGTGTCCAGATCGTCATCGAGGAGACCTGTGAAGCCGGAGACGAGCAGGTGTGTCGTCTGGTCGCTGCTCTCGAAGTTCAGGGGAATCGCGAGATCGGGGGTCGCCAGCGTGAGGGTCGGCTCGCCGATCAGGAAACGGCCGTTCGCCGTGATGGCCAGGCCATCGAGTGACACGACCTCTTCGACCACGCCAAAGCCGGCCCCTGAGCCATCGCCCAGGACGATCAGGGTGAGGCCGTCGAGCGATGCGCCGGCATCGCCGACGAGTTCGACGTACTCGTCATCGTCGGCGCCAGGCTGGTTCAGGCGGGCTTCGTTGAACACCACGTCCGTCGCGGCGCAGGCGTCGGCGCAGTCCGTGCCTTCGCCTGCCCACGATCCCTGCCCCATGCAGTCGGACTCGCTGAGGATCTGGCAATCAGCACCGATGCAGCATGCACCGGTCGGGTCGGTAACGCAGTCGCTGCCGAACGCCGCAATGACTTCCAGCAGGTCATCGACCGTCGCTTCGCAGTCCCCAAAGGGAAGCGGGAACACATCGCCCGCAGGCCGGAAGGTGCCGTCGCCAACCTGGCCGAAGCCGCTGATGACGTGAAGGACATCGTTGACGTCTGTCGTGCCGTCCGGAGTGCCCTCGGCGCCCGTCAAGTCTGTGTGGCAGGCTGGAAGTGGATCGTCGCAGGGATCTGCAGCAGTGGCCTCGGCGACTTCGAGAACCTCGACCCAGTGGGCACTGGGGAAGCCGATGCCGCTGGTGGTGGACCAGTTGGCGATGCCGCAGTCACCGTTCACGGTGCGGAGGTAACTCGGGGAGGCCTCGCCCGCGGCATTGGCGCCAATGACCGGGAAGCCACTCGTGTCCGGAGTTTCGATCGTGACAAAGAGCAGATCGCTTGCACTAGCGGTCAGCGGAGGATCGAATGAGGCGGTGAGCCAGTGCGCGCTGGTGTCGCCAGTCTCATCGACGCTGCTCGCCCCAAGAAGGACGAGGTCGCCTCCGGAACTGCCCGGGGCTCGGTCGCCATCAGTATCCCGATACACGGCAATCGTCATGGTGAGCGGTACATCGCTCGTCTCGATCGCCCAATGGGCACAGGTGATGTCGAGGTCCCCGCTCAGCCCGAGCAGCCCAAGATCATGTGAGCGACCATAGACGTGGCCGGGTGTTCCAGACCCACTGGCGCAGGAGACGGAGCCGCCTGGCGTGATGGTCGCGGAGTCGACATTCTCTGTGACGAGCGTGGAGTCGCCACTGCACGGGGTGGTCTGGCCGGAGGTCATGCCAACCACATACGCCGCGCAACCAATGGCGCCGGTAAGGAGGGGGGTATTCACGATGGGCTCTCTCTGTCTTGAAACACGTCTCGATTCTCGGACCTGGGGGTTCCTACCCAGGTTTCACGCACCAGAAAGTCGGGGCTTCCTGCGATCGCTCTCTCTCCCGCAGACCGCGAGGCCGCGTCCCTTCATGCTACAGCGTGCTGGCATGGTTCCAAGCCCTGATACAGTCAAACTTGTGTTTGGGCATCGGGTTGCGCACCGCCTGGCGGGGCCGTGGAGTGGGATTGGCGCCGATTGAGGGATGTTTGGGCGGCAGACACCTCGAGGAGCCGCTTCGCTGGCGGCGGGAGGGTGACCGGGTGGGCTGGCACCTCGGGAGGGGCCGCAGGGACACACAATTGGATCTGCCATCCGCCTCCGAGATCGACCCGAACCTGCAGTTGCTGGTCACGCCCAACGGCGACTCGGTTGTCGAGCGCGTAAATCCGCTTGCGCCCATGGGATTCGCCCCGCACCAGGCCAGCCTCCTGCATCCGGCGGAGGTTGTGGCTGACCAGCGGCACGCTGGCTCGGAGTCTGCGGGAGAGGCCCGTCACGCTTCCGGGCCGCTCGGCCAGGGCCCGTAAGAGACGGAGCCGAACGCGGCCAGCGAGCAGCCCCAGATAGGTCGCGGTCGCTTCGGATCTGTTGGGCGGTGGTACACCGCGATCGGGACGGCTGGATTCGGCGCCACCCTCGGATGTGCTGGACAGCATGGCTGGTGAACTCCCAGACCCCCCATGCCTTGCACGGCACCCTACTGCCACTTCCAGCGCGTTTGCCGGAAAGTGGGAGAAAAGGCTGCCCACCCGGTGCGGGTTACGCGGGCAAGGTCCGCCGGGCCGAGCAATACCGGAGGAGGGACTCGAACCCTCACTCCCTTGCGGGAAACGGATTTTGAATCCGTCGCGTCTGCCAATTCCGCCACTCCGGCTTGCGTGCGCATTCTCGCGTGGTGGCCGACGAATGACAACACCACACGGGGGTGCGGTCCTGCAACTTGTGGTGAGTACACTGTCGCTCCTATGGCAGAAGCACCATCGAAGGAGCCGGGCGGACTCTCCACCAGAGTCATACTTCAACTCTGCGGCGGCGCCGTGCTGCTGGTCGTGCTGGTGGCGATCGGAGGCGGGCTGCTCGACGAGGCTCGACCAGTCCGAACGGCCGCGGGGGTGCAAGAGGAGCCCGTTCCCACTCCCGCCCTCAGGTCCGATGCACCCGCAAAGGCACCGGCGGCGGATGCTCCGGTGGTCCCCGCCGCGGACCCCGAACTCGCTGAGCGACCCGTTGAGGTCCTGTTGGAGCCTGCAGCCTACGAGTTCGGCTTCATGAGGCCGGAGGAAGTCTTGGTCCGCACGATTCGAGTGACCAATCTGGATCCCCACCCGGTACGGCTCAAGGGAACCTGGCGGGGGTGTTCGTGCACCACCCTGGATGTTCGCCCCAGAATCCTCCAGTCGGGTGAATCGCTCGACGTGCCAGCCACGATGACCGCCGGGCTCACACCGACGACGAAGGACTCGACCGTCAAACTCGAGATCGTCGGGCGACCACCGATTGTGCTGCCTGTCACCGGGGAGATCATTCGGGGCGTTCGGGCCAGGCCTCGCGACATTCAAACCTATCGATTCCGAGGGCCTGAGGGGAACTACACGCCGTCGGGACGGGTTGTCCTCGATTCACCCGAGGGAGTGCCGTTCCGGGTTCTGTCGGTCAACGGCGAACCATTCCAGAGCGAGTCGCAGCTGGTACATGTGATTCCCTGGAGTGTCGAGGCGTTCGACGCGACCACGGGCCTTGATTCGGACGGCAGAGGCGTTCCCCAGTACTGGCTGGTGGAGACGGATCACCCCGAAACGCCGGTCATGGAGATCATGGTCAGGCATCGCGGCAACCGCCCCGAGCCTCGGGGTGAGCGGCCCTGGTTCTTCGTGGAGCAGCGGGTCAACGTGGGGGGCATTCCACGCGGTCAGGCCGGCGAGTTCGTGCTGCCGATCAAGTGGGCGGGGGGCAAACCGAACACGGGAGACCGGCTTGTGGCGGCCCACGCCGAGTCGGAGGCATTCTCGGCCTCGCTGGTCAATGCCGCGCCGCAGGGACGCGAGACGCTCGCGACGATCCGAATTCGCCCATCGGACGGGTACGAAGGCCCCTTCGCCGGGCCCGTGGTGATCGAGGGTGAGCACTTCGTTGCATCGGTTCCAGTGGTCGGCCATGCAGCAAGGTCAGTCGAGCCATGAACGTCACCGCCATTGTGCCCGCCGCGGGCGCATCGACGCGATTCGGTCGGGACAAACTTGGGCAGGATCTCGGTGGCCGGCCGGTGCTCGTTCGGACCGTGGAGGCCCTGACCCGGCGGGAGGAGATCAGGCACATCATCGTGGCCGCGCCGCCGAATCAACTTGAGCCATTCAAGGAACGCTTCGGACCGGTGCTCGGCTTCCACGGGGCACGCATTGTGCCCGGGAGTGAGGTCGACCGTTGGGATACCGTCCGCAGCGCGTTGGCCCATGTGCCTGCCGAGTCGACTCACATTGCAGTGCACGATGCGGCGCGTCCATGTGTCGGTGAAGCACTGTTTGATCGCCTCTTCGAGGCCGCCGCCTCGCTTGACGCCGTCGTGCCTGCGATTTCGGTGACCAGCACGATCAAGGAAGTGGATGCGTCCAGTGGGATTGACGTGGCAGAGGCCGACCTGCTTGCCGACGCCATCCTGGGCGCAGCTGGCAGCCCGACCCTCGAAGCCCGCCAGGTGCGTCGGACGGTGTCTCGTGCGGGTCTCGTGCTGGCGCAGACCCCGCAGGTCTTTGCCGCCGGGGTTCTTGAGGCGGCCTTCGCCGGAGCCCCCGAGGGCGCGACCGACGAGGCTGAGGTGGTGGAGCGGGCTGGACAGCCGGTCTACGTCCTCGACGGTGATCCGCTCAATATCAAGGTGACGTTGCGGGAGGATCTGCCCCTGGCCGCCGCGATTCTGCGGGCGGCGGGTGAGTTGTGAATGCCCTCCGTTTCGGAAGGAATGGGGGAGTACGCCGCGGTGGGGGGCCGATAGCAAGTGGACAGAATCTCCGCGGAGTGGGCCGACGCGGGCAGGTGAGCACGTGAGCGATCAGGCAGACAAGGCAGCGTCCCCCGAGCATGCGCCGGAGGTCACTGTCATCATCCCAACCTATCAGGAGGCAGAAAGCCTGCCGCAGCTGCTCGAACGACTCGGGGCAGTTCGTCGTGGCGGCGTCGACCTCAATGTGCTGGTCGTCGACGACGACTCCGGAGATGGAACCGATAGCGTCATTGCCGCGCTGAATCTGGATTGGGTTCGATTGATCACGCGGACCAATGCGCGTGGTCTGAGTTCAGCAGTGCTCCGAGGGATGCGAGAGGCGACGGGCCGGTCGTGTGTGGTGATGGACGCGGACCTTTCGCATCCGCCTGAAGTCATTCCGGACTTTCTCGAGGCGCTGCGTGGGGGCGCCGACTTCGTTGTTGGATCACGCTACGTGCCAGGGGGCTCGACCGAAGATGGTTGGGGCGTGCTGCGGTGGATCAACTCGAAGGTCGCAACGGTTATGGCCAGGCCGTTTACGAGCGTCCGGGATCCCATGAGTGGGTTCCTCGGATTCTCCCGCGAACTGATCGCCGACCCATCGGTGCTGGACCCCGTGGGCTACAAGATCGGCCTCGAACTGATTGTCAAGGGTGGATGCACGCGGGTTGAAGAAGTGCCGATTCACTTCTCCACCCGAACACATGGGCAGAGCAAGTTGTCGCTGCGAGTGCAGCTGCAGTATCTCGATCACATTCTTCGCCTGGCTCGGTGGAAGTACCCGAAGTTGTCCAGCTTCGTGCCGTTTGCGGCAGTCGGGGCTTCAGGTGTCGGAGTCTACGTGTTGCTGCTCTGGTTGCTGGAAGCCCTCGCAGGTGGCCTCATCGGTGAGGACTTCAGGATCGTGCTGGCGATCGTCGGCACGATGGTGTGGAACTTCACATTCGACCGCTGGCTGGCATTCTGGTACGCGAGAAGCCAACCCCTGCTCGGCCAACTGGCCGGGTTCATCGCTGTCTGTTCGGTTCCGGTGGTGGTCAACTTCCTGGTCACGCGTTGGCTGATCGGCGACGACTTCGTCTCGCCCGCGGCGGGCGCGATCGGCGCCGTCACGGGCTCGGTGGCCGGGGTGGTCTTCAACTGGTTCGTCATGCGAGCGGTTGTGTTTCGGGGACGCTCACACGAGCGTGGGTGACCACCCCGCCGCGACCCGATGCTTGACCGGTGGCCGCTCGGTCAGGAAGGCAGGCTTCGCAACGCGATCCCCGTCTGGCTGTGCTCGCACGCGGCGATGTCATCGGGGGTTCCGGTGGCCACCACCTGGCCGCCCCCATCGCCGCCTTCGGGTCCCAGATCGATGATCCAGTCGGCCGAGCGAATCACATCCAGATGGTGCTCAATCACCACAAGGGTGTGTCCCCGGTCCGCGAGTCGGTCCAGCACGTGCATCAGTTTCTCGACGTCGGCCATGTGCAGCCCGGTCGTTGGCTCGTCCAGCACGTAGAGCCCCGAGCCTCGCTGCTGCACGCCCAGTTCTCTTGCCAGTTTGACCCGCTGCGCTTCGCCGCCGGAGAGGGTTGGGGCCTTCTGCCCCAGTTGGATGTAGCCGAGTCCGACCTCGCTCAGGCAGGAGAGCATGCGGTGGATTGCGGGCTGGGCCTCGAAGAAGCCCTGCGCATCCTCAATCGTCATGTCCAGGATCTCCGCGATGGTGCGACCACGCCATCGAATCTCAAGCGTCTCCCGGTTGTACCGGGCGCCGTTGCACTGATCACACACGACGAAGACGTCGGGGAGGAAGTGCATTTCGATACGTTGTACGCCCTGACCCTGACAGGCTTCGCACCTGCCTCCGGCGACGTTGAAACTGAACCGACCGGGCTTCCAGCCGCGCATCCTCGCTTCCTTCGTCTTTGAGAACAGCGTCCGCATCGCGTCGAAGATCCCGGTGTAGGTCACGGGATTGGACCGCGGGGTGCGGCCGATGGGCGCCTGGCTCACCTCCACGACCCGGTCGATCCGCTTGAGTCCCGTCAACCGGGTGTGTCGGCCCGGCGCATCGCCCGTGCCCGTCAGGTGCCTGCGGACACCTTTCAGCAGGATCTCGTTGATCAGGGTGGACTTCCCGGAGCCCGACACGCCGGTGATGCAGACCAGCCCACCCAGCGGGATGTCGACGTCGATCTTCTTGAGATTGTGTTCTGCGGCGCCGCGAATTCCGATGGCTCGTTTCGGATCGAGTCGCCGGCCCCGCTTTACCATGCCCACAGACTTGCTGCCTGAGAGGTAGGCGCCGGTCAGCGAGTCCTCGTGGTCACACACTTGGGCAACCGTGCCCTGCGCGACGACGCGTCCTCCATGCCGGCCAGCCCCTGGACCCATATCGATCAGGTGATCCGCGGCCCTGATCATCTCTTCATCATGCTCGACGACGAGCACCGTGTTCCCGATGTCCGTGAGATGTCTGAGCGTTCCAATCAGCCGGGCATTGTCCCGGTGATGCAGCCCGATGGTTGGCTCGTCGAGCACGTAGCACACGCCGACGAGTCCGGAACCGACCTGCGTGGCCAGGCGGATTCGTTGCGCCTCGCCGCCTGAGAGCGTGGAGCTGCCCCGATCGAGCGTCAGGTAGTCAAGACCGACCGACTCGAGGAAGCCAAGCCTCGCTCGCAGCTCTCGAAGGATCGGCTCCGCAATCGACGAAGCCTCGCTGCTGAGTTGAAGATCCGCAAGGAAGGCATCCGCCTGGATCACCGACGCAGCGCACAGGTCGGCAATGTTCCACGATCGATCGCCGCTGGCCAGCATGACGTGCAGGCGTTCCGGGCGAAGTCGCGCGCCACCGCAGGCGCTGCAGGCGCTTCGGGCCATGAATGTCTGGAGTCTGGCCTGAACCGCCTCACTTTGTGTTTCGTGATAGCGGCGCCCCAGATTCGGCAGCACGCCCTCGAACTTGAATCCGGTGACCCCCGAGGCCTTGGCGCCGTGGAGCAGTAACCCCCGGTCTGCCGCCGGCAAGGCCGTGAACGGGGTGGTGCGTGCGTGACCGGTTCGCTCGCAGAAACGTCGGATCTGCCTGCCATACCAGGTATTGAGCCGTCGCCCGTTTTTGGTCCAGGGAACGATGGCGCCTTCGCCGATTCCGAGCGAGCCCTCCGGGATGACCAGATCCGGATCGAACTCCCGCTGCGAACCCAGACCGTCACAGGCGGCGCAGGCGCCGTGTGGGCTGTTGAACGAGAACATCCTCGGTTGCATCTCCTCCAGACTGCACTCCGGATGGTCTGGGCAACTCATTCGCTCGCTGTAGACGCTCGTCGTCCAGGCACCTTCCTGCTGCATGACGACGTGGATGACGCCGTCACCGGTCGCCAACGCGGTGTCGACCGAGTCCGCGACGCGATCTCGGGTCGCATCGCCTTTCAGAACGATTCGATCGACGACGACATCGATGTCGTGCCGCACATGCCTCGCCAGTTCGAGCGGGTTCTCGCCACCGACCGCGAGCGCCTCTCGGATGTCGATGACTTCACCGTCAACCCTCGCGCGGACGAATCCGGCGGCCTGGAGTGACTCGACGGCGTCGCGGTGAAAGCCTTTGCGGCCGCGGATGACCGGAGCGCACAGAAGCAGCCGTGTGCCTTCGGGCAGGCGGCAGATCCGATCGATGATCAATGAACTGTTCGATCGCTCGATCGGCTTGCCGCAGGTGCCACGCCCCTTGCGGGCCCAGCACACGGGTTGGCCACACCGCGCGAAGAGCAATCTGAGGTAGTCGTGTATCTCGGTCGTGGTCGCAACCGTCGATCGAGGCGTATGGCCGCCGCGACGCTGCTGGATAGCGATCGTGGGGGGGAGCCCCTCGATTGATTCGATGTGGGGCTTGCTCGACTGTTGAAGAAACTGCCGCGCATAGGCCGTCAGGGACTCCACGTACTTGCGCTGACCCTCGGCGAAGATGGTGTCGAAGGCGAGCGATGACTTGCCCGATCCGGAGACGCCGGTGATCACGACCAGTTGATCTCGAGGAATCTCGACATCGATGTTCCTGAGATTGTGCTCCGCAGCCCTCTTGATGATGATGGATTTGCGTTCGCCACTCACGGGATCGACCGATCAGCCGAGGTCGCGTCGTTGGAAGAGGGCGATGCCCACGGCGATGGCAGCGGTGGTGTAGATCAATCCGTAGGCGATGGTCTTGACGAGGTAGTCCGCCGGGATGACCAGACTCTGCGTGACGGCGTCGGAGAGCCAGAGCACCTGGAAGTTCGGCAGCAGCGAGTATCCGACCTTGAGGAGCGTCCATCCAAACATCTCGCCGGAAGTGGCCATGTCTGCCAGGGGAACCGAAGCGGTTTCGGCCAGATGGGCCATCTCACTCGTCTCGCCCGACGTCCGCTCCAGCACGTTGACGACCTCCACTTCGGTGGTCAGGCCTGCTTCCGAGGCTCGCGCCAGCCAATCGGACTCGAACGAGCGGATGAGGCGGCCGAAGATCCAATCGGACAGGAGCCCGAGCACGAAGAGTCCGACAGTCGCCACGAGGGTCAGCACCTGCCCCAAGCGTGTGGATACCGCCACGGCAATCGCCGCGAGCATCGTGACACACGTTGCCAGCGCGGCGACGGCCAGCCAGATGTTCTCCTTGAACGCCTCGCCGAAGGGTCTGGCAGAGAAGTCCGGGGTGAAGTTGAGCGACACGAGGTAAGCGACCAGCAGGATGGGGACCGAGACGAAGACGACCGTGCTCGTAAATGCCGCGCCGTAGAAGTAGTTGCACCAGACGGCCACGATGACCGCAAGGGCGGCCCCCCCGAATCCGAAGAGGAGGACCGGGACATGGATTGGATCCCGGACCGTCTCCAGAACGGAGTGCATTTCGACCAGCATGAAGACGAGTGTCAGGGCGAAGCAGGTCAGCAGGAGTGCCCCGAGCACGCCGAGAAACTTGCCGACCATAAAGACCGGCCGGCCCACAGGCTTGGAAATGACAGTCAGGGCGGTCCGGTTGGCGATCTCTCGGCCGAGCACATTCGTGGCGAGGAAGGAGGCCAGCACGGCACCGGCCAAGAAGATGGTCGCCAGGCCGATGTCGATCAGCATTCGCTGGTCCTCACCCAACGTGAATGCCGCCAGAGGGTTGCTCAGGACGAGCAGCAGGGAGGCTGCCACGACCACGACCAGAACGACCGGCTGGCGGAGGCTCTCAAAGAAGGTGTTCCGGGAGATCGCGAGCAACTGTTGCAACATCGGCGTGGCATCGTAGTGCGTTGGGGGGAAGTCGTCGGGGTTCTCAGTGCTTCGACGCCCCGATGGGAGGCGAGGTTCGCCGGATCGTGATAATTTGCCCGCCCGGGCTGAACCTTGAGCCCCCCCGATGCCGTATTCGTGGGTGCCCCGGGCCCGCACTGGCCCGTTCTCCCAGCCAGATTGAGTACCCCTCAGGAGCAAAGCGAGCAGGATGAGAGTCGATCACCTCGCATATCAACGTGCTACGAACATCGCCGGACTTGGCTTCCTGCTTCAGGCGGCCCTTGGGACGGTGCTTCTGGTTCTCGGTCTCTCCCTGGGAGACACAGGGAGTGTCATCGCATCAATCTGGATGCTGCTGGCGCTGGTCGTCTGGCTCGGGCTTCTGGTCATCTTCAACCAGCATCGTCTGGAGCGGATCGAGTCGCTTGAGACCGATGAACTCCTGCAGGTCTCCGGCGAGACGTCGCTCTTCGAGGGGGCCGCTGGCGGTGTTGCAGCGCGGCGGCTTCGAATGCTCTACCGGTGGTTCCTTCCGGGCTTGAGCATTGCACTGGCCATTGGTCTGGTCGTTGGCGGATGGATGGTTGTCTCCTTCATGGGGCGGCTGACCACGGGAGAGGTGCCGAGTGAGTTTCTGATGTCCGAGCACCGCGGCTGGATCGTCGCGATCGACCTCTCCTTTGCCGTGATTGCGTTCATCTTCTCCCGATTCCTCGCGGGCATGGCGGAGTTTTCCGCGTGGCGCAATCTGCGAGCCGGTGCTGGGGTCATGGTCGGCAATGCGCTGATCTGTCTGGCGATTGCCGTTGGAGTCGTCTTCCGATTCTTCGACCTCCCGATGGTGGTGCAGGGCGTGTCCTGGGGTATCGCGATCTTCATGTTCATCATTGCGGCGGAAGTATTGCTCGCCATCGTGCTCAATGCATACCGACCCCGAGTCGCCGGCGAGTTCCCACGCGCCGGGTTTGACTCGCGATCGCTCAGCCTGCTGTCTCGGCCGGACTCATTCGTCAAGACGCTCAACGAGGCGGTCAACTACCAGTTCGGTTTCGATATCACCAGTTCCTGGGGGTATCAACTCGTCCTGAGAAGCGGCGTGTGGCTGGCGGCGCTCAGCATCATTTCGCTGCTCGCCATGAGCATGTTCGTCGTGGTCGATGGCCGGCAGGAGGGGCTGCGCCTTCGCAGCGGTCGCATCGTCCCCGTGGGCGAACGGGAGGTGCAGCCGCCGGGCGCTTTCTGGAAACTGCCATGGCCGCTGGAGTATGCGGAACTCCATGACATCTCCGAACTCCGATCACTTCCGGTGACGCCGCCCGAGGCGGGGCGGACCGACTATGACAATTGGACGAAGCCCTCTCGGTTGGCGAACAAGGCCAAGGAGGTCATGTTCATCGTCAGGCCCTCGTCTCTCGGTGAGGCGGCCGCTCGAAGCCTGATCATGGATCTCGGCGATGCCGACGACGACGTCATCAGCGAGGGCCGCTGGTCTCTGGTCGGCGCTCGATTCAGTCTGCTGTGGCGGGTTCGGGGCGGAGCGGCAGCGGATGACGACGGCGGCGGCCTGCTTCAGTACCTCAAGTTCGGCACGGATCAGAAGGCTCGCCGGAGGCAGTTCACCGATCGAGAACAGATTCTTCGAGGCATTTCTCTTGCCGAGGCGACGCGGTTGTTTGCCACGCTTGGAATCGACGATCTGCTCACGACCCGCCGCGGCGAGATCGGCGAGATGCTGGCCAGCGGGATTCAGAAGCGGCTGGATTCGCTTGAGGCGGGAATCGAGGTGGTGTCTGTGGACATCCCGATCATCGCCCCACCCGAGGACACGGCGCGGGCCTTTGAAGACCTGCCCGTGGCGATTCAGCAGGCGGACCGGGCTGTGGCGAATGCCGAACGCAAGGAAAGCTCCACGCTGACGCAGGCTGTCGGAAACCCCAAGTACGTGGAGGAGGCTGTTGCGGCGGTGGACCGGGTCAACGCGTTGCGAGCCGCATTGGGCGCTGCCTCAGAGACCAACCGGCCGGCTGCCCAGGCGGAGTTGGACGCTGCCGTCGCCGAAGCCGAGAAGATCGTTCGAAAGGGTGGCGGAGGTGGCTACCAGATTCTGGCCGCCGCCGAGCGAGACCGATGGATTGAACTGCTGGCCCGGCAGGGGCAGGCCACTCGCGTCCGCGGCCAGGAGGCCAGTTGGAAAGCGGCGCCCGAACTCTTTCGCCAGCGGGCAATCATGAAACTGTATGCACAACATCTGCCC
This sequence comes from Phycisphaerales bacterium, assembly GCA_030749435.1. Taxonomy (GTDB): domain Bacteria; phylum Planctomycetota; class Phycisphaerae; order Phycisphaerales; family SM1A02; genus UBA12567. The sequence continues at coordinate 109,560 of JASMKH010000003.1, forward strand.
ACCATGCGGAAGTACGTGATGGGCATTGATCCGGAACACATGGACCTGAACCTTGAACTGCGCGAACTCGCGTCGCCGAACACCGTCTTCAGTGAGTCCCTTGTCGGTGGCGACGAGGAAGAGGAATAGCCGCCATGAAAAAGGCAGCAGTGATCATCGTCGGCCTGGTCATCCTGGGCGTACTGGCGATATTCAGCATGACTTTTACCGTGTCCTTCAACCAGGTCGCGGTCCAGAGCCGCTTTGGCAAGGTGGACGAGTCGAGCATCATCAGGACGCCCGGCCTGCACTTCCGGCTGCCCTTCTTCGCCGACTCGGTGCACCTGTTCGACACGAGGCTCCAGATCCTGGAGTCGCCGCTGGAGAACATCCAGACCGCCGACGGCCAGCAGATCGTCGTTCGCGGCTTCCTCCTCTGGAGGGTCGACAAGGAGGGCACTGGGCCGCTGTCCTTCTACCAGTCATTCCCCGATCTCGCCGCAGCCCGCGATGCGCTCCGCACGCAGTTCCGGGACGCCATGACGTCGCTCTCGGAGTACAAGTTCGACGAACTGCTGGGCGAGAACAGCAGATTGACCCATGCAGAGGATTCGATTCTCAAGCGTATGTCGGCCTCGGTATCCGAGGGCATTGATCCTGTGACCGTCGGTGTGAGCCGGATCGCCTTCAAGGAGTCGACCACGAGCGAAGTCGTTCGCCGCATGCAGGCCCGCCGCGACACGCTGGCCGACAGCGAGCGTGCGAGAGGTTCTGCCGAGGCTGAGCGCATTCGATCCCACGCATCGGGCGTGGCCGAGAAGATTCTCGCCTTCGCCGCGCAGCGGGCTCAGGAGATTCGTACGGAGGGTGAGGAACTCGGTGCCCACTACCTCTCCGAGATGGGTGAGGATGAGCAGTTGGCGATCTTCCTGCTTTGGATCGATGCACTCGAACGCTCGCTCTCCGACAACACGACCTACGTCATCGATACGGCTGTGGCCCCGTGGCACCTCCTCGAGTCCGACGGTTCGCCGGGCGTACTTCCCGTCGTGAGCGGGACGGAGCAGGACCAATGAGCGAAACGCCTGACCATCAGGACAACACCCCGCACCGCCATCGCGATGCGTCGGCCCAGTTGGAAGTGACCTCGCACGTTGGAGACGCAGCGCAGCTTCGGGAGGCGATGGATCCTGCGAATCGCTCGCTCGCCGAGGCGCTGCAACTGAGTTTCAGGCTTCTTCAGGCGGCGATTCTGGTGCTGCTCGTGCTGTTCCTGTTTTCGGGCTTCAAGACCATCGAGACCAACCAGAGCGGAGTCGCCACGGTCTGGGGAAAGATCTCCGAGTCGGAAGGACTGGAGCCCGGTCTGCGGATGAACTGGCCGCCGCCGGTCGGAGAGTTCGTGCTCTTTCAGGCGGAAGGTCGAACCATCGACGACGGAGATGTGTTCCGGACGCGGGGACTCGGGGTCAAGGGCCGCGAGATGGAAGTGCGGACGGCCAAGGCCAACGATCGGATCAAGCCCGAGCGGGACGGATCGTTTTTGACAGCCGCTGGCGAGATCGGCCATATGGCCTCGGAGGCACGCTACGAGGTCATCGACGCCACCAGATTTCTCGAGACCGTTCCGGATGGCGATGCCGACAACCTGGTCAAACTGGCCTTGCAGCAGGCCACTGTCGCCATCGCGGCGAAGCATACGCTCACCCAATTGCGGCAGGACTTCTCAGCCGACACGCTTCGCAGCATGCTCCGCAGCGGCGCGCAGCGGATGCTCGATGCCACCAACTGCGGAATCCGCATTGCCGAAGTCAGCCTGTTGGACGAACCAAAGCCACCCCTGTTTCTGCAGAAGTCATTCGAGGAGTTCTCCAAGGCGCGTCAGCAGGTCGAGGCCGACATCGAGGCTGCAAGACAGGAAGCCCAGGAGCGGCTGATCGGGGTTGCCGGCGAGCACTACACCGAGATCGAACATCTGCTCAATGAGTATGAGGCCGCGTGGGGCGACGAGACGGCCAAGGGAGAAGTGCTGGATCGCATTCACGCACTGCTCGCCAGCGGCAAGATCAGCGGGCAGGTCTCCAAGGCCCTCAGCGCGGCCGAGCGATACCGCACCGAGATTGAGCGGACACTCGGCAGCGAGGCCAGGCGATTCGCAAGTCTGCGGGGCGAGTGGGAAGTGCATCCGGAGTTGATCATCGCCGAGCGCATTCTGGGTGCCCGCGGCCGGCTCATGGCCAGCGAGAGCGCCGAACTGGTGATGGTGCCGGAAGGGCTCGGATCGCTTCGACTGGACATCTCCGGGTTGCAGCACGTGCGGGACGCCCGCCGCCGAACCGATCTGCAACGGCGGAGTGATGAGACATGGGGAGGTACCCTTGGCACTGCCGTGGACACCTATCGACGAATCGGCGAACTCAAGGGCGACAAGGCCGCCAGGCAGATGGTGATCGATGAATCCGGCCGCCTTCGCGGTATGAGAGAGGATCGCTAGCGGATGCAGCAGTTTGAACGCGATCGTCCAATCGTCGAGGCCAGAGGGCTCAGCAGGACATTCAAGGACTTCTGGATGCGGACTCGGGCCACGGCGGTTGACCGCATCGACTTTGAGATTCGTCCCGGCGAGGTGTTCGGGCTCCTCGGGCCGAACGGGTCGGGTAAGAGCACGACGATCAAGATGATCCTCGGGCTGCTTCGGCAGACCGCCGGGCGACTCTCGGTGTTCGGCAGACCGCCGACTGACGTCGCTGTCAAGAAGTACATCGGTTTCCTGCCGGAAGAGACCTACCTCTATCGCTACCTCAGCCCGCTGGAGACGCTCGACTACTACGGCAAGCTGTTCGGAATCAGGCGGCAGGACCGACGCAAGCGGTCAGAACAACTCCTTGAGATGGTCGGGCTCTCCGGTGTCGCTCATCGGCATGTGGGCGAGTTTTCCAAAGGCATGATGCGTCGCATCGGACTGGCCCAGGCACTCGTCAACGATCCGGACTTTCTGGTGCTTGATGAGCCGACGTCCGGGCTCGACCCGATCGGCACCAGACAGGTCAAGGACCTGATCATGGACCTGCAGAAGCGGGGCAAGACGATCCTTCTCAGTTCGCATCTTCTGGGCGACGTGCAGGATGTCTGCGATCGCATGGTGATGCTCTATGGCGGCCGAATCCGCGCGGAGGGTACGACTGAGTCACTGCTTCAGGACAGTGAACGAACCGTCATCAAGACGAGCCGCTTGGATCAAGCCACGATCGATCGGATCGAAGAGGTCCTGCGAAGTCAGGGGACCGCGATTGAGCAGGTGAACAGCCCGCGGCAGCGTCTCGAAGACCTGTTCATGGATATCGTCGAACAGGCGCGGCAGGAGCGTCTTGAAACCTCCGGCGCCACCGAGGGAGGGCAGACGGCGGCATTTCTGAAGTCAGAGTCCGAGCCGGAAACCGGGGAAGAACTCGTCGAACATCTGGAGGCCGATCGCGTGCGGGAGTCGCGGGCCAGGGTCGTTGCGGCGGAAGCTGCGAAGGCGCCCGAAGATGACGGCAAGCAAGTGCTGGAGGAGTTGGTGAAGGACGAGCCGCCTCCAGTCACGCGGCGAGCGGCGCCGCTGCCCAAGGTGGCCGATGACGTCGACACCTCGCTTATCGAAGGCCTGCTTGGTGGCGACGATGGCGACTCGCCGCAGCGGCGTGACGATTCATGACGTTCGGCGCGGCGCTCTCAAGGCGAGCCGATGAGCTTCAGCGGCTTCGGTGGGTGCGGATCCTGCTGACAGTCCTGGTGCTGGCGGGCAGCGCCGGTTTCTTCGGCGCCATCATCTCGATTCGAAACAACTGGGACGCCGCGGCGCGTTCAATCGTCGTCGCGTTCGCTGGCGATGATGCGGCGACGTTCGGCATGCTGCTTCGAGAGAATGGCTCGGTCGTCATCGAGGACCGGGACTTCGCCGCGCCCCTGGAAGTGCTGCAGACGCTTATCGACGAAGAAGGCACGGTGCAGCACGCCCAGGCACTGGTCATGCTGCTCCTCAGGGATGACATTCCGTCCTGGGCGCCGCAGTGGCTGCTGCTCGAAACCGAACTGGCCTGGACGCTCATGATCCTCGTCATGGTTCTTGGCGCTGCAGTGATCTGGACGGGCCTCGCCGTCAGGGTTGGGAGCCTCCTGCTGGTTGGGCTTGTGGTGTCGATTGCCTTCTGGCTATTCGGCTGGAGCAGATGGATCGGGGTTCCCCTGTCGATGGCGCTGCTGTTGTCGGCCTTTCTGCTGTTCATTCGCGTGCTCCAACTTGCCCTGTCCGGAGGGCAGGGCTGGGCAGCCGTCGCGCACACGCTTCTCAGTGAAGTTTCACGAACGCGGCTGGCGCTCGGATTTGTCGTCACGCTTCTGGTGGCACTTCCCCTGTTGCCACTGACGATGGATGAGGAAGCACCGATCGATCAATTCGTGCAGGCGTACCTGATCCGCAGTCTGGACCTTTCCTATGCGATGGCGGCGATCATGGTGCTCGTCATTGCGTGCAGTACCGTGTCATTCGACATGCGCGATCGCCACATCTGGCACATTGCGACCAAGCCGCTGGGGCGTCTGCAATACCTGCTGGGCAAGTGGATCGGAGTCGTGCTTCTTGGTACGACCATCATGGTGGTGGCTGGCACGTGGTCGTATGGCTATGTCAGATACCTGGAGAACTCAGCAGCGCCACGAACAGTCGCCGACTTCGAGGAGTTCACGGCGCTGGAACGGGATGTGCTCGTCGCCCGCAGCACGAGGCTTCCGACGTACGAGGAGTTGGAGGAGGGCGATGTTCGAGGTCGAATCGACGAGATCCTGCTTGAGGACCCCGAGTTCCAGGATTACGTCGACGCCGACGTGCCGCTGAGGGTGTACCGAACGCTTCGCAAACGTGTGCTCGACCAGTTCGACCAGCAACGCCGGCGGATCCCCACAGTGATGGATCGCTCAAGCCCGCCTTGGGTGGTGCTTCACTTTGAAGGTCTGCAGCGTGCCCGGGAGTTGGGCGAGCCGGTGCAGTTGGGATTCCGGCTGCTTGGCGGACTCTCTGACGAACATGAGCGGCGGCTGGTCGGATTCGCCGTCGGCGAAGATCGTTCCGAGGGGGTCATCGGCGCGTTTGTTCCGACGGTGCCGCAACATCTCGACGTTCCGGCTGCAGCCATCAACGAAGACGGGACCCTCGACATCTCGCTGGTCAACCTGACCCACGTGCCACCGGGAAAGGGCAATGACTGGATGGGTCCGGTCAACCTGGAGGCGATGGCCATGGAGGGCGGGGGGATGCAACCCTTTGAACTCTTCTGGGTGGCGGACGAACTCGAGATTACCTATCCGGACGGTTCCTTCGGTGGGAACTTCCTGGTGGCCCTTTCGCTGGTACTGCTCAAGCTCTCGATTCTGGCTGCGCTGGGATGTGGACTGGCCACCGTGCTGAGTTTCCCGGTGGCATGTCTGGCCGTCTTCACGATCTACGCAGGGGCGAGCATGGCACCATGGCTGGCCTCTGCGATTCCGCTGTATGGCGGAGGCCCCCCGGGCGATGGCGGAGTCGGCGAGGCGATTCAGGACACGATTCAGTGGCTCGTGCGAACCGTCGCCAGCGCCATGGTGTATGTGCTTCGTGCTTTCGGCGAACTTCAGCCCGTGGAGCGTCTTGTTCAGGGGCGGCTCATCGGGTGGAGCCAGGTATGGGCTGGCCTGACGATGCTGCTTACGTGGGGTGGCGGCGCGATTGCGGTCGGTTGGCTGATTCTCTCTCGGCGGCAACTGGCCATCTACAGCGGTGAGTAGGGGCAGCAGGAACGGCACATGCTTCGTGACAGGTTGATTCAAGTCGGATGTGTCGGGGTTGCCATCGCGGGCCTGGCGGTAGGTGGTTCGATGCTGCCCGGCATCATGGATCAGGCGGAGCGGCACAGTCTTCGGTACACCGACGTCTCGGTCGAGAACGCTCCGCCAATCGTGGCGCTCGGTACGGCGATTGGTGCGCTTCGCGGCCTCGTAGTCGACTACCTCTGGATCAAGGCGACCATGAAGCAGGAGGAGGGGCTCTACTACGACATGCTGGAGGATGCCCGCCTCATCACCAAGTTGCAGCCCAGGTTCCCACAGGTCTGGATCTTCCACGGGCACAACATGGCCTACAACATCTCGGTCATGACCAATACCAACGAGGAGCGTTGGGACTGGGTGGACAAGGGCATCCGGCTGCTTCGGAACGAGGGCCTTCGTTACAACCCCAACGATCAACTGCTCTACAAGGACCTGGCCTTCTGGCTGGGTCACAAGGTCGACGGCGTCACTGATGATGCCCATCCCTACTACAAGACCGAGTTTGCCAAGGAGTGGCACGAACTGCTCGGCGAGCCGCCTGTGGATCAGGACGCTCGCGTTGAGTGGATTCGCAAGGTCGCCGATGCCGCCCCAACCTTCGAGGCCGCCCTGGCCAGAACGCCCAAGATCACCGAACTCATCAACGAACTCGGCAACCGTCTGGAGCCATTTACGGGAGATCCGGAGATCGCGCTCGACCTCACGCTGCTGCAGAAGATCGCGTGGTGGCATGCCATTCGCGAGCAGTCTTGGATTGCCAACAAGCTTGACGCTGCAGCATTGCTGGAGGAGAAGGACGAAGGCATTTTCCGCGCGCTGGACGAGTTGATGGCGGATGAGGCCTATGCGGAGGCATGGGATACGCTGCTGTCGCACCTGCGGCACCGCATCCTTCTGGACGAGTACAACATGGACCCGGTCCGGATGTACGAATACACGCGGGATCTGGGCCCCTTGGACTGGCGGCACCCCCAGTCGCACGCGCTGTACTTCGCGAGGCGGGGCTCCGAGCAGGGCAATCACCGGGTCGAGAACAAGGACATCCACAATGCGATCAACATCGATCGCCAGCAGTTGCACTCGCTGCAGGCGTTGGCTCGGTCCGGCAGGATCACCTACGACCCGTTCTCGCCGGTGATGCCCAGCCGGTTCCCTGAGCCGCGCTTCATTGACACGGTGGACCGCCTCTTTGAGGAGTTCTACATCAAGTACATCGATGCCCGTGGAGCTGGGGGCGAGACGTTCCTGCCGTTCATGGAGAACTTCATGTCCTCGGCCATTCGCGAGGCCTACCGGGCTGGCGAGATGGACCGTGCGCGAACCATGCTCGACCGTCTGGATCGGCTCTTCGGCACCGGAGCGAGCCCCCCGAACCACAAGTACAACGAAGACCTCGATGTGTTCGTGCTCAACCTCACCAAGGAAGAGTACGACCGGCAGCCGCACATGGCGCCCAGTGACGTTGTCGCCTCACTCCGATTCGGATTCCGGGCCGGCATCGGACAGCGGCGGCCCGAGATCTACAAGGACGCCGTGCGGTTCGCCAATGATGTGACGAACTACTTCCGCTCGCACGAGGGAATCGACTACGAAACCAAACTCGGTTCCGCTCGGATGCGGGATCTGCTCGCAGTGCTTGGCGAGTCGGCCGAGATTGCATTCCTGCAGGTCATGACGGACCCGACCATTCCATTCGACGAACGGATCCAGATCTGGACGCAGGTCGATGAGTTTGAGCCGGAGCTGCGACTTCGCACGTCCGATCGAATACGACCGGCAATCGCGCGTGAACTTGAGTGGGGACCTCTGGCCGGGAGGATTTCGGTTGACGACCTGTTGCCCGAGCCGCCCGGAATCGCGGCGTATCGCGAGGCACTGGCGCAGCGGGCGCTTCAGCAGAAACAGGCTGCCGACGATGCCGAGGCTGCTGGGGTCATTCGCAAGTAGCGTGATTGCGGACTTCGTCGACGACTCGGTTGCGTATCGACCCCACGCCGGGGATCTCGACCTCCACGAGGTCCCCCGGCTTGAGAAACCGGGGTGGTTGGCAGGCCACGCCGACGCCTTCGGGCGTTCCGGTCAGCAGCACCGTCCCCTGCAGGAGGGTCATGCCTCGACTGAGTTCCGCGATCAGCGACGCGACGGGGAAGCACATGTCCGAGGTGGAGCCTCGCTGCCGAACCTCACCGTTGACCGTGGTTGTCAGCGTGAGTTGCTGAGGATCAGCGACCGACGAGCCGGGTACCGGCGTCGACATGGGGCAGAACGAGTCGAAGCTCTTGCCCCGGATCCACTGTCCTCCTGATCCTTCCTTCTGCCACCACCGGGCGGTCACATCGTTGGCGACCGCCCAGCCGCCGACGAACGCCAATGCCTCGGACGGACTGACATCCCTGCAGTTCCTGCCGATGATGACAGCCAACTCACCCTCGTAGTCCACTTGCGGACCGTGTTCGCGGCAGATCGAGGGAATCACGATCGGGCGCTCGGGGCCCGACACCGAGGCCGGATTCTTCATGAACACGGTCGGCCGCTGCGGCGGGGCCGACTTCATCTCCGCGGCGTGGGCGGCGTAGTTGCGGCCGATGCACAGAATGGCAGGCGGGACGGTAGTCACGGATCCCGCTCGTCCGGAACCGGGTCCCATCCTCCGCCGCCCCACGGGTGGCAGCGGGTGAGCCGCCTGATGCTCAGGCAGCCGCCCCTGACCGCGCCGTGCCGCCGAATGGCCTCGGCCGCATATCTCGAGCAAGTCGGTTGGAACCGGCAGTGTCCGCCGATCAGCGGACTGAGTGTCCACTGGTAGCAGCGAATGCCCACGAGCATCACAATCGCCAGCGGTGATTGGTGGGGCCTCATGCGGGGCGTTCCCTGCCGCTTTGTGCTTTCTGGATGGCTTCGGTCAACCACTCGGTGTAGTCCCCGAGGATCGCGGGTTCGTGAGGTGAGACGACGACCACGAGATCCAACGGCGCCTTGCAGTGGTGGCGAGCGACTCGGAAGGCGGCGCGGACAAGGCGTTTGATGCGATTCCGTCGGACGGCGTTTCCAACGCGTCGAGACACCGCCATGCCGAGTCGCGAGTGTGTGGCGTCGGAAGGCCGCATGTACAGTTGCAGCGGGCCGGATCGCACCCGCTGGCCGCGGCGAAGCAGCAGCGTGAAGTCACGCTTGGCACGGATGCGCTCGCGTCTTCCCAGACTGCCGGTGGGCTCATGCATTGTCGAGATCCAATGCTGCCTGATACCGCTTCATGAGCCGATTGCGGGTGATCAGGCCGGAGACGCGGAGCGGGTCTCCGTCGATCAGCACAGGAAGGGCATCGACATCCGACTTCGAGAACTTCTCGAGGACGACATCCAGCGTCTCGTCCGGCGTGATGATCGGCAGGTCGGTCCGCTGCAGTTCACTGACCTGCAGCAGGGGGATCGCCTCGCGGAACATCAATGCCGCCTTGAGGTCATTGTCTGTCACCATTCCGCAGTACTCCCCGGATTCGTCGAGCACCACGAAGTCACCCGCGCCGCCGTGCTCGGCCTGTTCGACCAGCGCGGCAGCCGAACTGCGAAGCGGGATGGTCTGCGGGTCTTCGAGGATGAGATCCTGGACCGTCAGGCGGCTCAGAATGGTGAGGTCACCAGCGCCGCCGAGCCTGATGCCGGCCTCACGCAGGCGAGCCGAGTAGATGGAGTCTCTGCAGAGCCACCGTGCCACGATGGTGGCAACCACTGCGGCGAGCATGAGCGGCAGGATGATCTGATAGTGGCGGGTCAGTTCATAGACGATGAGGATCCCGGTGAGGGGGGCGTGCGTGACGGAGGCGACCATGGCGGCCATCCCGACGAGCGCAAATCGAGCCGGGGTGCCATGCTCAAGCAGACCCACCCACTCAAGTCCAAGCCCCAGCAGCCCGCCGATGAGGGCGCCCATCATCAGGGAGGGGGCAAACATGCCTCCGGCGCCTCCCGAGCCGATGGTGACGCAGGTGCCCACCAGTTTGAACGCGAGCATGCCCGCCAGAAGCAGGAGCAGCGGGCCCATCGCCTGCGTCTCGGAACTTGTCTCATACTGTCCCGGCGAGAGCAGTTCCGCCACTTCCGGATATCCGTTTCCATAGAACGCCGGGAGTTGAGGCCCCAGGATCAGCAGCGAGACCAGACCCAGGACTGCAAGCAGCAGGCCCCCGACCATGGGGCGGAGCCACGTCGGCCCGGGAATGCCGCTTGCCAGACGGCTGGAGTAATTCAGCCCTCGAATGAACACCACTCCGATGACCCCGCACGCCAGCCCGAGCAGAATGTACGCGGGCATGTAGACCATGCGGAAGTCGCCCTCCATGGAGATGAAGTCGCCCCCGATCTGGAAGATTGCCTCGTCATGGAGGATGCCCTGGATCGACGCGGATGCGACGACTGCCGAGATGACGATCGGCGTGAATGTGCGGAGTGAGAAGTCCCGAAGCAGAATCTCCATGACGAAGAGCACCCCGGCGATCGGGGCATTGAACACGGCAGCGATTCCCGCTGCCGCGCCGCACCCGAGCAGCGTGGTCATGTTCTGCGTATTGACTCCGAGAAGCCTGCCGATGCTCGAGCCGAGGACGCTTCCGATGGTGACGATCGGACCCTCCGCCCCGGCCGACCCACCGGAGCCGATCGTCAGTGTGCTGCAAATCCACTTCTGGACCCCAACCCGCATCCGGAGCCGCCCACGTTGACGCAGCACGCCGTAGATGACCGTCGTGACGCCGGGGCCGATGTAGGGGGCGTTGATCCACCGGCGGGCCAGACCCACCAGAAGACCGCCGAGCGCCGGTCCGAGCAGGACGAGCGTCCAGATGACGGCGGGGTTCAGGGCGGACTCGAGGGTCTCGATCTTTCGAAGCGGTGCCAGGAACAGCGTGGCGACAACGCCCATCAGCAGACCGATCCCGGCAGCGAGCAGGTAGAGGTACCAGTCGCCATGGAGCCCGATTCGCAGGCCTGCGCGTCGAATCCTTCGGATGGTGCTGGGCATCTCTCGTGAGGCTCCGGCCGTGGGGGAGGACACACTGGGCGCTCCGAAGCGGGGGAGTCTACCGCAGCGGGCCGCTCGACAGGCTTTCCGCGATGCGGTAGCATGGCCCGATTGCGGCCCCCTCCGGGGCCATAGCGAGGAGTACCGCCCCCATGATCGATGCCCTGCGAAGCGATGAGATCGTCAACAAGATCGGTGGCCGCTTCAAGTTGTGTGCGCTGATTCAGCGGCGGCTGCGAGAGATCGCCGTCGACGGGGCTCGCCCACTGGTCGAGCGTGAGGGGCGCACGGATCTTGAGATCGTCATTGACGAGATCATGCAGGACAAGATCACGGCCCGCTGGGTCGGGGCCACCGACTGTTCCGCTTCGACGGGGCCGGGGTGGCCGCTGCAGGCTGGCTGATCCATGTCCTCCCCAGGTCAGCAACGCCACATTCTGGTGGGCGTGACCGGTGGCATCGCCGCCTACAAGACGGCAGAACTGGTGAGCCTACTGGTGAAGCGAGGGGACGCCGTGACGGTCGCGATGACTGACGCGGCGTGTCGGTTCATCGGCCAGGCGACGCTGGAAGCCCTTTCAGGGCGAGCGGCCTACCGCGACCCGTGGACCAGCATCGGGGACCCAACGAGTCAGCATGTGGCGCTGGCTGGCCGGGCCGACGCGATGGTGGTGGCCCCTTGCAGCATGCATTCACTGGCCAAGTTCGCATCGGGCATGGCGGCGGACGCGGTGTCGCTGCTGGTTGCGGCAGTGGACCGGAAGCGATGCCCGGTACTTCTGGCTCCATCGATGAATGCCGTCATGCTGGCGCAGCCTGCAACCTGCCGCAACATTGACACACTTCGGTCAGACGGCTTCACAGTCATGGAGCCGGACGTGGGATGGCAAGCGTGTCGGACGGATGGATGCGGCCGCATGCCTGAACCGACAGCCATCGTCGCCGCGATCGACGACGCGATGACCCGGCAAGGTTGAGCGCGGGCAGTTCCGGCGTACTCAGTCCTCAATCGGCTTAGAGTCTTCCATGAAGCTGGCGAGTCGCCTCCGCCGCACGGGATGCTGCAGTTTGCGCACGGCTTTGGACTCGACCTGCCGGACACGTTCGCGCGTCACCTTGAAGATCCGGCCGACTTCCTCAAGCGTGTAGGTGTAGCCGTCACCGATTCCGTAGCGCAGTTTGAGGATCTCACGCTCACGATAGGTCAATGTCTTCAACACGTCGTTGATGCGAGTGCGAATCATCTCACTCGTCGCGGTCTCAGACGGCGCCTGCTGCCGTTCATCCTCGATGAAGTCTCCGAATTGCGAGTCCTCGGATTCTCCAACGGGCCGATCGAGGCTGATCGGATGCCGTGAGATGTTCATGACGCGTCTGGTCTCGTCGACGCTCATGTCGGCTTCGACTGCGAGCTCTTCGATCGTGGGCTCGCGGCCCATGATCTGCAGGAGCCGCTTCTGGATTGTCCGAAGCTTCGACATCGTCTCGATCATGTGCACCGGTACGCGGATGGTCCGGGCATGATCCGCGATGGCGCGCGTGATGGCCTGGCGGATCCACCAGGTGGCATAGGTCGAGAACTTGTAGCCCCGCATGTACTCGTATTTGTCGACCGCCCGCATGAGTCCGGTGTTGCCCTCCTGGATGATGTCCAGGAACGGGAGACCCCGGTTGCGATACTTCTTGGCGATGGACACGACGAGGCGGAGGTTGCCGCCGCTGAGGTCGCGTTTGCCCTGTTCGTATTCCTCAAAGACGCCTTCCAGCCCCCGAATCCTGCTCGCCAGTTCCTCCGGTGACTCAAGCACCAGGTCGGACAGTCCTCGCAACTCCTCTTTCATGACTGCCAGGTCATCGGCGTCGTATCTGGAGGATCGCGACTCTGCTCGTGAGCGTTCCTTGAGGACCTCCTGCAACTTGCGATTGACCGACTGGAGCTTCCGTAGCAGGGGCTGGATCTTGGCCGTCCGCAGGCAGCACTCCTCCAGCAGGGTCGCCATCCTGCGGCGGCGTCGATTCATCGTTGCTACGAGGCGTTCCCGGGTTCGATCGGCAACCCCCTCGCAGATTCGAGCCCAATCGGACTCATTGGCCGCGAGCATGCGACGCACGGAGCCCATGTTGATCGGGATGCGGCTGGCGATCTTCTCTTTGGCGTTCTCTTCGGCGGTCGAAATGCGCATCGTCCGGTCGAATGGAAGTTCGCCGTCATGGACCTGCCGCAGCACTTCACACGCAGCGCGGGCTGCAAAGTCCGACTCAAGGACGAGCCGCCGGAAGATCATGCGAGTCGTCTCAATCTTCTTCGCAAGGCGGATTTCCTCCTCCCGCGTCAACAGTGGAATCGTGCCCATCTGGGTGAGATACATGCGGATGGGGTCGTCAATCTTCTTCGAGCCCGGCTCGCCGATCGCCTCTTGAACGGCTGCGGCTTCCGCCTCATCGAGGATGGGATCCGGCGGCTCAATGTGGGCGCCGGTGGCTTCTTCGGCAGCGCGTTGTTCGGCTGCTTCCTGCATCTCCTGGGCGAGGATCTCCTCCTCGGTTGCGAGATTGAATGTCCGCTTCGGATTGTCTCGCTTGAACCGCAGGTTCGTCTGCAGCGGGGCGTAGAAGTGGGGGCCCGCGAATGTTCGCTTGTCAAGGTGGTTTGTGAATTCGATTCCGAACGACGAAGTGATGATGAGCAGTTCATCCATCTTGTCCGGGCGGATGTACTCGTCTGGGATCGCCGTGTTCAGTTCTTCGAACGAAATCCAGCCGCGATCGCGACCGAAGAGAATCAGGTCGCGAATCGTCGGGTGCATGGTGGGCGTGTCAATCGTCGTCACTGGTGAAGTCCTCCTGGACATGGTCTGGAAACCCTTCTATTGCCCTGCGGGCCGTGGCATCGCCCCGGCTCGAGGGCCCATTCCCTTGAGATGTTCAATGACCTTCGCGGCGGCTTGCGGGTCGCTGCCCGCAGAAGCCTTCCAGTCGGCCATGCGTTGTCGTGAATCTATGCGGCGGCGGCACCGATCGAGGGCATCGCAGCATCGTGCGATGGTCTGATCGGCGTCGCCCTCGGATGCTTCCAGCAGCCGCTGCCCGTCAAAGTAAAGATCGGATGCCAGTTTCCGGTCGGTCTCGTCGGCCAGGCACTCGAGCAGTGTCTGGACCGTGAGAGGCGCGTCGCTCCGCGAGGCCCGCTGCAGCGCCTCGGCAATCCGTCTGGCGGCAGGATCGGCCATGGCCGGTCCGTCGCAGAGCCCGGCGATGTCGACCCGCTGCGTGTGAATGGCGATGCCGAGCAGGTCCAGTTCGGCCCGCCGCAGCGCCGGTGCAATCTCGACCTCCGACTCGGGACCATCGAAACGCGCATCACCTGCTGGCTGAGCAGGAGACGGGCGGCGTTCAAGAAGATCCGCAATGACTGCAGGCGCCACTCCGGCCAACTCGGCCAGCCGAGACGTCACCATGGCACGCCGAAGCGGCGCGGCCTTGTGAATGCCGAAGTCGCCCATCATGCTGATGAACGCCTCGGTCGCCTTCTGCCTGGCGGACATGCCGTTGGCTTCCTCCATGTCACGCTCAAGCCGCAGCAGGAGAAACTCGAACGCATCGACGGCCGAATCAAGTGCCTGCCGAAATGCCTCCTGTCCATCTTGCTGACGAAGCAGGGTGTCCGGGTCAACATCTTCTGGCAGTACGCAGATTCGCACGTCGATGTCCTGGCCGAGCACGATCGGAATCGCACGCGCCGCTGCACGCTGCCCGGCCTCATCCCCGTCGAAAAGGAGGACGGTGGTCTGGCAGAGGCGTGAGAGGGCTCGGGCGTGTTGTTCGGTCAGCGACGTACCAAGCGTTGCGACGACGTTCGAGAATCCGGCCTGATGACAGGCGATCACGTCGGTGTATCCCTCTGCAACGACGGCAAGGCCCGTCGACATGATCGAGCGGCGGGCCAGATGAAGCCCGTAGAGCGTTCGACTCTTGTGAAAGAGGTCGTGCTCACATGAGTTCAGGTACTTCGGCTCCTCGCCTTCGCTGAGAATCCTGCCGCCGAAGGCGATCGGTCGGCCTGTCTCGTCGGTGATGGGGAATATGAGCCGATGCCGGAAGGCGTCCCACGTCCGCTCGTCCTCCCGCTGCTTGAGGAGCCCGGCAGCCACGAGAACCCTGACAGGGAGCTCGTCGCTGGCCAACTCGTCTTTCAGGGTGCTCCAACCCTCACCCGCGGATCCGATCCCGAATGCCTCGACCATGGCCGGTGCGATGCCACGGGATGCGATGGCCGCACGCGCGTCGCGCCCGCCAGCATCATCCGCGAGTTGCCGCTGGAAGTGAGCCTGCCCGGCATCAAGTGCCTTGCGAAGCCACGCCTTCCGGGAGGCGGCCTGTTCCTGCGCGGGGTCAACTCCCCGCGTCAACTCAACCCCCGCTCGCTCCGCGAGGAAACGCAACGCCTCGCCGAAGTCCTTGCCGAGATGCTCCTGGACGAATCGGAAGCAGTCGCCCGCAGCCCCGCACGCGTGGCACTTGTAGAAGGCCGATCCTTTGTGGGTCACGACCGCAAATGACGGCCTGGAGTCATCGTGAAATGGGCACAGCCCCACATGCTCCCGGCCCCGCGGCTGCAAGGCCACGAACTCGCCGATGAGTGCAGCCAGATCGGTCGCATCCCGTACTCGCTCAATTTCGTCTCGAGTCGCCACGCACAACCCTCGTCGCCGCCGAAGCGACATCCCGGCAGGCACGCATCCTGCGAGCCCACGCATATGCTCTACGGACCCGCTCGGCGCACGCACTGGGAGCCGAGTCAGGGCCGAATTCTTGCTGATACCGTGGATCAGGGAGCGTGGAAGCGGTTGTGAGGGGAGTCAGGCCAGATAGGCGATGATGCACCCAGGGAAAGTCAAGACGCTCTGAACCGTCTGAATACATAGCCCCGTTCGGGGGACAGTCTACGAGAAAACCGGAAAAAACGTCGCTACCGGAGCAGGTTCCGGCGGAAAGTGTCTCAAATCAGGACGCTGCGCTTGCAGCCTTCTGCTGGCGAGTCCAGCTGTACTTTCGGCGCAAGGGCTTGACTACCAAGCCGTTGCGGATCGCCTTTGCGGTGGCTTTGATCCGGGTGGGCTTCCCATCGACCACAGCGCGAACGGACTGGATATTGGGCTTGATCTTGCGTTTGGAGATGCCACTGGGCTTCAGGCCAATGCCGCCCTGATACTTGGGGCGGCCGCGATAGTGGATCTTCCGGCCGGTCGTGGTGCGAGCACCGCTGAAATGACAGACGCGCGGCATTGGATTGCCTCCGGGGCCAAAAAGGGGTGAATCGTGGAGCGTATCGGAGTTGGGGCCTCTGGTCAAGTGCCGACGCCGCTGCCAAGGGGGCCTCAGGCGGACTCGCGGGCCTCCTGAGGCCGCTCGAGGCCGTCAAGGGTGCACTCCCCTTCGATGGCTCGATCGTCGATCACGTAGGTCCGACCGGCCTTATCGCCATCGGGCAGGTCGTACATGAGGTCCAGCATGAACGCGTCGATGACGGAGCGGAGTGCCCTGGCGCCGGTTCCTCGTTCCATGGCTGCCTGCGAGAGGGCTGAGAGGGCGGAGTCGGCGAACTCCAGGGTGGCGCCTTCCAACTGAAAGAGGTGCTGATACTGCCTGACGATGGCATTCTTGGGCTCGGTCAGCACCCTGATCATCTCGGCTTCGGTCAACGGAAGCAGCGGAGCGATCACCGGGAGCCGTCCAATCAGTTCCGGAATGAGGCCGAACTGGAGGACATCATGCGCGGTGACCTCAGCGAGAATCTCCCCGCCCGGCCGCTGGGCGTCCTCGGACCCGGCGGAGAAGCCGATGCGGCTGTGCCCGAGCCGCCGCTGGATGAGCGTCTCGATGCCTTCAAAGGATCCGCCGCAGATGAACAGGATGTTGCTCGTGTCCATCTGGATGTATTGCTGCTCGGGATGCTTTCTGCCCCCCTGCGGCGGCACGTTGGCGACGACTCCCTCGAGCATCTTGAGCAGCGACTGCTGGACTCCTTCACCACTGACGTCTCGCGTGATCGAGACGTTGTTGGACGTCTTCCCGATCTTGTCGATTTCGTCGATGTAGATGATGCCGCGCTGGGCCGCCTCCAAGTCGTAGTCAGCGGCCTGAAGCAGTTTCAGAAGCAGGTTCTCGACGTCTTCGCCGACGTAGCCAGCCTCGGTGAGCGTGGTCGCATCACCGATGGCGAAGGGGACATTGAGCACGCGTGAGAGCGTTCGGGCAAGCAATGTCTTGCCGGTTCCGGTCGGACCCAGCAGCAGGACATTGGACTTGTCCAGTTCGATCTCGCCGTCGTTGTCCTCGATGTGGACGAGACGTTTGTAGTGGTTGTGAACGGCGACCGAAAGCGTCCGCTTGGCGATGTCCTGTCCGATCACGTACTGGTCGAGGAACTCATTGATCTGCCTCGGGGCTGGGATCGATGTGAAGAGCGGCTGGCTGGTGCTGAGCCGGCGTTTTTCCTGACGGAAGATGTTCTGGCACAGGTCGGTGCAGTTGGAGCAGATGTAGATGTCGCTGGGGCCCTCGACCATGGGCCCGACTTCACGGCTGGTCTTCCCGCAGAACGAGCAGGTGGTCACGCGGCGGCCGCGAAAGCCCCCGTCGTCGCCGCCTCCGCCGGGCCCTGGCCCTTCGCCTCCGCCCTCGCCCGGTTCCACGGGGCCCTGGTCGCCACCCCCAGCGCTCGCGGTGACGATCTGAGGGAGGTCCTCGGCGGCGTTGGGGTCGGGTCGGTCGTGGTCTCGTGCACCGGACATGGTGTTCAATCTCTCCTACGCGGGCTGCTCGCGTCCCAGCCGGACCGTCTCAGTGTACTGTTCCGGGCAGACCCGGATACCCCTGATCCTGCCATGAATGGGGCACCGAGGCCACACAATCCTGCGAGGTTGATCATCCTTGGCGGTCCTTGCCTCGCAGATGCTGCCCCGAGAGCGCCTCGCGGGCCGACTCGAACTCGTCATCGCTCAGCGTGCCATCATGCTTCATTCGGCGGAGTTCCTCGAGTGAGAACGTCCCGCCCCCCGAGGAGTCATGCGACCTGAGGCGCCGCACGGTCACCAGCGCCAGCCACGCAATCACGATCAGGCCGGCCATGATGGCCAGTGGAAGGAAGACTCTCGTCAGGTCGCCCTCGGCCGGCCCTGCGGGCGGCGCGCCGGCGACGCTCGATAGCAGGAGTCTGCTCATGAGGCGGCAGCTTCAGCCTTGTTTCTGGCGACCTTCTCGTTCCAATCGTCCATGGAGATATCCGTCACAGCGGCCTGCTCGACGAGCATGTCGGCGGCCTTGCGTTCGCGGATCGAGCGGGCGAGCGGCATGATGCGGTCGTTCTTGACCAACTCGGCTCGAAGCTTGTCCGGCCGGACACCCTGCTTCATGGCCATCGAGGCGATGCGGCCGTTGATCTCCTGTTCCGACACGTCGATGTCGTTGTCGCTGGCGACTCGCTCAAGCAGGAACCAGGTCTTCATTCGGCGTCGCGTCTGGTCATTGGACCGATCCCGCACTTCGGCGAGTTTGGTCTCGACTTCATCTGCTTGCATGCCCTGCTGCATCAACTCCATGCGAATGCCCTCCAGGTCCGCTGCGGCCTGCTGCCCGGAGAGCTGTTCGGGGAGCTCCATTTCGATCGCATCCGTGACGGCCTTGAGGGCCTGCTCGCGGAGCACTGCGGCCTGCTCCTCATCCCGCTGCTGTTCAAGTGCGAGCCGGACCTGCTCGCGGAGCACGTCCGCCGAAGCAAGCGAGAATCGCTCGATGAGATCGTCCTGGGTGCAAGGCGTGATGCGCTCAGCGAGGAAGATGGTGTAGTTCAGTCTCAGATCCTTGCCGCGGATGTCCTCACGCTCGTGGGCTTCGGGACCGGTCGTGGCAATCTCAATGGTGTCACCGACGCTTGCCTTCGAG
Organism: Phycisphaerales bacterium; assembly: GCA_030749435.1. GTDB lineage: Bacteria > Planctomycetota > Phycisphaerae > Phycisphaerales > SM1A02 > UBA12567. The sequence goes on from JASMKH010000003.1 coordinate 128,343, forward strand.
AACCGCGTGTCCATGCCGTCGATCATCAGCCCGAGCAACTGGCCGGGCTCGCCCTTCTCTGGGATGACCGCCAGAACCTGCTCGTGCTCGAAGATCGGCTCCTCGGCGTCCTCCAGATACAGTTCGGCGCGTCCGAGCAGACGATCGGCGGCCTTGAACTTGCTCTTGAGTTCTTCGGCCGTGCCGGCACGCATGCACTGACGGGAGAGTTCCTCGTCGATGTGTGAGTCGGCGACTTCCAGTTGAGGTCGCTCAAGCTCGACTTCGCTCATGTCCGGAAGGTCGAAGTCGGGGATGACCTCGAACGCCACGCCGAACTCCAACGGCTTGCCCGCCTCGATGGTTGGTTCAGCATCGGGATCGACCGGCTCAAGTTGCCCCAGCGGCGCGATACCCAGCTTCTCAAATGCAAGGCGGCATCCCTCCTGCATGAGCTCATTGCGAGTCTCTTCCCGCATGGCTGTGCCAAATCGCCGCTCCAGCAGGTGCTTGGGGACGTGGCCTTTGCGGAATCCGGGAATCGTCGACTGCACCTGCAGCGTGCCCATGGAGGCATCGATCTTGGCCTGAATCGTGTCGGCTGAAACCGTGATGAACAACCGTTTGCGGGCGGGGCCTGCTTCCTCAAGCTTGAACTCAAAGCCTTCATACTTCTCAGGAGCGTCGGACATGGCGAAGAGGTTTCCTTACAGCGACGTGGTGATACAGGGCACGCGGGGCGCGACCGCTCAGGGTACCACGATGGGCTGAAACGGGCCAGCACGCTAGGGGCCGGTGAGGCCGCTGGCGAGCATTTCGACGAACTCCCGGCCTGCCTGCGCAGGGTCGCCAGCCTCCGCCATTCGGCGGACGAGTGCGGAGCCGACGATGGCCGCGTCACAGTGCCTCGTGGCTTCGCGGACCTGCGCTGGTGTGGAGATTCCAAAGCCTGCTGCGATCGGCAGCTCCGTGAAGCGGCGGATCTGCTCGACCCGCGGGGCGAGGTCTGGAAGGTCGGCGCGTGTGCCGGTCAGTCCGGTGCGGGCGAGCAGGTAGATGAATCCACGGCATCGTTTGAGCAGGGCTGCGAGCCGCTGTTCGGTCGTCGTCGGCGCAATCAGCGTCGAGAAGGAGAGGCCAGCAGCGTCGACGGCGGGGAGGAGCGCGTCGGCCGCCTGCAGATCGACATCCGGAATGATCAGGCCGTCGAAGCCAGCGTCTGCCAGGTGCGCGACGAAGGTTGCACCTCCCCGTCGGTGCACGATCGACTGGCTGACCATGGCGACCAGCCCGATGGGCGTATGTGGCCGGATACGCCTCACCGCTGCAAGAATCGCGTCGACAGTCGTCCCCGATGCAAGCGACTGATGCATGGCTGCTGCGATCACTGGGCCGTCGGCAATCGGATCGGAGAACGGAATGCCGACTTCTGCGATGGCGGCGCCTGACTCATGCAGGCTTGAGAGCAGCATCTCGGTTGCGTCCAAGCCCGGATAGCCAGCAACGAGGAAGGGCATCAACGCCCGCCGATGCTCGTCTCGAAGGCCGGTGAAAATGGCAGTGATCCGGGACATCGTCGGTGAAGGGTACAGCGTTGCCTGAGCCGGGTCCTACTTCGTGCCGGCCGGGCCACCGTCTACGACGTACTTCTCGTGGACTGCTTCGGCGAGATCGACGCCGGTGATATTGGCCAGCGTCGCCAGCCACGCCAGAACGTCGGCGAACTCCTCGCGGAGATTGGATGCATCGCCGTCGCCACGCTCTCGCAATGCGATTGCCTCCGAGAGTTCTCCGATCTCCTCCATGAACCAGAGAAATGTGCGAGCTGGCCCCCTGGCGGCATCGGTCTGGTGGTACCGCTCCCGGATGAACTCCTGAAAGTCGCTGAGGGTTGGGTTGTGCATCACGGGAAGGTACTCCCCAGCGGGCAAGGTTGCCGCTTCGGTGGGCGACGGGTATCCTGCGCCACTCACGGGCCATTGGCGCAGTTGGCTAGCGCGCTTGTATGACACACAAGAGGTCACTGGTTCAAGTCCAGTATGGCCCACTCGAAGCGGCGATCGGAACCTGCGGTTCCATCGCCGCTTCTTCGTGGTCCAGTCGGGACCGCCGCAGGCGGCCCCGCACCGGCTCCCTTCCAAAACCGTCCCCCCACTTGTGGGGGGACAGCCTGCGCAGCAGGCAGGGGGGAGCAACTCCCGGCAAACGAGCGGCCCCCCCCACCGACGGGGGCGCCGCCCCCGCCCCCCCAGCGGCGGGGCGGGGGGGGGCGCCCGCCCCC